>CAVPEK010000006.1:0-336274 GCA_963703445.1 uncultured Thermoleophilia bacterium | reverse complement strand
TTGTTGCCGTGCCGCCGGACGTTCGGCGGTGGGGACGTCTGGCTATTTGAGGCAGACGACGTAGGTATTTCCAGATGCCGGGTTGGAGTCGAAGTTGTAGATCAGGACGCTCCAGCTGGCACCGTCTGCGCTGATCTGGCTGTCTGCTCCTTGAACGTTCTGGCTGGCGTTGTAGCCGCCGTCGATGGCCTTTTCACCGGCCGCGCAGGCAACCGAGAACGTCGCGTTCGGACTCGTAGTCGGACTTCCAGCCGGGAGCGAGAACGTGCCTGCGTGGATGTCGATCAGGCCGGCAGCTGTCGACGCTGGGCTGGGAAGCTTCGCTCCTGCAAGAGCGCCGACGGTTGCGATCTGGGTGGCGGTGAAGCCGTTCAGTTTCTTCGCGTTGTCGGCGGTCAATGCGCGCTTGGCGAGCGGCACAACACCGGCCGCGACAGCGGTCCCCGACAGGGCGACGAACAGCGCGAGCAGCGCGACGATCATTGCAGGACTGGGGCGTCTGATCTTCATCGGTACCAGCCTTCCAAGTTAGGGAGAGATCTAGGCCCGACGATTCGCTGCCAGGTGGCCTACGGGCTAAGGCCACCAACGCCGGCGTACAGTTGTCCGGCGCCCGACGACGGTCATTCGCCCTGTATCTAAGCGCCATTACCGGACAGACACCGTCAGCGGCACACCTTTGTTCAGCGAGGAGCACAGTCGTCGTCCTTCCGGCTGTCTCGAGACGCCCTCCGCGGCTCCAGCGGGCTCTTGCTGGCTGAGACGCGTAAGCCAACCACTGAGGGTGGCTCAGATATCGATGCGAAGCTACGCACGGTAGTCGCCGCACAAACTGAAGCTTTGGGCGCTGCCGGCCGATAGCAGCTCTGTGGGATCGAGCCGGTATCGGGTCTTTGGACGCGGTTTGGTAGCTGCCCAATGACGGACCTGGTTCGTGTCTTCACCGACTGGCTGCACAGCACCGACCCAGCTCTCTTCACAATCTCCCTGATCGTGGCCCAGCCGATCGCCACCTTCGTGCACGAACTCGGGCACGCGAGCGTCCCTCTCGCAGCAACAAAAGAGCCCGTCGCGATCCGGATCGGACGACTTCCCAGCCTCCGACAGACCCGGATCGGCCGCCTCCAACTGATGCTGCACTGGTATCCCGCCTACCCCTACGGATTGACCGGCTACAAAGGACGGCTCAACCGACGGACCCGCATCATGTTCGTGCTCGGAGGGCCGACGGCGCACGCCGCCTTCGGAGCGCTGCTGACCGCGATCGGACTCTCAGGCCATCTCTCTGTGCTGACCGGAGTGGGCGTCGTGGTGTTCTGCGAGGCATTCTCGAACCTGATTCCATTCACACGTCACGGCTTCCGCAGCGACGGAGCCCAACTCTGGCTCGTTCTTCGCGGCAAGTACAGCCTCCTCATGACGCAAGATCCAGCCGCAAGACGCAAGCTCTGAACCACGCGCATTTCTGTTACTGCTGCGACAACGGTTCGGCGCCTGCAGCCAGTCTCTAGAGATGGGGTCGGTCGATCGAGCAGCTTCAGCGCGCGTTCGAGGCTCTTGATGGCGTTATCTGCACCCCTCAGCGGCCTAATCCGCCTCCCGCTAGGGAGGGCTAGCGGAGTGCGAGATACAGCACCATGCCACCCCCGGCGAGCAACGAGACGATGAGAGTCAGAAGGAAGAGGAACCGGTCATCGTCTTGACTCGGTTCGACTCCTTTCGCCGGCCACCATTCCTGCTTCATGCTTCCCTTGTCGGCACGGAGTCGCCCGACATTGAGCGACCTGCGATTTGGAAGTTGAGCGCGGTCAGGGGAGGATCGATGCGCGGTCCGTCTCCCTTCGCCCAGTGACAACGGCTACTCGGAGTCAGCGCGTGCGAGGGTCAAGCTCTTCGGCGACCTCGGCCCCCGCTCCGCGTTTGCGAACCACGAAGTAGCTCTCGGCCCTCTCGATGACCTGATCGACCATCGCCGTCTCGTGCCCTGGGATGACGAAGAAGCTGTTGGAGTTCGCCCGAATGCCCTCGTACTCCTTTGTCGTCAACGAGACCGGCTCTACGCAGGCCTCGTCTTCGCACTCGCAAACAAACACGGTGGACGGCCCATGCTCGTCCAGGTTCGTTCGCTCATTGAGCTCTCGGAACGCGCTCTCGTTTCGCGCGGCGCGCTCGCGCCGCAGGTCAAGCTGCGAATAGTTCGACCGTCGGAGCAGGTCGAGCAGCGGACCGATCTCGTAGCCGAATTGGGCAGGATGGCGCATTTCACGGCCGCGGTTGATCGTGTACTGGTTGCGGCGCCCGCTTCGTTCTCGGATGACGTAACCGGCCTCGACCAGGTCGGCGACGATCCGTTGGGCGGCGCGCTCGGTGATTCCGACCTGAACGGCGATCTCTCGGAGCCGGATCGCGGGGTTCTCGGCGATGCAGAGCAGCACCTGGGTGTGGTTGGTCACGAACCGCCACGAATGCTGTGCCTCTTCAGCTCTTGACATATAGGACTCTCTTGTCGTATATTTTGATTCGTGTATTACGTTACCTCACTTCGTGACACCCAATACGTTACCAGGGCTCTCGAGCCTGTCTGCCCGGGGAGACGCGGAACTGTCTATCGCCTAGATGGCCAAAGACTCCCTTCCGGAAACCACGGTCTCAACCAAAGGAGCGTTCATGGGTATCGGGGTTAGCCTCATCCTCATCGCCGCCGGCGCGATCCTCACGTTCGCGGTTCACGCCTCGTCAAGCACGTTCAACCTGCACACGGTCGGGGTCATCCTGATGGTCGTCGGAGCGATCGGCGCAGTCACCTCGTTGATCTTCTGGTCGAGCTGGGGCGGCTTCGGCCGTGACCACGACACGAACACCACGATCATCGAGCGGTAAGAGTGACGTACTGATCTTCCACTTCGCCCGTCGCGCCTGAGCTAACCAGACGCACTGAGCGGAGCGCGGGGCCTGGCACCGTGGGGGAGGCCAGGCCCCGCGTGAGGGTTACTCGGTGATTCGCTTCTGAGGGTGGTGCGCGTCGGTGACGTAGTTGGCGCTCCGATCAGTTCGCCGCCGGGATTGAAGAAGGGCAGCGAGGTCATCGTGAACGGCCGGAGCGACCTCAGCCGCTGAATTGCTCGACGACCAGGTAGGCGGCGAACGTCTCGCCTGGTTCGGTTCTGACCACGGCGGTTACTTTGAAATCGGCGTCGGGCCGGAGAATGATTCGGCCGGGTTGCCAATCATCGGAGCCGGTCACGAACGGGCCGAGGTCGTTGCCTTCTCCGTCGATCAGTCGATAGCGGTAGACAGTCATGTGACGGTCGCGCAGGCAGGTTAGTGGGTCGGTCGGTACGCGCCGAGGAAAACGAGGATCTGTGCGTTTTGGGGTGCGGTTGCGCCGACGAGCGGGGACTGCTGGACGATCGTGCCGGCCCGGGCGCGCGAGGTGATCGGGAGCTTGACGTAGATCAGGCGAAGCCGCGTTGCCTGCAAAGCGGAGATGGCGTCCTGCAGGTTCTTGCCGATGACGTTCGGCACGTGCTCGAGCGGGTTGTCGCTCGGGCCACGGGAGACGTTGATCTGGACGTGTGCGTGATAGGGGAGCGTTGCCCCTGCGGGTCTTGCCTGCTGTTCGACGGCGCCGAGGGGGTCGTTGCCGGGGACGAAGAAGATGCTTGCGAGGATGCCGGCCTGTGCGAGCCTCTGTGCCGCCGACGCTTCGGTCTGGTTTGTCACGTCCGGCATCGACGCGGTTTGCGGCGCAGGCGGGACGGCTGCTGTCGACGCGGTTGTTGTGGGTGCGGCCGTCGTAGCGGGACTCGTCGTCCCGGTGACGTTTGCCGTCGTCGTGGCGCTCGTCGACGTGGGCGTCGAGCTTGATGCCGCGGAGACCAAGAGGGTCACGCTCGAGCCCTTCGTGAGCGTCGCACCCGGCTTCGGGGCTTGCTCGACGATCGTCCCGGCCGGCTTACCCGAAGACACCGGTGTAGTAGCGGCCCTGAGTCCCAACCTGGCGAGCGTAGATCGCGCTTGGGGAAGCGGCAAACCACCCAGATCCGGGACAGATCGTCGCGACGCGCTTGCCGGAGCAAGAGGCGTCGTCGCCGCGCCCGGTGTCGCAGGCGCCGTTGTTACGATTACGGTGGTCGTGCTCGAATGTCCTCGGCGGCTGAGCAGCACGGCTGCAAGCACCACCGCAGCGACAAGCACGAGCACGACCAGCGCCAGCAGCATCCCCGCCCCGATGCCACGATCGCGGGGAAGCCCGGCCGGCACCGGGGCAGGCGACCGAACCGCCGTCTCTGCCGGTGAGACCAGCGTCGTGTTCTCGGGCGCCGGCCAACCATCGGGCGGGCTCGAGATCTCGGTCACGGGTTCGACGGGATCCGTCACTAGGCGCGCCGGACAAAGTAGAAGATCAAGACGATCAGCAGAATGATCACGAGGATTCCGACCAGGCCGTAACCCATCTGTTCCTTTCGGTTTGATTGGGATGGGTGCATTCCGCGCCAGAAGGCGGTTAAACCGCCGGCGACTTCGGCAGCAGTTACGGGCGAACCGCCCGACACCGGCTCGGCGGGTGATCGGGCTTGTGGCGAGTATCGCGATGTGGTGTAGTTGATCGCAGATCGGGGACCGCAACGCGGCAAGCAGCCGGTGCGGTCCTCACGGGGAGAAGGAGCGGAAACGGATGCGGTATCTGCATGGGCAGGCGCGCAGTGTGCGCTTCCTTCTCGTGACCCAACAGACGAAGGGAGCAAGTATGAGGTTCCGGATTGCGCACGTCGTGATCATGGTGTTGGCGTTGTCTGCTGCGGCGGCTATCGGATTGGTCGGCGCCACAGGTATCGCTAGCGCCGCCACCCCTGGTAAGACCGTCTACACCTGCTCCGGTGGTGATTTCGCCTCAGGGCACTTCACCAGCATCCCCTCGGGGAACTACGACCGCATCTCCGTTACGGGTGTGTGCAACATCGTGCCTGGTGCTGTGATCAACGTCGCCGGCAACATCGACGTCGCCCCCGGTGCCGTGCTCGACGCGCAAAGCGCGCCGTCGACGATCACGGTCGGACACGACGTCACGGCGGGCGCAGGCTCGCTCCTCGGGCTGGGCTGCCAGCCGTCGAACACGATTGGCAGGTTCGCGGGAGTGCCGTGCGCTGATCCGTACAGCACCGGGTTCACCACCATCACCATCAACGGGAACGTCATCGCCACGGACGCGAGCGACGTTCTGCTGCGAGGAGCAGTCGCCCCCGGGGCCGGCAAACTGACGGTCAACGGGTTCGTCAGGCTGACTGGAGGAAGCAGTGATGCTCCCTGGTCGATCAAGGGCCTCACGATCGGCGGGAGCCTCACCATCAGCGGGGTGACGGCTGAGTTCCTCGGTGTGCAATTCAACACGATCCGCAACAACGCGACGCTCAGCAACATCACGGTGAACGACGTCGATTTTCCTCCGCCCGGTGTCATCGTCGTCGGGAACACGGTCGTAGGGAACCTGAACTGCTCGGGGCTTCTCCCGTTCGTGGCCGCAGGAGTCATCCCCGGCCAGACCAACTACGTCGGTCATCAGGCGACCGGTCAGTGCGCGGCGATCAGCGTCCCGCTCTGATCTGACCTAGCGAACATTCGGTCCGTCTGCCACCCCTTGCGCCGCAAGCGGGTGGCAGACGGACGCTCTGACGAGTGGGCACGTCAGGGTCAGGTGGATGCCCCCGCCGACCGGGCCAGCGTTCGGGAATGACCCGTGAAGAACCGTCAAGCTAAGGCGATGCTCGTCGTGGTCATCGGAGGCCCGATTGCCAGCGGGAAGTCTTCGCTGGGCCGAGCGACGGCTGCTCGTCTCGAAGAACTGGGCGGGGCGGAGGTTGGGGTGATCGACCTCGACCTCGTCTACGAGATGCTCGACCCGCGGGGCGGGTCAGGGCGGGCCAAGAATGACGAGCGCCTGTGGTCGCAGGCGCGGAGGATGGCGGGTGGACTGTCGGCAGCCTTGCTCGCCGAGGGTCGCCAGGTTGTGGTGGAAGGCAACTTTGCCGAGGATCGGTCGCTCGCTGAGTTCGAGCATGAGCTCCCGGTAGCCGTTCTGCTGCGGCTCGTCATGCTCGACGTTGACTTCGAGGTCGCGCTGCAGCGAACGCGAGCGGATGCCTCTCGCGGACTGTCGAAGGATCCAGTGTTCTTGTCGGCTCACTACGGCCGGTTCTCGTCTCAGTGGCGCGATCGAGAAGTGCTTCGGCTCAACACGGGAGCACTCTCACTCGCGGACGCCACTGGAGCGGTGATTGCCTGGCTCGCCAAAACGGGATGACGGTCGCCTCTGCCCGGCTCGGAAGCTGTAGTTACGGGCGCGTCGCGTGTTTGCGCAGCTTGGGCTTGACCAGCAGAGGGCCGGGCTAGGTCCGGAGTGAAAGGACGATGGCGCCGTCCGCTCCCGCGACTACCTCGCGCAGCGCTTGTGCTGCCTGATCGAGCGGACGGACGGACGCGATCGGCACGCTGAGGGTGCCGGCGGCCAGCAGCTCGGCAAGGGCTGAGAGCTGCCGACCATCGGGCCGGACGTAGACGTCGGATACGGCGACGCCCCGTTCCTCCGGCGGCGGGTCGCCGGTGATCGTGGCGAGGCGGCCGCCGTCGGCCACCGCCTTCAACGTGGTGCCCGCCTGACCGAGGGCGGCGTTGACGGCCTTCGGTGCGCCGCCGCCGGTGAGCTCGCGAGCGAGCGCAGTCCAGTCGCCGTGATAGTCGAGCACCTCCGACGCGCCGTAGTCACGCATGCGCTCGGCCTTCTTCGCGCTCGCCGTCGCGATCACCCGCGCTCCCCGAGCGGCGGCGAGTTGGACGAGCAGGCCACCGGTGACGCCGCCGGCTCCGTTCACGACGAGCCAGCCGCCGCTCTCGATCCCGAGAACCTCGTCCAGTGTCTGGGCCGCGGTGAGCGCCGGGATGGGAAACGCTCCACAGGCTTCCCACGACGCCTCTGGCGGCCGTGCCGCAACGGCTGCCGCCGGCGCGAGCACCCTCCGCGCCCAGGTCCCGTGACGTTGGAGCGGCAGCGGATGTGTCATCACCTCGTCGCCTTCGCGCAGCTCGGTCACGCCGGCGCCGGCCGCTGCGACCGTCCCGGCGGCCTCCGTCCCGAGCGCCATCGGAGCCGGGCCGCCGATCTGCCAGCTGCCGATCCTGACCAGCTCGTCCCAGGTGCCGATGCCGGCGGCTACGACGTCGATGAGGACCTCGCCTGCGGCAGGCGTCGCAAGCTCGTCAACCTCGAAGATCTCGACGGGCTCCCCGAGTGCGCTGATCCCGGCCGCTCGCATCGCTGTTCGACGCACGTTACTGGCCCCGGGCATCCGGAGCGAGAGGTCCAGGCTTGCCGGGTTAGTCGGCGTACGAGTACCGGGTAAGCAGCCCGACATCCTCGAACCCAACGCCCTTGTAAACAGATGCACCGTCGTTCGTCGCATGCAGAAACGCCCGGCGCGCGCCCAGGGAAGCAGCCGCCCTTAGCGCCTCCAGCGTCATTGCCCGGCCGATGCCTCGCCGACGCCAGGCCGGTTCGGTGTTGACAAAAAAGACTTGCGTGTACTCGCCGAAGACATGGCAGGCTGAAGTCGCGCGCGCGACCCCCGTCTCGTCAACGGCGGCGAATAGTCGAACCGAAAACGGCAACCCACTCAGGAACCCGGCGACGTCGTCGGCCGAATCCGTGATGCCGGGATCCGACACGACCGCAACGGCGGCCGCGTCTTGCACAGGGACGGCGCCCGGAGCTTCGGACGCGACCCGATGCACGGGTCGGGCATCAAGACCGTCCGGAAGCGGGGCGACCGTCGCGGCCCGCACATTGCCGAGCACCATCGCCCTCTCCGATCGCCCTGCCCTCCAGCCTGGCTGGCCGCACAAGAACTCGTTGCACCGCGAGGCTTGCTCGAAAACGTAGAGGACCCCCCGCCGTGCGTTCGCCTCCTCGACGAGTCGGTCGAAACCAGAGTCGTCGGCTACGAGCAGCCGGATCAACGCCACACCACGCACTCCAGGCCCGATCAGCACAACCGGTTCACTGTCCAACTCGTGGCGCTGGCGCGCGACGAATGCATCGCAATAGATATCGATCGCGGCCTCGGCCACAGCCGCACGATACAAGCCATTCGGCATGGCCCCAGAGGGTGTCCCTCCCTGCTTAGCTCGCGCAGGAACCGTGGCTGATCGAGGCCTCCCAGAAGTCCCAGTCGGTGAACTGGGCGGCAATCACGCCTCGGGTCAGTATCCAGTCCTCGGTTGATGCCGGAGCCAACGCGTCCACGGCCACCTCGCCGGCTGCGAGCGTATAACCCCATCGAAAGCCAATGACCGGTGCGACGACGCGCGTCATCAGTCGATCAGGCGATGCCGTGAGAAACGTTCGCGCGACCCAGTCGACATCGCGGTGGGTCGTAGACGGCGCATCGAACATCGTCGGCTCGACGCCGAAGCTCACAAACGGGAATCCCGACCCGATCAGTGATGGCGCCACGTCGACCATCACTCTTTCCGTGGCTTCGCCTGCCACCGACATCCAGACAACCTGGACCCATCCGAGGACAGCGGCGTACCCGTCGCCGTCGTACGTGACATCGGCGCGGAAAACCGGAAACCCCTGCGAGACCTCCCACGGGAAGTCGAGACCGAGCAAGTCGTACCCCCAGCGCACTGGATCCTCGTTCTCCCCGTAGCTCACCGCCACCTCACCCGCTCGCCCGGAAAGCTCAAACGGAGTCGTCGACGTTTCCATCGCCGACATCTTGCCTTCCACCACGTCGCCGGCGGTTGTGCGACGACGGCTTCTCGGACTTCCGCGGCCGCTTCTGGTGCACGCGCCAGAACGCTCCCGGAGACGCCTATGCGTCCGCCACCGGCGTTCTGGCGAGTTCGTCGACGTACTCCGCGGGAAGCCCGTTTGCCCTTGCCGCGCTGACGATCGGGTCTCGATACGACCGCATCGGCAACAACGTCTCGTCGATCATCTCGGTGCGGGCGACGTACACCGAGGCGTCGTGTTCGTCGCGGTCTGGACCTACGACTGTGACGCGCTCCTCGCGATAGCCGGCGCCGCGTTGTCCTTCGTCGATTTGCTGCCAAGCGAGGCCGTCCACCTCGTAGACGACCCCCCAAACGACGTCTTCTGGGCGACCAGTACGCAGCGGGGCGAGTTTCCCCCCTTCAGAGCTTCGTTTGTGCCATCTCAACGTGAAGCCCGACAACGACGCGACGGTGAGCCGTCGTGGAGAGGGAATCCAATTTCGGAACAGCTCTTCGTCCATGTTCGTGCCCACCGCGAAGAACTTCACCGTCTGGACCATACCCCGCGACAATGGCAACCCCGGCCCCGGGCTGTGCGCGCGGGCGCCAAGAAGGGCCTCGCACGTCACACCGCGGACCGCTGGAGCTCGATTGCCGGCAGTCCTGGATCCGGTGCGTGCTCCGGGTGGAGCAGGTGGGCAAGTTGACGTACACCGTCCGCGAGCCTTGGCGCAGGGCGCGAGTAGTAGGCGTCTCCGTCGACGGCGATCGCCCGACACGGAAACTCGATCTGCCCGGCGCGCGCCGCGGCCTCGAAGACATCGAAGCCACACGGTCCGACAATCACGAGCTCCGGCGCGAGGGAATAGACGAGCTCCCAGTTCGTCGGATGCGATGGCTGTCCGGCTCGACCGAGAACGTCGACGCCGCCGGCGAGGTCGATCATCTCCGGAAGCCAGTGTCCGGCACAAAACGGCGGATCGATCCACTCAGCAAAGAACACGCGACGCTTCGGCAAACCGCGAACCGCTGCAGCGACTTCTTCGGCCGTTCTCAGCATTCCAGTTGCAAGCTGGTCGCCGCGCTCGCTCGCCCCAAGCCGCGAGCCGAGCAGGCGAACCGTCTCTGCGACTTCGACCAGCGTCCGGGGATCCAGGGAGATCACCTCTGCGTCGACCGGACAAGCCTCGGCCAGCTCCCCACTCGACACCGCGCAAACGGCGCACAAGTCCTGGGTCAGGATCACGTCCGGTGACAGAGCATCAATCAATTCCGCGTCAACGCTGTACAACGAACGACCGTCACGCACAGAGGCGCGAACAGCCTCGTCGATCTCAAGGCTCGACATGCTCACCGGATCGATCCGCGCGGCCGTGACCACCGGCTTGCCGATCACCTCAGTCGGCCAACGACACTCCTCCGACACACCCACAAGCGACTCGACCAACCCCAACTCCGCAACGATCTCCGTCGCACTCGGGAGAAACGAACAGATCCGCACCGCGCCGACTCTATCCCCGCCCCCTCTCGGGGCGTTGGGACGATCCCAAGGTGGACGTACGCAGGTCCCGCTCAGTCTGGGCGGAGGGCGAGCGCGAGCGCTTCCTCGAGCGCAAGTGCGCGCCCCTCTGCGTACGCCTCCGCATAGGCGGCTTCGCCCAGCCTTCCCCGTAACTCCGCCTTCGTCGCGTCCCGAACACGCCGCTCCAGGTCGTCGTCGCCAGAGGCCGTTTCCTCGCGCAGCGCATCCGCGCGACCCAGCAAACGCGCGCCGCGCGCCGGATCCTCACGTGCGTACACCGCGCCGAGAGCGGCGAGCCCGCGAATGAAGAGATCGACCTGACCGATCTCCCGCGCCGCCGAGAGACCATCGCGGAGCAGGTCGCGCGCACGCTCGACGTCGCCGAGCTCCAACCTCGTGGCACCGAGATTGGAGAGGGCAAGCGCGATGAAGTAGAGATCGCTCCGGCCCCGGTTGATCTCCAGGACCTCCTCGAACAGCTCCAGCGCACGCTCGTGATCGCCGCGGTCGGACGCGATGGCGCCGAGGTTGTTTACCGCAATCGTGAGGATCCCGATATCACCGTGCTCGCGTGCAAGCCGTGCCGACTCCTCGTAGAGCTCCACCGCGTGATCCGGGTCCTCGTGCGCGTCGGCAACCATTCCCGCGAAATGCATTGCCGCCAGCACGCTTGGCATCTTCCTCTGTGGCCAGGGCGAGCATCTCCTCCGCCACGGCGGTGCAACGCCCGACATCCCCCTGCCACATGGCAAGCAGACCTGCGCCCCAGAGCGGCTCGAAGCGGAGCTGTTGGTCGGTCTCGCTGCCGGCTGAAAGCGCCGACTCGAGCCAGCGCCGACCTTCGCTCCAGTAGCCCCGCGTCCACCAGAAATGCCTGATCGCAGCGCAGATCCGAAGCGCGACGTCGGTGTGTCCGTGCTCGAGTTCGTCCCCAAGGACGGCGCGAAAGTTGTCGTGCTCCGCCTCGATCCGGTCGTACCAGGTCGACGAGTCCCGGGCCAGCAGCTCCGGGGCCGCCACCTCCGCAAGCTCGAGGAAGAAGGCGCTGTACCGCTCCCGCAGGGCCTCAGCCCGGCCGGTCTCCTCGAGCTCGCTCGAGCGCGAACTCGCGGATCGTCTCCAGCATCCAGAAGCGCTCGTCCGTGTGGCGGAGCGAGGCTCTTCTCGACGAGCGACTGCAGCGTGTCGAGGTCGGCGTCGCAGACGCTCTCGGCCGCTTCCAGCGTGCAGCCGCCGGCGAAGACCGAGAGCCTGGCGAAGAGCCGCTGCTCCTCGTCGGCGAGCAGGTCGTAGCTCCACTCGATCGTGGCCCGCAGCGTCTGCTGGCGCGCCTCGGCGTCGCGGCCGCCCCTGAGCAGATCGAGGCGCTGCGAGAGCCGCTCCAGGATCTGGCGCCGGGCGAGAGCACGCTCGTCCGGGCGGCGGCGAGCTCGACCGCGAGCGGCAGGTCGTCGAGCCGGCGGCAGAGCTCCGCGATGTCGTCGCTCGGCTCCAGCCGGGAGCGGGCGCAGAAGAGCTCGACCGCCTCCGGCTGCCGCCAGCGGCGGCACCGGGTACTCGACCTCGCCCCGGACCCGCAACAGCTCCCGGCTCGTCACCAAGAGGCGGAGGTTCGGGCAGGACTCGAGCAGCGACGCGAGCTCCGGCGCGGCCTCCACCACCTGCTCGAAGTTGTCCAGCAGCAGGAGCAGCTCGCGCTCGCCGATGTGCTCGGCCAGGCCGTCCTTGGCGCCCAACGTCTGCGCGACCGTCTCGGCGACGAGGGTCGGGTCGCGCAGAGCGGCCAGACCGACCCAGAAGACGCCGTTCCTGAACTCCGGCACCAGCTCGGCCGCCGACTCGATCGCCAGCCGCGTCTTCCCCGAACCGCCCGGGCCGGACAGCGTCACCAGCCGCGCGCCATCCTGCAGCAGCTCGACGACCTCCGCTACCTCGCGCTCCCGGCCGACGAACGACGACGCCGGCCGCGGCAGGTTCGTGTTCGAGATCGTCTTCAGCGGCGGAAAGCGCTCCTCGCCGAGCTGGAAGATCCACACCGGCTCCGAGAAGTCCTTCAGCCGGTGCTCGCCGAGATCCGTCAGCTCGCCGTCGACGAGCGCGCGCGTCGCCTGCGAGACAAGCACCTGGCCGCCGTGGCCGGCGGCGGCGATCCGCGCCGCAAGGTGCACGTCCTCGCCGACATAGCCCTCCCTGCCGACGTGTGGCCTGCCCGTGTGCAAGCCCATGCGCACGCGGATCGGACCGACGGACAGCGCCTGCTGGCCCTCGCGCGGCGGCCTCGACCGCCTCGGCCCGGATCGGGAACGCATAGAAGAACGCGTCCCCCTGCGTGTCGACCTCCACGCCGCCGTGGCGCGCGAAGGCCTCCCGCAACAGCCGCCGGTGGTCGGCGAGCGCCTCGCTCGTACGCCTCCGCGCCCAACTCGTTCAGCAAGCGCGGTCGAGCCCTTCGATGTCGGTGAAGAGCAACGTGACGCTGCCGGACGGAAGCTCGCGAGACACGAGCCACGATCATCCGCGCCGACAGACCTCCCGTCTAGTCCAGCCGTACGTCAGGCGAGTTGCGCCGGTGTTCGGGAATGACGCCTGACGGCTACTGCGAACGCCGCTCGTCCCAGGGTAGGTGTGACCAGTACGGCGGCCGCTCTCGCCGGAACCTCTCGGCCGTCGCATAGACCTGCACCGGATCGGATGTCTCCTTGTCCACACCGGCGCCGTAGCGCGCTGCCAGGTCCGACACCGGATACCGCACCTCGGGGCTGACGTGTGCGCCGACCATCAGAACGACGCACGGCCCGTCGCCGGCTCCCACGAAGGCGTGCTCTGTCCAGGCGGGCGAGTGGAAGAAGTCCCAGGCTCTGAGACAACGCTCCTCGCCCTCGACGAGCAGTCTGCACTCGCCGGCCAGAACGAGGAACGCCTCCTGATTCGCCTCGGCGTGGTAGACGCTGCTCTGTCCAGGCTCGAGCACGGTCACATTGATCCCGAACTGCGCGAACTCGATCGGAGGTTCGCCGTACTCGTTCGCGAACCAACACGCCGCGCCTCGCGTCTCCGACGAGAACCATTGGGCGTCGCGCACATTGACGACGAACCAACCCTCCGTGACGGGGGCAAGCCCAGAGCCAGCGTCCTCAAGCCTCGCTTCGTTCACAACCCGCATTCTCGCAGCCCAATAAAACGCGCGTCTCTCGGATCGGTCAGTGCCAATTTGCCTGAAGCCGGCCCAGATCGGCGAGAATGGCCACGTGGCGCTCCGACGGATGGACAACGTCGGCATCGTCGTGGAATCGCTCGATGCCGCGATCTCGTTCTTCGCCGAGCTGGGCCTCGAGCTCGAAGGGCGAACCATGATCGAAGGCGAGTGGTCGGGGCGCGTCACCGGACTACGCGACCAGCGCGTCGAGATCGCCATGATGCGTATGCCGGACGGCCACGGCCGGATCGAGCTCTCGCGATTTCTGGCGCCGCCGGTCATCGCCGATCACCGGAATGCACCGGTGAACGCCCTGGGGTACCTCCGAGTCATGTTCGCCGTGGACGACCTCGACGAAACCCTCGTCCGGCTCCGCAGCCACGGCGCGCAGCTCGTCGATGAGGTGGTCCAGTTCGAAGACGCGTACCGGCTCTGCTACGTGCGCGGACCCGAGGGCATTCTCATCGGCCTCGCCGAGCAAATCGGCTGACATCCGATAGGCGTTCTCGGACACTCGCGCACGGGACTATCCTCGTTCCCGTATGAGCTTGTTTGAACGCTTCAAGGCGTGGCGAGCGGCGAAAAAGGAAGATCGGACGGCGATTGCTCGCGCTCTCGAGCAGGAGCGCCGGGCAGGCGACGAACCACCGAGACCGATCAGCGAGACGGTTGAGGATGTTGCCGGCGAGTTCCCGCCGCTCGGGTGACAACCGCAACCGCCGGCCCAGGCGAGTCGCTGTCACCAGGGCGCGACTGTCGTCCCGCCCCACTCCTCGGGCTCGACATCGCGAACGGTCTGAGTCAGCTCCCAGCGGTGTCCTCCCAGGTCCTCGACGATACCCGAGCGCTCGCCGTACTCCCAGGTCGTCAGGTCCTCGACAACGCGCGCGCCTCCCTCGCAAGCACGAGCGAACGCCGCGTCCACGTCGGGCACGCGCACTTTGATCAGGTGCGTGTTCGCGCTGCCATCCGGAGCTACACGATCCCCACCGACATCGACAACCACGACTGCGCCATCCGCACCGACACGCATCTGGGCGCGATGCGCATCGCCGATCCGCACCCGCTCTTCGAAGCCGAATGCCGCCTCCAGCCACGCCACCGCCGCCCGCACATCGGGATACACGAGCACCGGCGTGACCGTTGCCGGCGGCGCAGAGCGATTCGTCACCATGTCAACACGTTATCCAGTCGCCCGCGGGCTCGCGCAAAGAGATCCAAGTTCCCTCGGATACACCTCGATGACGCCGTCGACCACCTCATTCGACCGCGCTTCGTCACGGGCCGTTTGTGAAAGCCGGCACAGGCAAGTGCTCGAGTGACTGACCGGCGATGCGGTCGATCATCGTGTCGGCAGCCGCGAGACCTGCCGCGATCCGGTCGTGACCGGGCTGGCCCAGCACGACCCCGGTGATCGTCGTGCGCTTGCCGTCGACCCAGCGAACGGACCGGAAGGCGAAACAGCCGCCGGCCGCGTCGTCCGAACCCGTCTTGACGCCGACAAAACCGTTGTGTCCGAGCAATGCGTTGGTGTTGTGCACCGTGCCGGCGACCGGCAGGGTCGCGCTCGATGTGGCGACGATGCTGGCAAACACCGGCAGCCGCATCGCCTGATCGACAACCCGCAACTGGTCGACGGCAGTCGACACGGTTGCGTCGTCGTAGCCGCTCGGGTCGGTGTAGCGGGTGTGGCGCATCCCCAGCGAGCGTGCGGCGACATTCATCCGGGCGACAAACCGGGCTGTCGAGCCGGCGTCCCATCGCGCCAGGACCGCGGCGATGTTGTTCGCCGAGGGCAGCAGCAGCGCCAGCAGCGCCTGACGCTCGGTCAACTGCTCCTCGGCCGCGATGGGCACAACGGACTCGTCCCGACCAGCCCGGCGGTCGGTGTCGGCGACATCGTCGTCGGTGAGCGTGATCGTCGGCCCGTCCTCGCCCGGCCTTAGCGGATGGTCGCGGAGCACGAGATAGGCCGTCATCACCTTCGCCACGCTGGCGATCGCAGCCGGGTGCTGGTTCGGGCCGGCTCTGACGTCCGACTGCCCTATTTGGATCGCGGCCTGGCCATCCGGAGGCCACACCGTGCTGGGGAGCGCTCTGCCGCGCACACCACGGTGCTCACTGCGAAGGACGTCGATCGGTGATGCGGCCGTCGAGGACGAGGCCGCCAGGAACTGGTGGCCGAGGGCTGCGGCGATCGCAGCGATCGCGAGTAGGAGAACGGCGACACGAGCCCTGCGAATCCGGATCCGACCGCCGGTCGTTCGTGCCTGTCTGCTGTAGGCCATGCCGCCATTCAAGGCAGCCCGGTGTTGCCGGCACGTATCTGATTCTCGATATGCCGACGATATGCGCCGGCTCTAGCATCGGAGCATGCGAGTTTTGATCGTCGAGGATGAGCCCTACATGGCGGAAGCCATCCGCGATGGCCTGCGCCTCGAGGCGATCGCGGCAGACATCGCAGGTGACGGGAACACCGCGCTGGAGCTGCTGAGCTTGAACGCCTACGACATCGCAGTCCTCGACCGGGACATCCCCGGACCCACCGGCGACGAGATCGCGAACCACATCGTTTCCTCCGGCAGCGGCATGCCGATCCTCATGCTCACCGCCGCCGATCGCCTCGACGACAAGGCCGCCGGGTTCGAGCTCGGCGCTGACGACTACCTCACCAAGCCGTTCGAGCTCCGAGAGCTCGTGCTCCGTCTCAGAGCACTCGACCGCAGGCGCGCCCACAACCGACCACCCATACGCGAGATCGCAGGTCTCCGCCTGGATCCATTCCGCCGGGAGGTCCACCGCGACGGCCGCTACGTCGCGCTCACCCGGAAACAGTTCGCAGTGCTCGAAGTCCTCGTCGCCGCCGAAGGCGGCGTCGTCAGCGCCGAGGAACTCCTGGCCCGAGCATGGGACGAGAACGCAGACCCGTTCACCAACGCCGTGCGCATCACCGTCTCGGGACTGCGCAAACGGCTAGGCGAGCCCTGGATCATCGCCACCGTCCCCGGCGCCGGATACCAGATCGACACTCCACCAGATTCCAGCCCCGAGGTAGGACGCCATGGCTAGAGCCCCTGGTCTGAGCGTTCGCCTCAAACTCACCCTCAGCTACGCCGGTTTCCTCATGCTCGCAGGCGGAGTACTGCTCGTCGCCGGGTACTTCTCCCTGTCGCGTGGTGTGCACCCTGGTGTGGTCTTCCTGGTTCGCAGCCATGCCGACCTCCTACGCGATTTCGCCCCGGTCGCCGCCATCGTGATGGCGTTCCTGCTCGTATTCGGTCTGCTGGGGGGCTGGCTTCTCGCCGGCCGCATGCTCGCTCCCCTGACGCACATCACAGACGCGACACGCATGGCGGCGACCGGATCGCTCACCCACCGGATCGATCTGGAAGGTCGTCAGGACGAATTCCGCGAGCTCGCCGATGCCTTCGACACCATGCTCGCTCGGCTCGAGGCACACATCGCCGAACAACAGAGATTCGCAGCGAACGCCTCGCACGAACTTCGCACCCCGCTCGCGATCACACAGACACTCCTGGAAGTCGCCCGCAACGATCCCAACCGCGACGACGGCGAACTGGTCGACCGCCTCCACGATGTCAACACCCGCGCGATCGACCTCACCGAAGCACTGCTCCTGCTCAGCCGCGCCGATCAAGGATCCTTCACGCGAGAACGCGTCGATCTGTCCCTCATAGCCGAAGAAGCGACCGAAACGCTTCTCCCACTCGCAGAGAAACGCGGCCTCACCATCGAGACCTCCGGCGACCCGACCCCCACCGTCGGCTCACACGCGCTCCTGCTGCAGCTGAGCACGAACCTCGTGCACAACGCAATCGTCCACAACCTGTCCGAACAAGGCACCGTCTGGGTCACAACCAGCGTTCAGCCCGAGAGCGCGGTGCTCACAATCGAGAACACCGGCGAGCAGCTCACGCCACATTTGGTGGCCACCCTTGCCGAGCCGTTTCTCCGCGGCACCAAACGCACACGCACCGACCACGCAGGTGTCGGCCTGGGCCTGGCAATCGTCAAACGCATCACCCAAGCACACGACGGGACGCTGACCCTCACACCGCGGGACGCGGGCGGGCTTTGCGTCACGGTCGAGCTACCCGCGGCGAGCCATTCGCTCATACGATGAGCAGCCGGCTCGTCCTGAACGCATTGAGGGGAGACGCCCTGGTCAGGCGTCAATCCCCGGGGCTATGTCTTTGTTGAGGAGGTGACCCGGTGCTCGAGCCGACCAAGATAGGCGTCGAGTATGTGACGCGGAACGAGTCCGGGTCGGATCCCGCAGGCGACGGTCTTCAGTTCGCCCGCACGGATGAGTGCGCGAACGTCGTCCTCGGAGCAGCCGAGCTCCGCGGCAACCTCGCGCACGGTCAGGGGTTCAGGCCACTCCATTCACGAAGTATCGCTGCTGGTACGGGCGTAGTCACCTTCCGAACTGGTCATCGTTGAATCACTTGACGCCAAGGCAGAGTTGGCCTTAGGTAGCCCGGAGCAGTGGTCGAGCAACCATCGGAGCATGCCTGTGTCCAAGTCCATCGCTGTGTTCGGAGCAGGGCCCGGCCTCGGCCATGCTGTCGCCCGTCGCTACGCGCGGGAGGGTTACGCCGTTACGTTGGTGGCTCGGCGCGCGGAGCCACTCGACCGTCTGGCGAAGGAGCTGGCCAGTGCCGGGGCAAACGTGCACGTGATCACAGCCGACCTCTCCGACACCGCCGCCACGCCCCGCCTCGCCGAGGAGATTCGCGCTCGGGGCGGCAACCTCGATGCCTTTTACTACGCACCCACTCCGAACACCGGGTTCGTTGCCGCTGCCAACCTGACCCCGCGGCACGCGGAGAACTTCATGCCGCTGATCCTCTACACGCTGCTGGCACTGGTCCAGGAGTTCCTGCCGCACATGCTCGAGCAGGGAGACGGCGCCATCCTCACCGCGCAGGGCGGGAGCACTGTGGAAGGCCTGCCGAACATGAGCGGCCCGAGTCCTGCGCAAGCCGCCCAGCGCAACTACCTGCAAGCCCTGCACGCCGAGGTAGCCGAGAAAGGCGTCTACGTCGGCATGCTCTACATCGGCTCAGCCATCAAGAACAGCGCCTTCCACGCCGAGTTGGAGAAGGCGAAGGCTGCGGGTGATCCGGTCTGGGAGATGCCCACCGTCGACCCCGAACATCTCGCCGACCTGCTCTGGACCATGCACGAGACGAAGGGACGACGGGAAGTCATCTATCCGTAGTGCCGCATGCCGTCGATCCATGGGCAGCACTCCAGCGTGTGCGATGCAGACCGACTTTGATCGCGGCGTAGGATTCGAGGATGCCATCTGAGAGCGTCGAGGTCGCCGAGCGATTCAGAGTGGCCCTCGAGGCGGCCGTTCGAACGGGTGAGCGCGACGCGGTGTTAGCCCTACTCGCCCCCGACGTCGAGTGGGTCACCCCGCAGCGGACGCTGCACGGGATCACCGACATCCAAGAGAACTGGAACTGGGGCTCATCGCCCGAGAGCTTCGATTACGCGTTCGAGGAGGGCGAGTGGACCGACGACGGCGAGGGCCGCCTCGTCTGCGAGGTGCGGCAGGTGTACCGGGTGAGGGAAACGGGCGACTTCGCATATGAGCGCATGCGGCGTGTCCGACTCACGGTCCACGACGGGAAGATCGGCCGCTACGAGATCAGCATCATCGGCTAGCCGAGCACCATCGAAGTCACCCTGGGGACGCCGCTGACCGACGCTGCCGCTCCTCCGAGAGCGAGATGGCGACCGCCGCGGCGAGCGCACAGCCGAGCGCGACGAACGCCACGACCTTGTGCCATGTCGGCGGAGCCAGGCGCTCTTCCAGCAGGACGATGCCGAGCAGCACGCTGACGAGGGGGTTCGCGACCGAGCCGGTCGCGACGGCCGGCGCCAGTCGAGCGGTCTGCAGCGCGACCTGCTGGAAGACGACGCCGAGCAGACCCGCGATCCCGACGACGTAGACCATCCAGTTGGAGAACACCCCGCCAAGGCCACCGGAGTGCAGCAGCTCGACCGTCGGCTTGGTCACAGTCGCGGCGAGCCCTGAGAGCACACCGGCGACGGTCCCGTATGCGCCCGCACGCAGGGACAGGTTCCCTCCGCCTGCGAGCGGCAGCAGCACCCCGCAGACGACCGCGATAACGGCGATCGCCGCAAGCCATTCCCAGTTCGGCGCGTTGTTCCGGCCGCCGGCCGGGTCGCCGAACACGATGAAGAAGCTCAGGCCGAGCACGACGACACCCGCCTCGAGAACCTGCTTCACGGTCACCACCTGCGCCGTCAACCACCAGCCGAGTGGCAACACGAAGACGATCGTCATCGTGAAGATCGGCTGGATGACAGCGACGCGGCCGCGGTCGAGCGCCATCGCCTGCAGGAGCCAGCCCGGGATCAGGAGCGCCATCCCGATCAGCCAGGTCCCCTGGCCCGCGAGATGGACGAACGAGCCTGGATGCCTCACGGAGAGCGGAGGCGCTTTCAGCCCGCCCTTCTGCTGCAGGACCGTCGAGACGGCGAAGATCGCCGCAGCAATGAGCGCAAGAGCCGTCGCCATGCCGGGTGAACACGATCCTCGCCGATCCGCCGGACGTCTCCGACGCCTCCGGATCACGCGACCGCAGATCGATCGGAGAAGCTCGCGTGACGTCGCGTCCACGCCGAGAGCGTCGGGCAGCGAACTATCGTGAGCCGAGTATCAGGCCGACAGCGGTTCGGAGATCCACTGTTTCGCCTCGGCCTTTTCTTCCGGTGCGAAGAGCCGGAGCTCGCGGCAACTACCGCATCAAGATCAAGAACTTCCGGGTGCCCGCCTGACCGATCGCGTCCTTCACCTTCACGGTGACGACAAACGTCCCGCCCGGTCGACGCGGTGTCCCGGCAAGCGTGCCCGAGGCGAGCAGGTGAAGCCCCTTTGGCAAGCGTCCTGTGAGCGACCAGCTGTACGGAGCCCGACCGCCATCGGCGGTGAACCGAAAGCGGTAGGAACGAGCCGGATGCGGCTGCGGAATGACGGTCGTCGCGACAGCGACCGGAGGGACGGCGATGTGGGCGTCGAGGAGCCTCTGATGGATCAGCGTCGCCATCGCCTCCGACCCCGGAGCGAGCAGGTGCAAACCGTCGTCCTGGAACCACTCGGGATGATTGGCCGAGTACTCGTTCCAGTCGATGATCGTCAACTCGGGATGTCGTGTCGCCGCATTGGCGATGTCGCTGTTCATCGCCGGATACGGGCCTCGGGCCTCGCGCAGCGTGAGCCAGAACACGTGCTCGACGTTCGCCTGCTCGAGCGCGTCGAGGATCTGCTCGATCTCGTCGGCGTACTGAGATTCGAAGTCGTTGTACCCGACCGCGATCACGACCGTCGGCGCGATCGCGGAGCCTTCGCCCTTGATCACGTCGAGGGCGGTCGGCGGGCTTGGCGGACAACTGGTGCCCGTCAGCCGGCGGCAGGGCGCGACCTCGAGATCGAGGGCGATGCCCTGATCGAGAGTCCGAAGCGCGGCGGCGTCGCCGGGTATTCCCTCCGCGACCGAGTCGCCGATCAGCGTGACCGCAGGCGCCCCGTCGAGCCCGTGCGCCGCGGCTCCGGTGACAGCCGGGAGCCCGAGCAGCAAGGCAACCGCAACACAGAGGCTGAAGCCGATGCGACACATGAGAACCAGTCTGGCTGCGGGCGCACGAGGTTGCCAGTCGGCTCGGCCGCGTCCGGGACCTCAGACGATCGGCGGAGCGGCGCCTTCGGCGCTGGCTGCGAGGCTCGAGTCCCAGCCGCAGACCAGGCACGCATGTCGAACGGCGGATCGCGCGAACGCGAGCGCGTCAGCGTGAGGCTCGGGGCTCGCGCAGACGTCGTCCCAGTCGAGGATGTACTCGCCGAGGGCCGCGTCCCAGCGCGCCGCAGGCGGCGATAGCGTCGCGTCGGCAAACCCCGCAGGCGCGGGATGCGCATACGCATAGAAGGCAGCCTTCGGGTAGCGCGCATCGCCGGGCCACCAGCCGACCGCGACCTCCTGGGCGTTCATCGAGTTGCGCATGATGAAGTCCTGCGACGGAGGATCTGCGGGCAGGCCCGAGAACAGACTGACGGCGAGGTCGAATCCCCCCCACCAGGCATTGACCGGCGTGGAGCGTCCGCGATAGGGCGCGCGAAGTTCGGCCAGGACGAGTGAAGCGCGGGTCGCGGCTGCGAAGTACACGGCCACCTGGCTCGTGCTGTACGTCGCATGCTCATGGTCCTCGTCGAGCGGCGTCTTCCACGCCGTCTCCTGCGGCGTCATGTTGATCTCCACCGGTCCGGCGAGCGAGCGAATCGCCGCGAGCACCTCGCGCGTGACCTCGCCCACGGACCGATCCGGGAGGGCGATTCGCTTCACGCGACCGTCGCTGTGCTCGACGACGGCTTCGTGGTGGCGAAGGTCGAGCGCAACGTTGAACGCGCCCGACGCGTCGGGTGCCGGTAACGGCATCGTCTCCCAGCCTCGTGAGGTCAAACGCAAAGCGGCATGCAGAAGCTGCGGTTCGGGCGGCGCGAGCGCGGCCGCCACCTTCCCGAGCACCTGCGTGTGCGCATGCAGCGTGTCGCGGGTGGCGCTCCACGCCTCGTAGGGAAGCGGCGGCCAGACGAGCGGCATGAGTACACGCTACCGCGGTCGACAAACCAGCGCCGCGAGTCGAAAACGGCTGCTTTCCGGGCCTCGCAATCCGGCTCGACCGTCCCTCGTAGCGCCCAGAACGGACATCTTCGTCACGTACGCGGACGCAGGACGCTGAGGCCCACGACGAGCGCTGTGACTCGGCTATCGGGCGAGCTTGTAGAGCGTGCCCGCCAGCGAGACGGCGTAGAGCTCGCCGCGACCGTTCACCCCGAAGCCCGAGAGCGACGGGATGTGGCCGGTGATCCGTGCGCCGCCCGCTCGGCCGTGCGCGCCGGTCGGGAAGCTCCAGACAGTGCCCGCGCAGTAATCGCCGTAGAAGTACCGGCCCTGCGCTGTCGGCACCGCGGTGCCGCGATAGACGTAGCCTCCGGTCACCGAACACCCGTGATCGTGGGAGTAGACCAGGACGGGGAACGTCTTCTGCCCGACGTTCGTGTAGCGGTGCGATCCGTCGAACACGACGTTTGCCTCGTAGCGGCTCCAGCCGAAGTTGGCCAGCACGTCGAGCTTCGCCGCGGGCCGGAAGTCGATCTCCTCGAAGTGGTCCTGGCCGACGTCACCGATCCAGAGGTTGTCCGTACGGCTGTCGAACGAGAACCGCCAGGGATTGCGAAGGCCGAGACCGACGACGCGCCACGAACCGTTCGGCGAGGTCGTCGACGACCGCAGCAGCTTGCCGAGGCGCGAGGACATGTTCTGGGAGGTCTGCTGCGGGTCGTTTTCCGAGCCGCCGTCACCGAACCCGACGTACAGATACCCCCGGTTGTCGAACTGCAACTGGCCGCCGTTGTGGTTCGGGTACGGCTGGTGGAGGCCCAGAAGGGCCTTGGCGCTGGAGCGGATCCCGACCCCGTTTGCCGCGCGGTAGCGCACGACGCGGGAGTTGCCGGAGGTGTCCGTGTACGACACGTAGAACAGGTGGTCAGCGGTGTAGCGCGGGTCGAACGCCATGGAGAGCAGCCCTTGCTCCCCGCCGCTCTTCACGAGCGGACGGATATCCAGGAAGGTGCCGGTGACCTTGCCACCGCGAACGATCGCGATCACGCCTCGCTGCTCGACGACATACAACGTCGTCGGATCGCCGGGCGCCGACGTCACGAACACGGGCGAGTCGAGCCCGGAGGTCACCTGACGGAAGGCGAATCCCGCGACCGAATGTCTCGGGGCGGAGTCGGCAGCCCCGGCGGCGCCGAGACAGGCGCCGAGCAAGGCGACGACCGCCCACCAGCGCTTCGACCTCGTTCGTTTCACCGCCTGCATGTGCCGGTCTCCTCGTCTAGCACCCCGCGCACGGTCGGCCGTCGGGAGCCGGGGAACCTAGCGGAGCGCGTCCTCGACGGCCCGCTCGAGGGCCTGGTCGATCCCATCCTTACAGCAACGCTCACCCTCGACGCCGATCCGCAAGTCGTGGACGGTGACCGGAAATGTCTTCCCGTGAATCCGGCACGTGACGGTCCGGACGCGCATCCGAATCTGATTGTTGGCCCGCGCTACGACATGACCCGCCACGCTCAGCGTGTCGAAGCTCGATGCGGCCTGAACGTCCAGCACTGCCGGCACCTTTCTCTGTGGAGGGAGCATCCAGAGAGAAGCTCCCCAAGCCTTAGACCGTCAAACGGCAGGCGAGTTAGGACGCGGCTCCACGATTTTCGACCGAGCTCGTTCCGACCACCGGTTTACTGGGCTATCTCCCAGAGGTGCCCGCCTGGATCGCGGAAGCTCGCGGTACGGATCCCCCACGGCCGGTCGATCGGCCCGTTCACGAGCTCGACGCCACGCCGCTTCAGCTCCTCGGCCATGGCATCGACATCCTGAACCTCGAGCGTGAACTGGAACCGGACTCCGTCGTCGCGGGATGCCACGGTTGCCGGGTCGACGAGACCTGGCGCCTCGGTCGTCTTCAACAGGTTGACCAGTGTTTCGCCGAACCTGAACACCGCCGAGTTCTCGTCCTCGAACACCACGGCCAAGCCGAAGACCTCGCCGTAGAAGCGCTTCGCCTCGTCCAGGTCCTCGACGAAGAGCGTGATCGCAGCGATACCGCCGGGCCATGCTCTCTCTCCAGCTGCCTGCTCCATCGCTCGGCTGGAACGCTACCGCGCCGCGTTCAGCGCCGCCGCGGCCCGGATGAGGGTCTTGAAGGCGCCCTCGTCGAGCTGATCGTCCTCACGAACATCGATCGCGCGCCTGACATTGCCTTCGAGGCTCGAGTTGAACAGTCCGGAAGGATCCTCGAGCGAAGCGCCCTTGGCGAACGTCACCTTCACGACGCTCTTGTACGTCTCGCCGGTGCAGAGCATGCCATCGTGGTACCAGACCGGGACGCCTCGCCATTTCCATTCCTCGACCACGTCGGGAACGGCCTGCTTGATGAGCGCGCGGATCCGGGAAAGCATCGTGCCCCGCCAGTCATCCAGTTCCTCGATCCTCGCATCGATCAGCTGGGAAGGAGACTCGGCCTTGCCCGCTTCGGTCTTCATCTTGCGAAGCTATCAGCGCGGCGGCGGCCCGAATGCCTGTGCCCGTCCGCTCCCGCGCGCGGAAGGATCGGGCCGGCGGTTCTCGGGCGACTTGATCGCCGAGCGGCCACCCTCGCTTGCGAGCGGCTCGTCGTCGAAGCGCGGGATGACGTGCAGGTGCGCGTGGAGGGGTGACTGACCGACTTCCGAATAGCAGTTCCAGATGAGCGCGTAGCCGTCGGGCGAAAGCCGTGCGTCCTGTGCGCCCTTGGCCAGCAGGAGGAGCTCGTGCGTCGCGGCCCATTCCTCGGGCGTGAAATCGAACGGCGACAGGCGATGCGCGATCGGGATGATCACTCCGCACCCCGGAAGCACGTCGACGGGGTCGCGAGGATCACGCGTCGAGGCGTAGAGGCAGTAGTCGTTCTCGAGGCAAACCTCGGCCTCGCGGAACTGGGTGAGGTCACAGAACACGCAGCCGGGTTGAGCCACACGGGCATTCTCACAGCTCTCACCGCACGCTCGTCGCGCGAGCAGCGGTGTATCGTCACGGCCACCGGGAGGACGATGCATGAACAGGTTCGAACAAGCTGTCTACGACTGCATGATCCCGACCGCCGAGCTGCTCGCGGCCACGACCAAGCCGCTGCACCGTGCGATCCTGCTCAACTTCTGGCGCCACGTGCACCTCGAGGGCGCCGGCGAGTTCGAGACGATCGTGGCGCCCGACATGATGGTGGACGAGCCCGTCTACCGCGTGACGTGGGGAGCGAATCCCGCCGTCATCACCGGCAAGGAGGGCGTCCTCGCCTTCTACAACAGCGTCGGCGAGTCCGTGCTGTGGCATTCCGACGACCGTCTGTCGGTCGCAGACTGGGGGATCTGCGACGAGCTGACGTTTCACGTCCTCGCCCGCGGAACCGACCTGCAGGCGATCGGCTACGACGTCGACGATCCGACCGCGCTCTACCACACCTCGAGCCGGCAGGCCTTCATCTGGCCCTATGACAGCCGGGCCCGACTCGCGGGCGAGCATCTCTACGAGGACAAGACGAGCCTCGCGATCGAAGAGGTAAGCCCCGAGGAGGCCATCACCCCGGCCCGGGTCCGCGAGATCCATCGAGAGCAGCTGGCGAAGCTCGAAGCCGGCCGCGACGAGCGTTACTGGGTCTTCACCGGCTAGTAGGCGCCCTTCCGCGCAATGAC
This sequence comes from uncultured Thermoleophilia bacterium, assembly GCA_963703445.1. GTDB lineage: Bacteria > Actinomycetota > Thermoleophilia > Gaiellales > Gaiellaceae > PALSA-600. The sequence continues at coordinate 310,441 of CAVPEK010000006.1, read as the reverse complement.
CGCGAACGGCGTCTTGAACAGGATCGAGATGTCGAGCCAGATCGACCAGTTCTCGAGGTAGTAGAAGTCGAGCCGCACCAGGTCGTCGAAGGTCAGGTCGGAGCGGCCTGCGATCTGCCAGAGACCCGTCATCCCCGGCAGCACGTTGTAGCGGCGCCTGTGCCACGGCTCGAGCCGCTCGTAGTCGCGCAACGGGAGCGGTCGCGGCCCGACGAGTGACATCTCACCGCGGAGCACGTTGAGCACGTTCGGTACCTCGTCGAGCGAGAAGCGGCGCAGCCCGCGCCCGACCCGGGTCACGCGTGGATCGTCGCGGATCTTGAAGAGCGCACCCGATGCCTCGTTGGCATCCTCGAGCGCGTTCTGCTGGCCGGCCGCTCCTTCGACCATCGTGCGGAACTTCAGCATGCGGAAGTTTCGCTCGCCGAGGCCGACTCGCACATCGGGATAGAGCACCGGCCCACGGGACGTCACCTTGATCAGCAGGGCGATGATCAGCCAGACGGGCAGTCCGATGATCACGATCGCGACCGCGACGACGATGTCGAAGACCCGCTTCACCGCCCACTGTGTGCCGGCGAAAATGGGTGGCCGCAGCTCGAAGAGCGGCAGGCCCTGACCGGGAACGTACTCCCCACGCTCGATCAGCAACTCGGTCGTCCGCGGTGCAACGCGAACCTTCACACCGCGGCGATGCGCCGCCTCGGCGATCTCCAGAAGGCGATCGTCGGGAAGACCGGAGTCCGCGACGATCAGCTCGTGGAGCTGCGCAGTCGCGAGCAGCTCCTCGACCTCGGAGCCCGGCGCGACCTCGCCGACGAACTCGTAGTCGATGCCGCCGCGGCTGGAGCCCAGGGTGTCGCGAAGATGCTGCCGCAACTCGGGATCGCCGACGAGCGCGGCCCGGCGGGTGACGCCGGCGGCACGAAGCGCCATGCCGGTCACCAGCTCGTAGCTCGCGCGGAACAGCGCGATCAGAAGCGAGACGAAGGTCGCAGCGACGAGGTAGAGACCGAACGTCGTGAAGTGCTGCCCGGTGCCGATCGCAAAGGCGAGCGACAACGCCGCCACGAGGAACACACTCGGCACGACCCGGCCCGCGCCCTCTCGGACCTCTCGCGGCGCGTACAGATGGGCCTGCCAGAAAACGAGGATCAGGAGCAGGATGAGGAACGCCAGCCAGTCCGTCTCGTGTGTCCAGAGCAAGCCCCAGAGGATCGGCTTCGGATCGAAGAGGAGCGAACGGAAGGTAAGCGCCGCGAACAGCCCGAGCACCAGCCCGACGATGTCGATCGTCACGAGCGCAAGCGCACTTCCGACGCGGCGCGCAATCGTCTTCAGCGGTGTCGGCGCGAGGAAGTACGGCCGCGCAGAACGAATGTCTTCGACCTCGTTCGGAGGCCTAGCCGTGCGCCCGCTCAGAACCGGCTCTCCCACGCGGCGATCGTATCTCCCTCAGGTCGTCGATCACTGTGTCCGCCCAGTGGCCGAGGGAGTGACCCGCCACCACGCGCGCCCGAAGCTGCTGCCCAACCCGCCCCAATTCCGCAGCCCCGGCCTCCGCCAGAGCACAGATCGCCACTGCGAGTGCGTCCGGGTCGCGGGCAGGCGCGATGAGAGGCAGCGAGACATCGCCAAGCAGCGAGGCGAAGGCAGGATTCGTGGACAGGACCGGCCGCCCGCAGGACGCCGCCTCGAACACAGCCTTGTCGAGCGTTGCGCCCGAGCGCGGCTCGTTCGGACTGACCACGACGTCGGCAGCTGCAATGAGTGCAGGAATCTCCGCACGTGGGACCGGCGGCAGGATCGACACGCGGGAGCGCAGCGAATCGTCGCTCTCGACGTGTCTCTCCAGCTCCGACCGGTGCGTTCGTTCGTCGTCGTTGAGCGACGGCCCCCTGATCTCGAGCTGAACGTCGGCGCCGCGGTCAACCGCCAGGGCGAACAGCTTCGAGGAGTGTCTCGAGACCCTTCCATCGGGCCGTTCGTCCGAGCGCAAGCAGGCGCAACGGCCCCTCGTGCGCCACGAGCGGCGCAAGCGCGAAGCGTTCGACATCGATCGCGTGACCGATCTCACGAATCTTCGGGGAATCGAGCGGAAAGCTCGAGCGGTCGACGCTGAAGACGACATCGACGACGCCCGTCGCGGCACGTAACGCCCGGCCGCCGTGCCAGTGCGTGTACCAGAGGCCGAACGGGATCCGGCGGATGCGGACAGCGGGAGCGGCGAGCACTGCGAACTCCGGGACCATGTGGACGAGCACCGCGTCCGCCCCGCCGAGCGAGGCGTGCAACGACTGCTCGAACTGCAGGCCGCGCCGGAGCTTTCTTGGTGACGCGAATGTGCGAACGGCTGCGTTCGCAGGAACGCCGCTCCACTCGACGTCGCGCGCGACGATCGCAAGCTCGTCCACCCGCCCCGCGAGTGCTTCGACCAGATCGGTCGTCTGAGCAAGCGCCGGGTGACTCGGATCGAGCTCCTGCGTGACGAAAACGAGCTTCACCGCGCCTCGATCACGGCGTCGACGAGCGCGCGATACGCATTCGCGAAGTCGCTGACGCTCTGGTCCCACGCCCCGTAGGTCGCACGGGCGGCACGACCGAGCCTGACGGCGAGGTCCTTGTCCTCGAGCACGCGCACCAGGGCCGTGACGAGCGCATCCGTGTCGCCGCGCGGAATCAGGAGCGCATCGACGCCGTCGGTTGCCATGTCCGGGATCCCGCCGCCGTCCGTGCCGATCACCATCCGGCCGCGCGCGAACGCCTCGAGCACGACACGGCCGAGCCCCTCCGGATACGACGGGAGAACGAGCGCCCGGGCGGCATCGATCCGGGCCGCGACCTCAACGGGCGGCAGCTCGGCGATGTGCTCGACCTGGGCCGGAAGCTCCGCGACCAAACGATCGATCACCTCGTGACGCGAACCTCGGCCGACGACCGTGAGCACGGCGTCGGGCTGCCTCTGCGCGACGCGCCTCCAGGCTGCAGCAAGGCCGTCGACGTTCTTGTACGTCTCGAGCGCACCCACGAACACGACGCGGCGAGCGTCGGGGACGGGCACGAGCGGCGGATCGCGGAACGCCGCCAGGTCGCTGTACGTCGGGAAGCACGCCGTCGCCGGATGTCCGGTCACCTCGGCGACGAGCGACGACGTGAACGCAGACAGCGCACGCGTCGCGTCGGCGTTTCGGATGCCCGAACGAGCGACTGCATCGGCTGGGGCCGAGACGAGTCGGCGCGCCGGCGATCCGTAGGCGCGCGTGAACGTGCGTGGGTCGCCGTGCACCTCCACCACCAGCCGCGCCTGCGAGCGCGCCAGCGTGCGGCCGAGCCGCGCCGCGACGCCCACGTACGGGTCCGATGCGACGATCACCTCGGGCCGGAAAGGCGCGCAGCGAGCGTGCGACCTCGAACGGCAAGCCGGGGATAGAAGGCCGCGGCGCGGTCCGGAAGCAATGCGAAACGCGGGTCGCCGTTGCCCGCCCCGGCATTCAGCACACGAAGGTCGAGCACCTCCGAGAGCGCGTCCCACTTGCGCTGCAGCCACGGCGCGAGCGGCAGCGTGAGGCGGCCGCGCCCGACGAACAACACGCGCGGCGTCACCCGGCGGCCTCGACGAGGATCTGCTCGAGCCGCGCGTAGATCACGTCGCGCCCGATGGCCGCCACGGACGGCTTCGCCGCGGCAGCGAGCCGTGACCTGAGTGCGTCGTCGTCCAGGATGGAGCGAAGGGCGCCTGCGAGGGCCGCGGGATCGTTCGGCGGTACGAGCAGGCCGTTCTCGCCGTCGTGCACCACTTCCGGGACGCCCCCGACGGCGGTCGAGACGACGGGCGTTCCGACGGCGAGCGCCTCGACGGCGGCGTGCGGCAGGTTCTCCCAGGCGCTCGAGAGGACGGCGGCACGCGCCCCGGCGAGATGCGCAAGCACCTCGTCGACGCGGCAGAGCTCCCGCGAAGCGAACTCGATCCCCGAGCCGTCGAGCTGCGACGATCGCCTCGAGCGCGGGCCGGTCGGCGCCGGCGCCGACGAGCTCGAGCTTCGCGCCGTCGACCGCGGCGATCGCCTCGAGCAGCACCGGCAGGGCCTTCTGGTGCGTCAGGCGCCCGACGAAGACGAATGTCCCGGGCTCGAGCTGCGCCGGCTCGACGTCGGCCGGCGGCGGCGCCGGGTTGACGAGCACCTCGATGCGGCCGGGGTCGAGGCCCCAGCTGCCCGCGATCTTCGCGAGGTAGCGGCTCGGCACCACGATCCGGCGGGCGCCGCGCAGCGACCAGGTGCGCAGCCGCCTGAGCGCCGCCGAGCGCGGGTCACGCCGCTCGCTGAAACGCTTCGAGCGACCCGCGAAACACGCCGTAGCGCCACGCTCGCTCGTAGGCGGGGTCGGAGACGAGCTTGGCGACGAGCGGACGACGCGACCCGCTCGCCGCCACGGCCGCGGCGGCGTACGTCGCCGTCGCGTAGATCACGTCGGCCGGTCTCGCGAGACGAAGCCCCGTGAGGGCGACCTGCGGATAGCGGACGACGAACGGCCGGCCTCGCGCGACGCTCCGGACCGGGACCGGCCGCTCGGTCGGCTCGCTGTCGGCCATCGTGACGACCTGGACGTCGTGACCACGATCGCGGAGAAACCGTGCGAAGTCTGGACCGTGCGTGGCGGGACCACCGACGTCGGGCGGCCAGATACCCGTGAGAAACACGATCCGCATCGGGCTATCGTAGGGCGGCGTGGCGGATGTCCGGCACATGGCTCTGTGGTCCCAGCTGCGCTCTCCGCGGCTCGCGCTGCTGCTCGGGACGCTCGCTCTCTGTCTCGTGCGTGCACGTGATCAACCGGGCCTCGACGTCGGAATCGGCGGGACGACTGCGACGATCGTGCCCGCCGATCTGGCGCTCGCCGCGCTCGCGGTCGTTGCCGTCTCCGAGCTCGCGCGGCACGGAGTCCCCCGCTCGGCCTGGGCTGCGCTCGTCTGGGCCACCGCCTTCTGCGCTCTCGTGCTGGCGACCGGCTCCGCCAACGGCGCCTCGGCGTTCGTGTCGGGCGCGAAGCTTGGCGGAGGATGCCAAGCCTCGTTTCTCGGCGAGCACGACTTCGGCCCGAACGAGCACGCCGAATGAGGATCGTGCATGCGATCGCGCGGCTGAACGTCGGCGGCGCCGCGCTGTCGGTGCTCGAGCTGGCGGCGGGGCAACAGCGACTCGGCCACGACGTGCTGGTCGTCGCCGGGACGATCCCGCCGGGCGAGGCGTCGATGGAGCAGCTCGCGGGCGAGCTCGGCGTTCCCTATCGCAACGTGCCGAGCTGCAGCGCGAGCTCTCGCCGCGCCGCGATGCGGCCGCGACGAGGACCATCCGGCACTTGCTGCGCGAGCGCCGGCCGCAGGTCCTGCACACGCACACCGCGAAGGCCGGCGCGACCGGCCGCGTGGCTGCAGTGCTCGCCGGCAGCGCGCGACCCGGAGCCGTCGTGCATACCTACCACGGACACGTGCTGAGCGGCTACTTCACGCCTCGGCGCGAACGGGCGTACCGCTTGGTGGAGCGGGCACTCGCGTTCTCAACCGACGCGCTGATCGCCGTCAGCGACGAGGTGCGCGACGACCTCGTCCGCTTCGGCGTCGCGCCCCGGGACAAGTTCGAGGTCATTCCCTACGGCTTCGATCTCGACCGGCGAATCGACTCGTCGCCGCGAGACACGTGCGGCCCGGCGCACCGCGGCCGGCATCGACGACACGTTCGTGATCGGCTGGGCCGGCCGGCTGACCGAGATCAAGCGGCCGGGCGACCTCGTCCGCGTGCTCGCCGAGCTGCCCGGCGCGATCCTCGTGCTCGCCGGCGACGGAGAGCTCCGTTCCGAGGTGGAGCAGCTCGCACGGACAGCTCGGCGTCGCCGACCGCGTGCGGCTGCTCGGGTACATCGACGACCTCGGCTCGTGGTACGGCGCATTCGACGTGTTCCTGCTGACCTCGGCGAACGAAGGCACACCGGTCGTCGCGATCGAGGCACTCGCAGCCGGTGTGCCGGTCGTCGCGACCGACGCCGGCGGCACGAGCACCGTCGTCGACGACGGTGAGACCGGGCTGCTGGCACCGATCGGTGACGTGTCTGCACTTGCCGCGCACATCGAGCGGCTGCGCGCCGATGACGAGCTGCGGCGAAGGCTGGGCGCGGAAGGCGCACGGCGGGTGCGCGAGCGTTTCTCGACGGCCCGGATGGTCGACGACGTCGACCGGCTGTACCGGAGAATCCTCGGCGCGTGAAGGTCCTCCACGCGACCAAGGTCCAGGGGATCGGCGGCGCCGAGCAGCACCTGCTCGTCGCTGCTGCCGGCGCTGCGCGAGCGAGGAATCGATGCACGCTTCCTCTCACTCGACGCGGGCGGCGACGCCGACCGGTTCCATCGGGCGCTCGACGAACGCTCGGTGCCGTGGCGGCGCGTGCCCTGCGGGCTCGACGTCTCGCCGCGGCTCGCCGCCTCGTTCATCTCGGCGATGCGCGAGGAGCAACCCGACCTGCTCCACACGCACATGGTTCACGCCGACGTCTACGGCTCGATCGCCGCACATGCTCTTCGCACGCCGTTCGTCTCGACCCGCCACAACGACGACCGCTACCTGCTCGGGCCGTTTCGCTACGTCGACCGCGCGTTCATGAGCGGCGCCGGCAGGATCATCGCGATCTCGGACGCCGTGCGTGACTTCCACATCCGCGCCGGGCTGCCCGCGAGGAAGCTCGAGACGATCCACTACGGGCTCGACACAATCCCGACGGCGCCTTCCGAGCTCACGCCGGAGCAGGCCGGGATCGCGGCCGGCGCACCGCTCGTGCTCGCGATCGGGCGCCTGATCGAGCAGAAGGACCACGCGACGCTGCTCGACGCGTTCGCCCGCGTGCGGCGCACGTACCCCGACGCGCGCCTGGCGATCCTCGGCTGGGGCCGGCTCGAGGCGGCGATCAAGGCTCAGGTGCACGACGCTCGGACCTCGATGACGCCGTGCTCGTCCCGGGGCGGGTCGAGCCGCGCGGCCTGGCTCGAGCGCGCCGAGATCTTCGCCCACACCTCGCGCTGGGAGGGCTTCGGCATCGTGCTGCTCGAGGCGATGCTCGCCGGCCTGCCGGTCGTCGCGACCCGGGTGAGCGCGATCCCCGAGATCGTCGCCGACGGGACGACCGGCCTGCTCGCGCCGCCCGGCGACTCCGAGGCGGTCGCGGCAGCGTTGTCGCTTCTGCTCGCCGACCCACAGCGCGGGCGCTCGCTCGGTGAGGCAGGCCGCCAACGCGCCCACGACGAGTTCTCGGTCGCGCGGATGACGGAGCGAACGATCGCCGTCTACGAAGGCGTCATGCGATGAAGGAAGTCGGCCTGCGCGAGCTCGCCCTCGGCCGCCCGAGCCCGACCAGGATCGCGCTGCTCTCGATCTGGTTCCACGGCCACAACAACCCCCGCTACGCCGAGCTGCTGCCGCGCCTCGAGCGGCTCGACGCGTGCCTGTTGCGCCTGCCCGACTCGCGCGTTCCGCGTGGGCTCGGGTTCCGCGCGTTCGTCGCGACGAAGCCGCTGCTGCACCGCGCGGTCTTCGCGGCGTGCGTCCCGTCGCTACGAGAACCTGCTCACGCTCGACTTCGATCAGCTCGCCCGTTGGCCGAATGCAGCGGTCATGGATGCCGACGACCCGTTCTTCACGCCGCGCGAGGTCGAGCTGCTCCAGCGACCGGCACTGCGCGGCGTACGTCGTCACCGCCGAGCACGCCGCCCGCCGCTACGAATCGCTCGGCGTCGACAAGCCCTGGGTCGTGATCCCGCAGGGGGTGAACCTCGCCGCCGCGACGCCCGCTCTGCGCGAGCGCGCCGCTCGTCGCAAGCGAGACGGCGAGGTCGTGCTCGGCTGGATGGCCGCCCACCTGCTGACGAACGGCGACCGCGACGCCGACAACCCGCTCTACAACGTCGACCACCTGCTCGAACTGTGGGACGAGATCCACGCGCGGGTGCCGAACGCGCGGCTCTGGCTGGTCGGCAGCCCGAGCGACCGGCTGCGCGAGCGCCTGCAGGGCCGCGCCGACGTCGAGCTGATCGGCCGCCTCGCCGCGCGCGGACGCGCTTGCGACCGCGTCGTGCTTCGACGTCGCTCCCTACGCGCGCACGGCCGACCAGGGCATCCGCGCGGCGAAGGTCTCGGAGTTCATCGGGCTCGGCGTGCCGACGGTCTCGTACGACTACGAGGTGACGGCGAACCTCCGCGAGACGGGCGCCGGACTGCTCGTGCCCGATGCGCGCGCGTTCGTCGACGCAGTCGTGCACCTGCTGACCGACGACGCGGCGCGCGCCGAGCTCGCGGCGGCGGCGCCGCGGGCCGGCGCGCGACCTCGACTGGGACGTGCTCGCGCGACGGTTCGCGTCCGAGGTGCTCGACCGCTTCCTGCCCGGCTAGGCAGAGCGCCGGCGTTCGCGGCGCGCGGCGCCGAACTCGCGCGTGAACTGCGCACGCTCGCGAAGCGGCGAGCCCGAACCGCCACATCGCGGCCCCGCCGGCGATCGCCCAGAGAGCCCCGAGCGGCGTCGAGAGCGAGCAGGGTCTGCGGATCCCAGACCCGCGCAACGCCGACGAGAACGACCGCGGCGGCGAGAGCCGCCGGGAGCGCCGGGCGCAGCGATCGCGCGCAGGAAGGCGGCTGTCGGCGTCTCCGCGGCCGGCGCCGCGATCCGGGGGACGATGCAAGACGAGCGCGGCCAGGTCGGTGACGAGCGTCGAGACGGCGACTCCCCAGATGCCCCAGGTCCAGGCGAGCACGAACGACAGAGCGAGGTTCGCAAGCGTGGTCACGATCGAGACGATCGCGATCGAGCGCTGCCGGCCGACGGCGATCAGATACTGCGTGAGGACGTAGATCGGCTGGTGGATGAGCAGGACGCCGGCGAGGATCGCCATCACCGCGTAGCTCCCCTGGAACCCGCCGCCGATCCACGCGTGGATCAGCAGATCGGGGATGAGCAGGAGCGGCAGCGCGAGCAGGAGCATCAGCGCCGTGCCTGCGCGAAGGCCGATCAGCAGGAGCCGCCGCTGCCGCTCGCGTGTCGCCCGAGCCTTCGAAGCTGCGGCGAACGCCGGGAACATCAGCGAGGTCGCCGCCGTCCCGATGCCGAACACGAGCGCGAACAGCTTCGCCGGCACCGAGTAGACGCCGGACGCCGACGAGCCGAGCACGATCCCGACGACGATCACGTCGGTCGAGAAGACGATCTTCTGCGCGATGTGCACGAGGAAGTTCGACGAGCTGAAAACGGTGAGCTGCGCGCAGCCGCGCGCGATTCACGAACCGCCGCCCGATGCGCAGCTCCGGCAGCTCGCGCCGCAGCCACGCCAGCGGCAGCGCCAGCCTGAGCGACGGTCGTCACGAGCGTGAGCGCGCCGAGCAGGACGAGCCCGCCCCAGCGCGGCAGCAGCAGCGACGACGAGCACCGCGTACAGCACCGTCGAGACGAAATTGGCGAGGTTCTGCACGTCCCAGCGCTGCCGCGCGACGAGCAGGTTGTTGAAGAGACCGAGCGGGAAGCGAAGCGGCGAGCGAGAGGACGACGAGCAGCGTCGCCACACGCGCGTCCCAGACCAGATCGTGCGGCGCGCCGACGGCTGTCGGCACGATCCAGGCGAGCGCCAGCCCGATCGGCAGGGTGATCACGCCGATCACGGCGTACATCGCGAGTCCCGTCGACGCGACCTCGTTCATGTCGTCGTGCGCCGCTCGGCCGTGCGCCTCGGCCGCGAACCGGACGATCGACGGGCCGACGCCGAAGTCGAGCACCGACAGGTAGATCGTCACCGAGCCGATGAACGACCAGACACCGAAGGCCGACTTGCCGATCGAGTGGATCACGATCGGCGTGACGACGAGCCCGGAGACGATCGCGGCCGCGTAGACCGCGTAGACGCCGAGCGTGTTCCGCCGCAGCAGGCGCACTACACAGTGGCGACGACGTGGAAGTTCGGGATCAGCGATCCCGGGACCGGTCGGCGCAGCGTCGCGCTGCGGGCGTCGAGGGCCGCGCCGGCCGTGTTCAGCAGCCAGACCGGCGGTCGAGCGAGCAGCGTGCGCCGGAGCGCGATCTCGACGAACGTGCCGAGCAGCATCGCGAGCCCGGAGGCGGTTCCCGCTCCCGGCTCGACCGTCAGCGCCGACCAGGTCGCGTTCTGCTCGAAGAGCCGGCGCAGGCCCTCGTGCGTCCAGCGCCAGTAGTCGACGGGCGACGGGTGGTAGACCTGCACGCCGTGCGTCGAGCAGAGCACGCGACCGCCGGGCGCGTCACGCGGCGCAGCTCGCGCACGGCCTGCGCCGGATCGTCGCAGTGCTCGAGCACCTGCGTGCAGAGCACGACGTCGAAGCTCGCGTCGTCGACCGGCAGCGCCTCGACCGGCCCGAGCAGCTCGGCCGCCGGGTTCTCGACCACGTCGACGCCGACGTACTCGGAGGCGACGCCGGCGAAGAACGGGTAGTACGGCTTGACGCCGCAGCCGACGTCGAGGATCCGAACCGGCCCGCCCGACTCGAGCTCTGCCGCCTGGGCGCGCAGCCAGTCGGCGAGAGCCGCGCGGACGACCCAGGTCGGCGAGGATCGCGGTGGGTTGCGGCGCTCCGCTCCTGGCCAGGTCGTGAGAGGATCGGCCATCGGCGAGGCCAGCCTATCCGCTACTGGGTCAGGTGCTCGAACGCGGCGAACGACGGCTTCTTCACGCCGCTGTACGTGATCAGGCCCGACTGCCAGCCGCCGAGATTCGGCTCGTCCTTGAGCAGGAACCAGAGCATCATGTCGATCCGCGGGTTCTTGCGCGCGATCCCGAACGCCTGCGTCAGGTAGGCCGCCTGCTTCGTCCACGACACGCCGAAGATCGGGTCAGGCGGGTTCGTCTGGTAGCCGTACTCGGTGATCCAGATGCGCTTGTTGCCGTACAGCTGCGTCACCTCGCGAATCAGATCGCTGAGATTGCCGAGCGTGACCGCGGTCGCCGGTGCGCCCTTGGCGGTGACCGGCTTCGTCGTCGGGGTGTCGCTCGGGCCCGCGTAGTACGGGTGGTGCGCCCAGGCGTCGAATGTCTTCAGCCCCGCCAGCTTTGCCGCGCGGAGAAACGCGAGCGGCGAGACGGACGGCCGCGAGCTCGACGGGTTGTTGTTGCCGCGCGGCGCCGTGCCGCCGCACGCGACGCGCTCGTTCGCCGACAGCGTCGCGTGCACGCCGTTGTAGATCGCGTTGCAGATCTGCGCGTAGGCGGCCGCGCTCTGGATCACCCAGCCGCGCGCGGTCTTGCGGTACTGGGGCGTGAGGAAGATCGGGTTGTTCGGCTCGTTCCAGGCAAGCCACTCCTTCACGGCCGGCAGAACCGTTCCGTCGGGCCCCTTGTAGCTGCCGCTGTAGCGCTTCGCGGCGGCGAGAGCGAAGTTGCGCAGATCGATCGCCCGGGTCGGAGCGACGTTCATTCCCTTGCCGCCGTTCGCCCAGCCCGGCGTCCCGTAGACGGAGAACAGCACGTGCACGCCGGACTGCGCCGCGTAGTCGACGGTCCGGTCGTACAGCGACCAGTCGTAGGCAGGATCGGCCGGGTTCGTCGCTGACGCCGGCCGGCGCGTCGCCACGCCGTACTTGCCGCCCCAGTACAGGTTCAGCCGCACCTCCTGGACGTGCAGCTGCTTGAACAGGGCGAACGTCTTGTCGACGGGACCGTAGAGCGTCTGGGCCTCGTCGTAGATCCCGACCCGCAGATAGCGCGAGCCCGCTGCCGGCCTTGCGGTCGCAGCGACGAAGGCCGTCAGCACGACGGCGGCGATGACCCCGGCCCAGCGCATCCCTAGACGGTCGCCGGCTCCCGGCCGAGCGCCTTCACCCAGCGGCGGAGCCCTTCCTCGAGATCGATCTCGGGCGCCCAGCCGAGAACCTGGCGGGCCCGCGTGATGTCCGGCCGCCGCACCTGCGGGTCGTCCGTGGGCAGAGCCTCGAACACGACCTCGCTCGTCGAGCCCGTGACGCGAATCACTGTCTGCGCCAGTTCGAGCATCGTCACCTCGTGGTCGGGATTGCCGATGTTCACCGGCAGGTGCTCGTCACTGGTCGCGAGCATGTAGAGGCCACGGATCAGATCGTCGACGTAACAGAGGGACCGCGTCTGCGATCCGTCGCCGTAGACCGTGAGCGGCTTGCCCTCGAGCGCCTGGTTGAGAAAGTTCACCGAAGCGCGCCCGTCGTTCCGGCGCATACGCGGTCCGTAGGTGTTGAAGATGCGGGCGATGCACGTGTCCACGCCCTGCTGGGCGTGGTAGGTCATCGTCAGCGCCTCGGCGTAGCGCTTGGCCTCGTCGTAGACGCCGCGCGGGCCGATCGGGTTCACGTTGCCCCAGTAGGTCTCGGGCTGAGGGTGCACCAACGGGTCGCCGTAGACCTCGCTCGTCGAGGAGATCAGGAAGCGAGAGCGCTTCCACTTCGCGAGCCCGAGAGCGTTGTGGGTGCCGTAGGAGCCGACCTTCAACGAGGCGAGCGGCGCACGCAGGTAGTCGACGGGGCTCGCCAGGGCAGCCAGGTGGAAGACGTAGTCGACCGGCTCGTCGATCTGGATCGGCTCGATCACGTTGTGGTTCAGGAAGGCGAACTCGTCGCCCTTGATGTGGGCGATGTTCTCGAGCGACCCCGTTTCGAGGTTGTCGACGCAGATCACCCGGTGCCCCTCGGCCAGCAGGTGATCGCAGAGATGCGACCCGAGGAACCCGGCTCCGCCCGTGACCACTGAAGTCGGCATCTCCGCGATCGTACTGGGCAAACCGGATTGTTCGACTCCTCCTTACGAACCTTTTTCATCCCACGGCACGAGAAGGCCGCGCTCCAACCGTTTTCCTACCGTTTCCCGCTGTGAGACGTCCCGGCCGGGGGCGATGATTCGTCCCGGAGAGATGCGGAAGTCACTTGCAATTGCCGTCGTCGTCGCCCTGGCCGCCCTGCTCGCCGTGGCCTCGGCGCGCGCCGCGACCGTGACGGCGAGCGCGACCGTCACCGCCGGTGCGACCCTCTCGGTCGCGGGGAACGGGACTCCGTCGTTCAACCTGACGCTGAACGGCGACGACCAGACGACCTCGTACACCCTGCCGATCCAGGTCGTCGATGCGCGCGGGCTGGCCGTCGGCGGCGGCTGGAACGTCACTGTGACGTCGACGCAGTTCAACAACGGGGCCGGCCGCACGCTCCCTGCCGCAGCGTCGACGATCACCGGCGTCTCCGCAGCCTGCAACACCGGCTCGACCTGCACGCTGCCGACCAACAGTGTCAGCAACACGAACCTCGCGCTGCCGGCGGGGGCGACCGCGCCGACCGCGGTGAAGTTCTACAACGCCGCCACGGCGACCGGCCTCGGCCGGATCAACGCGAACGCGACGGTGTCGGTCACCGTGCCGGCGAACACGATCGCTGCGACCTATACGAGCACGATCACCGTGGCGATCGCAGCAGGGCCGTAACCTACGAGCCGTGCGCACGATGCTCGTCATCCTGGTGGCCCTCGCGGCCCCGTCGGCCGCGATGGCCGCGACGTTGACCGTGACCGCGCCGAGCACGGTCACCGTGCCCGGCATCACGCTGAACGGGGACGACCAGACGAAGACGTTCACGATGGCGCACACGGTTGCCTACACCGCGCCAAGCAACACAGCCGGCTGGAACATCCAGGTGGCCTCGACGACCCTGACGTCGGGCGCAAAGACGCTGCCCGCTCTGCAGGTGACCGGGGTGACGAGTGCGAACTGCACAGGGACCGGCTGCGTCAACCCGACGAACAGCGTCACCTGGCCGGTCACACTCGGCACGACGGGCGTGAAGATCTTCAACGCTGCAGCGAACACCGGCAAGGGAAGTGTGATCCTGACCGCGACCTATCAACTCATCTATCCCGCGAACGCGCTCCCCGGCACCTACACGGCCACCGTCACCGTGACCGCGGTCAGCGGTCCCTAGCGCCGACCATGCGCCGTCTTGCAGCACTCGCGTTCGTGGCGCTGACACTCGCGCCTGCAGCACAGGCAGCGACCGCCCAACCCGTCTTCGGGCTACGCACGGTCGGCAGCAACCAACGCGGCTATTTCGTCTACACGCTCGCCGCCAACACGGCAGGCACGGGCGCAGTGATCGTCTCGAACGTGGGGACCGCGAGCGGCACAGTCAAGCTCTTCACGACAGATGCGACCACCGGCCGAACGACAGGGACCGTCTACGAGACCGACAGAACGCCGACGCGCGCCGGCTCGTGGATCACACTCGACTCGACCTCGGTGACCCTCGCGCCGGGTGCGAACCGGCAGGTGGGGTTCACGGTCCATGTGCCGTCGGGCACGCCTCCGGGGGAATGGGTCGGCGGCATCGTCGCGGAAGCCTCCGCCCAGCACGCAACCTCGAACCCGCAGCAGAAGGCGAACGTCCAGATCAAGATCCGGGACCTGACGATCGTCGCGGTCGAATCGAAGGTCCCGGGCCCGAAGGTCGTCGACTTCCGGATCGGCTCGGTCAGGACGGGCGGCCGAAGCGGCTTCCAGCAGCTGTTCGTCCATTTCGCAAGCCGGGGCAACGTGCTCCTCAAGCCGACCGGACGCGTCTCGGTCCTCGACTCCGGCGGCAAGCTCGTCGAGCGGCTCCCGTTCGTGATGGACACGTTCCTGCCGCAGACGGCGATCGACTATCCACTCCTGCTCAAGACGGCCCTGGGTGCCGGTGACTACCGGGCGGCGATCACGTTGCGCGTCCCCGGCGTCAAGGGATTCACGGCGACGCGGCCGTTTTCCATCTCGCAGGCGAACGTGAAGCAGGTCTTCACGTCGGCGAGCCCGACCCAATCGACCTCGTCCGGCTCGAGCGGCTCGTCGACGATCCTCGCAGTGATCGCCGCGGCCGCGGTCGGCGCCCTGATCGTCATGCTGGTGCTCTTCTTGCGGCTCCGCCGCCGCACGGCCTGAAAACCTGGTCCTCTCACCCGTTCGGGTGAGGCACGATCACCGTCCGAGGGAGGAGGGCATGCGGACGGTGGCACCGGCTCACCCAACACGGGGACAGCAAGGCTCGCGGGGCGGGACTGGCCCGCGAGACGGCACGAGACGAGCATGAGACCAGTGCTGCGGCAGCTGCTCATCGGCCCGGTGGTCCTGGCCCTCCTGTTGGCAGGCCCAGCGGCGGCCGGCACGATCAGGGTGGGCCTCGCCCTCACGCCGGGGGCGCTGAAGGTGAGGGCGGTGCCGGTCACGGTTCCCGCGGGTCAGGTCTCACTGCCGGTGACCGTCGCGGACGGCCGCGGGCACGGGAACGGCTGGACTCTGAAATTCGCCGGCTCCGCGCACGTGACGGTGCTCTCGATCACGGCACGGTGTGCCGCCAGATCGACCTGCACCTTGCCGGCGAGCGTCGCCGGGCCTTCCGGCGCCTCCGTGCTGCGCGCTGCGAAAGGCACCGGGATGGGCGTGATCGACCTCGTCGTCACGCTCAGCGCACCGACGAAGTCCGCCATCTCGTTCACCGTGTCGTAGCCGCCTAGCGGAGGTCCTTGTTCGACTCCATGTCGAACCACATGGCGAACAGGGTGAACTGGCTGCCCGAGATGAGCAGCAGCGCGACGAGGACGATCGTCGCGGGAGTGATCGTGTTTCCGCCGAGGCGGCGCGCCGACTCGAAGAGGCCGAGCAAAAGGCCCACGGTCGTCATGACAAAACCGAGGAAGTAGAAGAAGACGAGCGGGTGGAAGTCGCGGATCACGTATTTCTCCCGCATGCGCCAGAAGAAGCCCTTCCAGAGCAGCCACGAGATGCGCGGCACAACCCGACGGATCCGAATCCCAGAACGCTCACCGACACCGTAGATCGGACGCGACGGGAAGTCTCGAACTCGCGCGTTCCAGACGTTGAGGTGGACGAGCATGTCGTTCGGGAAGCCGTACGAGGTGTAGATGCGGTCGAGGTCGAGCAGCTGCATGAGGCGGAGCGAAAGGACCGTGTACCCGGCCTGGGAGTCCGCGACGTGCCAGTAGCCGGACGCAACCTTCGTGAACAGACTGAGGACCGCGTTGCCGATGTACCGGTTGCGCGGGATCAGCTTCCAGGCGCTGCCGGTGAAGAGCCGGTTCGCCTTCGAGTAGTCGAGCTCGTCGCGAATGATCGGCAACGTGAGCGCCTCGAGCTCGTCCGGGTCCATCTGATTGTCGCCCGCCATCACAGCGGTCGCGTCCATCCGGGTGGTCAAAGCGCGTTTGTACCCTGTCACGATCGCTGCGCCGACCCCGCGGTTGCGCTCGTGGACGATCACCTCGACGCGCGGGTCATCGACGGAGCGCGCACGGTCGGCAGTCGTGTCGCTCGAGGCGTCATCGATCACGAAGATGCGGTCGACGAAACCGGGGATGCCCTCGAGGGTGGCCGCGATCAGCCCTTCTTCGTTGTGAGCCGGGACGACGACGGCAACGGTCTTTCCTTCGAGCACGGGGCGTTATTCGCTGCCGCCGTGAGCTTGCCTCTAGATCGAGTCGACTCCGGTTATCAGGAGAAACGAACGCGAACCAGCACCCAGATCGCCTTGAACCCGTCGCGCCAGGTGATCTTCTTGCCCTCGGCGTACGTGCGGCCGTAGTACGAGATCGGCAGTTCGTAGATCCTGAGCTTCTGCTTGCAGATCCGGCCCGTGATCTCGGGCTCGATCGCGAAGTCGCTCTCGCGGAGATCGAGCGAACGCAGGACCTCGGTGCGAAACGCCTTGTAGCCCGTCTCCATGTCGGAGAGTGTCGTGTTGAAGAGGACACCGGTCACGAAGCTGAGGAACCGATTCCCCATCAGGTGCCAGAAGAGATAGGCGCGCTGCGGCTTGCCGCCCGCGAGCCGCGATCCGTAGACGACGTCGGCAAGCCCACGTTCGATCGGCTCGATCAACATCGGGCACCTCTGCAGGGTCGTACTCCATGTCGGCGTCCTGGATGACGGTGATGTCCCCGTCCGCGTGCGGAATGGCGGCGCGGATCGCCGCGCCCTTTGCCCCGGTTGGGCTGGCGCAGGACAAGCACCCCTTCATGCTTTTCGGCGAGGTCTCCGGTGCCGTCGACCGACCCGTCGTCGACGACGATCACCTGTCGGTCGAGTCCGAGCGCAGCGACCTTGTCCAACACCTCGTCGATCGTCCGCGCTTCGTTGTACGCGGGGATGACGAAGGTGACTCTCACGCCGTCTTGCGCGTCCGCACGTCGGCGACGATCGCCGCGATCGCGCCGAGGATCAATCCGATCAGCGCACCGACGAGCAGCGACGTGTTCCGCGAGTGCGCCGAGGCCTTCACCGAACGGGCGAGCACGACGACCTTGGCGCTTTCGACCTCCTTGGCGAACGCCAGCTGCTGCTGCAGGGTCTCCTGCTGCGCGATCAGGTTTCCGAGCCGCGTCTCGGCGTTGTCCTCCTGACTGACGATCACGAGCTGCTGGAGCGGATCGAGGTTCTTGGCCGACGTCTCGGCCTTCTGGATGACCGTCAGCCGATCCTTGACCGACTGGAGCTGCGCGTTGACGTTGTCGAGCGTCGACTGGAACGTCCGGATCTTCACGCCGACATATGACGCGGTGGTCTGACCGACAACGATATTGGCGAGCGCATTCGCAGCGGCCGCCGTGGTCAGCGGACGCGAGCCGGTCACGGTCAGCGCGATGAGCGGCGTCGCGCGGGCAGCTCCGGCCCCTGTCACTGTCCCGACCTGGGCGACCGAGACGTGGCCGCGCAGCGCGCCGGGCCGCATGTCGGCGCGATTCGCGGCCTGCTCCTGGGCAGCGGCGGAGCTGACGATCAGCGAGATCGCGCGCGGGTTCGTCCCGAAGCCGTTGACGAGCACGCCGCCGGGTGAGGTCGGCTGGCCCAGCGAGATCAGGGCGGTCGCCTTGTAGGTCGTCCCGCCCCGGAACGAGTAGGCGACGCCGAGGATCGCTCCGAGGACCAGCCCGGCGACAGGCAGCCACCAGAAAGCGACGACCGCACGGCGCCAGCGGGCGAGGTCGACTTCGCGCTCCTCGTCGTGTGCGGCGCTCATCGGCTGGTGAGCCTAGCGCGTTCTGCCCATTGCCAGTGACTCGACAGACCCGCTTGGAGCGGAGTTGCGGCTCGCCAGCCGAGCTCGCGCTCGATCCTGGCGGTGTCGGCCTTCGTCCGCTGCATGTCGCCCGCCTGAGTCGGGCCGTACGTCACCTGCAGCGCGCGCCCCGCAACCGACTCGAGCAGGGTGAGGGCCTCCCTCATCGTCGCCTCTTCCCCTCCACCGACGTTGTAGATCCCCGGTGCCGCTTCGAGTGCAAGCGTGGTCGCGGCGACGACGTCGGCGACGTAGGTGAACGAGCGCGACTGCGAGCCGTCGCCGTAGAGCTCGAACGGCGCGTCGGCCGCGAGCGCGTCGACGATTCGCGCGAACGCCATGTCGGGACGCTGGCGCGGCCCATAGACCGTGAAGTACCGCAGGGCCACCGCTCGAAGCCCGAACACGCGTGCATAGGTGTCGTGGAGCTGCTCGCACGCGAGCTTTGTGATCCCGTACGGATTGTTCGGCCGCGGCGCAACCTCCTCGGGCGTCGGGTACTGCTCCGCATCGCCGTACACCGACGAGGAGCTCGCCCAGACGACCTTCACGTCGGCGGCGACGGCGGCCTCGAAGACGCGCTGCGTCGCGAGCACGTTCCGGCGCAGGTAGAGCGGGAAGACGTCACCGAAGCTGCGCGCGCCGGGCTGGCCCGCGAGGTGGAAGACAGCGTCGAAACCGGCGAAGTCGAGCTCGTCCTCGGCCAGGTCGATCCGCTGCACCTCGCGCCCGTGCGCGTTCTCCTCCTTCAACGCCGGGTCGTAGTAGTCGGTGAAACAATCGAGGCCGACGACGTCGTGTCCCTCGGCGAGGAGCGACTCGGTGAGATGAGAGCCGATGAAACCGGCAGCCCCGGTGACGACATAGCGCACCGCGGAAACCTACCGGCACGCCTGCTGGAGGACTCCGCCCGCCCAGCGGACGCTCACCTTCTGGCCGCGCACTGCGAAGTGACAGACGTGCTCGACGACGATTCGGCGTCCTGCCGGCAGGACCCCGACGCCGATCGTCAGCGGTCTCGTCCCGACGACCCGCACGTTCCGCAGGCCCGCCTTCCGCAACGCGCGCAGGGCCGATGTCGTGCTGAGCGTGCGCAGCGTCTTCGCCCGCAGTTCGCCGAGCCCGTAGAGACGCGCGGAGCCGACCAGGTAGAGGCGCTTCGCGTCGGCGACGACCGGCGAGTACTTGCCGTCCGGAAACGTCCAGGAGAGCGCTCCGTTCGTCGCGTCGAGCGCATAGGTCCTGCCCGCCAGCGTCGCGAAGTAGACCCGCCCGGCAACGATCGTCGGCGACCCGGAGATCGGGCCGTTGGCCGGGAACTTCCAGAGGACGTCGCCGGTCGCGGCGTCGAGGCAAAAGAAGGTGTGGGAGTACGAGCCGACGTAGATGCGCGAGCGCCAGACGGCGGCAGAGGAGTAGACATAGCCTCCCGTCGACTGCGACCAGCGCAGCTTGCCGCTCGATGCGCCGAACGAATACACCTTGCCGTCGGTCGCGCCGACGTAGACCCGCCCGTAGGCGAGCGCCGGCGTCGCGTAGAAGTTGCCGGTGCTGCCGAAGCGCGGCTGCACACTCGCCTCCCAGACGATCTTGCCGCTCGTCGCGTTCAGCGAGTAGAGATGCCCGGAGTAGTCACCGACATAGAGACGGTTGCCTGAGATCGCGACACCGCTCTTCACCTGCCCGTGCAGCGTCGTCACCCACCGCGGCTTCCCCGTGCGTCGGCGCAGCGCCCATACCCGTCCGTCCCAATCGCCGACGAAGATCGTCGCACCGACCACGACCGGCGACGACTCGGACGGGCCGATGACGTGCCGCCAGAGGACACGGCCCGTGCCGACTGCGAACGCGATCACCTCACCGGTGAGCGCGCTGCTCGGGTGCCGGTTGCACGGCGGCGCGTTGAGGAACGCCTCGTAGACGACATGGCGGTCGAGTGCCGGTGATGCGGCGACGCAGCGGTGCGACGCGAATTTCCAAGCACGCTTTCCGTTCTTCGCTCCGATCGCGAAGACGACACCGTCGTTGTTCGCGAAGAACAGGCGGCCGTAGCCGACCGCCGGCGGAAACTCGACCAGGCTCTGTGCGCGAAACGTCCATTCGGTTCGAAACGGCGGTGCGAGCAGCACGCCGTTCGCGAAGCGCTGTCGCTCGGCGTCGTGCCCGTACGTCGGCCAGGCGATTCCCGGCTCGGGCGGAGGCGGCGCCGCCGCTTCCGTCGTGACGAACTCGATCGTGGACGACCCCTCGATGTCACGCGCCTGGTGCCTCACGTGCAGGTAGTACGCGACGCCGGCGCCGATCGCCGCGAGAACGATGACAGCTGCGATCGTGATCAGCCACCGTCTCATCGATGCACCACGGCGTAGATCCTCGAGTAGCCGTGCAGCAGAAGGCGGCGGCCGGAGCCCGAGACGGGCACGTATTCACCGTGCGGGAAGTCGAGCACGACCCGACCGCTTCTCACGTCGACCCCGACGATGCGGTGCGCGAACGAACCGGCGTAGGCGACCCCGGCGACAACCGCGGCGGCACCGGAGATCGGTCCGCCGGTGCCGTGGGCCCAGAGCGTTCTGCCCGTTCGCGCCGAGAGCGCATAGAAGACGCCGTTGTACGAGCCGAAGAAGACGCGACCGCCGGCGACTGCCGGGGACGAGTAGACGTAGGACCCGGTCGAGCGGCGCCAGAGGTAACGGCCGCTCGTCGAGAACGCGGTCAGCGAGCCGGCCGTGGAGCTCGGCACGAAGACGCGTCCTCGCCGAGACGGCGGGCGTGCCGTAGACCCGGCCGCCCACGCCGCGGGCGAACAGGAGCCGCCCGGTCCCGGCCTGAAGCGCGACGAGCCGGCCGCAGTAGTCGCCGAGGTAGAGCGTCGTGCCTGCCAGCGCAACCGAGGACGTCACCTTGCAGCCGTCGTCGTAGCGCCAACGGACGTGGTGTGTGCGGAGGTCGAGCGCGGTGACCGTTCCGTTCCAGGCACCGAACACGTCGGCTCCGTCGACGATCACGGGCGATGACTCGACGGGAGAGCCGACGGTGTAGTGCCAGAGGAGGTGCCCGTCGGAGCGTCGCAGCACCCACACGTGCCCGTCCATGCCGTGCACGATCAGCTCGTCGCCCCAAACGGCCGGTGACGCTGCCATCTTGCCGTGCGGCGTGTCGTGTCTCCAGATGACGTCGCCGTTACGCATGTCGAGGGCTCGCACGGTGCCGCGTGCGTTGGCGATGTACGCCACGCCGTCCTGGACGACCGCGGGGAACTCGATCAACGTGCCGAGCCCGCGCGACCAGACGACGTGAAACGGCGGGCGAACGTCGAGGCCGGGCTGGTCCTGAGAACGGGCAGGGTTCGCGCCGTACATCGTCCACTGCAGGGAACGCCGGTAGATCCTGATCGTCGATTTCGGATGCGTCCGAAACGACAAGCGCACAGAACGCACGGTGTACCCGGGCTTCGCAACCTGCGTCACGAGAGAGCTGCGGTGGACCAGCGGGACGCGGGCCACCCCACGCCGGTCGCTCCCGGCCGACCGGCTGCCGATCGTCACGCGTGCCCCGCGGACAAGGGCGTTCGTGTCCCCGTCGACCACCGTCACCTGCACCGCCGGGGTGTGGCGCGGCGCGGCGAGGTCCGGAGCAGGCGCCGCGGGCCGAACGACGGTCGGCTGCGAGGCGCTCGTGGTACCGGCCTCGCGTTGTGAGCCACAGGCCGCGAGCAGCGCCGCTCCCAGTAGGCAGAGCGGGACGAGCCGTCTCACGCCTCTTCCGGCACCGCCTCCGCCTGCGCCGGCTCGAGCGTGCCGCCCGCGTCTTCGAGGATCACCTGCGAGAAGAAGCGTGTCATCAGGACGCCTTCGCGAAAATCGCCGAACCGCGGCTCGGGGTGCTCGCCGTTTGCCAGGGCGAGCGCCAGCTCGGGGTAGCGGGAGCCGGCTGCCGTCGGCAGCGGAAATCCGCCCCCGAAGCGTGGATTGACGTCGGTCACGACGAGCTCGCCGTCGGGCTCTCTGAAGCACTGCACGTTGGCAGGGCCGATGATGCGCAGCGTCTCGGACACCCGGCTGCTGAACTCGATCAGATCCTGATCCTTGATCGTCATGCCCTTGATAGATTCGCCGCCCTTCGACTCGATCATCGTTCGGGGCACGGCTGCCAGGCAGCGTGCGTCGAGGTCGCAGAAGACGTCGATCGAGAACTCCGTCCCGAGGCAGGCCGCCTGCACCATCGAGTCGGCGGCGGTGTACCGGAGGAAGAACTCGAGCTCGGTCGCGTTCGCGGCGCGGTAGATGTGCCGCGAACCGAAACCGCGCCGTGCCTTCACGAGGACGGGAAACGGGAGCTCGCGGGGCAGCGCCGTCGGCAGCCAGGTGGGCGGTGAGCCGATCCCCTGCTCCACGAAGAACTGGTGCGCGAGGTACTTGTCGGAGCAGCGCGCAACGGTCTCGACACCCGAGACGAGCACGAGCGCCCCGCCCAGCTGCTCGCGTGCGTCTGCGAGCACGTGGTGGTCGAGGTCGGTCAGCGGAACGATCAGGCGGATGTCGTGCAGGTCGACGAGGTCGCGAAGCGCCGCGACGTAGCCGAAGTCGTCGACACGAGGCACGAGCGCCCGACGGTCGGCGTGGTAGAGCGCAGGCGCCAGCTGGTCGACGTCGACGGCGACGGTGGTGGCGCCGGCCTCGCGAAACGCGGTGACGATGTCAACCCGCTGCCCGGCGCACGTGAACAGGACGGCCGTCACGATCTCTGAGGGTAGCGGGGGCGCCTGAAGGCGCCGTCAGCTTCCCGGCGCCTGCCAGCCTCCGCTCGGCCCCTTGTAGGTGCCGCCGAAGAGCGCGAGCGGCGTGCGGAGCAGGATCAGGAGATCGGTCTTCCAGTCGTGGTGGCGGACGTACCAGAGGTCGAGCTCGATCCGCTCGGCCCACGGCAGCGTGGCGCGGCCGTGGATCTGAGCCCAGCCGGTGATCCCCGGCTTGACGTCGAGCCGGTGCAGCTGCCGCTCGTCGTACTGATCGACCTGGTAGCGGAGCGTCGGGCGGGGGCCGATCACCGACATGTCGCCGCGCACGACGTTCCAGAGCTGAGGGCAGCTCGTCGAGGCTGAGCCGCCGGAGCAGGCGCCCGGTGCGCGTGATCCGCGCGTCGCCCTTGTCGACCGCGTAGCCGGCTCCCTGCTTCTCGGCGCCGACGATCATCGTGCGCAGCTTCAGCAGCTCGAAGTCGACTCCGTCCTTCGGCCGACCCGGGTCTGGCGGTAGAGCACCGGGCCGCCGTCCTGCAGCTTCACCGCCAGGGCTGCGGCGGCGAGAAACGGGCTCGAGACGACGAGCCCCGTGCCGGCGATCGCGACGTCGAGCGCCCGGTTCAAACGCGAGTGCCCTCCGCGACCTCCCACGTCGCGGGCACGCCGCGACGCAGATAGTTGAAGAGCGCCACGAGCGTCGCCCAGGTGACGAGCGTGTAGTAGCGGGCGATTCCCACACCGACCGCCGCGGCGGCCAGCAAGCCCAGCTGCCCTGCCAGCACGACGGCATAGAACCAGCCGTGCGAATAGAGCGCGAGCGACGTCGCGAGCAGGACCACGTGGAGGATCCCCGAGCCGTAGCGGAGCAGACGGTGCGACACGATCTCGACGCAGTACAGCGGCCCGAGGCGGCGGAGCATCTTGCCGCGCAGCACGATCAGCCAGCAATGCTCGAACATGCGCACCTTGCGCCGGTACTCGGTCTCGTTCGACGGCGTCGGCTTCTCCCAGGCGTGGGCGCGCGGGCTCGTAGACGGCGCGGCGCCCGCGCTGCACCATCAGGTACGGGAGCGAGAGATCGTGGCCGAAGCGTGGGTCGACCTCGACGTAGTCGACGCGACGCACCGCGTAGATCGAGCCGTTGCCGCCGGTGACCGAGCCGAGCTGTGACTCGGCTGCACGCTGCCTCATCTCGTAGCTCCAGTAGACGCCCTCCTTGTTGCCATCCTCCGCATCGAGGATGCGCAACTGACCGCACACGTAGGCGACATCGGGATCGGCGAACGCGCGTACGAGCGTGCGCAGCGCGTCGGGCGACCAGGTGCAGTTCGCGTCGGAGAACGCGACGATCTCGCCGTCGGTCTGCCGCACCGCGCGGTCCTGCGCGGCAACCTTGCCCCCGCGCGGATTCGAGATCACCTGCACGCCGGGAAACTCGAGGGCGATCTCCTCGGTTCGATCCGACGACGCGTCGGAGCTGACGACGATGCTCAACTTGTCGGCCGGATAGTCGAGCTCGAGCAGGTTCTCGATCCGCCGCGCGATCACCGACTCCTCGTTGTAGGCCGCGACGATCACGGTGACCGTCGGCTCGACGTCGGCCTTCTGGAGCCGCCGGGGCGCGACTCGCGACAACCCGGCCGCGAACGCCGGGTAGAGCAGATGGGTCCAGGCGAACGCCGCGAACGAGACCCAGAAGAGGACGAGCACGACGGTCATTCGGGCCGGATAGTACGTTTGTCCGCGGGCCACGAGCGCCCGGGTCGAGGCTGCCCTCGGGTTCGACGTGGACGGGTTGCGGCAGTCCAGGCTTGACCGGCCCTTTCATGAGACAGTCGCTTCTCGCCGAGAACAGTCAGCCAACCGTCGTGGAGCCGGGGGACTGGTAGGCGGCGCCGGCCGGGCCAAGAGCGCTGCGGTAGACCGCAGTGAGTCGCTCCGCCGCGACCCGGTGAGAGAAGCCCGCTGCCTCGGCGCGCGCTGCACCACCCAGAGCCGCTCGGCGCTCGGAGTCGCTCGAGCAGCCATTGAACAGCGGCGCAAAGCGCCGCGGGGTCACGCGGGGACACGAACTCGACGTTCTCCAGATCGCGGAGCCCTCCGACCCGGGTCGCGACCACCGGACGTCCGTACGCCATCGCCTCCCGCGCACCCATTCCGTAACCCTCGCGCCGTGACGGCACGCAGACGACCGCCGCACGCTCGTACCACGTCCCGATCTCGGCCGGAGGCACGAAGCCGACCGCCTCGGGGACCTCCGCGCGCAACGGGCCGTCACCGACGATCACGCGCTCGCAGCCCCTCAGTCGCCTCGAGGAACTCGAGGATCCCTTTCTCCTCGCTGAGCCGGCCGGCGAAGAGCACGTGCGGCGGATCGGCACGGCGGAGCGACCGCGTCCGGGAGCGGCACGCCGAACGGAACGACGCGCACCTCGCGCGCGCCGAGGTCGCGCGCGCCTCGTCGGCGAGAAACGACGAGGCGGCGATCACGAGCCGCGCGCCGCGCAGCAGCGGCCTGAAGAGCGCCGGCGCGCGGCGCGCCAGCTCGACGTCAGTCCCCCACACCTGCAGCACATACGGCTTCCCGGTCGCGCGGGCCGCGAGCGCGGAGGGGATCCAGTGCGCATGCACGAGATCCGCATCGCGAGCCGCGTGGCGCGCGGCCCGAGCGTACGCAGCCATGAAGACCGGAAGCAACGCAAGCTTCCACGGTGTCGCGCGCAGGTTCTGGGCGATGCCGCCGCCGTAGGCGATCCCGAAGTTCTGGAAGGAGTCGGGCGACACGACGTCGACGTCGACGCCAAGCGCGCGTACACCCTCGACGCTCGCCGCCACGAACGTGCCTGCGACGTCGACCGCGTCGCGCGGGTACGACGTCGTGAGGACGACCACCTTCATTCTTTGCGGGCAAAGACAACGGGAACTGCCAGCGCGAGCGCGATGAACGCGTAGAAGTAATAGAACTGCATCGTCAGATAGAAGAAGTTCGCGGCGAGGGTGCCCGCCAGCGCAGCCGTGCACCCCCAGGCGAGCGGGCGCACCCGCGCGGCGAGCGGATCGTGCGCGGCGGCGAGCGCCCGCCCGAGCGCGCGGGCGACACGGAGGCGGCGGAACACCCACCACAGGAAGATTGCGAACAGCGCGGTGCCCACCAACCCGGTCTCGACGATCAGGGCGACGTAGTACGAGTGCGGGCCCCAGTTCGTCTTCCCGGTGACGAACTCGTAGTAGACGGAGAACGTGTTCAGCCCGAGGCCGAACAGCGGATCGGTGTGGAGCACATGCGGGATGAAGCTGTACACCTGGAAGTGCGCGTTCTCCGAGCCGCCGCTCGTCTGCACTCGCGACCTGAGGATCGTCGTGAAGAAGCTCCGGCGGGAGAGGACGATCCCGAGCAGCAGCGCAAGTGCTGCGCCCACCGGGACGAGCAGAGCACGCGAGCGCAGATAGTGCCGGTACGGCACCGCGAGCACGAGCGCACCGACGCCGAGACCGAGGAGGCCACTGCGCGAGAGAGTTGCCGCCTCGACGACGAGCAGAAACCCGATCGTCAACATCAGCCACTTGCGCATGGGATTGCCCTTCTCGAGTCGAAGATAGAGCGGCGTCAGGATCAACAGCGGCACGATCAGCATGATCCCGAGGTGATTGGGATCGCCGGTCAGTGCGTTCGGCCGGTAGACGTTCGCACCGTTGATCGCGCCGTAGACGTTGATCTGGCTCGCGCCCCCGGTGATCGGTGAGAGCACCGACGCATCGAGATTCGCACCGCGCCGCGCATCGAGCAGCTGCAGGACGCCGTACGCGGCGTTGACGACGATGCCGCCGCAGAACCACGCGAGCGAGCGCCAGAAGTACGCGCGGCCGCGCCTCGAGAGCCAGAAGACGGCGGCCGCGAGAAACGCGAAGTGGATCACCCACTTCGTCAGGCCCTTCCCCCACTGCCCGAGCGCGTCGGAATCCGACAGGTCGAAGTAGCCGGCGAGGAACACCGTCAGGAAGAGCGCGAAGAACCCGAGCAGCACCGCCGTCGTCCTTGGGACGCGCGCCCGCTTCGTGGTGATGAGCAGCGAGACGAGGAACAGGATCGCGAGCACGTCCGAGATGCCGACATTGCCCGCGATGTTCCAGTGCACCTTCTCGAACGTCGCGACGAAGAGCGTCGCGAGGAAGAAGAAGCTCGTGAGCTTGATCACGCGAGCCGTTCCAGCAGTTGCGCCAGCTCCTCGACGCGTGTCCGCCGTGACACGCGACGGCGCCACTCGTCCGATAGCGGCGGCGGAGGTCAGCGCACCGTCCCGCCAGCGTGCATGCAGATCGCGGAGAGCGGCCGTGATCCCTTCGACGTCCTCCGGGGCGACGACCACGCCGGCGCCCGTCTCGTCGATCAAGGAGGCTGCAGCGCCGTCCGGAGGGACGAGGGCCAGAATGGGCCGCTCCGCCGCGAGGTATTCGAACACCTTGCCGCTCAGAACTCCTTTGCCGCGCCCGCCCGCCTCGGGGATCAGCAGCAGCAGCGCCTCGGAGTCGCGCTGTAGCTCGAGCGAGCGGCGGCGCGGCGCATACGGGATCAGCTCGAGCCGGTCCCCGAGCCCGAGCTGCTCCGCCCACTCGCGGTCGGACGAGCGGAAGTCGCCGAGGAACCGGGCGTGGATGTCGAGACCGGTCTCGCGCAGGGCAGTGAGAAACGGGCGTGGGTCGCGCTTGCCGAAGAACGATCCCGCATGCGTGATGCGGAACCGGTCGGAGGCCGTGTACTCGAGGCCTGCGAAGTCGTCGAAGTCCGAGCCGTTCGCGATCGTGACGACCTCCCCGCTCGGGCTGCGCTCGCGCATCTCCGCCGCGATCGCGTCCGACACGCACACGATCGCGTCGGCCGAGCGAGTGACCAGCGTCGCGACGGCGTGCTCGCCCTGCTCCTTCAGGCGCACGAGCATCCGCTCGGCATCGCGGTGCGGATGCGCGACCACCGAGTCACGAAGGTCGGCGACCCATGGAATCCCGACGGCGCGTTTGACGGCGGCACCGACGAGGTGAACCGACGAGGGAGGAGACGTGGTCACGACGACGTCGATTCCCTCACGCTTGGCGATTCGGATCGCGGCCGGGATCGCGGTCAGGTTCCAGCTGACGTTCTCGTCCGGCACGAGCAGCCTGCGTCCCGCGAGTTGAACCTGCTTCGACGCACGCTCGAGGCCGGTGGTGCCGTGCAGCTCCTCGGCCGGCTTCCGGCCCTTCGGCCCGAGGTAGCGCGCCCGGTGCACCCAGGCGAGCGTCGGCGGTGCCAGCCCCTCGTCGCGGTGGATCCACTTGGAGTCGTCCGGAGCGAGCACGTGTGTCTCGATCCCGAGCTCGGGCAGATGCGTGGCGAACTTGAGCGGACGCTGTACCCCGCCACCTCCGGAGGGCGGGAAGTACATCGTGACGAGGAGCACCTTCACTGCGGGAGACGATAGAGGCGCCCGCTGCGGATCGCCCAGGTCGCGCCGTACCGCTTGGCCACACGGGGATCGTTCGTCAGGACCCAATGGTGAACCGCACGCGCGCGTCCATACGGGTCGTTGGCCTTCGTGTTCGCGACGTGGACCACGGGCGCCGCGACGATGTAGACCGGGGCACTCGCCGCAACCCGGTAACTCGTGTCGAGCGGGGCGAGGACGATGGCCCCCTTGGGGACCTTCGTACGCAGGTTGTGGACGAGCCGCGGTGAGAGCGCGCGCGGATCGGACTTCGGGTCGGGGCTCCAGTGCGCAAGGCTGTGGAGGAAGACGGGCAGCACGAACGCGCAGACGGCCGCCAGGCCGAGCGTGTGGTGCTCGCGCAGGGGCGGCCTGCGGAGCGCGAGGAAGACGACGAGCGAGATCGTCCCACCGACAAGCGCGATCCAGGTCGCGAGCCCCGGCCCACCGTGCCTCAGTCCGTACTCGAAGTCTCCGGGCCAGAGTCTCTCCAGGACGATTCCCGCGACGAGCGCAACGGGAACCGCGAGTCTCCAGCGTGCGACGAGCGCCGCGATCCCCGCGAACGCGAATGGAAACGGAATGAATCCCGCCAGTCGACGTGACTGCGACAGCGAGACCGCGTCCGACAAGTGCACGAACAGCCAGGGGACGAGCGTGAGCAGCAGCACGATCAGTGCTCCACCCAGCGTGAAGGCAGCCCAGCGCCGCCGAAGCGCGAGCCCGATCACCGGCAGGAGGAACAGCGTCGCAACCGCGACGGAGCCGCTCCGGCCGAACACCTCGGCGCCGAGCCGGAAGTGACGGTCGCTCGAGACCACGAGCTGCGACCCGTACTGGGCGATGCCCGCGGCGCGGGTCCGTGCACTCGGGTCGTGGGTCAACGTCTCGTCCACGATCGGCCTCAACCAGAGCAGAACGAGGCCGATCGGCACCAGGGCGACCAGCCACGCACGCCAGTACCAGAACGTCACGGCGAGAAGCGGCACGAGCACGAAGATGCCGTACGTCGGATGCGTCAGCGTCAACGCTCCGAAGATCGCAATGACGGCCGCGTAGCCGCGCCAGGTTCGTGCCACGAAGAAGAGCGTGATCGCCGCCGGGACCATCAGCTGGCGCGAGACCGTCGCCGGCAGCGACAGCACCGCGAAGGAGCCGCCGTGGTCCGGCCCGAAGCAGACGAGCGCGAGCTGCGCCGCGAGCACGGCGGCGCCGAGCCGCCGCGAGCCGAGAACCGCGACACCCGCCTCGAACACCAGCACACACGCGAGCGGTGCCAGCAGCGACGGCTCGTGGCGCACGACCTGCTCGGGGTCGACGCCGGAGAACCACGAGACGAGAGCGAGGAAACCGTGCCAGAGCGGAAACGCATAGCCCGGATGGAGGCCGCCGTCCTTGAACTCGTCGACGGTGCGCAGGTGCAGGCTCGTCAGGTCGACCAGCTTGCGCACGCGCGCTTCGTGGAACAGGCCGTCTCCGACGACCGGGCTCTCGACGTGCCACATGAACCAACCGAGCACCACCCCGAAGATCCAGACGGGCGCCCGCGCGCTGACCAGGCCGATGCTCTCCCGGCGCCCGGCGATGAGCGCGGCGATCGTGATCGCCACCAGCATCGCCACCGCGAGATGGATCGAACGGTGCAGGGTGAAGACGACCGCCCAGGCGACGAAAACGCAGGCCAGCGACCACGCGAACATCGCCGCCACGGAACGCGTCCGCAGCGCCCGGGCCACGGCCATACCGGGCAGCAACACGGCGAGCGTGCCGAAGGCGAGCCGCAGGTATTCGATCATCGGGCCACGGAGAGCAGCGACCGTGCATCGCCGGACGAGAGAAACCGAACTCCGGCGCGGTATTCGTCACGACGCAGCAACACAGCCCTCAGGCGCAACGACACGAGCAGCAGGCGGCGCGCCCGCTCGGCCTCCCGCAAGCCCTTGTGCTTGGCGAGGAAGCGCAGGTGACCGCGCAGGTTCTCGACGTACAGCTCGCCCCCGTGCGACGCACCGCCGACGTGCACGACCTCGGCGCCCGGGTAGAACAGCACCTTCCAGCCGGCGCTGCGAAAACGCGTCAGCCAGTCGACCTCCTCGCTGAACATGAAGAAGTCCTCGTCGAACAGGCCGACCGCATCAGCGGCCTCGCGCCGCACGAGCAGCGCCGGGCCGTAGAGCCAGTCGACCTCGGCGAGCTCGTCGTGCGCGAAGTCGCCACGGTAGAGCGGGTTCAGGACGCGCGTGTGCGGAGCGAGCTTGCGGATGAACAGATACTCGGTCGCGAGTCCCCAAAGTGTCGGCTCGCCGCGCGCCGACCGCTGCAGCGTGCCGTCCGTGTTCAGGAGTTTCGGACCGACGACGGCCGCCTCCGGATGCAGCATCGGCCAGCTGCACGAGCCGGTCGAGCCCGTCGTCGAGCACCCAGGCATCCGAGTTGAGGAGAAAGAAGTAGCGGCCGGCAGCGACGCGCATGCCCGCGTTGTTGCCGCCGCCCATGCCTCTGTTCTCCTGCTGGATCACGCGCACGTCGGGGTAGTGCTCGCGCACGAAGGCGACCGTGTCGTCGGTGGAGCCGTTGTCGACCACGACCACGTCAGACCCGCGCACCGAGTCGAGGCACTGCTCGAGCCAGGGCAGCGCGTTCCAGGTGACGACGACGACGGTGACGTCAGGTTGTTCCATCGGGCACCGCAGTGGAGCGTCCGACGGTGTTCTCCCAGAGGATCACGCAGACACCCGGGAGCGCGAGCAGAATCGTCATCAGGAAGAACAGGAAACCGCAGGCGAAAGCGTCGTCCGGCGGAACACCGAGCTTGCCGAGGAAGCTGACGAAGAACGCCTCACGGACACCGATCCCGTTGACTGTGAAGGGCACCAGCATGACGAGGAAGAGCAGCGGTCCGAGGACGACGTACGGGAGCAGCGACAGGTGGATACCGACCGCGCGTCCCGAGCAGTAGATCGCGACGATGCGTGTCAGCTGCGCCGCGGTCGTGATCAGCGAGACGCCCAGGAGCGTCCCGACGTGGTCGCGATAGCCGTGGATGCCGTCGTAGACAGCCCGCGCGGGCACCTCGAGCCGGAAGCGCCGAGCGTGCGGGAACAGAAACGCGAGCCGACGGCGTACGGAGCGCGAGAAGAAGATGAAGCCCGCAGCGAGCGTGGCGACGACGAAGAGCACCTCGATCCAGAGGTAGGGGCCGATCGGGTAGCGCCCGATCGCGAGCAGCAGCCCCACCCCGGCAAGCATCAGCGTCACCGCACCACCGATCGACCGCTCGATGAGAACAGAGCCGGTGATCGGCGTGATCTGTCCCGGGTGACGGCGGGACGTCTCGAAGATCCGCGAAGCGTCACCGCCGACCGAGGTCGGCAGCACCTGGCCGACGGCGTAGGAGACGAAGTAGGCGCGCGTCAGCCAGAGCAGCCGTTCTGCCACCCCGCGCGCGGCGAGCAGCAACTGCCACCGCCAGGCCATCGGAGGCACGGTGATCAGGGTCAGAATCGCCGAGAGCGCGATCCACCACGGGCTGGCCGCGCGGAGGATGTCCCACGTCTTGCCGAGATCGATCTTGAACAGGATGTAGGCGACCGCGCCCCCCGTGACGAGGAGCGTCGCCGCAAGGCGCAGCCAGTGCTTCATCCGGCGAGCCGCGCGTGCACGCGACGGAGCGCCGCGACCGCATCACGCACGTCGTCGTCCGAATGGGCCGGCGAGAGCGGCAGCGACAGCACCTCTGTGCCTGCGCGCTCGGACACGGGCAGCGCAGGCTGATTCGGCGCGAGGCGGTCCCGATATGCGCTCAACTGATGCACGGGCAGGAAGTGGATCGAGGTACCGATGTTCTCGTCGGTCAGCGCTCGCTGCACCTCATCGCGATCGGCAAACGTGACCCGCACCACGTAGAGGTGGTTTGCGTGCACGTCGCGATCATCGCGCGCGACCCGGTCGATGCCCTCGAGGTCGGCGAGGCCCTCGTCGTAGAGCGCGACGTGGCGCCGCCGGATCTCCCCGTGCCGACCAACCTTGTCGAGCTGCACGAGCGCGATCGCCGAAAGGACGTCGCTGAGATTCGCTTTGTACCCGGGCACTGCGATGTCGTAGAGGGACCCGTGGCCGCGCCGCATCACACGCAGGTCGTCGAGCCTTTCCGCGAGATCGTCTCTGTTCGTGGCGATCAGCCCGCCCTCGCCGGCGGCGATGTTCTTGGTCGCGTAGAGGGAGAAGCAGGTCAGGTCCGCGATCGACCCGACCTTGCGGCCGCGGTAGCGCGACTCCGCGGCATGTGCGGCGTCCTCCACGATCGGCACGCCGAGCTCGGCCAGCTCGTCGAGATCGGCCGGCTGGCCGTAGAGATCGACCGGGATGATCGCCTTCGTTCGCTCACCGACGAGCTCGCGTACCCGGTCGGGATCGATGTTCAGCGTGTCGTCGCGAATATCGGCGAACACGGGTGTGGCGCCGCAATGGACGATCACGTTCGCGGTCGCCGGCCAGGTGATCGCGGTCGTGATCACCTCGTCGCCGGGGCCGACCCCGAGTGCGACGAGGGAGAGGTGCAGGGCCGCTGTGCAGGAGGAGACGGCGAGCACGTGCTTCGCCTCCAGGTACTCGCGCATCCGGGCCTCCAGCTCGGCCGTCCGCGGTCCCGTCGTCAACCAGCCCGATCGCAGGGTCTCTGCGACGGCATCGATCTCCGCTTCGGAGATCGCCGGGGGCTGGAACGAAAGGAACTCAGTTCGCTTGGAGGAGAGCTCCGGCATCCGCGGTGATGAAGCGTATGCGCTCTGCGGCCGCATCCGCCCGGGCAACGGCTTCCTCGCGGCTCGAGCCGGTCACGAGCACGGCCCCGGCACGGTCAGAGCCACGACGAAGCGGGTTGACGACGAACCCCGGCTCGCGGTAGATCCTCGCCTGGACGCCTCCCGGCACCTCGACGCGCTCCAGGACTCCGGGGGGCGCGACGAGGAAGCGCGTGACGGCGCCGCCGGCTCGAGGGGCGGGCTCCGGCACCGCGAGCGGCTCACCCAGGGCGGCGGCGAGCGCCAGCCCGTTCAGATCGACCCCGACCGCGACCTCGACCAGCTCGGCGTCGTGACCGCCGCCCAGCCTGGCCGCGACCTCGATCACCATTGGGCCGTCGGGGCCGACGCGAAGCTGGGTGTACGACGGGCCGTCGGTGATGCCCAGGGCGGCCACGGCTCGTTCGGCCACGGCGGGGGTCAGACCCCGGACGTGGCTCGGCCAGACATGGGCGAGGGCGACACCGAAGGCCGGCGGAGGCGCGGTGATCCGGTCGGTCACCGTGAGGGCCGTGAACACGCCGTCCACCGAGAAGCCGACGACGGTCACCTCCGGGCCGTCGACCAGCTCCTCGACGAGCGCCAGCCCGTTGCGGGCCGCGCGGCGAGCCACCTCGATCGCCGGGCCGAGGCCTGCGGGCGACTCGACGAGCGTGAGGCCCTGTTGCCCCTGCCGGTCGGGCGCCTTGACCACGACCGGGCCGGAGATGTCCGGCGGTCCATCGTCTCCGCCGACCACCCACGACCGCGGCTGGGGCACACCGGCCGCCTCGAGCCGCTCGCGCTGACGGAGCTTGTTCGTCGCGAGCACGGCGGTCTGCGGGGAGATGGGATGCGGCAGCCCCGCGTGCTCGGCGATCCGCGCGGCCACTCCGACCGGCCAATCGGTGCCCGGGGCGATGATCCCGTCGATGTCGAGCGCGCCCACGAGCCGCTCGATCGCGGGCTCGTCCTCGGTGGAGAGGAGGCAGCGGCGGTCGGCGAACATGAACCCGGTCGCGCCCGGATCGCGATCGACCACGGCCACCCACAGTCCGCGCGCACGCGCGGCCTCGAGCAAACCGAGTTGAGCGGGACCTGCCCCTAGGACGAGAAGGCGCGGGCTTCCCGAGCGAGAATCGCTCTCCACCACGCCTCATTGTCGCGATACCACGCGACGGTGCGCTCGAGGCCCTCCTCGAACGAGGTCCGCGCCTGCCAGCCGAGCAACTCCTGCGCCTTGTCGGTCGAGCCGATGTGACGGTCGACCTGGCCCAGCCGCTCGGGAACGTTGCACGTCAGCTCACCGGGCTTCCCGAGCACATCGAGCACCATCGCCGCGATGTCGGAGACCGAGATGTCGATGCCCGTCGCGACGTTGATCACCTCGCCGGCGATCGAATCGATCGGCGCCTCGATCGTCCGCTCGATCGCCTCCGCGTCGTCGAGCACGTAGAGCCAGTCGCGGGAGGCGTGCCCGTCGCCGTGGATCGTCAGCGGCTCGTCGGCGAGCGCCTGGGTGATGAACCGCGGCACGACCTTCTCGGGATGCTGGCGGGGGCCGTAGTTGTTGAACGGCCGCACGATCACGATCGGCAGGTCGTACGTCGTCCAGTAGGAGTACGCAAGCCGGTCGGCGCCCGCCTTGGTCGCCGCGTACGGCGAGCGCGGGTTGAGCGCGTGCTCCTCGTCCATCGGCGCCGCCTCAGCGGTTCCGTAGACCTCGCTCGACGAGATGAGGATGAACCGCTCGACCGGCGTGACACGGATCGCGTCCAGCAAGATCTGCGTGCCCTCGACGTTCGTCGTGACGAACTCCGACGCTCCGTGCTCGATCGACTTCTCGACGTGCGACTCGGCCGCAGCATTGACGATGACGTCGACGCCCTCGACCAGCTCGCGCACGAGACTCGCGTCACGGATGTCGCCGTGCACGAACGAGAGGCGCTCGTGGCTCATCACGTCCGCGAGGTTCTCGAGGTTGCCGGCGTAGGTGAGCGCGTCGAGCGTCACGACCTCGTACGGGGTCGCGTCGAGCAGGTGGCGGATGAAGTTCGACGAGATGAACCCTGCCCCGCCGGTAACCAGAACGCGTTTCATAGCTCCTCTTCGATCGTGTACAGCGGCCTGCCCTCGACGTCCCGTTGGACGCGACCGAGCGACTCCCCGATCAGCGCCAGCACGAAGCCCTGGATGCCGAGGACGAGAACAATGCCTGCTCCGGCGAACAGCGGCCCGGGGAAGTTGCTGTTCACGATCCAGTACACGAGGCCGTAGACCCCGAGCGCGGCGGCGGCGAACGAGCAAACGAGCCCGAGCGTCACCCCGATCCACTGCACCGGCTGGGGCCAGAATCCGGCGACGACGTGCAGGGCGAGCCGAATGAGCCGCAGCGGCGAATAGCGCGAGCCGGACGCGGCTGCTGCGTGCGACACGTCGACTTCCTCGACCGAGACCCCGCTCGAGAGCACGAGCGCCTTCGTGAACTTCTGCCGGCCGATCGCGCCCAGCATCGGCTCGATCGCCTCCCGGCGGTAGCCGTTGAACGCGCAGCCGAAGTCTGAGATCGACACGCCGGTGAACCGGCGCAGCAACCCGTTGATCACGCGGCTCGGGAGTGTCCGGCCCGGAGAGTCGCGGCGCGCGATGCGCCGGCCGGAAGCCACATCCGCGCGGTCGAGAGCCGCGAGCAGCTTCGGAATGTCCTCGGGCTCGTTCTGGAGGTCGCCGTCCATCGTCACGATCCGTGCCCCGCGCGCCCGTGCGAGCCCCGCATGCATCGCCGGATGCTGGCCGAAGTTGCGCTTGAAGCGCACCACGCGCACCCGCGGGTCGGAGTCGTGCAGCCGGCGGAGCCGCGCAAACGTGTTGTCGGTCGACCCGTCGTCGATGAAGATCACCTCCCACTCGCGCCCCTCGAGCGACGCTGCGATCCGCCGGTAGAGCTCGTCGACCGCCCCTTCCTCGTTCAGCATCGTGACGACGACCGAGACGTCCATCAGGCGAAGACGATGCGGCCGGCCGGCAGGTCGAAAGTCACAGCGAAGCGGCGCAGGAACGCATCGCCGACCAGGCCGTCGTAGCGGATGCGCTGGAACATGACGGCAGGATCATCATGCGCGAGCGAGGGTGCGCCCTCCGGATGGATCGCGCCGCGCAGCGTCGTGAACCTTCGGGTGTAGGCGTGACCTGTCTCGTCCTTCCCCTCGACGACCCGCACCGCCGGATCGTCGAGCGCCACCCCGACCCCCGCCGCCAGGCCGTCGTCGAGGATCAGCGCGTCGCTGCCCATGTCGACCTCGACCCGAACGACCCGGCCTCCCGGCAGGACGAGCCGCATGAACGCCGTCACCGACGGGCCGTCCCGCTCGACCTCGAGCGCTACCGGGACGCCCCCGCCAGAACCGCCGAGCCTCACGACTGCTTGCTCGTAGTCGACCGTGAAGGGCTGCTCGTCGAAGAACGCGAGCGACAGGAAGCCGTCGATCTCGCCGAGCTCCGCCGGGAAGCCGGCCAGGTCCAGCACGCCGACCTCGACGTCTTCACACCGACGCTCGTCGAACTGCAGCGATGCCAGCCGCGCGAGCGGCAGCTCGACCTGCTGCCCGGACATGCGCTGCCCGGAGAACGTCCTCGATCCAACCGCGACGCCCGCCCGCTCGGCGAACGACGCCGAGACGATCGTCAAGCCGATCCCTGAGTCGAGGATGAAGCGTGCGTCGTGCCGGTCCTCGACACGAACCGGCACGGTCACGAGGTGATGGAGGTAGCGAAACGGCGTCCCCGGCATCGCGCACGACGCTACAGCACCTCGAACACTCGCCACACACGACGCTAACCGACGACACCTATCGTCGAGCACGTGCGAGCGGGCGACATCGTGCTGAAGCGCAGCATCTATCGCGGCAACGTCCGTTGGACGTTCCCTCATCGCTACGTCGGTGATTGGGAAGGCCGTCTGGCGATCTACTGCGGCCCGGGCAACCAGGGCAAAGCGATGCGCCGCGGCCCCGAGGGCTACCTGAAACGCTGGCAGACCGACGCCCCGCCGTTCGACGCGACCTGGGAGCAGACGCACGTCCTTCGCTTCGAGCAGGAGGGTGCCCGCCACAGCATCGAGATCTACTGGGACACCGACTGGAATCACTTCAGCTGGTACGTGAACCTCCAGACACCGGTCGTCGTGAACGGGCGGTTCGTCGACACCACCGATCAGGCACTGGATGTGACCGTGAAGCCGAACGGCGTCTGGAGCTGGAAGGACGAGGACGAACTGGAAGAGGCAGTCGTGCTCGGCATCTGGACGCAGACCGAGGCGGACCAGATCCGCGCCGAAGGCGAGCGCGTGATCGCCGAGGCGCCGTGGCCGACCGGCTGGGAAGAATGGCGACCGCCGCCGAACTGGAGCCCGCTCGGACTGCCACGGGACTGGCATGTGGTCTGAGGGCGATGTGATCGTGCGCCGCGAGGTGCTGAACGACGGGCGGTCGTGGTTCGAGAGCCCGGTCGTCGTCGTCCGCGACGAGCCGGAACTGCTCGCAACCTACGTCGCCGCAGGAACGCCGTTTCGCTTTCCAGCGGGCGACTGGCCGACGCCGACCGGGCGGCATCCGTGGCACGGACGGACGGCCTGGCAGGGCCACGGCGTCCTGATGCTCCAGCGACCGGGCGAGGCGCACGCGATCTGGGTCTTCTGGCACGGGCCCGAGCGCGAGTTCACCGGCTGGTACGTGAACCTGCAGCAGCCGTTCCGACGGACGGCGGCCGGCTACGACACCCAGGACCTCGAGCTCGACATCTGGCTGCCGGTCGACGGCGGCTGGGAATGGAAGGATGCGGACGTGCTCGAGGAACGCATCAACGAAGGCAGGTTCACTCCGGCGCAGGTCGAGGAAACCTGGGCCGAGGGTCGGCGCGTGGCTGCCGAGCTCGAGGCGGGCCGCCGCTGGTGGGATCCGTGGTGGGCGCTCTGGGAGCCCGACCCGGCCTGGGCGGTTTGGGCGTAGCGACCGGCGCACAGGTGCCTGACACGAGAGTGTCGGACACCGATGCGATCCCGCGGCGCCGGCCGACCCTCGCCGGCTTCTTCTCGCTCGGCCTCTTCTGGGGCGCCTGGGCAGCGGTCCTGCCGAGCGTCCAGCAGGCGACCGGCGTGTCGAAGGGCGCGCTCGGAATCGCGATGCTCTTCGTCTCGGTCGGGTCGATCCCCGTGATGTTCCTGCTCGCGCCGCGTGCGATCGATCGCTTCGGCGCTCGGTCGGTGGCCCTCGGATGCGCGTTCTTCGCGGTCGCGACCCTGCTGCCGGGCCTGGCCACGGGGCTGCCCGGGCTCGTGGTTGCGCTCGCCGCGTGCGGGATGGCAACCGGGCTCGTCGACGTCTCCATCAACGCGAACGTCGGCCGCATCGAGAACGTGACCGGCCGCCGGCTCCAGCCCTTCGCGCACGGGACGTACTCGATCGGCGTCCTGACCGGCGCCGTCGCGGCGGGGCTGGCGCGAAACGCCGGCGTCGGGCGCGAGACGATCCTGATCGCAGTTTCGCTCGTGATCGCTCTCACGGCGGTGCTGGTCTCCACCGACCACGCACGGGTGCACGCGGGGCGCAGTCAGGGACTGCGGCTTGCGCACGGCCTCATCGCGATCGGCCTGGTCGGCGCCGTCGCATTCATCGTCGAGGGCGGCACCGAAAGCTGGAGCGCGTTGTTTCTCGAACGCCAACTGCACACCGATCCGGCCGTCAGCGGTCTCGGGCCGGGCGTGTTCGCTGCGGCGATGGCGGCCGGACGCTTCTCGGGACAGGCGGCAGGCCGCTTCTCCGACCGTTTGCTGCTCGGAGGCGGCGCCGCGCTGGCGGCGCTCGGGTGCGTCACCGTTGCGGTAGCGCCCGCGGCACCGCTCGCACTGATCGGCTTCGCACTGGCCGGCGCGGGCATCTCGCTGAACGCACCGATCGTGTTCGGCTTCGCGGGTCGCCACCGCGATGCCGCCACCGCAGTCGCGACCGTGACGACGCTCGGCTACGTCGGACTGCTCGTCGGGCCCCCACTCGTAGGCGGCGTTGCGCAGGCGGCAAGCCTACGAGTCTCGTTCCTCGTGCTCGCCGGTGTGGCGGCCGCTGTGGTGGCGGCCGCGACCCGGCTGCACTTCGACTGAGCCTTTGTAGGATCGTCGAACGTCCGCCTCCGACCCTCAGTTCACAGAGCGACAGCTTTGTCCCGTGTGCGATTCGTCACCGGGACGGACGCTGTATCGATGCCGGTTCGAGGATCAACCGATCAGGGATTACCTGCTCGGCTTCTATCCAGGTTTCGACGAAGCCGATT
This sequence comes from uncultured Thermoleophilia bacterium, assembly GCA_963703445.1. Classification (GTDB taxonomy): domain Bacteria; phylum Actinomycetota; class Thermoleophilia; order Gaiellales; family Gaiellaceae; genus PALSA-600. Next base: position 271,024 of record CAVPEK010000006.1, on the reverse strand, counting down.
TCGCGTTGCTCGAGAACGGTGAGCTCGTCATCGAGCAGTGCGGGCATTGCGCCTGCGTCTGGCAGCGGTTTGCACCGGCGAACGAGCTGCTCACGACCCTCTACGAATCGTGGGCGGCGGGTGACGGCGGACTCGAACGTCACGACGATCTGGCGTATCACCGTGCCGCGGCCGAGGAGGTGCTGCTCGCGCTCGGGCTCGCCGGCCGGCGACCGAGTGAGGTTTCTGTGCTCGACTTCGGCATGGGCTGGGGCCGCTGGCCGCGGCTCGCCGCGGGGTTCGGAATGCGCGCCTACGGCGTCGAGCTCTCGGCGGCGCAGGCGGCCTACGCGGCGACGCAGGGCGTGACCGTCGTCACGTTGGACGAGCTTCCGGACGGGACATTCCACTTCATCAACACCGAGCAGGTCTTCGAGCACCTGGTCGAGCCGCGGCAGACCTTGCTGCGGCTCGCGCGGTCTCTCGCGCCTGGTGGATGGATCAAGATCGCCGTGCCGGACGGGGCGGGAATGGCCGAACAGCTGCAGAGAGCCGATTGGAGCAGCAGATCCCTGAATCCGGTCGCCCCCCTCGAGCACCTGAACGCCTTTGGCGACCAGGCGCTCCGCGAGCTCGGAAGCCGAGCAGGTCTTCGGCGAGCCACGCCGCCGGCCACCGCGGTCTACGCCTCGACGATCGGACTGTGGCCGCCGAAGAGAGTCGCCCGGGGAGCTGCGCGCCCGCTGGTTCGGCGCTTCGCTCCCGGGGCGACGTTCTTCCGAGCCGCGTCCTGACTACGCGGCGGCCTCGAGCGGTGAATCGAGGGCCAGCACGTCGGCCTTGGGCCGCCGCTTGATCGCGAACACCGCGATTGCGCCGAGCGCGACAACGGCCGCTCCGAGATAGACCGCAGGCGTCATGCCGTTCACGAACGTGGTGCCGCTGGAGTAGCCGCCGTAGTGCGCGAACACCGCGGCGAGCACCGCGACGCCGAAGACGCCGCCAAGCTCACGCACCGCGTTGTTGGCACCGGAGGCCTGGCCCTCCTCCTCGCTGCGCACAGTCGAGAGGACCAGGTTGGCGATGGGCGCGAAGAAGAGGCCCATCCCGATCCCGGAGAGCGCGAACGGAACGACGAGGTCGACGTACGGCGTGGTCGGCGTCGAGACTGTCGCGATCCACGCCAGGCCAATCGCCTGCAGCGCGAGCCCGGTCCCGATGATCCGCGACGGAGAGATGCGGTCGGACAGCGCCCCCGCGATCGGAGCGACGATCATCGGCATCGCCGTCCACGGCAGGATGCGCAGGCCGGAGCCGAGCGGCGAGTAGCCCTGCACGGTCTGGAAGAACTGCGCGAGCAGGAACACCGAGCCGAACATCCCGAAGCTCATCAGCATCGACCCGACGTTCGCCAACGCGAACGTGCGGTTGCGGAAGAAGCGCATGGGCAGCATCGGGTGCTCGGCGCGCAGCTCCCACGCGACGAACGCCGCGACGAAGGTGAACCCGACGACGAACGCGCCGAGGATCTCGGGTGTGGCCCAGCCGACAGAGTTTCCACGCACGAGCGCCCAGACGATCCCGAAGAGCCCCACGCTGACGAGCCCGACGCCGGGTAGGTCGACGCGGCCGAACGGGCCTTTCGTCTCGTCGAGCCGCAGCAATGCGAGCGGAAGAAGCACGAGCCCGATCGGAACATTCAGCCAGAAGATCCAGTGCCAGGAGATGCCGTTCACGACGGCACCGCCGACGAGTGGGCCGAAGGCGACGGCGAGGCCGCTGATGCCGCCCCATGCGCCCAGGAAGACGCCGCGGCGCTCGGCCGGGACGCCGGCCGAAAGGATGGTCAGCGTCAACGGCAACACGATCGCGGCGCCGAGTCCTTGTACGGCGCGCGCGACGTCGAGCGCGAGGATCGACGGCGCGAGCGCGGCGGCAGCGGAGGCCGCCGTGAAGATCCCGATGCCGATCGAGAACATCAGCCGCCGCCCGAAGCGGTCGCCGAGGGCCGCACCGGTGAGCAGGAGGACGGCGAAGACGAGCGTGTACGCGTTCACGGTCCATTCGAGCCCGCTCAGCCCGGCGTGGAGGTCCTGCCGGATCACGGGGATCGCCGTGGTCACGACGAGGTTGTCGAGCGTCACCATGAAGAGCGCGGTCGAGGTGATCGCAAATGTCCACCAGAGCTTCGCTCCGGCGCCGGCCGAGCCGCCGCCTGCGCTACTGCTCGGCTCCGTCGAGCCTACGCCGATCTTTGATTTGTGAGTCATCACTTACCTCCCAGCCAAAAAAAGAGAACGATTACTTGTCTTCCTTGCAGCCCTCGACGAGCCGGCGGCCCCAGTCCTCGGCGGGGGCATTCATCGAGGAGAGCACGTTCATGAGCATGCCGTGCGAGAAGAACGTCGCGAGCTCGGCCGGCGAGGCGCCCGAGACGCGCTCGACATAGCTCACGAGGTCGCCGTAGCCGTTCCGCACGACGGCGCAGATCTCCGGGTCCTCGCAGGCGGCGTAGGCCTGCATCTGGGCCCGCAGGTAGAGCCGGTCGGATTCCAGCAGCTCGCCGTAGGCCTGGCCGATCGCGTGCAGGGCATCCTCGCCCCGCTTGCCCTCGGCCACCCGCTGGAAGATCTCGAGCGTCTGCCGGAAGCACCGGGCGACCACAGCCATATAGAGCTCCTTCTTCGTCCCGAAGAGACGGAAGACGTACGGCTGCGAGATCCCCGCGAGGCGGGCGATCTCGTCGGTCGAGGCGCCGTGGAGGCCCTTCTCCGCGAACTCGGCGATCGCCGCGTCGAGGATCTCCTCGCGCCGCTCCGCCTTCGTCTTCCGTTCCGTCAGCACCATGAATGCATGTTAGTGATGACTTACTAGTCTGTCAAGAGCCCCGGCGACCCGATCGAGATCGGCCTCCGTGAGGCGCGTGTGGAAGGGCAGCGCCAGCGCCCGCTCGAACACACGCCGCGCGCCCGGGAACTCACCCTGGTCGCGGTAGGCGCCGAGCAGCGGCAGCGAGTAGGTGCCGATCTGGGCTTCGATTCCCTGAGCGCGCAGCGCGGCGAGCACGCGATCGCGGTCGTCGACCTGGAGGACGTAGGCCTGCCAGCCGTGGACGTCGCCTTCGTCCGCGCGCGGCAGCAGCACCGGGAGGTGCGCGAGCCGTTCGGTGTAGCCCTCTGCGACCGCCGTGCGTGCGGCGAACAGCTCTCGGAAGCGCCGGGCCTGCGGTATGCCGACCGCGCAGAGAATGTCCGAGAGCCGGTAGTTGAGACCGGGCGCCGGCATATCGGCCGGAGCAAGCGAGCGCCAGCCGTGATTTCGCAGCTCGCGCGCCGCATCGGCGAACGCGGAGTCGGAGGTGGTGATCGCGCCACCCTCGCCCGTCGTGACGATCTTGCGCGGATGGAAGCTCAGACATCCCGCGATGCCGAGACCGCCGCACGCGCGGTCTCGGTAGCGCGCGCCGAGCGCGCCCGCCGCGTCCTCGAGGAGCGGCACGTCGGGCAGGTCGTGCAACCGCAACGGCCGCCCGAACAGGTGCACGGCGAGGAGCAGCTTCGTGCGCGGCCCGACGCGAATCTGCGCGGGGTCGATGTTCATCGTCTCGGGATCGACGTCGACGAGGACCGGCTTCAGCCCGCTGAGGGCGACGACATTCGCCGTGGCCGGGAACGTGTACGCGGGCACCACCACCTCGTCGCCCGGCTCGAGCCCGGCGGCGAGCACGGCGAGGTGGAGCGCGGCAGTGCCCGAGGAGACGGCCAGCGCGTGCTCGACCTCGCAGAGCCGCGCGATCTCGGCCTCGAACTCGAGCACCTTTGGCCCCATCGTGAGCATCCCGCTCTCGAGGACCTCGGCCACCTCGGCGAGCTCCTGCTCGCCGAGGTCGGGCCAGCCTAGGCGGACTGGAGCGTCTTCTGCCGGTACCAAGCGATCGTCTTCTCGAGGCCTTCGTCCAGTTCCACGCGCGGCTCCCAGCCGAGAACCTCGCGCGCCTTCTTCACGTTCGGGATGCGCAGCTCGACGTCGGCGTAGTGCAACGGCTGGAAGACGATCTCTCCCGGCGCACCGCTGATGCGTTTGATGCGCTGCGCGAGGTCGAAGACCGTCACCGCGCCGCGCGGGTTGCCGATGTTGAACGCCTGACCGACCGCTGCAGGATGCTCGAGGCACAGCAAGACGCCGGAGACCATGTCGGTCACGTAGGTCCAGGCACGGATCTGCGAGCCGTCGCCGTGGATCGTCAGGTCACGGTCGGCGAGCGATGCCTCGATGAAGGCGCGGATCGCGCCGCCGCCGATCTGGCCCGGCCCGAAGATGTTGAACGGATGCACGGTCACCGTGGGCAGCTTCAGCTCGTCGTGGTAGGCGAAGGCCATGTGCTCGCCCGCGAGCTTCGAGACGGCGTAGGTCCAGCGAGCCTCGCCGACGGAGCCGATCGTGGAGACCTGGCCCTCCTCCACATTGAGGGCGTGCGTGCCGAACACCTCGCTCGTCGAGAAGTCGACGTAGCGCTCGAGTGTGCCCATCGTCGCAAGAGCGGCCTCGAGCGCGTTGTAGGTGCCGATCACGTTCACGCGCATCACTCGGACCGGGCTCGCGAGCACCGTGTCGACACCTGCGATCGCCGCGCAGTGGACGAAGTGCGTTGCGCCCCGCGCCGCCTCCTCGAGCCGTTCCGCGTCGAGGATGTCGCCCTGAACGAGCTCGAAGTTCGGGTGCTCCGCGAGGTCGAGCCCGGACAGGGAATCGCGATGAAGATTGTCGTAGGCGATCACCTGGTTCTCGGCGACCAGCTCGCGCGCCAGCGTCGTGCCGATGAACCCGGCGCCGCCCGTGATGAAGATCCGCTTCCCCGCCAGCATCGCCGGAAGCCTAGACGGTCGGCGCGACCGCCCCTGAGGGCTCGGGCTCGCCGCGCGAGCCGCGGATCGCTGCGACCACGAACAGCACGGTTCCCACGCTGAGGCCGCCGGCGATCATGATCCACACGCCTGCGTTGCCCCAGAGCCGGTAGACGGGCCCGACGGCAAGACGACCGAACGGGCCGCCGAGGGCGCTCGCGGTCATCACCGACGTCAGCACCTTCGCGCGCAGCGCGAACGGCGGGCGGGTGGTGATGAGCCCCATCATCGGCGCGTTCACCATCGCCACGAACACACCGCAGAAGACGACAGCCGCGCAGGCCGCAGGCCAGGAGATCGGGGCCGCGATCGCCCACAGCGGTAGCGTCGCGAACACGAGCGCTATACAGGCGAGGCGGAGCGGCGGCACGCGGTCGAGCACCTTCATCGCGAGAACCGAACCGACGATCGCACCGATCCCGAAGCTGGTGAACAGCCAGCCCGCGACGTGGGCGCTCTGGCCGTAGCGCGTGTACGCGACGAGTGGCACCGCGACCGCGATCGCGCCGGCGGCGCAGTCGAGCACGACGACCGTCAGCGTCAGCGGCCCGAGCAGGCGGTCGCGTGTGAGGTAGCGGAGCCCCGCCAGGACGCCGGCGGACTCGCCTTCCTGGGGAACACGCCGCCCGGCGCGGACCGCAACCAGAACGACGGCGAAGGCGAAGAGGTAGGTCGCACCGTCGATGAGCAGCACACCGGGCGCCCCGATCCACGCGACGAGCGCGCCCGCGAGCGCCGGCCCGATCACGATCGGGAGCTGGGTCGCCGTGCCGAAGAGCGCCGAGGCTTTCGAGACCGTGACCTCGTCGTCGCCGAAGAGCTCCGGGATGATCGAGCGCTGGGATGCGATGTACGGCGCGCTGAACAGCCCGATCAGGAAGACGAGCGCCAGCAAGAGCCCGTAGGCGAGGTGGCCCGTCCAGTAGAGGAGCGGGATGAGCGCGATCAGGGGGGCGCGCAGGGCGTCCGAGACGAGCATCGTCGTCCGCGCTCCGAGCCGGGCCACGACCGAGCCGCTCGGGATCCCGAAGATCGCGACCGGCGCGATCTCGACGGCGAGCACGACGCTCATCTTCGGCGCCGAGCCGGTGGTCGAAAGGACGAACCACGGCAGGGCGACGAACGTCATCGCCGTGCCGGTGCTCGAGACTGCCTCGGCGAGCACGAGGGCGGCGAGGGTGTGGGCCCGCTGCAGCATCGTGCGAATATAGTACGTCCGTACGTTTTTGTAAAGTGAGCCGATGCCGAAGGTCTCGGACGCCCATCGCGAGGAACGCCGCCGCCAGATCCTCGACGGCGCCCGCCGTGCCTTCGCCCGCCACGGGTACGAAGGCGCGACCGTCCGCCGGCTCGAGGAGGAGACGGGTCTCTCGCGCGGAGCGATCTTCAGCTACTTCCCGAACAAGTGGGAGCTCTTCTTCGCCCTCGCGACAGAGGATCAGCGCGACATCGGCAGGCTCTGGCTCGAGCAGGGATTCGAAGGCGTGGTCCGCCGGATCGGCGGCGAGGACCCCGAGTGGGCGGGCGTCTACCTCGAGGTCGCCCGCCTGCTGCGTACCAACCCGGAACGCCGGGAGCAATGGCAGGCGAGGAACCCCGATCTGCAGGCGCAGATCGAGGAGCAGTTGCTGCAGCGTCGTGCAGCCGGGCTCGAACGGGACGATCTCGACCTGGAGGCGGTCGGGCAGTTCATCGGCGTGGTGCTCGACGGGCTCGCCGTGCATCTGGGCGCGGGCTACCCGGTCGATGTCGAAGGAACACTCGAGCTCCTGCGGTCCGCCTTGGCCCCGAAGTAGCCTGACCAGGTGGACGAACGGCTATCCGCCTGGCTCGACGCCGGCAGCGAAGACCTCGACACGCTGTGGCGCCGCGTCCTGCGGCGTCCGATCGAGCCCGCCGAGCGTGTCACGACGGAAGAACGCCTTCGTGCGGGGATGTCGCGGGCGACGCTCCTCCGCGAGCTCGCCACGTCGACCGAGCACGAGCACCTCCGCCGATTGGACGACGCGGTCGCCTGGGCGGCCGCACAGCGGGCGGCCGGAGAACGGCCCCGCAACATCGAAGCGCCTCCGGGAACCGACGAGCGTCCGATCGAGATCCCGTGGTGCCTCGCCCGCTACACGGGCGAGCGCCGAGTGCTCGACGTCGGCTACGCGTTTGCCGAGCCCGCCTACCTCGCCGGGCTCGTCGGCCTCGGCGCCCCGGAGCTGACGGGCGTCGACCTTGCGTGCGCGGAGGTGCCCGGGCTCACGAGCGTCCAGGCCGACCTGCGCGAATTGCCGTTCGCGGACGGGGCCTTCGAGCTCGCGATCGCGATCTCGACCCTGGAGCACGTCGGGCGGGACAACACGCAGTACGGCCTCGCCGCCGAGGGCGGCGACTCCCTCGACGCGGCGCTGCGCGAGCTGTGCCGCGTGTGCGCGCGACTGCTCGTCACGGTTCCGACCGGAGCCGGCGAGCTGCTCCCCGAACAGGCCGTCCATGCTCCGGACGAGTGGGTCAACCGATTCGAGCGGGCGGGGCTCGTCGTCTGGGAGGACGAGCTGTACGAGCTCGGCGACGACGGCTGGCGCTCGGTCCCCGCGCTGTCTCCGGGACTGCGCTACGGCGAGCGCGGACCGGGCGCCTCGGCAGTGCTCTGCGCCGAGCTCCGGCCGAAGTCGTTCTCCGCGACCGTGCGGCTCGCCGTGCGGGACCGGCGCTACCGGGACGTTCGCCGCGTCACCGGCTGACGCTGCCGTCGCAGGTGCCGCGCGGAGCCGCGCAGTACCATCTCTCCCGCGTGAAGACCATCCTCTTCGTCGGCGCAGGGCGCCACCAGCGCCGGGCGATCCTGCAGGCCAAGGGCCTCGGCCTACGGGTGGTCGCGGTCGACCGCAGTCCCGAAGCCCCGGGCCTGGCCGAGGCGGACATCGCGAAGGTCGTCGACTTCGCCGACGCGGCTGCAGTGATCAAGGCGACGGCGCGGATCAACATCGACGGCGTGATGACCGTCAGCGCCGACCGTGCCGTTCCGGTCGTGGCAGCGGTCGCCGAGGCGCGCGGACTGCCAGGAATAGGTGTCGAGACGGCACACCTGATGACGCACAAGATCGCGATGCGCACACGCCTCGCCGACGCCGGGGTGCCGCAGCCGCGCTATGCCGCGGTCCGGTCGATCGCCGAGACGCGCCGTGCCGCCGACGAGGTCGGGTTCCCGTCGGTGCTCAAGCCGGCCGACTCGGGCGGCCAGCGCGCAGTCTTCCGGGTCGAGTCGCTCGATGAGATCCACGCGCATCTCCTCGAGGTGCTGGTGGCGTCCCCGACCGGCGATGCGATCCTCGAGGAGTTCGTCGACGGCACCGAGATGAACGGCATCGTGATCGCCCGTGACGGCGCCTCGATCCCGCTCACGCTCTCCGACCGGTTGCGACCGCCCGGAGTCGGGTTCGGCGTCGGCTGGATCCATGTGTATCCGGCCACCGTCTTCGGCGAGCAGCTCGATGAATCGGAGCGCGTCGCACTCCACACGGTGCATGCCCTCGGCCTCAAGACGGGCATCGCGTTTCCGCAGCTGATCGCCACGCGCGACGGCCGTGTCGTCGTCGTCGAGTGCGCCGCGCGCATCCCCGGCGGGCAGATGGCCGACCTCGTACGCTTCGCGACCGGCGTCGACCTCGTCGAGTTGCAGATCAGAATGGCCCTCGGCGACGAGCTCCCCGACGAGCTCGTCCTGCCGAAGTTCAAGCAACCGCTCGCGATTCGCTTCTTCACTGCGGAGCCCGGGCCGCTCCCGACCGGACGTGTGAAGCGGATCGGCCCGCTCGACAAGGTGCTCGCGTTTCCCGGTGTCGTGCAGGCGGACGTCTACCTGGAGGTCGGCGAGACGATCCGCCCCGTGCGCGTCGACGGCGACCGCCGTGGCTACGTGATCGCGACGGCGGACACGAACATCGAGGCGCTCGAGCGCGCCGAGGCTGCAGCGACCCTGCTCGACGTGGAGGTCGAATGAGCGACCCGCGTACGGAGCTCGTGGGCGCAGGGTACGACGCGATGATCGACTCGTGGGAGTCGTGGGCGGGGTCGATCCAGGACGACCCCCGGCACGAGTGGAGCGCCGAGCTCACCGCTCGTCTGCGTCCCGGCGCGCGCGTTCTCGAGCTCGGGTGCGGCGGCGGGACGCGCGAGACACAGGAGCTCGCCGCGAGCTTCCAGCTGACCGGCATCGACCTCTCGGAGCGCCAGCTCGCGCGAGCGCGCAAGCGTGTACCGACCGGCGACTTCCGGCGCGAGGACTTCACCACGATCGAGCTCGAGCCCTCCTCCTTCGACGCAGTCGTCTCGTTCTACGCCTTCAACCACGTCCCACGCGAGCTGCTTGCTCCACTGATGAGCCGCATCGCGTTGTGGCTCGAGGTGGACGGGTGGTTCATGGCCAGCTTCGGGACGACCGACCTGGAGGCTTGGACCGGCGACTTCCTCGGAGCGCCGACCTTCTTCTCGAGCTACCAGCCGGAGCACAACTCCGCGCTCGTTCGCAGCGCCGGCCTCGCGATCGAACGCGATGAGATCGTCACGATCTCCGAGCCGGAAGGGCCCGTCGCGTTCCAGTGGATACTCGCACGCCGATGACCTGCGACTTCACCCTCCGGCACTACCGCGAACTTGTGCGCGCGACCCAACGGGGCGGCTATCGCTTCGCGGGCTTCGACCGTCCGCCCGAGCCCGGCGTGGTGATCCTGCGCCACGACGTCGACCTCTCGCTCGCGGGAGCGCTGGCAGTCGCCGAGGTGGAGGCCGAGGAAGGCGCATGGTCGACCTGGTTCCTGATGACGCGTTCGGTGTTCTACAACCTCGCGTCTCCCGAAGGCGAGCGCGCGATCGCGCGGCTGCGCGAGCTCGGGCACCGGGTCGCGCATCACGCCGTGTGGCCCCATGTCGATCTCGACGATCGCTTCGAGCCGGTTGTCGCCTGGCACAATCCCGATCCCGAGTACATGCAGGCGGATGTTCCAGGGGCTGCGAATGTGATGGGCGCGCAGTTCTTCGACCCGGAGCACTACCGCTCGGACTCGAACCAACACTGGCGGCACGGCTGCCCGCACGGTGAGCTCGAGCGCGGTGAGTTCGAATGGCTGCAGCTGCTGACCCATCCGGAGATCTGGGCGTTCGACGGCGCGACGATGCGTGAATCGATGGAGTCGATGCTGGATGCCGACCGTGCGGCGCGCCTCGAGCATCTGCGCGACGACAGAATCGATCTCTCGTGAAGCCGATCACGGTGATGGTGACGGCGTCGGGCGCGCCGGGAACCGCTGCGCTCTTGCGCGCGCTGCGGGACAACGGAGAGCGCGAGCTGCGGCTCGTCGGCACGGATATGAGCGAACGCTCGGTCGGCCGGCACCTGTGCGACGCGTTCCACATCGTGCCCGGCGGCGCCGATCCTGCGTTCCCGGACGCGATGCTCGCTGTTGCGGAGAACGAGCAGGTCGACGTGATCCTGCCGCAGTCCTCGTTCGACCTGGAAGGGTTGGCAGCACACGTTGCGCGGTTCCCGATGCCGGTGCTCGTGTCGAGCCCCGACGCGATCCTGCGCTCGAACGACAAGGCGGAGACGTATGAGTTCCTGCATCGGATCGGCGTGCGCGCTCCGGAGTTTCGCCGCGTCAACGGTGCGCGCGAGGTGGAAGCCGCGGCGCGCGAGCTCGGCTACCCGGATCGCCCGGTGTGTTTCAAGCCTGTGTTCTCGTCGGGCTCGCGAGGCTTCCGGATCCTCGATCCGACGGTCGATCGCGCGCACCAGCTTCTGAACGAGCGGCCCGGGTCGGTCGCCATGCGCCTCGAGGAGGCAGTCGAACTACTGCCGGACGAGGGCGGGCCCGATCTGCTCGTGATGGAGCTCGCCACCGGCGGCGAGCGGACGGTCGACGGGATCGGGAACGGGCGCGAGATCGTGCTCGGGCATCCGAAGACACGTGAGGCGATGCGTGCGGGGCTTGCGATGTACTTCGTCACGCTCGAGGACGAGGAACTGATGCGCACCGCCAACCTGATCGTCGCCGAGCTCGGGATCGAGCACTTCTTCAACATCCAGCTCGTGGGCGAGCACGTGATCGAGATCAACCCGCGGATCTCGACGATCGTCTATCAGGAAGACCTGAACCTTCCGTATCTCGGCGTGAAGCGCGCGCTCGGCGAGCTCTCCGACGACGAGCTCCGGTCGTACACCTCCCGCATCCGCCCGGGCCGAACCGCGCTCCGCTACTTCGACCAGCTCGAGTTCGACCAGTGACCCCTTTCCGACAGGCCGCTTCGAGACCAGTCCCGTCGCCAAACGACGGTCTTCGAATCGCCCCCAACGTCGGCGGAGAGCCGAAAGGCGCGACGCCAAACGACGTAACGAAAGCGTGACGAACTTTCCACAGGGGTTGCGGGTCACGCACTGCCCCGTGAACATCGCGGGGATCCCCTGGGAGAACGTGCAGGCCCTGCGGCGCCGGGGTGTCGACGCACGGCTCGTCGTCTTCGAGCGCGGGAAGCTGCACCACGAGGCCGACTGGTCGCTCGATCGCCGCGGGCCGCTGCCGGTGAAGCTCGCGCAGCAGTTCGCCGCCTTCGCCCGCCTCGCTCCGAAGACCGACGTCTTCCACTTCTACTTCGGGCTGACGCTGATCCCGAAGTCGATTCAGTTCCCGCTCCTACGCGCCCTGCGCAAGAAGAGCGTCTTTCACTATCTGGGATCGGACATCCGCGGCAAGACGCGTGACGAGCTCGCGTTCGGCAAACAGGCGGACGCGGAGATCGTCGGCTCGTACGACGCGACGCGCTGGGTGCCCGAGGCGCACGTCATCCCCCCCGGCCTCGACCTGCGCGAGTTCGTTCCACGGCCCCCGTCGGACAGCCCACGGCCGCTTGTCGTGCACGCGCCGTCCAGCCGCGAGAAGAAGGGGACGCAGTTCGTCATCGATGCGTGCGCGCAGCTGCCCGTCGACCTCGACGTCGTCGAGGGCGTGCCTCATGAGGAGGCGCGGGCTCGGTACGCGAGAGCGGACATCGTCATCGACCAGCTCAACGCAGGCTGGCACGGCGTGTTCGCACTCGAGTCGATGGCACTCGGCAAGCCGGTCGTCACCTATCTGAAGCCGGATGTGATCGAGCGAAGCGCGGCCGGGTTCGGCGTGCGGATCCCGATCGTGCCTGCAACCAAGGAGACGCTCGTCGAAGCCCTCCGTCCGCTCGTCGCGCAACCTCCGCTGCGGCGAGAGATCGGCGCCCTGAGCCGAGCCTATGTCGAGCAGGTGCACGACATCGACCGCGTGGCCGACCGCCTCCTCGACCTCTACCGTTCCCTCTAGTTGAGCCTCGCCTTCCAGATGAAGCGCCTCGCGCGCCACTCGGCGATCTACGGGGCCGGCGGCCTGGTCTCGCGGATCCTCGCGACGATCCTCCTGCCGCTCTATCTGCACTTCCTGCCGCCGTCCGCGTACGGGCAGGTCGAGATCATCACAGCCGCCACCGCGGTGCTGGCGATCCTGCTGCAGCTCGGGATCTCGAGCGCATTCTTCCGCTTCTACTTCGACGCGAAGGAGAACGCGGCGAAGCTGACGGTGATCCGCACGTCGTTCTGGTTCACGATGGGCGCTGCGACGGTCGGCCTCGTGGTCGGGCTCGCGTTCGCGCCGCAGATCAGCCATCTGCTCGGGCTCGGCGACGCACCGTGGCTCGTACGGGCCGGCGCGGTCGGGCTCTGGGCCCAGACGAACTACCAGCAGCTGACCGCGCTGTTCCGCGTCGAGGAGCGGTCGACCGCATATGCGCTCGCCAGCATCACGAATGTGATCGTCACCGTCGCGGCGATGGTGCTCTTCGTCGCCGTCTTTCACTGGGGCGCGATCGGGCTCATCGTCGGCAACTTCACCGGGACGCTCGTCGTGTATCTCGCTCTCGTCCTCTACCGCACGGAGCAGCTCGGGCTCGAGTTCGACAGGGACCTGTTCAGGCGGATGCAGAAGTTCGGCATGCCGCTCGTGCCGGCGGCGCTCGCACTGTGGGTGATCAACTTCGTCGATCGCGAGTTCGTGGTCTGGTACAAGGGCCTGGGCGAGGCCGGCATCTACTCCGCCGCGGTCAAGATCGCCTCGGTGATCACGTTCGTGATGATCGCGTTCCGCACGGCGTGGCCCGCCTTTGCATACTCGATCGAAGACGACCGGGAGGCGAAGCGCGCATACGCGTTCGTGCTCACCTACCTGCTCGCGTTCGCATCGTGGGGAGCGCTCGCACTCGGCGCTCTGGCGCCCTGGTGGACGAAGCTCCTCACCGCGCCGAAGTACCAGGGCGCCGAAAAGGGTGTCGCCCTGCTGGCGTTCGCAGGCGTGGTCTACGCCGGCTACACGGTTCTGGCGATCGGCAGCGGCCGGGCGCGGCGCACGCAGCTGAACTGGGTCGTCACGGGCGTCGGCGCCGCCGCCAACATCGCATTGAACTTCTGGCTGATCCCGGAGTACGGGTGGGTCGGCGCGGCGATCTCGACCCTGGCGGCCTACGTCGTGCTGTTCGCCGGCATGACGCTGTACGCGCAAAGCGTCTACCCCGTGCCCTACCAGTGGCGCCGCGTCGTGACCGTCCTGGGCGCTGCCGTCCTGCTGACGGTCGCGCCGCGGGCCGCCGGCCTGCCGCTCCTGCCGTCACTCGTCTGCGTCGCGGTCTATCCCCTCGCGCTCGCGCTGCTCGGCTTCTACCTCCCCGCGGAGCGAGCGAGGCTCAGACGGCGCTTAGCCGCGCCGTGACCGGGCGCGCTTGACGCCCGCGCCGATCGCACCGGCCGCGACGAGCGCCAGCGCAAGCCCACCCAGAGCGAGCACCGGCAGCGGGGCGCTGCTGCTCGACGTCGCAGCCGCCGCGTTGGCGGTCGGGCCGGTCGCCGGCGGGTCCTGTGACGTGGACGCCGGCGAGGGTGCCGGGTCATGAGGCGCCGTTTGCGTCGACGGCTGAGCGCGCGACACCAGCACGTTGTGCGCGGCAAATCCGTGACCGACCTGCTTCGGCGCGGCACGGCCTTCCGAATGCAGGATTGCCGCGCGCATCGCGGCCGTGATGTCCTCGCGGAGGCTCGAATATTCGTCTGCGTCGGTCGGGATGTGCCGGAGGGCGTCCACGTAGCAGGCGTGCGGATAGGTCGAGGCGATCTTCCCGTCGGCGTACCAATCGTTGAAGATCCTGTCGCGGCACGGGCTCGCCGCGTGGGCCTGTCCCGGCACGGCGACGGCGAAGGCCGCGAGCAGCGACACTAGGAGCAGGCGCTTCATTCGTGACCATGTTCCCCGGCGGGTCTCAAGATCCACCTGGGTAGCGGTAAGGCTTTCGTAAAACCTCAGGGCGGCAGGAAACAGGCGTCGTGGCAGGATCCTGCGACCCGGACTACGTGCAACGGCCGCCCATGGCGGTCGGTCACGGCGAGCGTTCCCCGCGTCAGCGACGCGGTGAGCACCCGGCCAAAGCCGAACTGCACGTTGTAGGACCCCGGCGGGACCGGTGTCGTCCTCACAACTCGACCGTGCAGATCCTGGACGTGAAGCGTTCCCGCGTCGCCGCTCGTGACGTAGGCAGCGCCGCCCCCGAAGGTGACGTGTTGGGGCGCGAGGTCGGCAGCCTGAACGACGCCGCCGACCGCGAGCTCACGGTTCGCGCCCGAGGTGATCCAGATTCGCCCGTCCGGCGCATGGCCGACATCGTGCGCAGGGAACCCAGGGGTCAGCGTCGAGGCATGCCGAAGCGGCTTCACATCGACGACCGCAACATGCTCTGCGGCGGTGCCGAGCCCGACCCAGAGCCGGCCGCCGCGACGGTCGATCGCCAGGTGGCGGGCCCAGCCCGGCAGGCGCACCCGGCCCAGCTCGATGCCGCGCAGCACGTCGACAACCACGACGCCGCTTCGCCCCGAGTCGGTGACGAACGCGTGTCTGCCGTCGGGATGCGCTGCGGTATAGCGCGGCTCGACGAATCCCCGGAGCACGTGGCGTACCCGGTGCCGGTCGACGATCGACACGGCTCCCAGCGCCGTGTGGCAGACGACAGCACGGTCCCCGACCAGCTCGACCGACCGCGGATCGGGCAGAGTCGCAATGGAGTGGGCAACACGGTACGCGCCGAGATCGACGACGGCGAGTCGCGCCTCGGCGTCGCAGGTGACGAGCGCCGAAGGCGTGCCGGTGAGCGATGCACGAAGCGCGAACGGAGCCACAGCGGCGGCCAGAGCGAACTCGCGGCGGTTCATCGACATGCCTACGGCCCGTGCCGGTCGAGAGGTCCCGGCGCCGGTAGCTTGGCCCCATGAGCCATCCCGAGCTGGCCGCCGAGCAGACGTACGTCGACCGCGCCTACGAGCACCTCGAGCGGATGCGCGATGTCCTCGCCTCCGCCGGCGACAAGGTGGACGGCGAGGTCGCGCAGGCGGCAATGGACGCATGGGCGGCGAAGCGCCTGCACACGTTCGAGGACGCGGAACGCGGGCTCTGCTTCGGCAGGCTCGACTTCGAGACGATGCCGCGCCCGCTGTACGTGGGCCGGCGCTGGGTGCACGACGACGAGCAGCGGCAGCTCGTCATCAACTGGCAGGCGCCGGCTGCGCGACCGTTCTACACGGCGACGCCGCAGGATCCCCACGGGGTGACGCTGCGCCGGCGCTTCCGCACCGACGGACGCCGGCTGCTCGACATCGCCGACGAGGCGCTCGACGGGACGATCGTGGACGGTGCAGCGGTCGGCGACTTCCTGCTCGAAGAGCTCGAGCGGCGGCGCGACGTGCACATGCGGGACATCGTCGCCACGATCCAGGCCGACCAGTACCGGCTGATCACCCACGATCCGGACACGCCGCTCGTGATCCAGGGCGGCCCCGGCACCGGCAAGACCGCCGTCGGCCTGCACCGTGCCTCGTGGCTGCTGTACACGCAGCGCGACCAGCTGCAGCACCGCGGCGTGCTCGTGATCGGGCCGAACCGCACGTTCATGGAGTACGTCTCACACGTTCTGCCGGCGCTCGGCGAGGACGCTGTCGAGCAGCGCGCTGTCGGCGAGCTCGTCGACGGCGCCGAGCCGCAGCGCCGCGACCCGCCCGAGGTCGCGTGGCTGAAGGCCGACCTGCGCCTGGTCCGAGGTGATCGCCCGCGCCGCCGAGCTCCGGCTCGAGTCGGCTCCCGAGGAGCTCGTGCTGCGGCTCGAGGGGGCGTTCATCTCGGTGCGAGCGAGCGTGATCCGGGAGCTGCTCACGACAACGCGGTCCGAGTTCGGAACCACCGTCGCCGCGCGCGAGCGGTTCCGGATGAGCGTGCTGCGACGGTTCTACGAGGAGTACGGCCGCGTCCTCGGAGCAGGTGCGATCCGCAACTTCGAGGAGGTGGAGCAGGCCCTCCGCGCGCGCGGCTATCTCGACCGGGTGCTGAAGGCGGCCTGGCCGGTCGTGGCGCCCGACCGGCTCGTCCGCTCCCTGACCGGATCGCGGTCGGCGCTCGCGGCCGCCGCCGACGGGATTTTGAGCGAGCCGGAGCAGAAGCTGCTCGTGCGGCGCGGCTCCGGCTGGTCGGAAGGCGACATCCCGCTGCTCGACGAAGCACGCGCGCTGGTCGGTGCGCCTCCGCGCAGCTACGGCCACGTGATCGTCGACGAGGCGCAGGACCTGACGCCCATGCAGCTGCGCATGGTCGCCCGTCGCGCTCGTAACGGCGCATTGACCATCCTCGGCGACGTCGCCCAGGCGACCGGCCCGGTCCGCTACCCGCGCTGGGACGACGTGCTGCCCCATCTGCCGCACGGTGAGGAGGCCGATGTCGAGGAGCTCAGGCACGCCTACCGGGTGCCGCGCGAGATCATGGAGGTGGCATTGCCGCTCCTCGACACGATCGCGCCCGACGTCGCACCGCCGATCTCCTACCGCACAGGCGCGGCTGCACCCGTCCTGTACCAGGTCCCGGAGGAGCACCTGCTCGCCGAGGCCTATCGACACGCGGCAGGCACGCCGGACGGGCTGCTCGCGGTGATCGTTCCCGAGGAGCTGCTCGACCGGCTGCCCGGCGGCGATCTGTGGGAGGGCGTCCCCGTGCTGACTCCGCGTCAGGCCAAGGGGCTCGAGTTCGACCACGTCGTCGTGGTCGAGCCCGCGTCGATCGAGCTGCGCGAGCTCTACGTCGCCCTGACCCGCCCGACCAAGACGCTCGTCGTCGTCCACGCGCGGCCGCTGCCGGCGGAACTGCTCGCTCGCAGCTCGCTCGACTAGCCGGCGAGGCTCAGCACGAACGCGTTCCCGGACGGGTCGCGGAACTCCCCGCCGACCGCCGTGGCGATCCGCTCGCCCTCGTGCGCGTCCGGGACGACGATCGAGAACTCCGTCAGGCGCGCGGTGCCCTCCGGAGCGGGCGGCGCACCGCGGCTCTCCCAGGTGTTCGCTCCGAGCCGGTGGTGGTAGCCGCCGGCGCTCAGGAACGCCGCCTGGTCGCCGAGCTGGGCCATCAGGTCGAAGCCCACGACGTCGCGATAGAAGCGGATGCTCTCCTCGACGTCGGCGACGCGTAGGTGGACGTGGCCCATGCGTGTCCCGGCGGGCAGCGCGGTCGACGGCTCGGTATTCGTGGCGAGCAGGTCGTCGACGTCGAGGGGCCACGTGCCGATGCGATCGACCTGTCCTTCCCAGAGGCGCCGCGGCCGGTCGGCGTAGATCTCGATCCCGTGGTGGTCGGGATCGCGCAGGTACAGCGCCTCGCTGACGAAGTGGTCGGAGGCACCGGTCAACTGGACGCGATCGCGGATCGCATGCTGCATCCAGCCGGCCAGGTGGCGGCGCTCCGGCACGAGCAGCGCGAAGTGGAAAAGGCCGCTGTAGCCGTCGGCCGGGCGGGCGCCCGGCTCCTCGACGAGACGCAGGAGCTCGCTGCCGGCGGAGCCCAGACTTGCCTCACCCTCGCCGAGCCCGAGCAGGTCGAGCCCGATCGCCTCGGTGTAGTAGGCGAGCGACCGCGCCAGGTCCGCCACGGTGAGGTGAACGGCTCCGACGGTCGTCTCGGGGGCGATCGACATCGGCTAGGCGACCACGCGGTACACCTGGAAGACCTCGGCGTATTCGCGATTCACGTTGATCCCGTGGGTGCGGGCGACGTTCCACACGTACTCCGCGTTCGCGTAGCGGCGGTGCTGCTGCGACGCGTACTTCTCGAGTGCGGCCACCTTGCGCTCGACATGCCGCGATTCGAGCGCGAGGTATGCCTGATAGCTGAAATCGAAGTTGTTCCATGGAATCTCGTAGCCGAGGATCGTCGTCCGCTTGAAGGCGCGCAGTCCTTCGTTCGCGATCGTCTGATGGTCCTGGTGCACGTCGTGCACCGAGGGCATGAAGACGCAGTCGGGCTGCCAGTCGCTCCAGATCTCGATCAGGAGCTCGAGGATCTCCTGCCGCCGATCGGGAAACGTTCGCACGTCGAAGTCGTGCACGGTGAGGTTCCCCGCGGGGATGCCGATCTCGGCGGTCGCCTCGCGCACCTCGCGGGCGAGCGTGTCCGGAGCAAACCCCTCGGGAAGCGACCGGGTCGCGATCGAGAATGCGACGTAGCGCACATCTGCGCCCGCCTCGACCAGCCGCGCCATCGTGCCCCCGCAACCGAACTCGCCGTCGTCCGTGTGCGGTGCGAGGACGAGCGCTCTTTTGACCGCGTCGATCATTGAACGGCCGGCCTCCAGGTGCGCGCACCAACCGCGACCAGCGCGAGCAGGCCCCAGAACGAGGGGTCTTCGAACAGGGCGTTGTAGAAGATGCAGTGCACGAGGATCGCGACCAAGGCTAGTCCGAACGCGAGCCGGGCGGCGCCGTCGAAGTCGCGCCCAAGGCGGCGGAAGGCAAGCGTGACGGCGGTCACGACAAGCCACAGGAAGAGGAGCAGGCCGGGAAAGCCGAGCTCGGCAGCGACGGTGATCGGTGTCGTGTGCGAAGCGGCCGCTTTTGGCTCCTTTCCCCGGAGGTGCGCCAGGTCCGCGTACGCGCGCTTGAAGCCGCCCACGCCGACACCCGAGATCGGGTGGTGGTAGGCGACCTTCACTCCGGTGGAGACGAGCGTCGAGCGGCCGCTCGTCACGTGCGACAACGAGGCCTTGTGGCGAATCGCGGGGGATGCGGCGAGCGCGACGCCGAGCAGTAGCACGACGACACCAACGAGCAGAAGGCTCCGCCGCCCCCAGACGACCACCGTCGCAACGGCGATCCCGACCATCAGGGCCAGGAAGCTCGACTGCGAGAAGGACGGCAGGAGGCCGGCCCAGGTGATCACGATCGTCAGTGCGGCGGCGATCAACCACAGCGGGTCCCCTCGCCGGAACAGGATGACGACGAGGCTCGCGAGGATGCCGATCACGAGGAACCTGCCGTAGATCGACGGGTCATAGAAGACGGAGTTGACCCGGTAGAACCAGCCGCTCGGGGCGTAGGCGTTGTCGACACGCACCTTCGGGTTCCAGAAGATGTTTCGCGTCTCGTACTGGACGATTCCGATCACTGCGAAGACCAGCGCCATGACCGCCAGCTGGACGTACAGCGTCAGGACCCACGCCCGCGACCAGGCGAGCCGGGCGAGCACGACCGCCAGCAGCCCGAACGGGAGCACGAAGAAGAGCAGCTCGATCGCGCCCTGCCGAGGGTCCTTCGACCAGAGCAGCGAGACCCCGTCCCACGCGACGAACGCAGCGACCGGCCACGCGAGCGGACCGAGCTCGCGGGATCGATTCGAATCGTCCCCGTACAGCTCCCACGCGAGCGCGAGTGCGGCAACCACGACCACGCCGTAGAGCGGCAAGAGCAGGTTCGCCTGGGTCGAGCCCACGTGCACCGGAATGCGGGCGGGCACGCAGGCGAGGGTCGCGACCGCCAGGAGCCACGGGAGGCGAAGCGCCGCCCAGGTGCCGACCGCCGCGGCCAGTGCGAGCAGGACCGCCGCGGCCGCGAGCAGGCGGTGATGTCCGTGCGGCGCGAGGTAGACGGTCAGCCCCGCGCAGCCGACCGCCCACGCCGCGAGCCCCGCGACCCGGAGATCTCGGCGCGGTGCCACGATGAGAAGCGCAAGCCCGAGCGCACCGATCGCGCCTGCGGCCTGCGCCGCTCCCGTGCTCATCCGACCACCACGGTGGTGCGCGCTGCATGGGTCCCGGCGAAGACGTACAGGTTGAAGACGCCCTTGGACTTCGGCGCACGGAGATGCAGCGTCCCGCGCGGAAGCACCCCGTGGCGACCGTGCAACTGCCAACGGACCCTCGGCGCGTCGGTCGACACCCGCAGCGCGAACCTGCCGCCCGGGGCGACAACGACGCGCGAGCGCGCGAGGATGAGGTAGCGGATCTGGGCGATCGCGAACGGATACGCCTTGGCCCGGTTGCCCGCGGTGTCCTGCGCCGAGATGGAGAGCACGTAGCGGCCGGGCGGGGCTCGCTTCCCTCCCTCGACACGGCCGTTCCAGGTCAGCTGGCCCGCCTGCTTGCTGGTGCGCGTGAAGAGCACCTGGTCACCGCGCACGAGCAGGATCGCGTGTGCCGGCTCGTCGATCGTGTAGTGGAACGTGAATGCGTCGTGATGCCCGTCGCCGTCGGGTGAGATGATCGGGTACTGCGGGTGCCGGACCGTGATCTTCGGCGGGACGGTGTCGAGCTGGATGGGGCTCGGCAGCGTGATCGTGCGATGCGAGCGCAGAAGCTTGACCACCGGCCTGTAGACGCCGTCCGGAACGAGCAGCCCGGCCGCGGTGAGCCCGTTCCAGACGAGATCGAGCCTGGTTCCCGGCTTGACCGTGCGGTTTGAAAGGAGGACACCCACGGTTTTTCCGTGCCGGTCGACGATCCGGACATCGACACGCTCGTGCGGCCGGACCCGGAAGGCGACGTGGGCGACCGGCTTGGTCGTGCCGGCGGGGGAGAAGACCGGATCGACGCGCGTGCCGTAGATCGGGGATCGTTCGAGCTTCGCGCGCTCGGTCAGCGCGAAGGCCGCGGCGCTCCCTGCGAGCAGGGCGAGGACGAACACCGTCGACAGGACCCGGGCCACGCCCGGGGGATTCTATGCGGGGTCGTGCGCCGGGACCTGCCGGGCGCGCAACCGGCGCAGCTTGACCTGGCGGCCCGACCAGACGAGCAGCACGATCACCCCGAGCACCAACCCGCCGACGACGATCGGATCGGAGTCCGGCATCTTCACGATCTTGATCCCGGAGAGGATGAGCACGAAGCCGAAGGCGATCCGAAGCGCCCGCTCGGGAACCCGGATCGAGAGGTGCGAACCGAGCAGCACGCCGGGAATGGATCCGACGAGGAGCCAGCCGATGGCGTGCAAGTCGACGTTTCCGTGTAGCAGGTGCCCGACGCCGGCGACCCAGAGCAGCAGCGCAGCGTGGAGCATGTCGGTGCCGACGATCCGGCTCGCGGAGAGCGGGAAGAGCAGCAGCATCGCCAGGCCGAAGAAGGTGCCGGACCCGACCGACGTCAGCCCGACGACGAACCCGAAGACCGCGCCGATCACGATCGCCGCGACCTTGTCGTGGCGCCGGAGGTGGAACTCGGCGTTGATCGAATGGCCGCGAATGAACGTCTTCGCGAGAAAGCCGAAGCCGCCGATGATCAACGTCCCCCCGACGATCTTGGTCATCGCCGACTGCGTCCCACCGGAGAACGAACTGCCGATCTGCACACCGACGAGGGACATCGGCGCAGAGCCGATCAGCATCCACATCGCCAGCGGCACGTGCACGTTCCCGAGCTGGCGATGACGGATCGCGCCGAAGGACTTGAAGACCGCCCCGTGCAGGATGTCCGTGCCGACCGCCGTCTTCGGGTCGAACCCGAAGAGCAGGATCAGCATCGGGGTCATCAGCGAGCCGCCCCCCATGCCCGTCATGCCGACGAGCACGCCGACCAGCAGGCCCGCGAGGCTGAACTGCCACGTCATGTGCGCGGCGGTAACGGGCAGGAGACGAACGGCCGTCCGCGGAGCAGGCAGCCGAGCTTGTATGCCTCGCAGCCGGTGCAGAAGCCGGTGCCGGCGGCGAGCAGCGCGAGAGCGGCGACGAGGATGCCGAGACCCGCGCCGAGCGTGGTCAGGCCCACGCCGTACGCGACCGACGCAGCGGTGAGCACGACCAGCCCGACGATGTTCGCAGCACGTGGTGGCCGCGAGTCCTCGAGTGCCCCTTCGCCGAAGCGCGGCTGGATCACCTCGAAGTAGAGCAGGCAGGGCAGGCAGTACCGCCGCCCGAGGAGGAGGCCGAGTGCGAGTTGCAGTGCGAGCAGCGCAAGCAGCCACCACCAGCCCGTCGCGACGGCGAGCACCGAGACGACGCCGACGACGGCTTGGTTCGTCCGCGGCGCCCGCGAGTCGATTACGTGCGTGTCGCGGTAGGGATGGGCACTGCGCGTCACGGCTTCGCTGATACGACCATGCCGGCGCCGACCGTCTCGTTCGTCGACTCGTCGATCAGGATGAAAGCACCGGTGCCACGATTGCGGACGTACTCATCGACGACGAGTGGCTCCGCGAGACGGAACCGGACGACGCCGAGGTCGTTGAGCTCCATCTTGCCGGGGCTCGCCAGATCCTGGAGCGTGTGGATGTCCACCACGCTGACGATCTCGTCCACACGCGCGGGAACGGTGCGCGTCGTGTGCTTGACGAGGAGCCGGGCGCGGTCCTCGACCGGGCGCTCGGCCATCCAGCTGACGCGCGCGGTCAACTCGCGCGCGACGATCGGCGCACGGTCGGGATCGGCCAGCAGATCGCCTCGTGAGACATCGACGTCGTCCTCGAGGAGGATCGTGACCGACTCGCGCGGGACCGCCTGGTCGAGCCGGCCCTCGGCACTGTCGATCGCAGCAACGCGGCTGCGCAGACCTGAGGGCAGCACGACGACCTCGTCGCCCGCCCGCCAGACCCCGCCTGCGACCCGACCGGCATAACCGCGGTAGTCGTGGTGCTCGTCGGCCATCGGCCGGATCACCCACTGCACGGGGAAGCGCCGGTCCTCCACGTTCCGGTCGCCGTCGAGCTCGATCGTCTCGAGGTGCTCGAGCAGCGTCGGGCCTGCGTACCAGGGCATCGAGTCGGTGCGGTCGACGACGTTGTCGCCCTTGAGCGCCGACAGCGGAATCACCGTCGCGTCCCTGACCTCGAGCTGCGACCCGAGCTCGGCCAGCTCGCGCGCGATCTCGTCGAACCGCTCCTCGGAGAACTCGACGAGGTCCATCTTGTTCACGGCGTACACGACGTGCGGGAGCGCGAGCATGCCGATGATGTAGGAGTGCCTGCGCGTCTGCTCGATCACGCCCTTGCGCGCATCGACGAGGATCACCGCGACGTCGGCCGTGGACGCTCCGGTGACCATGTTGCGGGTGTACTGCACGTGACCGGGCGCGTCGGCCAGCTGGAAGCGGCGTCTCGGAGTGACGAACGAGCGGTACGCGACGTCGATCGTGATTCCCTGCTCGCGCTCCGCCCGGAGCCCGTCCGTGAGCAGCGCCAGGTCGACGTAGTCGTGGCCCCGCCGTCGTGAGG
This sequence comes from uncultured Thermoleophilia bacterium, assembly GCA_963703445.1. GTDB lineage: Bacteria > Actinomycetota > Thermoleophilia > Gaiellales > Gaiellaceae > PALSA-600. Next base: position 247,594 of record CAVPEK010000006.1, on the reverse strand, counting down.
CATCCTCGATGTGCTCGAGCTGGTCGACGAGGATCTGCTTCGTGTCGTAGAGCAGGCGGCCGATCAGGGTCGATTTGCCGTCGTCGACCGAGCCCGCGGTGACGAGTCGCAACAGGTCGGTATCGAGAAACTCCTTAGAAGTAGCCAACGCGCTTCCTGTCCTCCATCGCGGCTTCGCTGACCCGGTCGTCGGCCCGCGTCTCGCCGCGCTCGGTCACCCGCGTGGCTGCGATCTCGGTGACGACCTCGTCGATCGTCGCCGCGTCGCTGACCACGCCGCCGGTGCACGACATGTCACCGACGGTTCGAAACCGCACCGAGGCAGTGAACGCCTCCTCGTCGGGATAACGCTCGACGAACTCCGAGACGGCGTAGAGCATCCCGTCGCGGCGGAACACCTGACGGTCGTGCGCGAAGTAGATCTTCGGCAGTTCCAGATTCTCGCGCGCCACGTACTGCCACACGTCGAGCTCGGTCCAGTTCGAGATCGGGAAGACCCGGATCTGCTCGCCCTTGCGAATGCGTGCGTTGTAGATGTCCCACAGCTCGGGTCGCTGCGCCCGCGGGTTCCACTGGCCGAAGTCGTCCCGGAAGCTGAAGATGCGCTCCTTCGCGCGCGCACGCTCCTCGTCGCGGCGCGCGCCGCCCATAGCGGCATCGAAGCCGTGCTCCTCGAGAGCATCGAGCAGCGTCGTCGTCTGCAGCTGGTTGCGTGACGCCCGCGGCCCGGTCTGCTCCTGGACACGGCCCCGGTCGATCGACTCCTGCACGCTTGCGACCACCAGACGCTCCCCGAGCTCCTGGACGCGGCGGTCGCGGTACTCGATCACCTCGGGGAAGTTGTGACCCGTGTCGACGTGCATGACCGGGAACGGGAACCTTGCGGGGCGGAATGCCTTTTCGGCAAGCCGCAGCATCACGATCGAGTCCTTGCCGCCGGAGAAGAGGAGCACCGGGCGCTCGCGCTCCGCGGCGACCTCGCGCATGATGTGGATCGCCTCTGCCTCGAGCTCGTCCAGGTGAGAGAGATTCCGCTTCGCGGAATCTCTGGTGGAAACCTGACTCATTCGGCACTCGCAACATGAAGTCCACACTCGGTGCGGCCGGTCCCGGCCCAGCGGCCCTCGCGGCCGGCGCCCGGGATCGTCGAGTGGGTGTCGCCGATCGACTCGTAGCCGCGGTCGTGCAACGGGTTGTACGGCAGCTCCCGCTCACGGATGTACGTCCAGCAGTCTTCGCCGCTCCAGTCGGCGAGCGGATTGGCCTTCCACAGCTCGTGCGCCTCGTCCCAGCCGAGCTTCGGAGCGTTCGCACGGGTCGGCGCCTGATCGCGGCGGACACCGGTGATCCAGCAGTCGAGGTCGCCCAGGGCCCGGACGAGCGGCTCGACCTTGGCGAGTGCGAGGTAGAGATCCGGCTTGCGCTCCCAGAGCTGCTCTCCGTGGGTCGCGGTGAGCTCGACGGGGGTCGGCCCCTCGTACACCTCCACCTTCGTGTCGTAGCGCCGCTCGACCTCGCGCCAGAGCTCGTACGTCTCGGGGAAGAGATAGTGCGTGTCGATCGCGAAAACGCGCGCTTTCGGCTCGAGGGAGAACAGCATGTCGAGGAGCACGGTCTCTTCCTTCTGGAAGGAGCATGCAAGCGCGACCCGCCCGGAGAACTCCCGTGTGACGAGCGCGAGGATCTCCTCTGCGCTCAGCTCCTCGACCGCCGGAGCGTCAGGAGGCGTGAACATCGTCACCGAGCAGCACCTCCTTCAGCGTGTCGCCGCGCAGGCCGAGCCGTAGCGTTTCGAGCGGGATCACTTCTTCCGGCGGGATGTTGCCGAGGTTGACCGACGGGCCGAACTCCTTGACGAACCACGCCTGTGCGGCCTTCGTCGGCGCTTCGAAGACGATGTTCGCGGGACCGACGACACTTGCGATCTCGCTGATCAACTCCGTGCGCATGCCACCCGACGAGTCGAAGATGCCTGCGGTGCCACCCTCGCGCGCCTCGGTGATCACCTTCCACGCCCCGGCTTCGAGCTCCTCGTTCAGCCACTGCGTCCACTCGTCGACCGAGTACTCGACGCTCGAGTCCTTCGACCCGACCTCGGAGAGCACGGTGAAGTCGCGCGCGAATTCGGCGATCAGCTCGAGCTTGCGCTCGCGCGGGATGTCGACTGTGCCGTCCGAGATCTCGACGTGCGTGAGCCCGAGCTCGGTCAGCCACTGCTTGTACTCGTCGAGATTGCCGAGCGCGTAGACGACCTCGAAGAACGTCCCCCCGATCACGACGGGCTTGTCGCGCAGAACCTCGAGCTTGCGCTCGAGGTTGTTCGTGACGTAGGCGGTGCCCCAGCCGAGCTTGACGATCGAGATGTGGTCCCCGGCGACTTCGAGCACGTCCTCCCAGGCGCGGGGGCCGAGGCCCTTGTCGATCACGTGTGTCAGGCCGACGTGCTTGCCGAGACCGAGATCAAAGGCGGGCATACAGCTCCTCCAGCTTCGCCTTGGCGCGCGTCTGCACGTCGCGGTAGAGGGAGTTCCCGTGCGCGTCGATGCCGACCGTCAATGGACCGAAGTCCTTCACCCGGAACTTCCACAGGCACTCGGGCATCAGCTCTTCCCACTGGACGTCCTCGATCTCCTCGATCTGCGTCGTCTCGAGCGCTGCGGCGCCGCCGACGATCGCGAAATAGACCATGCCGAGCTGGTGCATCGGCTCGATGGCTTCGTCGGGGAATCCACCCTTGCCGCAGATCGCCCGCACGCCGTACTGGCGGCCGAGCGGCTCGGTGAACCTGACCATGCGCGCCGACGTGGTGGTGCCGATGCAGATCTTCTCGTACGTGCCCTTGCCCTCCGAATCGGTGGAGACCTTGCGCACGTTCGGCGCGGTGTGCAGCAGGAAGGCGCCCTTCAGGTCCATCGGCGGCTCGACACCCTGGTCGAAGATCCGGATCTGGGTGCGGTCGCGGATGCCGATGATGTGGCCCTGCACGGTGACCTCGTCGCCGGCCTGCAGCTTGAGGATCTCCTGCGGATCGGTGACCGGGAACGTGACGGTGTGGTTTGCCATCGCTCTCAGAACTCCCTGTCGAAGTCGACGGAGCCGTCGGCGGCGACGTGCGCGGATGCGCGGCGCGCAGCCCAGCACTGGTAGTTGACGGCAACCGGGTTGAGGGTCATGTGCGTGTCGGCGTGCTCGATATGGCACTGCAGGACGGTGACGTCGCCGCCGAGCCCCATCGGGCCGATGCCGGTCTCGTTGAGCAGCCCGTAGAGCTCGTCTTCGAGCTGCGCGACGAGCGGGTCGGAGTTGCGCGTGCCGACCGGGCGCGTGATCGCCTCTTTCGCGAGGTACATCGCGTAGTCGGCGGTGCCGCCGATCCCGACCCCGACGATCCCCGGCGGGCAGGGCTTGCCGCCCGCACCGACGATCGACTCGAGCACGAACTGCTTGATCCCCTTCACGCCGTCGGCAGGGACGCACATCTTGAGAAAGCTCATGTTCTCGGAACCGGACCCCTTCGGAATGCATTTGACGTCGAGGCCGTCCCAGTCCGGAATGAACTCCCAGTGGACGATCGGCAGGCGATAGCCGATATTCGGGCCGGTGTTCTCGCGTGTGATCGTGTGAACGGCGTTCGAGCGCAGCGGATGCTCGACCGTCGCGCGCGCGGTGCCGTCACGCAGACCCTCGTAGATCCGCGTCGGATGCAACGGGAAGTGCTCGCCGACGCGGCACGTGTAGACCGCGATGCCCGTGTCCTGGCAGACGAGGTTGTTCTCGCTGTCTGCGATGTTGACGTTGCGGTGGATCGTCTCGAGCACGCGCTTGCCGGGGACGGATGTCTCCCGCAGGCGCGCGTCGGCCAGTGCGTCGCGCAGGTCCTGCGGGATGTCCTTCAGCGCCCAGACGTAGAGGTGCGCCGCGGCGTCCTCCACTGCGTGCTGCAGGTCGGTGACCGTATCGATTGTCATCTAGCTCCTCGCCTTCTCGAGTGCATTACGACCAGCCCTTCGACCGAACACCACGCATTCGAGGAGGCTGTTGCCCATCATCCGGTTGCGCCCGTGCGTGCCGCCGGCGATCTCGCCGCACGCGAATACGCCTTCGAGCGTCGTCTCGGCGTCCGTGTCGATCACGAGACCGCCGTTCTGGTAGTGGAGGACCGGGTACGTATAGATCTTCTCCCTGAGCGGATCGATCCCGGCGCCGCGATAGCGGCGAAGCATGTAGGGCAGCGAGACGTCCGCGTCGCTCTCCGGGATGCGGGTCGTGTCGAGGTACACGGCCGGGCGGCCGTCGGGCGTCGTGACGCCGTTCCCTTTCTCGACCTCGTCGAAGATCGCCTGGCTGACCGCGTCCCGCGGACCGAGCGAATCGGTGAACTCCTCGCCCTCTGCGTTCACGAGGACGGCGCCGTACGCGCGCGTCGTCTCGGGAATCGAGTAACCCTGCATGTTCGACGGCCACGCGCCGCCGTTCGGGTGGTATTGCAGCGCGTCGAGGTCGCGCGCTTCGGCACCGAGGTCGACCGCGATCCGCGTCACCTCACCGGTCGCGTTCGGGTGATTCGTCGACAGCTCGCCGCGACGTTCAGCCTCGGCGTAGCAGCGACCGCCTGCAGCGAGCACGATCGTGCCGGCGTCGATGGTCTGCTCTCCGACCCGTGCCCGCCAGAGACCGTCGACCTCGCTGAGCTCTTTGAGCGGAGCGTTCAGGAAGCTCGTGCCGCTCCCTGCCTCCCACGCGTCGCGCAGCTGCTTCGTGATCGCATGCCCTGTGCGGTCGCCGACCTGCAGCAGCCGCTTCGCGCTCGCCCCGCCGCACTTCGCCAGCCGGTAGCCGCCGTCTTCGCGCGTGAACTCGACACCGAGCTCCTCGAGCCAGTGGATCGCCGATTGTGCGTCGCCGGTCAGCACCTCGACCAGCCGCATGTCCGCCGTCTCGTGCGACGAGCGCCAGATGTCCTGCGCGTGCTGCTCCGGGGAGTCGTCGGCTCCGAACGAGGCCTGAATGCCTCCCTGCGCCTTGGAGGAGTTGTTCGCCTGGAGCGAGCCCTTGGTCGCAAGAGCGACGCGGGCCCCCGCGCGTTCGGCCGAGACCGCCGCGGCGAGCCCCGAGGCTCCGCTGCCGATCACGAGCACGTCAAAGCTGCGGGCCGACTCACTCACAGGCGGGACTATACCTGTTATTAGTGAAAGTTATGCATTGTTCACCGACTTGGTCGGCAAGCAATCAGTAGATCGTGCGGAAGAGCTCCAGGATCTCGCCCGGGCTGGCCGGGCGCGGGTTCGCCTGGTTGCCACCGCGCTTCGCTGCCGCCTCGGCGACCTGGGCCAGCTCCTCCTCCGGAACGGCGAAGTCGCGCAGGCGGCCGAAGCCGCCGAGGAGCGCCAGCTCGCGCGAGCGCGCGACAGCATCTGCCCCGACCGCCTCGCCGAAGCGCGCCACCTCGGCGGGGACGAACCGGGAGTTGAACTCGAGCGCGGGCGGCAGACAGAGCGCGTTCATCGCGCCGTGCGGCAGGCCGTAGGTCCCACCGAGCGCCTGGGCCATCGCGTGGGCGAGCCCCATCCGGTTGAGCGCCAGGGCATGGCCGGCGTGCGCAGCCCCGCGAAGCAGCTCCTCGCGCGCGACCCCATCGCCGGGCGCCGCCAGCACGCGCGGCAGCGCCGTCGAGATCAGCCGAGCGCCCAGGAGCGCCTCTTCGTCCCCCTCGGCACCGTGGCCCTGCACGTAGAGCGCCTCTGCACAGTGGGCGAGGCCGTTCAGCGACGTACCTGCCGTCACGGCCGCAGGCAGATCGAGCGTGAGAGCGACGTCGTAGATGATCGCCACCGGCCGTGCGCCCGCCCCGGCGCCTCTGATCACGCGGTCCGGGGAGCGGACTCCGAACGACGTCGTCCACTCGGCGCCCGAGTAGGTCGTCGGCACGTGCACGACGGGCTTGCCGGACTCCGCCGAGGCGAACTTGCCGGTGTCGACCGCCGAGCCACCGCCGACTACAAGGATCCCATCGGCATCGTCCGGCACCTCGACGCGATGCGAGGGGACCTCCGACCAGGAGGCGACCTGCGGCAGGTCGAGGAACTGCCAGCGCGGGCTCGCAATCAGGAACGGACGATCGATCCCGACCTCCGCGAGGGTCGCCGGCAAGTCGTCGAGGCTCCAGCGGACGATCACAGCAGCCGCTCGCGTGCGTAATCGACAAAAGCTCGCGCGGCGCGCGTCTCCGACCGGCCGCTCGCACGGACGAGCAGGATCTCACGCTCGAGCTCGAGCCCGGCGATACGCGCTTCGACCAGAGTGCCGGCGGCGAGATCGTTCTCGACCGACGAGCGAGAGATGAACGTGACGCCGTAGCCGCCGCGGACCGCGCTCGTCACGGACTCCTGGAGCCCGAGCTCGAGCCGCACGTCGAGGTCGCGAAGCTTCGTGCCGACGCGGCGGAGCTCGTCCTCGATCATCTGCCGAACCCCGGCTCCTTCCTGCATCACGATCAGCCGCTCGCCTTTCAGCTCCTCGAGCGTGACCGTCCGGCCTTCGAACGGGTGGCCCGGAGGGCAGGCGAGGATCACCGTGTCGCGGAAGAACGGCTCGTACTCGACAGCGCGGTAGCGCGGAGCGGCGCCGACCACACCGAGCTCGAGCGTTCGGTCCGCGACCCGTTCAACGACCGTCTGTGTGTCGAAGACGCTCAGGGCGACGTGGATCTGCGGGTGCTCGGCGGCGAACTCGCAGAGGAGGCGGGAGAGGACGACGCCGCCCGGGCCTGTCGACGCGCCGATCGCGAATGTGCCTTCGAGCGCGCCGGTCGCCTCGTCTGCGAGGTCGCTCGTGATCTCCTCTTCGAGCGCGATCAGCCGCTGGGCGCCCCGGTAGAGGCGAAGGCCTGCCTCGGTCGGCTCGACCCGGCGCCCGGAGCGGTCGAGGAGCTGGAGGCCGAGGCGTTTCTCGAGCGCGCGCACCTGCAGGCTGACGGCCGGCTGGGTCACCCCGAGCCGCTCGGCCGCCTGGGAGAACGACTTGCGCTCGACCACCTCGCAAAACGCACGAAGCTGACGCGTGTCCATAACGGAAGCTTATAGAAGCCGGGAGCTGACGCCCGCGCGAAGCGTGCCCCAGCCACCCGCACCGAACAGCAACACCAGTGTCACAGAACCGTGCCTGCGACGCACTTCTCCCTGCAAAACTCGTGGTTCTTCGACCTGTCTCACCGACCCCCGTCCGGTGGCAGCCACCGTGACGTCGAATCTGATTCGCGCAGCGAACCAGATTCGCGAGTTTCGAACCGGGCCTACGCCTCGCGGAACTCGAGCCGGTTGCCGAACGGGTCGGCCGCGTGGAACCGCTTTGCCCCGGGGATGGAGTCGTCCTCCTCGACGGCGATCCCCGCGGCCGCCAGGCGGCCTGCGAGCCCCGCGAGGTCGGAGACGACGAGGCCCGGATGCGCCTTGCGCGCCGGGACGAACGGCCGGTCGACACCGACGTGCAGCTCCTGGTCGCCCGCCCGGAACCAGCAGCCGCCACGGCTCCGGAGCGATTCCGGCTTCCGAAGCTCCTCGAGGCCGAGCAACGCCCCGTAGAACGCTCGCGCCTGCTCCTCGCAGCCCTCGGGTGCGGCAACCTGCACGTGGTCGATTCCGAGGACGCTCATAGGCCGACGGTTTACCATCGAGCGCGTGGCATCCGCGCCGCCACCGCTCGAGGACACCCTCGTCAGCGGTTACACACGGCTCGCGTCCCAGGCGGAGCATCGGGGGATCGACCTCGAGCTGCGTCTGCTCGACATCTTCTTCGCGGGGATCTTCGGGATCCTCCTCGCGCCGGTCGGGCTCGTGATCGCCGGCGTCCTGCTCGTCACGACCGGACGGCCGCTCCTCTACCGCGGCGAACGCGTCGGCCGCCGCGGACGCTTCTTCCAGATGCTGAAGTTCCGCACGCTCCGCCCCGGCGCGGAGGACCGCATCGGCCAGTACCTCGGCGAGGAGCTCGTCCGCCACACCGACGCAGAGCTCACGCGAATCGGCGGCTGGCTGAAGGCGTCGCAGCTCGACGAGATACCCCAGCTCTGGAACGTCCTGCGCGGAGACATGTCCTTCGTCGGGCCGAGGCCGATCCGCCCGCGCTTCTTCGAGGAGCTCGCGCACGACCTGCCTGCCTACTGGCAGCGCCTCGTCGTACGGCCCGGGCTGACCGGGTTCGCTCAGGTGCGGCGCGGCTACGAGACCTCGATGGCGGAGAAGCTCGCCCACGATCTCGAATGGATCGCCGACCGCTCCGTTCGGCTCTACCTGCGAACCCTCTTCGTCACCGGCATCCGGGTGCTCGCCCAGGTATTCGGGCGCCGCACCTAGACTGACCCGCATGTGCGGGATCTGCGGGATCGCCAGCAGCCGCGGCGCCGTCGACCCCGAACGGCTTCGCCGTATGTCGGCGACCCTGTTCCACCGGGGCCCGGACTCCGAGGGCGCGCATCTCGACGGACCGGTCGGGATCGCCGCACGCCGGCTGGCGATCATCGATCTGACCGGAGGCGATCAACCGATCGCGAACGAAGACGGCACCGTCGTCGTCGTGCAGAACGGCGAGATCTACAACTACCGCGAGCTGATGCACGAGCTCGAACGGGCCGGGCATCGGTTTCGCAGCCGCTGCGACACCGAGGTGCTCGTGCACGGCTACGAAGAGTGGGGCCGGAAGCTGTGGGAGCGGCTTCGCGGGATGTTCGCCGTCGCAGTGTGGGACGCGAGGGAGCACCGGCTGGTGCTCGCACGCGACCGCTTCGGGATCAAGCCGCTCGCCTACCGCGAGCAAGACGGCGAGCTCTCGTTCTCGTCGGAGCTCGACGCACTGCCGCACGGTGACATCGACCTCGACGCACTCGAGGCGTTCCTCACCTTCAACGTGGTGCCGGCGCCGCTCTCGATCTTCAGAGACATCCGCAAGCTCCTCCCCGGCCACACACTCACCTGGCACGAAGGCCGCACGTCAATGGACTGCTTCGCGGGCACCGGCCCGCTGCCGACGCGCCACGGCGAAGACGAAGCGGAACTGGTCGAGGAGTGCCGCGCGCGGTTGCGCGACTCCGTGCGCGCACACTTGATCGCCGACGTGCCGGTCGGTGTGCTGCTCTCCGGCGGCGTCGACTCGGGTGCGCTGACAGCGCTCGCGGCCGAAGAGTCGTCGGAGGCGGTGCGCACGTTCTCGATCGGCTTCACCGAAGCGTCGTTCGACGAGCTCGACGGCGCGCGGGCCGTCGCGCAACGGTACGGAACCCTTCACCGCGAGCTCACGCTCCGGCCGGACGCGGCCCTGCTGTTGCCGGCGCTCGCCGATGCGTTCGACGAGCCGTTCGCCGACTCCTCGGCACTCCCGACCTACCTCGTCTCCAAGCTCGCAGCGGAAGACGTCAAGGTCGCGCTCTCGGGCGAGGGCAGCGACGAGCTCTTCGGCGGCTACTACACCTACGTCGCCGACCTGCTCGCCGAGCGGTTCGGGCCGCTCGCCGCTCGCGCGCGGCCCGCCGTGGACCGGCTCCCGTCCTCGACGCGCAAGGCCAGCCTCGACTACCGGCTGAAACGGTTCACGCGGGCCGCCGGAATGCCGCCGCTCGAACGGCACCACGCCTACAAGGAGATCTTCGCGGCGGACATCCGCGCGGAGCTCACCGGCCGCAAGAGCAGCTACGACCCGCTGGTCGGGTATCGCGCACGGTTCGCCGCGACCGAGGGACACGAGCTCCTCACTCGCCTGCAGGACGTCGACTTCGGCCTCTACCTCGTGGACGATCTGCTGACGAAGACCGACCGCGCGTCGATGGCGTGGTCGCTCGAGGCGCGCGTTCCGTTCATGGACACAGTGGTGTCCAACTTCGCGTTCTCGCTTCCCGTGCGGCACAAGGTGCGCGGCTTCTCGAAGAAGCGGCTGCTGCGCAAGGCGATGGAGCCGCTGCTGCCGCACGGGATCGTGCACGGGAAGAAGCGCGGCTTCTCGATTCCCGCCGCAGCATGGCTCCGCGGCGAGCTGGAGCCGTTCGCGCGCGAGACCCTGTCAGCGGACACGCTGCGACGCCAGGGCTACCTGCAGCCGGAGGCGGTAACGCGTGTGATCGACGCGCACGTCGCCGGCCGCGAGGACCTCTCCCGGCAGCTGTGGGGGCTGCTCGCATTCACGCTCTGGCACGAACGCCACGTCGAGGGGATCACCCGCGATGTCTCGCTCGAAAGCGCTATTGCATGAAGGTCTGGATCGACTTCACCGCCAGCGCGCATCCGCTGGTGTTCAGGCCGCTCGTGCAGCTGCTCGAGGCGCAGGGGAACGAGGTGGAGATCACTGCGCGCGAATATGCGCAGACGTTGCAGTTGATCGAATCGCACGGGATGACCGCGACGGTGATCGGGCACCACGGCGGCCGGTCTGCACTCGGCAAGGCAGCGCAGATGCGCACGCGGCTGAAAGCGCTGCGGCGGTTCGCCAAGGGCCGGAACTTCGACCTCGCCCTTGCCCACGGATCGCACGAGCTCACGATGACCGCGCGCCGGCTCGGCATCCCGAGCTCGACGACGTTCGACTACGAGTGGGCGTGGCTCCAGCACCAGCTCGGCTGCCGCGCCGCGACGCGGGTCGTCGTTCCCGCGGCGATCCCGCCGGAGCGGCTCAAGACCTACGGTGCCGTCCCGCCCAAGCTGCAGCAGTATCCGGGGCTGAAGGAGGAGTACTACCTCTCGGACTTCGAGCCGGACGAGTCCGTGCTGACCGACTGGTCGATCGACCCTGCCCGGGTCCTCGTCGTGTTACGCCCCCCGCCCGACGTCTCGCTCTACCACCGTCACTCGAACCCGCTCTTCCCGATGACGCTCGAGCATCTCGGCCGGTCCGACGACGTGCACGCTTTTGTCATCCCGCGCACCGAGGAACAGCGGGACTTCGTGAAGTCGCTGGCACTCCCGTCGGTGATCGTCCCCGACGAGGCCGTGGATGCGCAGAGCCTGATCGCGTTCGCCGACCTGGTCGTGTCGGCAGGCGGAACGATGAACCGTGAGGCAGCGGCGCTCGGCGTGCCGGTGTACACGACCTACGGCGGCCGGCTCGGCGGGGTCGACGAGCAGCTGATTCGTGAAGGACGGCTGCGCCCGCTCACCGACCCGCGTGCGCTCGAACTGCAGAAGCGCGACCGCGCGACCGGAACGCGTGAGCGCCGCGACCCGCAGCTGATGCTCGACCTGCTGCTGTCGGCGCTCCCCTGAGTCAGGGTCGAACGAGCTCCAGCAGGTCCGGCCCGTAGCGGTCGAGCTTGGCGGGCCCAACCCCGGCGATCTGAGCAAGCTCGCCGAGCGACGACGGGCGCGCCTCTGCGATCGCGTGCAGCACGCTGTCGTGGAACACCACATAGGGCGGGACGTTGTCGGCCTTCGCCCGCTCGAGCCGCCAGTCGCGGAGCCGTTGGGCATCGGCGGTCCACACACGCTTCTCCGTCGGGGCACTCTGCGTGACGCCGAGCTCCTGCAGAAAGCGCGAGCGCTTGCCCGACCAGGTGAGCCAGAGGACGCGCTTCGCGCGCGTCATGCCGACGTACAGCAGCCGGCGCTCCTCCGCCAGCTCCGCGGGCGTTCGCGCCTGCTTCGACGGCAGCTCCTTCTCCTGCAGCCGCGGGATGAAGACCGCCTCGAACTCCAGGCCCTTCGCCCGATGCAGGGTCAGCAGGTTGACGCCGTGTGCGGCGTCGCCACCGGAGGAAAACCGACGGCGAAGATCCTCCACGAACGACGCCGCATCGCCGTCGAAGCCCGCCGCCAGCTGCACCAGCCGTGCGAGATCCTGTTGGCGCACCGCCTCGCGCTCGCCGAGCTTGTCGGGGAGGCGTTCGAGCCAGCCGGCGTCGAGCGCTGCGGCGCGCACGGCCTCACCGGCGGGTGCCCCGGCACGCTCGAGCCGCCGCGTCAGTCTGCGCGCCGCGTCGCGCTCGAGGAGCGACGATCCCTGGAAGGGGATGCCGGCCTCGTGCAGCAGCTCTTCGAAGTCGGTCAGACGGGCATTGGTGCGAGCAAGAATCGCGGTCTCCTCGAACGGACACTCGAGCGCGCGCAGCTCCGCGACGATCGCGGCTCCCTCGTCCTCCGGCGTGGGATACGGGCGCAGAACAGGCTCGGCGTCGTCCGGACGGACGGAGCGCAGTGTCTTCTCGGCGCCGCCGAGGTTGGGCACGAGCCTGTTGGCGAGCGCGAGCACCTGCGGCGTCGAGCGGTAGTTCTCCTCGAGCCGCGCGACGACCGCATTCGGGAAGCGCTCCGGCATCGCAAGCAGATAGTCGGGGCTCGCACCGGTGAAGCCGTAGATCGCCTGATAGTCGTCGCCGACGATGCAGAGGTCGTCGCGATCGCCCAGCCAGAGGTCGAGCAGTTGCTGCTGGAGCAGGTTCACGTCCTGCACCTCGTCCACGGTGAAGGACCGGTACTGGGCACGGAACGTCTCACGCACCTCGGCGTCCTCCTCGAACAGCCGCACCGTCAGCTCGAGCAGGTCCTCGAAGTCGATCAGGCCTTCCGCAGCCTTGCGCCGCTCGTACTCGCGGTAGACCCGCTGCATCAGGTCGAGCGGGATCGGCGGGTCGCGGCCTTCGTAGCGTTCGGGCGGAATCCGGCGGTTCTTCGCCCATTCGATCTCGGTCGCAAGATCGCCCGCGGGACGGAACTTGTACGGCGCCGGGAGCGAGTTCGCGATCTGGCGCAGCGCGAGCGCCTTCGACGGGAGGATGCGGCCCACCGCGTCGGGCGAGAAGTGGCGCAGCTGACGCAGGGCGGCGGAGTGAAAGGTGGAAGCGCGCACACCGCTGACCCCGAGCTCCGCCAGACGCTGCTTGAGCTCGCCGGCCGCCTTGTCGGTGAACGTGACCGCCATGATCTGCGTCGGCGCGAACGCGCCGGTGAGGACCTGCTGCGCGATGCGCCGCGTGATCGTCCTCGTCTTGCCCGACCCGGCCCCCGCGAGGATGCACACAGGGCCGCGCACGGACTCCGCCGCGCGACGCTGCTCGGGATTCAGGCCGTCGAGCGGGTCCATCGGGTCACGTTACCGGCGCGACCGGAGACCAACCGTGACCTCAGTGCAACGTGTCTTCCAGAACCGCTTCGCGCCCGGTGCGCACCGGCTCGGCGACCATCGACCGGAGCTTCGCCACCACGGCAAGGGTGTCGCCCTCGTCGACGAGCCGCTCGAGCGTCGAGAGCGACTCCTCCAGCCAGGCGGCGTCGATCTGCGGCCGCGCGGCGCGCATGATCTTCGGGTGCGAGGTCGGGCCGACAGCCTCGCCCTCGTTCCAGAGGACCTCGTGCACCTTCTCGCCCGCGCGCGCGCCCGTGAACACGATCGGGATCTGGGACTCGTCCTTGCCGGACAGATGGATCATCTGCCGCGCGAGATCGAGGATCTTGACGGGCTCTCCCATGTCGAGCACGTACACCTGGCCGCGGCCGCCCATCGCGCCCGCCTGGACGACGAGCGACGAGGCTTCGGGAATCGTCATGAAGAAGCGGGTCATCTCGGGATCGGTCACCCTGACCGGCCCGCCACGCTCGATCTGCTTGCGGAAGATCGGGATCACCGAGCCCGACGAGCCGAGCACGTTGCCGAAGCGAACCGCGACGAAGCGGGTATCGACCTCGGGGTGCAGCGCGAACGACTCGATGATCCATTCGCACACGGCTTTCGACTGGCCCATCACGTTCTTCGGGTTGGCGGCCTTGTCGGTGGAGATCAGCACGAAGCGCTCGACACCGAACTCGACCGCGACCTCGGCAAGCGTGCGCGTCGCCAGCACGTTGTTCGACACAGCCTGCGACGGGTTCGCTTCGAGCATGCCGACGTGCTTGTACGCCGCCGCGTGGAAGAGCACCTGCGGGCGATAGCGCTCGAAGACCTGGCGCAGCTTCGCCCGGTCACCGGTATCCGCAAGCACCGGGATCGCGGCGGTGTAGTCGCGCTCGTCGACGAGCTCGCGCTCGATCTCGAACAGCGCCGACTCGCCCTTGTCGAGCAGTACCAGACGCGCCGATCCGAGCCGGGCGAGCTGGCGGCAGAGCTCCGAGCCGATCGAGCCGCCGGCGCCCGTGACGAGGACCGTCTTGCCCTTGACATAGGACGCGACGAGCCCGAGGTCGACCTCGACCTGCTGACGACCGAGCACATCTTCGACCTGAACCGGCCGGATCTGTGCTCCGAGGTTGAGGTCACCCGCGATCAGCTCGTGCAGGCCCGGCAACGTCTTGACCGTGACCTGTTCGGTCAGGCACGTTTCGACGATCTTCTGGCGGACGCGCCCCGGTGCCGACGGGATCGCGATCAGCACCTCGTCCGGCTTGTTGTCGCGCAGCAGGTGCTGAAGCTCGTCGGTCGTGCCGAGCACCTTGACGCCGTTGATGCGGTCGCCCCGCTTGCGCGGATCGTCGTCGACGAAACCGATCGGCGTGTAGTGCAGTTGGCGGTTGCGCTGTAGCTCGCGGACCATCAACTGCCCTGCATCTCCGGCGCCGACGATCAGCACCTCCTTGCCGCGCGCGACGAGGCCGGCCGGCGGCCGCTCGATCAGCGTGCGCGCCAGCAGACGCGTGCCCGCGACGAAGGCGAGCAACAGGAGGTAATCGAGAGCCGCGACGCCGCGCGGGAGACGTGATGTGTGCGCAGGCGGGAACGCATAGAGCACGAGATAGGTGATGGCCGAGCCGGCGGTGACGCCGCGGAAGGCGCCCCACATGTCGCGGGTGGAGACGTAGCGCCACCAGCGGTTGTAGAACCCGAAGATCACGAAGGTCGAGAGGTTGATCGCGACGACGAGCGAGACCACCTGCCAGTCGAGCAGATGCCGGTAGAAGATCGGCGTCGTCTTGTCGAAGCGCAGGAAGAACGTCAGCTGCCAAGCGGCGACGATCAGGACCGCATCGAACGCAAGCTGCCAGACCCGGTGTCTATTGACCGGGAAGCGCATCAGGACCGGACGAGACCGGAAGCGTGCTTGAGGACGGAGACGACCTCCGCCTGCTGCTCCTCGGTGATCCCGGCCCACAAGGGCAGACACAGGTTCTCACGCGCTGCCTGCTCGGTCTCCGGGAAATCGCCCTCGGAGTATCCGAGGTAGCGCAGCGCCGGCTGCAGATGCAGCGGCGGCTGGTAATAGACGGCGAAGCCGATGTCGGCGGCCCGCAGTGCCTCGGCGAGCCTGTCGCGCTCAGGCGACCGGACGCAGTACACGTGGTAGACATGCCCCGGCTCGTCGACCGGTGTCTCGACCAGACCGCTCAGCAATTCGGTGTAGCGCGCCGCGGCTTCACGCCGCTCTCGGTTCCAGTCTTCGATGTGCCGCAGGAAGATGCGCAGGAACGCGGCCTGCATCGCATCGAGCCGCGAGTTGTAGCCGACGTAGAGGAACTCCTTCTTCGCTGCCGAGCCGTGGAAGCGGAGCATCCGGATGCGCTGTGCGAGCTCCGGGTCGTTGACGCCGATCAGGCCGCCGTCGCCGAGCGCGAAGAGGTTCTTGGTCGGGAAGAAGCTGAAGGTCGACGCGACGCTCGTCGCGATCCCGGCTGCGCCGAACGCCTGTGCGGCGTCCTCGATCACCGGCAGGCCGAGACCGCTGAGATCGGGAGCGGGACGGCCGAAGAGGTGCACCGGCATGATCGCCTTCGTGCGGTCGGTGATCCGGCGCTCGACATCCGCCGCATCGAGATTGAGCGTCAGCGGGTCGATCTCGGCGAAGACCGGGGTTGCTCCGCGGCGCGCGATCGACTCGGCGGTCGCATAGAAGGTGAACGCCGGGCAGATCACCTCGTCGCCGGGGCCGATCCCCATTGCGTCCAGGACGAGCACGAGCGCGTCCGTGCCGTTCGCACAGCTGACGGAGTCGAGCGTGCCGAGCAGGGCGGCCGCCTCGCGTTCGAACGCCTCGACCTCCGGCCCGAAGATGAAGCGGCCGGACTCCAGCGTCCGCGCGAACGCCTCCTGCAGCTCCGGGATCAGCGGCGCATATTGCGCCTTGACGTCAACGTGGGGAATCGTCATCGGCGGGGGAAATCCTAGCCGTGCGGCGTTGCCGAAGGACCAGATACGACGCCACCCCGAGAATTCCCACCACGACGGCGTACTCGATCCACCGGAAGTCCTTGTGGAAGGTGTCCCAGTTCGAGCCGAGCGCCCAGCCGATCGCCGCGAGCACGACGCACCAGATTGCGTTACCGCCCAGCGTCAAGACGTTATAGCGGCGAAACGGGCTTCCGAAGACGCCCGCCGGGATGGAGACGAACGAGCGGGCGACTGGTGTGACGCGACCGACGAACACGGCCCAGTCATTCCAGCGGGTGAACCATTGCTGCGCCCGTTCGAACTTCGCAGCAGAGAGATGGAACCAGCGTCCGTGGCGAACGACGAATGGCTCACCGCCCCGCTCGCCGAGCCGCCACCCCCCGATCGCACCGATCTGATATCCGAGCACACCGGCGAGCACGACGGCGAGGTACGCCGCGAAACCGGTCGCGTGCCAGCCGAGCACGTCGAACTCGTGCGTCAACGCACCCGAGGCGAGCGCGCCGCCGTAGACCATCACGAGCTCGCTCGCGGCCGGGAACACCGCGTCGATCATCATGAGGAAGAACACGGCGATGACGCCGTAGTGCGCGAGCCACGAGGTCATGGCGCGACTCTAGCCAGTGCGCCTGAAGGAGAACGGTGCGAAGAACTCGGACGTTCCCACCGAGCTCGTGACGAAGAGGTGAGCGACGTAGCTCCCACCGTACGCGCGGCTGCCGTGTGGCAAGCGCCCGTCCCAGACGACAGCCTGCGCTCCGGCAGGCAGGCTCACGGGTGGCACCTGGCGAACGAGCACGCCGGCGGGTGTCTCGACGCGCAACCTCACGCTCGCAGGGCGCGACAGGGTGAACCGGATCGCTGCGCTGCCGCGCGCGGGCCTCGGGACGCCGAGACCTCGCAGCGTGGTGTCGTACCGGAACGTCCGGTCGATGGTCGACACGCGCTTCAGGTCGTCCGTCGCGGTGACGTTCCAATGCCACGTCCCCTCGACGTCGAACGTGGAGTAGGGGAAGGAGTAGGACCCGGGAACGTGCTGGACGCCGGCCTCGAGCACCCGCGGCTTCCCGTCGGGGCCGATCAGCTGCGCCGTGACCTGTGACG
The DNA here is from genome assembly GCA_963703445.1 of uncultured Thermoleophilia bacterium. Taxonomy (GTDB): domain Bacteria; phylum Actinomycetota; class Thermoleophilia; order Gaiellales; family Gaiellaceae; genus PALSA-600. The sequence continues at coordinate 230,422 of CAVPEK010000006.1, read as the reverse complement.
GCCGGACGATCTTGTAGGAGAGCTGTTCCTGTGTCTTGCCCGCTTCCCCGGTGAGGAGAGCAAGGGGCGGTGGCGGCGCGTAGACCCCGTAGTACTGCACGAGCAGCGCCTCCCTGACCGCGCGCTCGCCGCCGGCTGCGCTCGGCTTGTTCAGCAGTTGTCCGTCGAACGCGAGCGTGACGTCCGGCCCCGACTCGACCGCCGCCGCGGTGACGGCGCCCAGCCCGGCCATCGTCTGCGCCAGCTCGAAGCTCGTGAGCCCGACGCTGTAGCCCGGCTGGTCGCCGTCGACCGCAACGAGAATGATGCGCCCGTCGGCGAGCTGCCCGACGCCTGCGCGCGGCGAGCGCGCGGCGATCTGGTCGTTCGTGAAGTCCTCCAGGGACCGGAACACCGGCACCGAGTTCCGGACGAGCAGCGGGCCGCCGCCGAGAGCGGAAACGACAGTTCCCCACCCGGGCTGCAGGATCAGGCGGGCGGCGATCTGCGTCCCGACCGGCGCCTCGGCCTGCAGCTTGGCGGCGAGCGAGCCGGCTGCCTGGATGATGGCTCCCCCGGGCGGGATCGGTTCGCCGCCGTTCACGCCGACCGCGGTCACGGCAGCGGAGAGATCGAGGTTCGGGGTGGTGGCCGGGAAAGACTGCAGCACGATCTCCGCCGAGCCCTGGATGGCCGGCGCTCTCGGCCCGAACGCCGGGGTGAGCAGCACCACCTGCCCCTGCGCCGCAACCTGGTTGAGACCGTTGAGCGGGCGGCGCTGCCCGGTGCCCTGCCACGTGCCGAAGAACTTGACCCGGTCGACCTGCAGCCCGCCGGCGGAATCGACGCCGATCGAGGAACGCGAGCCGAACGGGGGGTGGGCGAGCACTCCGCCCGACATGAACATCCCGGCGGGGTGCCCGTCGGCGGCACTGAAGAGATCCCCGTTGATGCCGGCGACGGTTGCCTGGCTCGACACGTCCTTCTCGATCTGCGTCACCTTCTCGCGGCCGCCGAGGACCGTGCCGTGCGCGAGCACGGGGGCCAGCTGGTACAGACCGGCCTGGTCGCCCGGCCGCGGAGCCGTGAGCACGCTGACGACCACCGGGCCGTGCGGCGTGAACTCGACTGTCCGGTCGTAGGTGACGCCCGGAAGCAGCGTCGTGCTCTGTGCGTGTGCCGGCGCAGCGAAGGCCGCCGCGAGCACCAGCAGGGTCGAGAAACGACGCAGCATCCCTTGTCCGAGGGTAGCCAAGCCGCCGGAACGCCGTGCTTTACGTGGGCTTTACGTCCCCCTTGCGCACGCCGCACGACCCGTGGACAAGGTCAGTGCACATCTCAAGAGGACGACTGGAGGAACTGCATGCGCAAGTTGACGTACATTGCCGCGCTGCTCGTCGCGCTCGTTGCGACCGGGTACGCCGTGGCGGACGGAATGGGGAACGCGAAGAATGTGAGCGCGGTCGCCGGAACGTTCACGGCCACCGGGGCGAGCACGTCGAGTCGCACGTGCACCACGTCGAGCAACAAGACGATCGTCGTGACGGACGGGAGGTACACCGGGACCGCGACGGGCGATCCCGATCTCACCGGGCCGATCACCCTACGGGCTCGCAGCGTGATCAACACCACGGACAACGTCGGCGTCGTCAGCGGCTCGCTGAAGATCGGCCAGACATCGGGTGGGAACACGTCCGCAAACTATTCCGCGGTCTACGACCACGGGGCGATCGCCGGTCTCGCGATCGGACGGGCTCACGGCCCATCCGCCGGTCTCGTCGCGAATCTGTCGGCGACGTTCTCGGCCGCGTCCGGGTTCGCCGGCGGCAAGCTCGGCGGCGGAACGTCGGGCGGCTCGGCGGTCGAGGTGGGGAACGGCTCGTGCAAGTCGTCGCGGCCGACCCCCGAGAAGAGCGAGGCTCACGGGACGATCTCAGCACTGTCGGCGACGTCGATCACTGTCGCCGGCCTGACCTGCGCGATCCCGACAGACAAGTCGGCCGCCGTGAACTCGGCGTACAAGCAGAACGATGTGGCGCGGATCCGCTGCTCGCTGGTGAGTGGCGTGAACACGCTCACGGACATCAGCGGCGCAAAGAAAAACCACTGACGCCCAGCCGCGGAGGGCGCCCGCCGGGCGCCCTCCGCTAGTTTGCCGGTGTGAGCGCGCGCACCGAGCTGGTCGAAGGCCTGATGGCGCGGTTCCCGCACATCCCGCCCGAGGCGGTGCTCAAAGAGGATCTCCTGCGCACCGGGATGGCCTTCGCAGACGCGGCACTGACCGACAATCTCGACGGCGAGGTGAAGCCGAAGTCCTACTTCATCTTCTCGTTCGACCAGAAACCGCTCACGCAGCTCGGTGAAGCCGCGAAACGCCGCCCGCCCGAAGAGCTCGCGCTCACGGGCGGCCCGTATTCGCTGCGGCGCACGATCGTGTCGGTGCGGGTCAACCCCGATTCGCCCTACCGGGTCATGCGCGACGAGGACGGTGCGCTGCTGCTGACCCTGGACGGACGCACCGTCGCCGACGTCGGCCTGCCGCCGATGCCCGAGTACTACCGGCATGAGCTCGCGAACGGCAAGACCGTGATGGAGACGGCGCCAACCATCCAGTGGGGCTATCTCATCTATCTCACCGTGCTGCGCCTCTGCCAGTACTTCGGGGCGAAAGAGGAGTGCCAGTTCTGCGACATCAACCACAACTGGCGCCAGCACAAGAAGGAGGGTCGTCCGTACACCGGCGTGAAGCCGGTCGAGGATGTCCTCGAGGCGCTCGCGCTGATCGACCGCTACGACACCGCGAAGGTGTCGAAGGCGTACACGCTGACCGGCGGCTCCGTGACGAGCACGGTCGACGGCCTCGCCGAAGCCGATTTCTACGGACGCTACGCGCAGGCGATCGAGGAGCAGTTCCCGAACCGGTGGATCGGCAAGGTGGTCGCCCAGGCGCTCCCGAAGGCGGACGTGCAGCGGTACAAGGACTACGGGATCACCATCTACCACCCGAACTACGAGGTGTGGGACAAGCGCCTGTTCGAGCTCATCTCACCCGGCAAGGAGCGCTACGTCGGCCGCGAGGAGTGGCACCGGCGCATCTTCGACGCCGCCGATGTCTTCGGCCCGCGCTACGTCATCCCGAACTTCGTCGCCGGCGTCGAGATGGCGAAGCCGTTCGGCTTCGAGACGGTCGACGCCGCAATCGAGTCCACGACCGAGGGCCTCGATTACTTCATGAGCCGGGGGATCACGCCGCGCTTCACGACCTGGTGCCCGGAGCCGTCGACGCCGCTCGGCCGTGACAATCCCGACGGTGCGCCGCTCGAGTACCACATCCGCCTGCTCGAGGCCTACCGCGGAGCACTCGAGCAGCACGGCCTGAAGCCGCCGCCCGGCTACGGCGTGGCGGGCGCAGGCAACGCGGTCTTCTCGGTCAGCTCGTTCATGGACACGCTCGCACCCGAAGAGGTCACGGTCGAGGAAGCGGTGCCCGCATGAGCCGGATCGACCTGGTCGAGGCCCGGCGGCTCTGGGAGGAGGCGACGGACGAGGAGCTGCAGCAGCTCGCGCAGGAGGTGCGCCACCGCTGGCACGAGCCGAATCACGCCACCTACATGGTGATGCGGATCATCAACTACACGAACGTGTGCGTCGCCCAGTGCGACTACTGCGCGTTCTACGTCCTGCCCAATCAGGACGGCGGCTACGTGCTCAGCCGCAAGGACGTGTTCGCGAAGATCGACGAACTGCTCGAGGTCGGCGGCGACCTCGTCGCGTTCAACGGCGGCTTCAACCCGAAACTGCCGCTCGACTTCTACTGCGACCTGTTCGCCGCGGTGCGCGAGCGATACGGCGACCGGATCGAGTTCTACGCGCTGACGATCGCCGAGTTCGTCTACCTCGCCGACCGCGCGAACCTCACCCACGCCGAGGCGGCCGCGCGGCTCCGCGACGCGGGCGTGCACTGGATCACCGGCGGCGGCAGCGAGATCCTCACCGAGGACTTCCGCAAGCGCCACGCCAAGTTCAAGTACACGGTGCGCGAGTACTTCGAGGCGCAACGCGCGATCGTCGAGGCAGGCCTGAAGACGACCGCGACAATGGTGATCGGCTTCGACGAGACGCTCGACGAACGTCTCGAGCACCTGCAGCGCACCCGTGACTTCCAGGACGAGACCGGCGGGCTCTTCTCGTTTCTCTGCTGGACCTACAAGCCCTACGGCACCGAGTTCGCCGGCGTCGAGATCTCGCCGCGAGAGTACTGGCGCCACATCGCGCTCTCCCGCATCTTCCTCGACAACGTCAAGCACGTGCGCACGTCGGTCCTGACCCAGAACGCGGACGCATTTCGGGCGCTCGACTTCGGCGCCGACGACTTCGACCTGCCGATCGAGGACGAGGTGACGCAGAAGGCGGGCGCGACGATCGAGCTCGACCTGGGCCGCCTGCTGGCCGTTCCCCGTTCGCTCGGTTACACCGTGGAGTACCGCAGGGCCGAGCGCCCGGCCGCGCTCACCGCGTGACGGTTGCTCGCAGCGCGAACGTTCCCTGACGAGTGCCCAGATCGATCGTGCCCGACGCGGCGTGCAGCACGCCGAGCGACACCTTTCGCACTCGCTCACCGGCAGGCAGCCGGAGGCGAATCCGAACTCGTGCCTTCGGCGGCGCAGTGACGTCGACGTCGACGCGGGACCCTGTCCGGGCAATCGAGAACGAGACCAGGCCGAAGCTGGTCGGCGCTTCCTGGACGCTGATCGTCTTCCCGGTTGCGAGCCAGGCCCGGGGCGTCGAGAACGCGAGGTCGAGCCCGGTTGGTGCGCCGCTCGGGCCTCGTCGCTCGTGCACGAGCAGTTGGCGGAACGTCTCGAGGTAGGACGCATTCGCGCCCGAGTTCGGCGGCATGTACATCGACCGGTAGTACGCACCGTTGACCGGCACGACCGAGATCGCCTCGCCGGAGATGTACGTGCCCGGCGTCATCCCGATCGCGATCGTGCCGTACAGACTGAGCACGAGCTGGTCGGGGTGGTCGTTGTCGGCCATGAACCGCGACATGCTGAGGCCGTACACCGCACCGAGACCCGAGCCGTACGGCTTGTTCGAATAGATGATGTGCGCGTCTGCGCGTGACACGCCGAGCAGACGCGAGCCGTGGGCAAGCACGTAGTGGACGAGCCCACGCGCCTCGCGCGAGTGGGCCGGGAAGAACCCCGAGGCAAGCGCGTACGGCATGACCAGGTTCCAGTACGAGCCTTCACGGATCGTCGTGAGCTTGTCGTACGGGCCGGCATTCGGCGCGTCGAGCGCGTCCGGCACGAAGAGCGACCCGTCGTCAAGGCGGCGCGCCGCGTTCCGCAACCCCGAGCGAAGCGCCGAGCCGATGCTGAGCCCGAGGAGGCGGGCGCGCGCGGCGAACGCGCGATGGCCGGTCAGGCCCCACACGCGGTCGATCGCGAGCAGTCCCTGCCAGGCTGCGATCTCACCGTTGACGCTGTCGACGTCGTAGGGGATGTCGGAGGAGAGCTGCTCGGGACGAAGGCGGCCACGCGCCGGCCCGCGCTCGACCTGCCGGGCCCGGAGCTGGCGCACGAGCCGCGCGAGCTCGGGCGTCTCGAGCTGGATGAACGACCGGTCGCGGGTCAGGCGGTAGTAGAGAGCCGCAGTCGAGAGCAGATGCCCGGCCCGGAACGCGGTGAAGCGCTTCGGCTTCCTCCGGAGCCGGTCGAGCGAGACCTGCAGGATCGACCTCGCGACGTTGGGGAAGCCGTACTCGGCTGCAACCTCGGCCGAGTCGAGCGCCTCGGCGAAGGAGAGCTCCTCGTATGGATTGCCGACGCTGTAGCGCCAGCCAAATGCGAGCGCCTGCTGGAGAACGCCGAGAGCGGCATCCCTGACGGCCGCTTCCGGCACGTCGAACTGCATGCCCGAGGTGAGCCGGGTCGTCCAGTAGTTGGCGACCGTCGTCCTTGCGGCGTCGTAGGTCGGAGCGTCGGCATGGAGCGTCTTCGCCTCGGACGGGCCGTTCAACCATTCGGCGTAGACCGTCGCCTCGTTCCCGCGCGCAACCCGGTACCGGACGACGCCGTCGACGAATTGCGCGCCGTCGCTGACGATCAGCCGGGTCCCGCCTCTGTACGCGAGCCGGTCCGGCGCCGAGTGCGCGAGCAGCTTCCACGGCACGAGGCGAACGGTCGCTCCCGAGCGCGCTGTGCTCGCGTCGATCTCGAGCTTCACGAAGCTGACAACCGAGCGTGCACCGTAAGCACGGCCGACGAACGACTCCTGCCGGTACTTGACGCCGTTCGCGTCCACATAGGAGGTCTGAAGGATCGGCAGATACCCGTCTGCGAACCGGGCCGGACGGAGCCGCTCGGTGCAAGACCCGTAGCGCTCCCGGCCGTTGCCGACGTAGAAGGTGAGACTCGGGCCGCCGACATGGCGCGTGATGATCTCGCTTCCGTCTGCGACGTGGAGCGCGAAGACCGCAGGCCCGTAGGAGCTGAAGCCGAACGAGAGCGGCACGTAGTAGAAGCCCGAAGGCGTCAACGGACGCTGCTGCCGCTGGGTCGCGAGCAGGAGCGGCGCGAGGTACTGCTTCGCCGCCGCCAGCGTCGGGCCGGTGCGCGAGTTGAGGAGCCGGCTGCCCCAGAGATCCGGGCCTGAGTTCACGGCGCGCTGGATCGAATCGCTGTACGGTGCGCTCGCCCGGGGCACGGCGCAGGACACCGCGGCCGGGGCTCCGGTCGCCACAACGGCACCGACCAGCGAGAGCGCCGCGGCGAGCCACACCAGCATGTGCGCTCTGCTCACCGACCGAGCCTATCCGGCATGCGTCCACGTAGAATCCGAGCATGTGCCGCAACATTCGAGTTCTCCACAACTTCCAGCCGTCCGCGACCTCGGACGAGGTCGAGGCAGCGGCGCTCCAGTACGTGCGCAAGGTGAGCGGGATGAACAAGCCGTCGAAGGCGAACGAAGCAGCCTTCCAGCGGGCCGTCCACGAGATCGCGCACATCACGGAGCATCTGCTCGCCGACCTGGTCACGACGGCGCCGCCGAAAGACCGCGAGGTCGAGGCTGCCCGCCGCCGGGCTCGCTCCGCCGAGCGCTTCGGGCGCGTCGCGTAGCGTGACGGTCGAGGCGATCCACCTTGGCGCCGACGGCGTCGCGAAGCTCTGGACGGTCGATGAGGTGGTCGCCGTGGCCGGCCGTGGCCTCGAGGGCGACCGCCACTTCCACGCCGGCGGAGCACCGGCCGGCCAGGCGCTGACGCTCGTCTCGGCGGAGAACGTCGAGGACGTCGGTCTCGCGCCGGGCGAAACGCGCCGGCAGGTGACGGTTCGCGGTGTCGAGCTGAACGAGCTCGTGGGCAGGCGGTTCCGCGTCGGCGAGGTCGAATGCTTCGGTGTCGAGCTGTGCGAGCCCTGCACGCACCTCGAGGCGATGACCCGCCCCGGGATCATCAAGGAGCTCGTCCATCGCGCGGGCATCAACGCCGACATCGTCACCGGCGGCGTGATCCGCGTCGGCGATCCGGTTACAGCGCTTTGAAGAAGACGGTCGTGTCGCACGGGCGGCCGTCCGGATACAGCGCGTAGCCCGGGATCACACCGACCGTCGTCCAGCCGAGCCCCTCGTAGAGACGCTCTGCGGCGTCGCCCGTCACCGTGTCGAGGACGAGCAGCGTCTTGCCTTCGGCTCGAGCCTCGACCTCGACGCGCCCCATCAACCTCTGAGCGACACCGCGCCGGCGTGCGGAGCGATGAACGAGCAGCTTGGCGATCTCGCCACGGTGTGGCTGGTTCGGCGGCACCGCGAGGATCAGCTGCACCGTGCCGACCAACGTGCTGCCGTCGAAGGCGGCGAGGATCACGCGTCGCCCACGCTCGACCTCGTCGGCCCAGTCCTCGAATGCGGCCCGGGCGTCCTCGTGTGAGAACGGCTCGAGGTAGCTGACGGATGCGCCCCCGGCGACGCAGTCGGCGAGCACGGCCGCCAGGGAATCGAGCTGGTCGTGCAGATCGGCTCCCTCGAGGCGGCTGATCCGGAGCTCAGCCAAGGAGCAAAGAGGTGTCCGACACCCCGGTGTCGGACACCAGTTGGGTCGCCGGCGGTCTAGGCGACCGCGGTTGCTGCGACGTAGCGCAGCTCGGGCACCTCGTCCAGCTCGCCCACGTCGCGCGCAAGCTCGAGGAACGTGTAGAGGCCCGCTCGCTCCCGCGGCCCGAAGCGATACCGCAGCTTCTCGAAGTAGCGCGCGAGGAACCCGGCCGGGTAGCCGTAGAGCTCTGCTGACTCGTAGGCGAGCAGCTCGGGATCGTTGCGCGCAGCCCGCACCGACGCCACCAGAGCGTCCTCGAGCTCGACGAGGCCCGGATGGGCCGGCTCCGGCGCCGCCCAGACCGCGAACACCATCGGCAGGCCGGTCCGCTCGAGCCAGAGCCGCCCGAGGTCGTGGTGCGGGGTCGGATCCTCGAACGCCGACCGCAACGCTGCGTCGCCGATCAGGAGCTTCGCTTCGGCGTCCTCGCCGAGCGGCACCTGCTCCGCGTCCGGGAACAGCACCTTCGTGAGCACGACCGACGTGGCGGACTCCGGCGTCACCGCGACGGTGCGGATGCGCTGCAGCGGCGTCTTGGAGATCAACTGGATCGACTCCACGGCGCCTTCGCTGGAGACGCACAGCCGTGGCAGCAGCCGCAGCGTGTCGGCGTTGCGCGCGTACTCGATCGATGAGATCGGCGCGACGTCGAGCTCCCCGCTGACGAGCCGCCGGTTCAGGTCGGTGGGCACGCCCACGATCTCCTCGACGGCAGCGTCGAGCCGGAAGAAGACCGGCGCCATGTTCACGTAGCCGATCCGCCCGAGCTTGATCAGGTCGATGGCCTCGGTCATCCGGCGCGGTCCACCACGGCGTACGTCAACGCTTCCAGTTCCTCCCGGTGAGCATGCGAGCCGAGTGACGATCTCGCGCCGGCAGCGTAGTCGAGCGCCGCCTGTCGCGAGCGAGCGAGCGCGTCGGTCGCAGCGACCCGCACCAGCGCGCCGTCCAGAGGGCCGCCGGCGAGCGCCGCGCGAACGACCTCGTCCTGCTCCGCCGCATAGATGAGCGGCATCGTCGGCGTGCCTTCGCGCAGGTCGGTGCCGGGAATCTTCCCGGTCTCCTGCGTCTGCCCCGCGCAGTCGAGGATGTCGTCGGCGATCTGAAAGGCGAGCCCGAGCGCCGCGCCGTAGGCACCGAGAGCCGGATCGCCTCCCGATCCGAGCAGGCACGCCGCCTCGATCAACTTGCCGGTCTTCAACGCGCAGCGTTCGAGGTAGGCCTCGATCGGTGTCGCGGGCTCGTGCACCTGCAGCTTCTGCATTGCCTCCCCGCGCGCGAGACACAGCGCTGCATCGGCGAGCGTCCCGACCGCCCGGGCATCGCCGGTCTCGGCGAGCACCGTGAATGCACATGCGAAGAGGTAGTCGCCGGCGGCCTTGGCCGCCTCGACTCCGTAGACCGACCAGGCAGCAGGCAGGCCGCGGCGGAGCCGTGCGCCGTCGACGAGGTCGTCGTGCACGAGCGTCGCCATGTGCACCATCTCGACGGCGACGCCGGCCGCGACGGACGGGTCACCGTCGGCGGTGAGGAAACAGAGCAGCGGACGCAACCGCTTGCCGCCGGCGGAGAGCGCCTCGCCGGCCACCGCCTGCGCGAGCCCGGGCCTCACCGCAACTGCTCGCGCGAGACCGGCTTCGACCTCTGCCATGTAGGCCGCGACACCCGGTGTCGCATGCACCTGCGCGAGCTGCTGGCTCATCCCGAGGTCCCGGTGTGCAGCGCGACGATCGAGCCGGCGAGCAGGCGGAAGCGCACGTCTTCGAAGCCGCAATCGCGGAGCATCCGCGCGAGCGTCTCGGCGTCCGGGAACCGCTTCACCGATGCGGGCAGGTACGAGTACGCCGACCCGCCGGGCAGGACCTTTCCGAGCCCCGGAACCACGCGGTCGAACCAGAGCGAGAAGAACGGCCGCAGCGGGCCGCGCGGCTGCGTGATCTCCAGGATCGCGAGCCGCCCGCCGGGTCGAAGCACCCGACGAAGCTCACGCAGGCCGAGCTCCAGGTCGGCGACGTTCCGCACGCCGAAACCGACGGTCGCTGCGTCGAACGTTGCGTCGGCGAACGGGAGGGCGAGCATGTCGCCCTGCACCCAGTCGAGCGCGCCCGCGCGCAGCCCCACGGTCTTCCTGCGGGCGCGCGCCAGCATCTCCTGCGAGAAGTCGAGCCCTGTCACCTTGCCGGCCCCGGCCTTCAGATCCGCGATCGCCAGGTCTCCCGTCCCGCAGGCAGCATCGAGCACCCGATCGCCGCTGCGAACGGCCGACTCCGCGGCGAGCCTGCGCCAGCGGATGTCGAGGCCGACGGTCATGACGCGGTTCATCACGTCGTAGACGGGCGCGATCCGGTCGAACATCGAGCGGACGGCGTCGGGAGCCATGGTCATGCGCTCACCTCTGCCCCCAGCGCGGAACGAGCGCGTTGTCGAGCCCGAGCTGATCGAGCGCGCGGCCGACGACGAAATCGACGAGGTCGTCGACGGTCTCGGCCCCGTGATAGAAGCCCGGCGCGAGGAACAGGATCGTCGCGCCGGCGCGCCGCAACGTGAGCATGTTCTCGAGGTGGATCGCCGACAGCGGCGTCTCGCGCGGACAGAGGACGAGCTTGCGCTCCTCCTTCAGGGCGACCGATGCGGCGCGGTGGATCAGGTTCTGCATTGCCCCCGACGCAATCGTTCCGAGCGTGCCCATCGAGCACGGACAGATCACATATGCATCGACCTTCGCCGATCCCGATGCGTAGGGAGCCTTCCAGTCGTTCGGCTCGAAGACCGTGACGCCGGCTCCAGTGCCCTCGGTGAAACGGGCGAGCGTCTCGTCGCGCGAAAGGCGCGCATCGCCGTAGAGCTCCGTGGCGAGGACCTCGATCGCCGCGCTCGAAACCGAGACGCCGACCTCGCAATCGGACGCAGCGAGCGACTGCAGCAGCCGCCGCGCATAGGGCGCGCCGGAGGCGCCGGTGACACCGAGGAACACACGCATCGGGGAAAGGTTACGCGCCGACTACTTCTGCGGGCCCTTGGAGGCCTGCAGGAAGTTCGCCAGCGCGATCAGGTTCTGCTCGCCGAGCCCCTGGAACGACGGCATCGGCGAGCCGGGGTTCACGCACGCGGGACACTTGAGATGCGCGACCTGGAAGGCGATGCCCTTGTTCTTCGCCCCTTCGGCGCTGAGGTTCGGCGCCCCGGGGAAGGAGCCGCCGACGCCGAGATAGGTGTGGCAGTTCAGGCAGCCGGAGACCGCGAACAGCTTGGCCCCGGCGAGCGCCTTCGGATTGTTCTGGAAGCCCTGCGTCTTCGCCCACGACGGGATCTTCGCGATCAACTCGGTGCCGAGCGCTTCCTTCGCAGTCGCGCCCTTGTACGTGAGCACGCCCATCGAGAGGACGACCAGGATCGCCGCGATGATCGCGACCGGCCGCCGGGACAGGCGGCGTTCGGCACGAACGTCGATGAACGGCATCGCGAGCAGCAGCACGAGGCACAGGGTCGGGATGCCGATCGTGCCGAGGATCACCGTCGGCGGCCACTTGAAGATCCGCAGCAGGTAGAAGAGGAAGTAGAAGTACCAATCGGGCCGAGGGACGAAGTTGATCGTCCCCGGGTCGGCAGGAGCGTCGAGCAGCTTGCCGAGCCAGCCGGCTCCCGAGCCCGTGTGATTGCCGGGGGTCGTGTACTTCCAGACGACCGCCAGGCCGATGATCACCATGACGACGATCAGCGACATGATCGTGTCGTGGAACATCGCGTACGGGAAGAACGGCTTCCCGCGCTCCTTCACGTCGGCCTTGTACTGCTGGTAGACGCGGCGCCGCTCGGTGATGCGGTCGCTCGCCATTACTTCCGCCCTCTCGGCCCGAAGCGGGTCAGGCCGCGACGGGCCTGCGGAGTGACCTTGCCGTTCGTCATCGGGCCCTTCCCCGCCGCCTCCTTCGACCACGGCGGCGACGTGACGCCGAGCCGGACGACGAGGTAGAGATGCAGTCCGATCAAGCGCGATGATCGCGCCCGGGACCACGCAGCATGTGGATCGCGTAGAACCGCGACAGGGTGTCGGCATTGATGTAGGTGCCCCCCTGCAGGAACTGCGCGATGAACGGCCCGAGGAACGGCGCGGTGCCGTTGATGTTGATGCCGACGACCGTCGCCCAGTACGCGGTCTGGTCCCACGGAAGCAGGTAGCCGGTGAAGCCCTCGCGCGAGCCCCATCGCGAGGAGCAGCACGCCGATGATCCAGTTCAGCTCGCGGGGATACTTGTAGGCGCCGAAGAGGAACACCCGCCCCATGTGCATGAACATGAGGATGATGAACACCGACGCGCCCCAACGGTGCATGCCGCGCACGAGCCAGCCGGCGAAGATGTCGTTCGTGATGTGCTGGATCGAGCTGTAGGCCTCGTTCGGATCGGGCTTGTAGTACATCGCGAGGATCACGCCGGTCAACGCCTGCACGATGAACGCGGTCAGCGTCGCAGCTCCGAGCGTCTGCCACCAGTTGGTGTCGCCGGGAACCTTGCGGAAGAGGAAGTACTTGACGCCTCCGACGATGCCCGACCGCTCCTCGAGCCAGTCGAGCGGATACAGGATCGTCTCCTGGATCTGCTGTCCGCGCGTGGGCTTGACGGCTGCCATCAGTGCGGCGGCTGAATGGGATAGAGCCAGGACTCGAGTCCGTTCACGTGCTCGCCCGGGAACGAAAGCGTCCATTTGTGGATCTGCGCGTTCGCGCCGGTGCCGTCGACGTGGGAGACCGAGAACGGCTTGCCGACGAACAGCCGGCCGTTGCGGATCGAGAACGAGTAGCGGTCGAGCGCGCGCACCGGCGGGCCCTGCGGTGCGGTTGCCCTCGGTGTCGTACTGGCCGCCGTGGCACGGGCACCCGAAACCGGCGATCGAGACCGTCGGGATGAGCGTCACGTCGGCGAACTCCTTCGTGTTCTTGTTGTCGAGGGGGCCGTTCGGCTGCACCGGGCAGCCGAGATGCGCGCAGTGGTTCGAGATGATCGTGTAGCTCGGCAGCTTGCCGAGCAGCCCGTTGTAACGAACGAACGCCGTGCGGCGCGAGACCTCGCCCTGGCTCGGGTCGGACATCCAGGTCGCGATCACGAACTTCCCCTCGGGGAAGTCTCTCAGCGGGCCGATGTCGTGGTCTTTCTGGCCCTGCTTGAGGAACGGCGGCCCGACCATGAAGCCGAGCACGGGAATCGTCACGAGACCGCCGATCACCGCGCCCAGGCCGAGCGTCGAGGCCTCGAGGAACCGCGAACGCGGGAAGCGCTCCTCCGGCGGCACCGGCGGCGCCGCCTCGGCAGCCGTGACTGCCGCGGCCGCGGCGGCCGGCCCTTCGGGAGCCACCTCCGGCGCGTGCGTGAGCTCCGTGCCGGTGGTCAGGTCGCGCACCCAGAGGAAGCCGAATGCGAGGGCGATCAACGCACCGAGCCCTGCGACCCACCACGAGACGATCAGCCCGACGAGCAGGACGACCACGCCGACCGCGAAGCCGACCGGCCAGAGACTCGGGCCCGGAACATGGGGGTGTTCGTCGTGCGGCTGCAAAGGGGCTAGGTGAGATTCAAGCGGTCTGGGCCACGGCTGGTCAACGTCGTAACAGGCGGCGCGAACTCTGACGGATTTCTCCGTTCGACGCCGGGAGAACCCTACCTATCCCATACTCGTCCCACCGCCGGTCGACGAGGGCCTGCACCTCGCCCGACATCTCGATTTCGGGCGGCCACTCCCGGGTGCCCTCGAGGGGCCCCTTCGCGGTGGCGTCGATGCCCAGCTTGCCCCCGAAGAACTGGAGCGTGGGCGCGTGGTCGAGATGATCGAGCGGGCCCTCGGTGATCACCACGTCGCGCTTTGGATCGACGTTGGCGCCGACGTAGAACATCACCTGGGCGTAGTCGTGCACGTCCACGTGCTCGTCGACGACGACGATGCCTTTCGTGAGGCTGAGCATCCCGAGGCCCCAGATCGCGTGCATCACCTTCCGTGCGTGGCCGGGGAACGCCTTCTTGATCGACACGATCACGAGGTTGTGGAAGGCGCCCGAGACCGGCAGGTCGTAGTCGACGATCTCCGGCACGGTCATCTTCACGGCCGGCAGGAAGATCCGCTCGGTCGCCTTCCCGAGCCACGCGTCCTCCTGGGGCGGCTTGCCGACGACGATCGACGGATAGATCGCGTTGCGCCGCATCGTGATCGCCGTGACGTTGAAGACGGGGAACTGCTCGGCCGCCGTGTAGTAGCCGGTGTGGTCTCCGAACGGCCCTTCGGTCGCAAGGTCGCCCTTGTCGATATAGCCCTCGAGCACGATCTCGGCGTCGGCCGGCACCTCGAGGTCGACCGTGACTCCCTTGACGAGCTCCACCGGCTCACCGCGGAGAAAGCCCGCGACCATCAGCTCGTCGATGTGCTTCGGGAGCGGCGCGCTCGCCGAGTAGGCGGTGATCGGATCGAGCCCGAGCGCGACCGCCACCTCCATGCGGCCTTCGGTGAACAGGTAGTCCGCCCGACCGTCCTTGTGGATCTGCCAGTGCATCGCGGTCGACCGCGGGCCGAGGACCTGCATGCGATACATCCCGACATTGCGCTGGCCGGTACGCGGATCGCGGGTGATCACGGCCGGGAGCGTGATGAAAGGCCCGGCGTCGCCGGGCCAGCACGTCTGAACGGGCAACCGGCCAAGGTCGACCTCGTCGCCCTGGAGGACGACCTCCTGGGAGGCACCGCGCTTGACGACCCTCGGCCGCGAGTCGGCGATCGACTTCAACGTCCGCAGCCCGCGCACCTTGGCGGCGAGCCCCTCGGGCGGCTGGAGCTCCAGGATCTCCGCCAGCTTGGCGGCGATGTCGTCCAGCGAGTCGACGCCGAACGCGAGGCACATGCGCCGCTCGGTGCCGAACTGGTTGATGAGCAGCGGGATCGAGCTGCCCTTCGGGCTGCTCGAAGAGCAAGGCCGGGCCACCGGCCCGGACGGTCCGGTCGACGATCTCCGTCACCTCGAGGCGCGGGTCGACCTCGGCCGAGACGCGGACCAGCTCCTCCTCACGCTCGAGAAGGGCGATCCACTCGCGCAGATCCTTGACCACGCGCCGAGTCTAGATGGCTGCGGGACTAACGATCGGCGTCGGCCGGCGCGTAGCGCGGGTCGTGATGCGCTGCGAGCTCGAGCAGGAGGGCATGCAGGCGCTCCCGCTCCTTCGTGTCGAGCGGCGCGAAGAACTCGTCCTCGACGCGCTGCGAGATCTCGCGCAGCTCGGCCAGCCGCTTCTTGCCGGCCGGCAACAGGCTGACGAGGTGCCGTCGACGGTCGACCGGATCGCGCTTGCGCTCGACGAGGCCGGCCTCCTCGAGCTCGTCGAGCAGGCCGACGAACCAGCTGCGGTCGTAACCGAGCGCGTCGGCGATCGTGGCCTGGGCGCTGCAGGTTCCCTCGTCGAGGAGGGCCAGCACCGAGTAGTGGTACGGGCTCGCACCGACGGCTTCGTAGGCCTCCGAGGCGCGCTCCTTGATCGCCCAGCCGAGCCGCTTCAGGAGAAACGAGGTGTGGCCGACCAGCTCGCGGGGCGGGCCCACGCCGAGCTTCACGATCGGATTGGTGACTGGTGCACTCATCAGGGAGAAGTGTAGCTCGCCAAAGCGTGGTGTTGTGGTATCGTTGTCTTTCTCCACGATCTTGAAGGGAGATAGATGATCAATTCCTCCATTACGCCACACCTCTCCAGGGCCCGGTGGGCGGCCCTCGCCCTGATCGTCGCCGCACAGTTCATGGTCGTCCTCGACATGTCGATCGTGAACGTTGCGCTGGCGTCGATCAAGTCCAACCTGCACTTTTCCCAGGCGAGCCTCCAGTGGGTGATCACGGCGTACGCGATCACCTTCGGCGGCTTCCTGCTCCTCGGCGGCCGCCTGGCCGACGTGTTCGGCCGCCGGCGCGTGTTCCTGACGGGCATCGCCGTGTTCACGATCGGCTCGGCGCTGAGCGGGCTGGCCTGGTCGGCGGCGTCCCTGGTGGCCTTCCGCGCGCTGCAAGGCGCCGGCGGAGCGCTCTTCGCACCGGCCGGCCTCTCCCTGCTCATGACCGCGTACCGGGAGGGACGCGAGCGCAACCTCGCCCTGGGCATCTGGGGCGCCGCGTCCGGGAGCGGCGCGGCAGTCGGTGTGCTGCTCGGCGGCATCTTGACCTCGTACCTGAGCTGGCCGTGGATCTTCTACATCAACCTTCCGGTCGGGATCGCCCTGATCGTCCTCGTCCCGCGCTTCATCGCGGAGAGCCCGCGGAGAGCTCGCGACGCGTCACTTCGACGTGGCGGGAGCGACCACGATCACCGCGGCGCTGATGCTGCTCGTCTACGCGCTGACGCGCGCGACGCAGGAGCGGCTGGGGAACGCCGACGACCGTGACGCTGCTCGTCGCGTCCGCAACGCTCGCGGCCGCATTCGTCGCGATCGAGCGCGCGGCGACGTCACCGCTCCTGCCGTTCCATGCATTCCGCGGGAACACGCTCGGGATCGCGAACGTGATCACCTGCATCATCGCGGCGATCGCGTTCTCGCAGTTCTTCATCCTGACGCTGTACCTGCAGCAGGTGCTGCACTACTCCGCAGCCGAGAGCGGGCTCGCCTTCGCCGCGATCGCGGTCACCGTGGCGATCGTCTCGAACGTCGCGCAACGGCTCGTCACGATGTTCGGCGCCCGCCGGGTGCTCGCGGCCGGGCTGCTTTCGATGGCCGCCTCGCAGGCTCTCCTGGTACGGCTTCCGGTCGACGGCAACTACGTCACCGATCTGCTGCCGTCGTTCATCCTGGTCGGCGTCGGGATGGCCGTGGCGTTCGTCGCCGTGACGATCGCCGCGCTGGAGGGTGTCCAGCCCGCCAACGCAGGGATCGCATCGGGCCTCGTCAACACGAGCCGCCAGATCGGCGGAGCGATCGGGCTCGCCGCGATCACGACGATTGCGACGACCTACGCGAGCCGGCCGACGGCGACCCTCTCGGCGGCCGCGGCGACCACACACGGATACCGCGTCGCGTTCGGAGTCCTGACGCTGCTCGCACTCGCCGGTTTGGCACTCACACCGACGATGCGCCCGCACACGGCCGAGGTCGTCGAGCGGGCGCCGGATGCGCTGCCCGCATGGGAGGAGGCGGCATGACGACTCACGATGCAACCGTTCTCGACCGCCGCATCGACGACCTGCTGCTCCAGGCGCGCGGTCTCGTGCTCGTCCGCGAGGTGCTGGCTCGGCGTGGGGCGACCCGCGCCGAGCTCGACGCGCACACGCGCGAGCTCGAACGTGTCCGGCACGAGCTCGTCGAAGCGATCGGCTGACGGGCTAGTACGTCGTCGGGCGCGAGCGGCGACGCTCCGCCCGGCGGTGGCCGGCCCAGTGCGTCAACTCGCCGAGACCGATCACGGCGAGGAAGATCAGGCCGACGATGAGCATCCCGAGAATGACGTGGGTGCCTTCACTCGCAGCGTCGAAGATCATGCGGCGACTCTAGCGAAGTGCAAGGCGAGCGCGCTCGCCACCTCGTCCTCCGACGGCGAGCCCCCGAGGGCCCGCGCCGCGTCGACCCACGCCTCGGCGTCGCCCTGCGCACCGTCCGCGCGGAGAGCGGCACACCGCGCGATCAGGTCGGCGAGCACCGACACCGCCGGAACACTGCCCGCCTCGGCAACCCTGACGAGGCCGTGCGCGTAGAGGTAGTCGCCGAGCAGCACGGCCTCGTCGGCGTCAGGCGCGGCGAAGAGGCGAGGCCGGCCGTAGTGCACCAGGTACGCCTCGTAGACCGTCTCGATCCCGGTCGCCAGGTGCTCTGGAGCGAGCGGCGAGAAAACGGCAACGTGCTCGCGCTCGTCGTGTGGCAGCAGGGACGCAGCCCACACCCGGCTCTCCGCCTCCGCGCCTCCTGCGATCTCGGCGAACAGCTCCACTAACGCTCACGGCCTTCGAAGAAGGACGAAACCGCATCGATCGTCAGGTCGATCTCCTCGTCGGTGTGCGCGAGCGAGGGGAAGAGGCATTCGTACTGGCTGGGCGCGACGTAGACCCCCCGCTCGAGCAGCCACCGGAACAGCTCGCCGTAGAGCTCGGTGTCGAGCTGGGTGAAGCGCTCGACCGGCTCGGCGCGGCCCGCGAACAGCGTGAGCATCGCACCGACCCCTTGCACCCGGCCGAACGGGGCGAGGCCCGCGGCGAGGCGCGCGGAGCGCCGCTCGAGCTCGGCGTAGACCTCGGGGTCTCGCAGGCGGCGCAGAACCGCGATCCCGGCAGCGGTGGCAAGCGGATTGCCGCTCAGCGTGCCGGCCTGGTAGACGGATCCGCCCGGCGCGAGCTGGTCCATCACCTCGCTTCGACCGCCGAACGCGGCGAGCGGGAGCCCTCCACCGACGATCTTTCCCAGCACCGTCAGGTCGGGCACGATCCCGAGCCGCTCCTGGGCGCCGCCGCGCGCCACCCGGAAGCCGGTGATCACCTCGTCGAAGACGAGGAGCGCGCCGGTCGCGTCGCAGAGCAGGCGGAGCGCCTCGAGGAAGCCGTCGGCGGGCGGGACGCAGCCCATGTTGCCGGCGATCGGCTCGACGATGATCGCCGCGAGACCTTCGCCGAACCGCTCGACCGCGGCGGCGACCCCGTCGACATCGTTGTAGTCACAGACGATCGTGTCCGCGGTGACGCCGCTCGGGACACCCGGCGACGCCGGTATGCCGAGCGTTGCGAGCCCGGACCCCGCATCCGCGAGGAACTGGTCGGCGTGGCCGTGGTAGCAGCCCGAGAACTTGATCACCCGGTCACGCCGGGTGAACCCTCGCGCGAGCCGTACGGCGGACATCGCCGCCTCGGTTCCCGACGAGACGAGGCGCACCCGCTCGACCGACGGCACAGCATCGGCGATCTCCGCGGCGAGCTCGACCTCACGCTCGGTCGGGGCGCCGAACGTCGTCCCGTCGAGCGCTGCCTCGCGGACGGCCTCGACGGTCTCCACGTCGGCGTGACCGAAGATGAGCGGTCCCCACGACTGCACCCAGTCGAGCAGCGAACGGCCGTCGGCAGTCTCGATGAAAGCGCCGTCGCCGCGCTCGACGAAGAACGGCTCATCGAGCCCGACGCCACGCATCGAGCGGACCGGCGAGTTGACACCGCCGGGGATCACCTTCTTCGCCCGGTGCCAGAGCGGGGAGCTGATCAGTCCTGCGCCCACTGCGCGAACTCTTTGGCCCAGTACGTGAGCACGAGATCGGCGCCCGCACGCCGGATCGACGTGAGCGACTCGATCGCGGCGGCCCGTTCGTCCAGGTCGCCGGCGGCGGCGGCGGCCTTGACCATCGCGTATTCGCCCGACACGTTGTAGGCGGCCAACGGCAGATCGAAGCGATCGCGAACCGCCCGGAGCACATCGAGATACGGGAGAGCCGGCTTGACCATCAGCATGTCCGCGCCTTCGGCAATGTCCTGCTCGCATTCGCGCAGTGCCTCGCGCACGTTTCCCGGGTCCAGCTGGTACCCGCGACGGTCGCCGAACGCAGGTGCGGAGTCGGCGACTTCACGGAAAGGCCCGTAGAACGCCGAGGCGTACTTGGCCGAGTAGGCGATGATCGGCGTCTGCGGCAACTGCTCGCGGACTGCAGCGACGCGGCCGTCCATCATGTCGCTCGGACAGACGACGTCGGCACCCGCCTCCACGTGCGACACCGCAACACGCGCGATCAGCTCGAGCGACGAGTCGTTGTCGACCTCACCGTCGGGACCGATCACGCCGCAATGGCCGTGACTCGTGTACTCGCACAGGCACACGTCGGTGAGCAGCACGAGCTCGGGGAAGCGCGGCCGTAGCGCCCGCAGCGCCTGCTGCACGACCCCGTCCTCGATCCACGCGCCGGAGCCTTCGTCGTCCTTCTCCTCCGGCAGGCCGAACAGGATCACCGATCTGAGACCCACGGCGGCCAGCTCGCTCGCACTCCCGCACGATCGACTCGACCGTGTGGCGCGCGAGCCCCGGGAGACGCTCGTTCGGGAGAGCCTCGGGCGCCACGAAGAGCGGCATCACGAGGTCGTCGACCGTCAAGGAGGTCTCACGCACGAGGTCCCGCAGCTGCCCCGTCCTGCGCAGACGGCGCAGGCGGGTGATCGGAAAGGAGCTCACGGTCGAAGGGTACGCGTCTTCGCCAGCTCCACTTCCACCGGGACGTCCTTCCCCGACCACGGCTCGAGCTTGATGCGGTCGGCGAAGAACTCCCAGATCGCACGGCCGACCGCGAGGAGCGGCAGCGCGATCAGCGCGCCCACGAGCCCGTAGACCTCGGCGCCCGCCGCGAGGCCGAAGATCACGAGCAGCGGGTGGAGCCGCAGCGCGTTGCCCATCACGTTCGGCACCACGACATGTCCCTCGATCTGGTGGATCCCGAGGAAGAGCAACGCCACCCACACGGCCGAGATCGGATGGACGACGAGGGCGTAGATGAGCGGCGGGATCGCACCGAGCCACGGGCCGAGGTACGGAATGACCTCGGTGATGGCGACGACGACGCCGAAGAGCAGCGCGTACTGCTGGGCGTGCGGCAAGAGGCCGAGCGCCGCGAGCACCCAGAGACCGAACCCGGCGCTCGCGCCGATGATCAGCGAAAGGAGCGCCTGTCCTCGTACATACGACGCGAGTGCGTGCTCCATACTGCGCAACAGCGTGTCTTCACCCGGTCGAGGCGGGTAGCGCCGGTCGATCGCACGACCGAAGCGCTCCATGTCGAGCAGCATGTAGACCGACACGACGATCAGCAGCACGAGAGAGAACAGCGTCTTGCCGATCGAGATCGCTGCGCCCTCGACGAACGTGACGATCTTGTGCGTGTACTTGCCGACGTCCCGTTGCTGGATCTGGCGGACGAGCCTGTGGCCCCGCTTCTCGACGTGCACCGACTGGAGGTGATGCGTGTCGAGCCACACCTGCAGGCGGTTGACGTCGCGGTCGGCGGACGTCTGTCCGGCGGCGCCGTGACGATTCGTGAAGTACCCGTTGAACCTGTCGGCCGCGGTCTTCGTCTGCCCCACGACCGCGGTCGCCACCGCCACGATGACCACCACCACCACAGCAAAAAAGGTCAGGTACACCAGAGCGACCGACAGGCCGCGCGGCAAGCGGGCCCGCTGGAGCCCCCGGACGATCGGGTCGAGGAGCAGGGCCACCAGCGCTGCGACCAGGAACAGGAAGACGATGTGACCGGCAGCCGCCGCGACCACCCACGCAAGCACCAGCAGCACAGGCAGCCCGACGAGCTGAATCCAGCGCGGAACCTCGATGCGCGGGGTGCGCCCGTCCGTGCTCACAGAGGCGATGCTACCGCCCGGGTGGTCGCACTTCGCCCTCCGGACTGGGACTGGCCGTTCCCGGTCGACGGCTCCCTCGCATTGAAAGCCCCGGAAGCGTGCGCTACCGTGCCCTCGATGTCGCCTCCGGCGCCCAACCGGCGTGCCCGCAGGACACGAAGCCGCCACCTCGACCGCGAGCGGCGTCGCCGCCGCCTCGCAGTTCTGATCGCCGTGCTCGTGGTGGGCATCGTGACGCTCCTCCTGTCGGCGTTCGGCGGCTCCGGCTCGGCCACCCCGGCGGCCGCTCCTCCCGCGAGCGCCGCCCGCCTCCTGCCGGCCGGCCCGCCGCTGCCCGAGATCGTCGCGCGACTGGGCGTGCTCCACCTCCAGCTGCCGGTCAGCCAGTCGCGCGTGACGGCGATCGGCTTCCAGGGCGGCAGTGAAGGCTCGCTCGCGCTCTCGCCGGTCGGCACGCAGGCGAACGAAGGGCTCCTGAAGCGCGTCCTGCACTCGGTCGTCGGCGGCTCCTCCGGGCGGCCGCGCTGGTACCAGCTTCCGGGCGGCCTCGGCCCCGGCTCGTCCTCGATCGACGTCGGTGCCCCGGCGGGCACGGACGTCTACGCGCCGGTCGACGGAACGATCGTCGCGATCGACGACGTCGTGTTGAACGACCGTGTCTACGGCTCGCAGATCGACATCCAGCCGACCGGAGCACCGTCGCTCGTCGTCTCCGTCTCGCACGTCCGCGTCGACCCGTCGCTCGTGGTCGGCTCGTCGGTTACGTCCGCCGGCTCGAAGCTCGGCTCCGTCGTCGATTTCACACCTGTCGAGCACCAGGCGCTCGCTCGGTACACGAATGATTCGGGGAACCACGTCGTGATCGAGGTGCATCCCTCGGCGACGCTCTCCGTGAGCTAGAAAGGTCGCGCTTTGAACATCCTGTTCGTCGCCGACGTGTTCGGCGCGCCCGGGCGGCGGGCGATCGAATCACGCTTGCCGTCGCTCCGGCAGGAGCTCGAGGCAGATTTCTGCATCGTCAACGGCGAGAACGCCGCCTCCGGCCGCGGGATCACCGCCAAGCTCGCCGACAAGCTCCTCGCGAGCGGCGCCGACGTCGTCACGCTCGGAAACTGGGTGTGGGGCCAGCAAGGCTTCGCGCCCTACCTCTCGGGCACCGATCGTGTGCTTCGCCCGGCGAACCTGTCGCCGCAGACGCCCGGAGTCGGCCTCGCTGTGCACGACGGGATCGCGGTGATCAACCTGCTCGGCATCTTCTCGCTCCAGCCGTTCGAGAACCCGTTCCTCGCAGCCGACCGCCTCGTCGCGGAGGCCCGGCGTTCCACGTCGATCGTGATCGTCGACTTCCACGCGGAGGCGACGAGCGAGAAGGTGGCGCTCGCGCGCTATCTCGACGGACGCGTCACCGCGGTGATCGGGACGCACACCCACGTCCAGACGAACGATGCACGCGTGCTCGCCGGCGGCACCGCCGCGATCACGGATGCCGGCATGACGGGCCCACACGACTCGGTGATCGGGAGCGACGAGCACAACGCGCTGAAGCGGTTCCTCACGGGCATGCCGGCCCGGCTCGAACCGGCGACCCGGGACGTTCGCATCGAAGGAGCTCTCGTCGCCTGCACGGCGGAGGGCCGCGCGACGTCGTGCACGGCCGTGCGGGTCGAGGTCGACTAACCGGCAGGCAAGCGAGCGGACCTGAGCGGGAGCACGAGCACCGCCAGGAGGACGACGAGCACGACGTCGCGCGCGAAGACGACTCCGGCGAGGTGGTACAGGTCGGCGTAGCCCCAGTACCGCTGCGGGAACCACACCTGGGTCAGGACGAGCGCGAGCGTCAGGAGCGCAGTCGCAGCCAGGCCGCGCCTGCCGCGCACGAGCGGCACGATCGGCACGAGCCACAGCAGGAACTGCGGCGACAGGACCTTGCCGAACGCGATGAACGCGCACACCGCAGCGGCGGAATAGCGCACGAACCGGTTCCCCGTCGCCTGCCCGCGGGCGAACGCGACCCACAGCGCGACGAGCACGACGAGCTGCAAGACGGCGAATGCGGTCGCCGACGCCGCCGTGCCCGTCGACGTTCTGCGAGCCGTGCGACGAGATCACGACCGGGTGGCTGAACGTCATGAAGAGCGACGCACCGAGGCTCTCGATCTGCAGCGGGCGCGACGCCTGCCCGCGCAGGCTCGTCCAGACCCCGTGGGGTGAGAGCAGGACGAAGGGCAGGAAGACGGCGACGACCACCGCCGCACCCGCCAGTGCCGACCAGCCGCGCCCGCGCCGGATCGACCAGACGAGCGCGAGCGGCACGAGGACGAGCGGCCAGAGCTTCGCAGCCACCGCAGCACCGAGCAGGGCCCAGCCGAGCCGGTGGCGCTCGGCGAGCAGCGCAACGAGTGCAGCCGTGGCGAGCAGTGCCGGCCAGAGGTCGAAGCGGCTGAGGATCAGCGAGCCCGCCAGCACCGGCGCGAGCGCGACGTAGAACGCGGCTGCCGGCCGGACACGAGCGACCACGAACACGAGCGCGACGCCGCAGGCCGCCATGAGCCACGCGAAGGCGCCGGCGTAGTCGGCGAAGGGCGCGGCGGCGATGAACGGCGGCAGTGCGCCCGGTGGGTACTCGACCGCGAAGTCGCGGTACGGAATGCGGCCGTGGTGCAGGATCGCGTCCCCGTAGGTGCGGTACGTCGGCCAGTCGACGAGCTGGCCGTGCGCCCAGAACCACCGATGGACGAGCCCGAAGCAGGCGAGGAACAGCCCGGCTGCGGCGAGCGCCTCAGCCGAGGGCAGGAACCGGCGCGTCAACGACCTCGTCCTCTTCGTCTTCCTTGTCGTGCGCGTCTCCCGGCAGCGGGCCGATCAGCGCGAGCGCGATGAACGGGAAGAACCACGGCAGGTAGAGGTAGAACCAGTGCGTCAAGACGAGCTCGAAGCCGACGAGCACTGCACCCGTGAGTGCGGCCATGCGCAGCGGCGAGCGCCGCCGCGGCACCCACGCGAGCGAGAGGGATCCGACGACGAGCAGCACCTCGAGCACCCGCTGCACGATCCGCAGGTTGGGCAGGCCCTTGGCGTGGTACTGCCCCCAGTCCCAGAGCGAGAACGGTGAGTCGCGGTCGATCTGGTACCCGACCGTGCGGTCGTAGAAGACGCGTGCGGCGTGCCACGGAGACGGCTCGAGAAAGAGGACGAAGAAGACGAGCACGGTGGTGACTGCGAAGCCGACCACCGCGAGAGCGCGCCCGCGCCGGGCCTCCGGATAGCCGAGCCAGAGCGGCAAGAGCAGCAGCGACGCGAACTTCGTCCAGCCCGAGACCGCGACGGCGGCACCGCGCGCGACCGGGGTCGTGAGCGCGAGAAAGCCCCAGATGAGCAGCGCCGGCGCGATCGCGTCGTTCGTGTTCGAGCTCGACGCGTATTGCGTGAACGGCCATGCGACCCACGCAAACGCGAGCGTGGCCGCGAGTCGAGGCCCGCCGAAACGGCGGCCGACGAGCGCCAGCCCGACGATGGCGAGCAGGTCGAAGAGGATCGAGGTGAAATGCACGGCGGGCAGGGAGTCCCACTGGCCGCTCCAGCCGAAGATCGCATAGCCGGGCAGGTACGCGATGTACGACACCGGTCCGTAGGTATCTCCGTACGGGTTCGCGTTCTCGCACCGGCCGTTCGTCTGGATGCGGTCGCGCACCTCGCCGTCGGCGTCGGCCGGGCCGCACTTGGGGCGGTCGTCCTCGACCGGGAAGTGACCGTACGGGCTCTGCCCGTGCGCGATTCGATCGGCGCCGATGACGCCCGAATAGCCGACGTCGATCACGTTCGATGCGCGAACGTTCAGGCCGACGCGGAAGCCGGCGACGAAGACCGTCGCTGCGGCAAGCACCCAGACCGGCCAGACCGGCGCGCCGCGCGACGGTCGGTCCGACCGCGCGATCCACACGCAGCGCACGAGCAGCCAGACGAGCGGCGGATACGCGAGCGGCATCGCCGCGAAGACATTGCCCCGGTTGAAGAACCAGAGCGACACCGTGAACGAGATCAGGACGAGAAGGTCGACGTTGCGAACCGACAGAAGCCGCCGCCAATCGACCAGCCCGAGGAGGAACAGCCCACAGAACGACAGCCACACCCAGGCGCTGTTGATCTTCGCGCCGCCGAACGCGCCCTTGTAGCCGCGTGCCATCTTCCAGGCGACCTGGGGCCCGGTCCACGCCTCGGTGACCGAGGCGGTGGCGTCGTCGACCTTGCCGGTCGCGATCTCACCCGCCTTGCCCGACCAGACGCCGACCGTCCAGACGCCCTGCGAGAAGGTCGCATTCGTCACCGGGTTCGGCGGATACCGCTTCAGCCAGGCCGCGACCTTCGGGTACGCGAGGAAGTTCTGGATCACCTCGCCGCTCGTCGATCGCTGCGATCTCGGCGGCCGGGACCTGCTGCGTCGGGACCGTCGTGGACGTCCCGGCGCGCGCCGCCGGTACGAGCGCGAGCGCGAGCGCGAGGACTGCGGCGAGTCTCACTTGCGGAAGGACCAGAGCTTGTTGCCCAGGAAGTTGAGCGGCGTGACGAGAATGATCGCGATCGCCTGCGAAAGAACCTTTCGCCAGTCGAGCACGTCGATGAAGAGGACGAGCCAGAGCTGGTTCACCGCGAAGGCGAGCAGCGACACGACCAGGAAGCGGGCGCCCTGAGCGCCGAAGTTGCCCTGCTGTCGCGCGAACGTCCAGTGCCGGTTCCACCAGTAGTTGCTCGCCGCCGCGACGACGAAGGAGATCGCAGCGGCGATATGCGCGCCCCAGCCGAGCAGCGCCGCGAACACCACCAGGTTGATGACGTAGCCGGTGACACCGACAGCACCGAATTGAGCAAGCTGAACCCAGTTTGCCCGCCGCCGGAGCGCGGCAGTCGTGCGCGAGGAGACGGACACTGGCGCGAGGCTAGCGCACGACGCAGCGGACAGTGTTCTCCGATCGGCGGGGCCGGTCACCCTGGCAAACCCGCGACGAGCGGCACGAACCGCACCGGAGCCAGGCGCTCCATCCGCAGGTGGCCGTCCGCGTCCGTGACGCGCACGAGCTCGCCGGCCGAGCGGAAGGACGAGCCGGCCGCGCGGGGCGAGCTGCTGGAGCAGCGCCTCGCGGCAGCTCGGCGGCCGCTGCCGCCACGGCGATCGCCCCGAACGGAGCCCGCGACGGCACTCCGAGCGAGCCGTCGCCAACGAGGACTTCCACCCCGCTGTGCCCCGTCGCTGCGAGGTTGCCCCGGGCCTGCTCGGCAAGCTCCGGGATCCGTTCGACCGAGACGACCCGGCCGGCGAGCTCGTCGAGCACCGCCGCCTGGTAGCCGGAGCCGGTTCCCACGTCCAGCAGCAGCTCGTCGCCCTCGAGCGAGAGCGCCTGACAGATCAGCGCGACGACGTACGGCTGCGAGATCGTCTGGCCGTGGCCGAGCGCGAGGGCGGCGTCGTCATAGGCGCGCGCCTTCGCCTCGACCGGCACGAATGACTCGCGCGGGACGCTGCGCATCGCCTCGAGCACGCGCGCGTCGAAGATGCCCCGGGCGCAAAGCTGGCGGTCGACCCAGTCAGATCGCACGACGGACCGGCACACCGAAGTGCGCGGCGACGAGCTCCTTGATCGCCGTGATCGAAGCCGGCGGCGGTCCCAGGCCGACGGTCAGCATCGGCACCTCGGAGTCCTCGGTCTCCAGCGAGCCGTGGCTGCCGCCGCCGGAATGGTGGCGCCCGGCGAGATCGACGAACTCCCAGCCGGGCGAGGCCGAGACGATCACCTCACCGGCATTGGGATTCGCGATTGCGGCGGCGGCGCGCGCCCTCCCATCCGGCATGTCGTCGAGCAGTCCGTCATCCTCGTCTCCGTCCCGGCGCACGATCATGCGCCCGTCCTCTCGGAAGAGCACGATCCCGGCGGAGGGTTGCGCGTCGAGCCGTTCGGCGACCTCGCGCGCGCGTGACGTGTAGACCATCGCGGCCCGGTTCGAGGCCGTCACGAGATCACCGCCTGCATCGAGGCTGGCGACGTTCTCCACTCGCGACTGGCCGTGGTCGGAGCACAGGACGACGGCATATCGCTCGAGGAACGCCTCCGGGCCGCCTGCTGCATCCATCAGGACCGCGATCGCCGCGTCGCTCCGTGCCAGCGCCTCGTGTGCGCTGTCGGGCCCCGCTGCGTGCGAGGCGTAGTCGTAGTCGGGCAGGTAGTAGACGAGCAGGTCGAAGCCGTCACGGGTCACGAGCCAGCGTCCGACCGACGCGGCATACGCGTCGATCGAGCCGAGCGCACGATTGCGGACGGCGATCGGCGAGCCGGTGCGGTCGCTCTCGTAGAGCGAGTACCAGAAGAACCGCTTTGGCCCATAGACGGCAGGCACGCCCGGGATCGTCGGCAGGTGGCGGGTGCGGCCGCGGTAGCACGTGATGTTGATCGCCGCGGTCGTCAGGCCGGTGTCCTCGAGCGCCTCGTAGATCGTCTCGGCGTCCTTCGAGAGGTGGCGCAGGTTGAGGTCGATGATCGTGTCGCGCAGCGATCGCGCGAGGCCTGCCGCCCACACGGCGCCGAACGACGAGCCGTATTCGACGATGCGCTGCTCGGCGCGGTTCCACCAGACGAGATGCGGGATGTGGTGGACGTCGGGATGCGATCCCGTCGCGATCGAGGACAGGCAGACCGGTGTGAGCGACGGGAAGGTCGAGGCGGCGCGACGGTACTCGCCGTGCTCGGCGAGAAAGCGCAGCGCGGGAGCATCGGCGCTCTCGAACATCGACGGCGTGAGACCGTCGATCACGACCAGCACGACGGGTTTCGGCGCCGCCATTCAGTCCCGCGCGAGGGTGCGCAGACCGGCGTGAGTTTCAGGAGAGCGGCGACGCACGCGCGCACCGAGAATCGGCACGACGACGGCCTCGAGGTAGCCGACTACGGGAACGAAGGCGAGCGCGGCACCGACGAGCGCAACGATGCCGAGCAGGATCGACGTGCCGCCGCGCGTCCCACCGCGCCGCAACGCGCCGGCGACGAGCGGCGCTGAGCCGAGCGCGCCGCACGCGGCGCCGACAACCGCGCCCACCGCCTGTTCCCAGCCGCTGAAGGCGAAGGCGAGGGCGACCGCGATCACCGCACCGATGGCGAGACCGACCAGTGCACGCCGAAAAACGGCCGTCGCGGCGAGACCGAGCGCCGTTCCGAGCCCCACGAAGATCCCGATCGTGTACCAGTCCCCCACGACCACGAGTGTACGTTCCCGCCGGCTCAGGCCTCCAGCCGGGCGATCACCGCGAGTGTGAACTGCGCCGCCCGGGCGCCGTCGACGACCCGGTGATCGAACGTGACGCTGAGGTTTCCCATGGGGCGCACGACGACCTCGCCGTCCCGCACGACCGGGCGCGGGCCGATGCGATGAACGCCGAGAATCCCGACCTCGGGATGATTGACGAGCGGCGTGACGAAAAGCCCTCGCGAGCTTGCCGGCGCTCGTCACCGTGAAGGTCGAGCCGCGCAGTTCCGCCGCCTCGAGCCTCCCCGCTCGCGCCCTCTCTGCGAGATCGTCGATGTCCTCGCGCAGTTCGTCGAGACTGCGCTCGGCGCATCCACGGACGACGGGCACGACGAGTCCCTGCTCGGTCTGGACGGCGATGCCGAGGTCGTAGCGGTCGAGATAGACGATCTCGTCCTCCTCGAGGCGCGCATTCAGCTCGGGGAACTCCTGCAGCGAGAGCGCAGTCGCCCGCAGCACGGTCGGGAGGAGCTGCGCCAGATCCACGTTGGAGAAGTCGCACTCCTCGACGTATGTGACCGCGGGCACCTCACGGTGTGCACGCGTCAGGTGCTCGACGATCTGGCGGCGGACCCCGCGCACCTTTTCGCGGCGCCCCTCCGTCGTCGCGGTGCGCGGCGACGCGGCGGCGCGCACGTCGTCCTCGGTGATCCGCCCGCCGGGCCCGGTCGGAGCGACCGACTCGAGCGGCACCGCGAGCTCCTCCGCGATCCGCCGGACGAGCGGCGTCGCCTGCACCCGCCGAGCGGACGTGCCCCGTTGGGACACGTCCGGGGTCTGACCCCGGGCCATGGCCGGTGCGGACGCGGCCGGGGAAGGCACGGCCGTCTGAGCGGAACCGCCGTCGATCACGACCAGCACCGTCCCGACGGGGACGACGTCGCCTTCGGCGGCATGGATGCTCGTCACCGTCCCGGCCGCGGGCGAAGGGATCTCGACGGTTGTCTTGTCGGTCTGGATCTCGACGAGCGGCTGATCCTCGGCGATCTCGTCACCTTCCGCGACCAGCCAGCGCGCGACCTCTCCCTCGGTCAGCCCTTCGCCGAGGTCAGGCAGCTTGAACTCGTAGGGCACGGCGCCGAGGCTACCTGCGCGGCCGCCCGATCCAGGCGTCTGCGGGAACGAGCAGGATGCGCAGGCCCTCGCCGGCGCGCCAGAGCGATACGGCCTGCTCGCTCCCGTCCAGGAGCGGGGCCACGTCGCGCGGAACGTACCCCGCCTGGAGCGTGCGTTCCTCGTTCCAGA
Source organism: uncultured Thermoleophilia bacterium (assembly GCA_963703445.1). Lineage (GTDB taxonomy): Bacteria > Actinomycetota > Thermoleophilia > Gaiellales > Gaiellaceae > PALSA-600. Next base: position 200,485 of record CAVPEK010000006.1, on the reverse strand, counting down.
CGGCCACGGCGTTCGGATCGTGCTCGTTCGTGGGCTCGGGAACGAGCGCGAGCGCGCCGCCCGGGGTCGAACGACGCGTCGGCGACCGACTCGGGGCGAAACGACACCCCCGCGACCGGCACGACGCGAACGCGCGGATCCTCCCACGCCACGCGCTCACCCGTCGCCGCGTCACGCAGGTGGTACCCGGCGCCGCGGCGGTCGCGCTCGAGCCACAGCCTGAGCCGATCGGTCAGCGGCGTAGGCTCGACGGAGCCGCCCGCGAGCGCGGGTGCCGGCTTGGCCGGCGCCGAAGCGGGATCACAGGAAGGTGCGCACGGCGGCGGCGACGCGTGCGACGGAGGGAACGTAGGAGTCCTCGATCGTCCAGTACGGATACGGAACATCGAACCCCGTCACGCGCAGCACCGGGCCTTGCAGGTCGAAGATGGCCTTCTCGGCGATGATCGCAGCGAGCTCGGCGCCGAAGCCGACCGTGCGAGGTGCCTCGTGCACGATCACGACGCGACCCGTCTTCGCGACGGACTCGAGAATCGTCTGCTCGTCGAGTGGCCGGAGCGACCGGATGTCGACGACCTCGCACGACGCCTCGCCGGCCAGCTCGCCGGCCGCTCGTTCGCAGACCGGCACCATCGCGCCGTACGCGATCAACGTCACGTCGGTTCCCGCTCGCGCGATCCGCGCCTGCCCGAGCGGCACCACGTGCTCGCCTTCCGGCACCTCGCCACGTGCGGTGCGGTAGACGAACTTCGGCTCGAAGATCACGACCGGGTCGGGATCGCGGATCGCCGCGGCAAGCAGTCCCTTCGCATCGGCAGGAGTGGACGGAATCGCGACCTTGATCCCGGGTGTGTGCACGTAGTACGTCTCCGGGGAATCGTCGTGCAGTTCGGGCGCGCGGACACCGCCGCCGTAGGGCATGCGAATCGTGATCGGAAACTCCATCCGCCCGCTCGTGCGCCAGTGGTAGCGGCCGACGTGCGTGATCAGCTGGTCGAGGCACGGGTACGAGAACGCGTCGTACTGCATCTCGACCACCGGACGCCAGCCCGCCATGCACAGTCCGACTGCCGCGCCCAGCATGCCGGCCTCCGCGAGCGGAGTGTCGACGCACCGATCGGCGCCGAACCGGTCGAGCAGCCCGGCCGTGGCACGGAAGACGCCGCCGGCACGGCCGACGTCCTCGCCGAGCACGAGCACGTTCTCGTCACGTGCGAGCTCCGTGTGGAGCGCGTCGTTCACAGCCTCGACGAGCGTCAGGTCAGCCATGGCGAAGGTTCGGTGGAGGATCGACATAGGCCCGCGTGAACAGCAGCTCGGGATCGGGCGGCGGCTCGGCTTCGGCCGCGGCGATCCCCGCGCGCATCAGGTCCTCGGCGTCCGTGCGCGTTGACGCGACGAGCTGTTCGTTCAGAAGCCCCGCATCGCGCAGGAAGCGCTCGTACCTGCCGACGCACTCGTTCGCGCGCTCTTCCTCGACGCGAGCAAGATCGATGTACGCGCGCGGATCGTCTGCGGTGCCGTGCGGTGCCGCGCGGTAATGAACGGCCTCGATCAAGGTCGGGCCGCCCCCGGAGCGAGCCCGCTCGACAGCCTCACGGGCCGCCTCGTAAACGGCGAGCACGTCGAGGCCGTCGACCCGCACCCCCGGGATGCCGTAGCCGACAGCCTTGTCCGCGAGCGTCTCGGCACGGGTCTGCGCCTCGATCGGCGTCGAGATCGCCCACTGGTTGTTGTTGCACACGAACACGGCCGGCGCATTCATCACGGCAGCGAAGTTCACGCCTTCGTGGAATGCGCCCTCGCTCGTCGCACCGTCGCCGAAGAACGCCATCGCGACGACCTTCTCGCCGCGCAGCTTCTTCCCCCAGGCGAGGCCGGCCGCGTGCGGAACGTGCGTCGCGATCGGGACGCAGATCGACGCGATGTTCCAGTCGGCCGGGCTCCACCAGCCGGACGGGTGCCCGCGCCACCACTGCAGGATCGTCTCTGCCGGCATGCCGCGCACGAGCCCGATCGCACCCTCTCGATAGGAGGGAAAGATCCAGTCGTCATCGCCGAGCGCGAACGTCGCCCCGGCCTGAATCGCCTCGTGGCCCCAGGCGATCGCATAGGTGCCGATGCGTCCCTGGCGCTGGTACACGACGGCACGCTCGTCGAAGGTGCGCAGCAGCACCATGCGGCGATACAGCTCGAGGAGCTCGCTCTCCGCCAGGCTCGTGGTGTGCCGCAGGGCGTCGATGGAGGCCATGCGTCGCGGAAGCTACCTGAGGCCGCTACACCAGCACAGAAACCGCATCGCGCCTGGCCTCGAAAACGACGTTGTCGAAGTCGCCGAGATCCTCGCCGTCCGCCTGAACGGGCAGCGGCCGGTCGCACCGGACCTCGACGCGATCGAGATCGTGCCCGGTCATCACCCAGTCGGCGTAGCCGTTCCCGCGCACGATCCACGAGAGGATCACCGGCACGTCGCGCGCGCGCACGCGGGACGGCGCGACGAAATCGATGCCGGCTTCGAAGCGCGCTCCGGGGGCGATCCGCAACGGCACCGAGCCGACGTACGAATACGGGTCACAGTTGGCAACGAGCACGAAGGCGGCGCGCCCCACTCCCTCGATCTCGAGCTCGGGGCTCCACCGGCCACGGCGTTCGAAGATCATCTTTCCGATCGCGCGCATGAATGCGAGGTCGCCAGGGCGCGCCCCGCCGGGCGCGCGCCCCAGAGCATCGAGGCGGCGAACGGCCTCTGCATCGAACCCGACCCCGGCGGAGAAGCAGAAGCGCCTGCCGTTCACCGATCCCAGCGAGATCCGGCGCAGCCGGGAGCCGGCGATCGCCGCCCCGGCGGCACGAGCGGCTTCGACCGGGTCGCGCGGCACGCCGAGGGCGCGCGGCAGGACGCTCGTGCCGCCGCCCGGCAGGAACCCGAACGGAACCTCCCCGTCGGCGCCGTTCAGCGCCTCGTTGTAGGTGCCGTCGCCCGAGAAGACGAGGATCGCATCGACGTCCGACGCTGCTCCTTCGGCCGCGAGCTCGGTGGCGTGGCCGGGACGCTGGGTGAACTCGGTCCGCAGATCGATCCGTTCGCGGAGCGCGTTCTCGACCTCGGTGATCCGAGCACCGGTGACATGCGTCGAGTAGGGGTTGACGATCAAGAGGGCGCGCTTCACGCTTGCGAGCATGCCACGCCGCACGGCCCTGATCGCTCCCGTGCCCGAGGCCGAGCCCGCCGTGCGAGCGATCCGGCTCGAGCACGACTGGTCGGCGGCCCGCGGCGTGCCCGCTCACATCACGATCCTGTTTCCGTTCATGTCGCCGGAGGCGGTCGACGAAAGCGCGCTGCGCGAGCTTTTCGGGAACTTCTCAGCCTTCGATTTCACCCTCGACCGCCTCGAATGCTTCGAGGACGGCCACGTCTGGCTGCGGCCCGACCCGGCCGAGCGCTTCGCCGCGCTGACAGCGGCCGTCTGGCAGCGCTGGCCCGAGTGGCCGCCCTACGAGGGCGCCTTCGGCGAGGTGATCCCGCACCTCACGATCAGCGAGACACCGCTCGACCTCGAGCTGGCCCTGCCGATCCCCGCCCGGGCGCACGAGATCGCGCTGATCGAGGAGGACGAGGACGGCGGGATGTGGAGCACTCGCTCCCGGTTCGCACTCGCTCAGTCGGGGAGTCGCGTAACCGCGCATGCCGTCGAGCAGCGTGGCGTAGAGCCGGTCGGCGAGCTGGTCCGTGTTCGAACCGGGGCGGAGCCAGGTGTAGGCCCAGTTGGCCGCCGAGAGGAAGAGCAGCGCGGCGGTGGCCACATCGAGATCGGTGCGCAGCTCGCTTCCCTCGACCCCGTCGCGGTAGAGCGCGCGAATGCGCTCCTCGTAGCGGTGGCGCTCGGCGATGAAGCGGTCGCGGCGCTCTCCCTCGAGGTAACGCCACTCGCGCACGAAGACGGTCGCGATGTCGAGCTGGCCGGCGACGACAGCGAGATGCGCACGCAGCGCCAGGCGGATGCGCTCGGTCGCCGGGGCATCGACAGGGACGCCGTCGAGGCCCGCGTGGAAGGCTTCGGCACCCTCCCAGGCGACCTCCCAGAGGAGGTCCTCCTTCGACGCGATGTGGTGGTAGAGCGACGGCTTCTGCATGCCGAGCGCGTCCGCCAGGTCGGCCAGCGACGTTCCCGGATATCCGCGCTCGGCAAAGAGCCGCGCAGCGATCCGAGTGAGCTCCTCACGCCTCGACGACATCTATGATCCCAGCCTAACGATCGGTAGGGAGGCTCACGGCGTGGACGCTCGGACGCAGGAATTTCTGGCGCACGTGCAGGACGGCGGGCAGGTCGAGGCGACGGATTGGCTGCCGGAGGACTACCGGCAGAAGCTGCTCAAGTTCATCGAGATGCACGCGAACAGCGAGCTGATGGGCGTGCTCCCCGAACGCGAGTGGATCCTGAAAGCGCCGACCCTGCAGCGGAAGCTGGCCCTGACCGCGAAGGTGCAGGACGAGGTCGGGCACGCACAGCTGCTCTACCGCGTGGCCGAGGATCTCGGCAAGCCACGGGCGGCGATGTTCGCCGACCTGCTCTCGGGCAAGGCGAAGTTCCACAACGTCTTCCACTACCCGACCAAGACCTGGGGCGACGTCGGCGTGATCGCCTGGCTCGTCGACGCGGCGGCGATCATCTCGCAGAAAGCGCTGCTCAAGTGCTCCTACGCGCCGTACGCGCGAGTGATGAAGAAGATCTGCTGGGAGGAGTCGTTCCACATCCTGCACGGCCGGGACGTCATCCTCGCGCTGATGACCGGCACGGCCGGGCAGCGCGAGCTCGTTCAGGAGTCGCTCGACCGCTGGTGGGGACCGCTGATGCAGTTCCACGGCAACCCGATCCCGAGTGACGAAGATCCGATGTACGTGTGGCGGATCAAGTCGCAGGGCAACGAGGAGGCGCGGCAGCAGTTCCTCGAGGGGTACGTGCCGCAGATCTGGGAGCTCGGCCTCACCGTGCCCGACCCGAACCTGCACCGCGGCGAGGACGGCGTCTGGACCTACTCCGAGCCGGACTGGGACGAGCTCAGGTCGGTCGTCACCGGCCACGGCCCGCGCTCGCAGGACCGGCTCGCCTTCCGCGCCCGCTTCCTCGAGCAGGAGCAGTGGGTGCGCGACGCGTTGGCGGCCTGATGCGTGCTTCGAGGTCTTTCGCCAGGAGCGGAAGGGGCAGGCGTTCCAGCATGCGGGGTCGGTCGAGGCGCCGGATGCCGCGTTCGCCGACGCGTGGGCCCGCGAGCAGTACGGCCGCCGCGGCGAGTCGGAGGCGTTGTGGCTCGTGCCGCGCGAGTCGATCCATGCGATCACCGAGTGGGCCGACGAGTTCGACCTCAAGTACCGCCGGGTCGACGGCTACTCGATCAAGGAAAGGTTGCGCATCGCACGTGAACGCGCGGGCGTCGCTCCTTCTGTCGATCGCTGACGACGAGCTGATCCTCGGCTGGCGGGACTCGGAGTGGACCGGGATCGCGCCGACGCTCGAGGAGGACGTCGCGTTCTCGTCGATCGCACAGAACGAGATCGGGCATGCGCGGGCGCTGTACGAGCTCGCGGCGCTGGAGCTCGACACCAACGCCGACGCGCTCGCGTTCGACCGCGAGCCGGACGACTATCGCTGCGCGCCGCTCGTCGAACTGCATCTGCTCGAGTGGGCGCACACGATCGCCCGCCGCTATCTCTACGAGGAGGCCGACCGCATCCGCATCAACGGCCTCATGCAGTCGGACGACGCCGAACTGGCGGGCCTTGCGACGAAGATCGACCGCGAAGAGACCTACCACCGGCTGCACGCGGAGCTCTGGGCGGCGCGCCTCCGCGACGAGCCGCGTTTCAGGAACGCCGTCGAGGAACTGTGGCCGTTTGCGCTCGGCGTGCTCGAGCCCGACCAGCGCCCCGAGCTCGCCCAGCGCATCGGCCTCGAACCGGTCACGGCCATCGAGCGCGGCGCGCACCTGCCGGAGCTCGCAGGCCTGTGGGACACCATGACCGAGGTGCGGCGGTCGATTCCGGGCGCGCAATGGTGACCGCCGAGGCCGTCTGGGCCGCACTCGACGAGATTCCCGACCCCGAGATACCGGTCATCTCGCTCGTCGACCTCGGCGTGATCCGCGACGTGACGGTCGACGGGGATCGCGTTCGCATCGAGTTCACCCCGACGTTTCTCGGCTGCCCGGCGCTCGACGCGATGACGCGCGCACTCGAGTCGAGCGTCGCGGCACTGGGCGCCGAACCGGAGATCGCGGTGATCATGGACGGCTCGTGGTCGACAGACCGGATCACCGGCTCCGGCCGGGAGAAGTTGCGCGCTGCAGGGCTCGCGCCGCCGGCGCCGCGGAGCGCCGGGCCGACCACGCTCGTGCAGCTCCAGTCGAAAGCGTTCCGCTGTCCCTACTGCGGGTCGACCGAGACCCGGCTCGAGAACATCTTCGGCCCGACACCTTGCCGCTCGATCCGCTGGTGCGAGAGCTGCCGCCAGCCGTTCGAGCAGTTCAAGACGATCTAAGCCGCCGGCTCCGAATCCCGTTCCCGGGAACCGCCGCCACGAGCGCAAAATGCAGTAGCTTCGAGGCATGACGGCGGCGGCCCCTGCTCCGATCTCGCGCGTGCTGCGCCGGCTCGCCGGTGCAGCCGGACTGAGCGTCGTGGCCGCACTCGCGGCGGCGACCGTCGCAGGCGGCACAGAGTCGGCGGGCGACCGCTCGGCCGGGCACCTGCTGAGACTCGGGCCCGGCGCGCAGATGACGGTGACCGGCACGAAGCTGCATTGCGCTGTCTCCGCGTCGGGCGGCCCGACGACGATCATCTGCGGCGAGGGCACCGGCTCACCCCGCCCGGGGAGCTACAGCTTCGCCGTCGCGAATTCGGCTCTGCTCGTGCTCAAGGCCTCGCAGTCGTCGACACCGTCGCAGGTCAAGCGCGAAACCGAGCCGTCCGGCTCCGGTGGGACCTATCCGGGCCCGACCACCATGGGCGGGACCTTCCGCGCATCGGTCGGAACAGTTGCGACGGTGGGCGGCACTCACATCTTCTGTGCGGTCGAGCGTCTGCAGGGAAAGACCTACGTCACGTGCGGACCGGCCGACGGCTCGGCGCAGTTCTTCGTCAAGAGCTACGTCGGAAGGGTCTCCGAGCAGGACCTCCTCGTCATCCGCAAGCTCGACCAGAAACGGACGAAGACCGTGTTCGAGCACAAGCAGCCTTGAGCCTGAGCGCGGCGTGACGGCACGGCGCACGCTGGACGACCTGCTCGCGGCGGCGCGCGCGAGGATCGATCGGCTCGAGCCCGCACACGCGTTGGCGGCCGCCGAGGACGGCGCCTGCATCGTGGACATTCGCTCGGCGCCCGACCAGCTCGTCCCCGGCTCGCTCCTCATCCCGCGCACGGTGCTGGAATGGCGACTCGATCCCGACAGCGCCTCGCGAAGCCCCTATGCACCCGGTCTCGGCGAGCGTGTCATCGTCCTCTGCGACCACGGCGAGTCCTCGAGCCTTGCGGCCGCGACGCTCGTCGAGCTCGGCTTCTCACACGCCGGTGACGTCGTCGGCGGCTTCGCCGCCTGGATCGCAGCAGGGCTGCCCGTCGTCGATACCAGGCAGACGCACGAAGGACTACCGGGGATGGCTCCGCCGGTCACGGCCGGCGCGTAAGATCACGCCCAATGGCGCACGCGCGCATCCTCTACTGCCCCGTCTGAAGCGGGTACGACGAACGGGCTGCGAGTCTCGCAGCCGACATCGAGGCATCCGGGCACACGGCCGAGATCGCACCCGGGGAGAAGAGCCAGTTCGACGTCTTCGTCGACGACTCCCTCGTCTTCTCGAAGCAGCGTGAGGGCCGCTGGCCGAAGCCGCCCGAGATCCTGAGCGCTCTCGGCTAGTCTCGACCGTTGTGCTGGCCGGCGTAGGCGCAGCTGCCTCGCAGGCCTGGCCTGCGTTCGCCCTCGTCACGGGCCTGCTGCTCGTCGGCGTCGTCGCCGAGCGCGACGGCCTGTTCGCAGCCGCAGGAGCCCGGCTCTCACAGCTGCCGCTTCCCCCGCGGGCGCTCCTCGTGGCAGCACTGGGACTCGTCACCGTCGTGACCGCAGTGCTCAACCTCGACACGTCCGTCTTCTTTCTCACCCCGGTCCTGCTGCATCTCGCGCGGCACCGCGGCATCGACGAAGCACCGTTCCTCTACGGGACGGTGTTCATGTCGAACGCCGCGTCGCTGTTCCTGCCTGGATCGAACCTCACGAATCTGATCGTGCTGCATCACGAGCGCGTCTCGGGGGCGACCTTTCTCGCGGACATGTGGCCCGCCGCAGTCGCTTCGGTCGTCACGACGACGCTGATCCTCATCATCGCGTTCTGGAGCGCCCTCGGCGCTCCCGCCGGACCGGCTCCTGAGCCTGCGCGTTCCCACGTCGGTCTCGGGCGCCGCCGGAGTGGCCCTCTCGACGGTCCTCGTGCTCGCTCTCGCCTCGCCTGCGTTGCCGGTGCTGATCGTCGGCGTCGCTGTCGTGCTCCTCGCCCGCATCCCGCGCGCGCGCGTGTTCTCGACCGCCGACCCACGGGTGCTCGTCGGCCTCTTCCTGCTCGCCGTCGCGGTCGGCTCCATCGGGCGCTGGTGGCACGGGCCTGAGCACCTCGTCAACTCGTTCGACCGCTGGCAGACCGCGGCGACCGGCGCGATCTCTGCGATCGCGATCAACAACCTGCCCGCGGCGATGCTCCTGTCGGCGAACACGCCCGCCCACTCGCGCGCCCTGCTGATCGGGCTCAACCTCGGCCCGAATCTCGCGGTGACCGGTTCGCTGTCCGCCGTGCTCTGGCTCCGCGTTGCGCGCAGCCACGGCGCGAGGCCGAGCGTGCGCCGGTACACGCTGCTCGGCCTCGTCCTCGTGCCGTTCTCGATCGCCGCGTCGCTCGCGGCGTTGGCGTTGTAGCTATGCGGTCGGTGCGCCCGACAGGCTCGGATAGCGCCCGGTCAGAAGAAAGACGTAGCCGTACGACTGCAGCTCGTAGCGGAGCATCCACGCGCTGATGTCTCGCATGCCACGGTGCATGTGCCCGGTGAAGAGACAGTAGAACCAACCGAGAAACGCGATCACCTGGTTCACGAGCCGGAAGACGTAACAGAGGAACAGCGCCGGGATCGCGAGCAGCAGGCGGAAGAAGACGGTCAGCCGGCTCTGCGACGCGGCGGGGTCGACGCGCAGGTCGACGGGATACGCGCCGGGCGCGCCGCCGAACGGCGGCCAGGGATTGGCGAGCAGGAGCAGATACGACGAAAGATGCGTCAGCGCCCGCAGGTACCGGGCGATGAACTCGTGCAGGCCCTCCGGCAAGCGCCCTGTGAAGAGCGCGACGAACCAGGCGATCAGCACCGCGACGTACACGGCGATGCCCCAGATCGCGAGCCAGATCGCCAGGGGGATCGCAAGCAGGAGGCGAAAGAAGACGGTGAGACGGCTGCGTTTCAGATCGTCGTCGACGATCAGGCCGATCGGGTGAGACTCGGGTTGCTGGTCGATCATCGCGTTCCTCTCTCGAACTGGTAGCCGCTTCCGCTCGCGAGCGTCGGATAGCGGTCGGTGAGAAGCAGGAGGTACGCGTAAGTCTGAGCCTGGTACCGGATGCAGTAGGCGCTGAGGTCGCGCAGGCCCCGCGGGTACCGCCCGGTGACGAGCGCGTACAGCGCACCGAGAAACGCCACGACCACAAGTACATAGCCGAGCACGCGTCGTGAGCACGTAGGCCGGCAGGACCAGCAGGAGGCGGAACCCGGTCTTCCACCGAGACTGGTCGGTGCCCGGCGCGACGACCAGGTCGACGGGATAGGTGCCGTACCACCCCCGGAACGACGGATAGGGATCGGCGACGAAGTACACGTACGCGTAGACGTGCGCCTGGTAGCGAACGAGCCGCGTCACCCAGGAGTGGAGCCGAGTCGACGGACGGCCGCGGGCGACACCGATCACCCAGTTGACGATCGCGACCGGAATCGCGAGATACGTCCAGAGGGTGAGCACGAACAGGTGGGGGAGCGCGAGCAGCCAGCGGAACGCGACCGTCAGCCGCCAGCGCTGCAGGTCGTCGTTGACGACGAGCCGAATCGGGTGCGGCCAGTCGACGTCCGCGCCGGTGAACCGTGCGTCGCGCTTCTCGAGGAACGCGGCCACGCCCTCGGCGAAGTCCGGCGTTCTCGTCAGCTCGGCCTGTGTCCTGGCCTCGAGCTCGAGCTGTTCCTCGAAGGTCGAGTCCTCCGCCGCGTCGAGCAGCCGCTTGGTGTGCCACACGGCGCGCGTCGGCATCGCAGCGAAGAGCTCCGCGACCTCGCGCGCCCGCGTCTGGAGCTCGTCCGCCGGGACGACCTCGTTGACGAGCCCCCAGGCGCGCGCCTCCTCCGCGTCGACCCGGCGGCCCGTGGTCAGCCACTCGAAGGCCCGCGCGGCGCCGAGCAGCCGGCGCACGAGCCACGTCCCACCCGAGTCGGGAACGAGCCCGATCTTGATGAAGGCCGGGACGAAGCTGGCCGAGTCGGCCGCGATCCGCGCGTCGCAGGCAAGCGCCAGCGACATCCCGGCGCCCGCGGCGGCACCGTTGACTGCTGCGATCACCGGCTTCTCGAGCGCGCGGATCGCGAGCACGTTGCGGTGATAGTTGTCGCGCAGGTTCTGCGCGACGTCGCCGGCCCCGGAACCGAACTCCTGCAGATCCTGGCCGACGCAGAACCCGCGGCCCGCTCCCGTGATCACGACGGCGCGAACCGCCGGATCCTGTGCCGCCACCAGCCCCGCCGCAAGGCCGGCGTGCACCGCGCGGTTGAGTGCGTTGAGGACGTCCGGGCGATTGAGCGTGATCGTCAGGACTGCACCGTCGCGCGTGATCTCGACCTCGGACACGCGCCAACCATAACGCGGTCTAGAGTCAGCCCACGTGGACGCCTACGCCGCCTACCCGAGCCTCGAGCTGGATCGCCCGGCGCAGCACGTGCTGCGGCTGACGCTGCGGGCGGCCGGAAGGCTGAACGCCGTCAGCGGCGCGATGCACGGCGAGCTCGCGGCCGTCTGGAGGACGATCGACGCTGACGACGAGACGCGCGCCGTGATCGTGCGCGGCGCGGACGGGGCATTCAGCTCGGGCGGCGACCTCGACCTGGTGCTCGAGATCGCGAGCGACGCCGAAGCGCGAGCCCGGGTCTTCGCCGAGGCGCGCGACCTCGTCTACAACGTGATCGGCTGCTCCAAGCCGATCGTGTCGGCGATCACCGGCCCTGCCGTCGGCGCAGGCCTGGCCGTCGGACTGCTGGCCGACATCTCGATCGCGACCCCGGCTGCCCGGATCGTCGACGGCCACACGAAGCTGGGGGTCGCCGCCGGTGATCACGCGGCGATCGTCTGGCCGCTGCTCTGCGGGCTCGCGAAGGCGAAGTACCACCTGCTGCTGTGCGAGCCGCTGGACGGCGATCGAGGCCGAGCGCATCGGGCTCGTCTCGCTCTGCGTCCCCGAGGACGAGCTCGAGGCGCGCGCGCTCGAGATCGCGACGCGGCTCGCCGAAGGCGCCCAGCAGGCGATCCGGCACACGAAGCTCGCTCTCAACAACTGGCTGCGCGCCGCCGGGCCCGCCTTCGACGCGTCGCTCGCGCTCGAGTTCCTGGACCTGGCGGGGCCCGACGTGCACGAAGGCGTTGCGGCCGTCCGCGAGAAGCGCAAGCCGCGGTTTGGCTAGAGCGCTTCGAGCCGCGCGAACTCGACGCTGAACCTCCGCCCCATCGCCATCGCGTCCTGCCCGGTCGCCGCGAACTCGGCGGACGACACGCCCGCCTTGAACGAGTCCTGGTCCGGCCACTCGAACTCGGCGTAGTAGGCGTGCTGTCGGCTCGCCCACGGGCGCGCCGAAGACGGGCCCGTGGCGGAACGTCGCGCCCGGCACCGACCTGCAAAGCGCGAGGTGCTGCTCATAGCGCGCCGGGTCGGGTGCCTCGTCGTAGAGTACGACCACTCTGACCATCGCTGTCCCTTCGTTGGAGTGAAAGGAGCCTAACCATGGCGGGAAAGATCGTTCATTTCGAGTTGCACGCTGCCGACGTCGACCGCGCGGCCGGGTTCTGGAACGGGCTGTTCGGCTGGAACATCGGCGCAAGCATGTCGGAGGAGTTCGACTACCGCATGTTCCAGACGGGCGAAGACCAGGGCGGTGCCGTGATGCCGTCCGAGACACCGGGCGTCGGTCCGGTCGTCTACTTCGACACCGACGACATCGAGGCGTCGATCGCCAAGGTCCGCGAGCTGGGCGGGACGGCCGACGACAAGCAGCCGGTCCCGACGCACGGCTGGTTCGCCGCCTGCAAGGACACGGAAGGCACGAGCTTCAGCCTCTGGCAAGGAGACGAGAGCGCCGCGTGACAGGAGTCGCAGTCGCGCTCGCAGTGCTCGCGGGCCTCGCCGGCTCCGTTCAAGTCGCAGTGATGGGGCGCTTCGGCGGCGCGGTCGGCGTCGTCGAAGCGCTCACGTTCGCAACAGCGGTGCAACTCGTGTTCTCGGTCGCGATCCTGCTCGCGGCCCGCGGCGGGCTCGGTGGCCTGCACCACGTCGGCGACACGCCGGCCTGGATGTGGCTCGGCGGCCTGATGGGCCTGACCGTGGTCGGGTCGATCACGTTCGCCCAGCCCAAGATCGGTGCGACCGCGGTGATCGGGATCCTGATCGCGGGCCAGCTCGTGATGGGCGTCGTGATCGACCGCTTCGGCCTGTTCGGGGTCGATCAGATCGCGATCTCGGTACCGAGGGCGATCGGAATCGTGCTGCTGGGAATCGGCGCAGCGCTCTCGCTCGTTCGGTAGGAGGTGTCGAAGAACGCGAAGGTCTGGACCGCGCTCGTCACGGTCTACGTCATCTGGGGCTCGACGTACCTCGGCATCGCGTACGCCGGCGAGACGATTCCGCCGCTCTTCGCCGTCTCGACCCGCTTCATCACCGCCGGGACGCTGATGGCGGTGATCGTGACGGCACGAGGCGGATCCCTGCGCATGTCACGCCGGGCGTTCACCTCGTGCGTGGTGGTCGGCTGCCTGCTGCCGGGCGCGAACGCCGTGCTGTTCTTCGCGGAGCGAAGTGTCCCCACCGGCCTGGCTTCGCTGATCATCGCCTCGGTGCCCCTCTGGCTCGTCGTGCTGCGGCTGGCGAACCACGAACGGCTGCCCTGGCAGGCACTCGCGAGCGTCGGCGTCGGCTTCGCGGGTGTCGCCGTGCTGGCGCAGCCCTCGGGCGGAGCGACCTGGTCGGGGATCGCCCTCTGCGTCTGCTCGGCGGTGATGTGGGCGACGGGCTCGTTTCTCTCGTCGCGCCTGACGATGCCCGACGATCCGTTCGCCGCGACGTCGTTCGAGATGCTGGCCGGCGGACTGATCATGTTCCCGTTCTCGCTGTTCACCGTGCATCACTTTTCGCCTTCGGCAGCATCGATCGCGGGCTGGGTCTATCTCGTCATCTTCGGCTCGATCATCGGGTACTCGGCCTACGTCTGGTTGCTCGCGAACGCGCCGCTCGGGCTGATCGCGACCTATGCGTACGTGAACCCGGTCGTTGCGATCACCCTCGGCGTGCTCTTCCGGGGCGAGCAGTTGACGTGGCGCCTGCTGATCGGCGCCGCGATCGTCGTCGTCTCGGTGGCGACGGTCGTTCGAAGGGAACCGACGCGAGATGCCGGAGCTGGAACGGGAGAGCGCCGTCAGCCACGGGTGAGGGGCGCCCCTAGGCGTCCGACGCCAGGCAGATGTCGTCGGGCTTGACCGGGACGCGCGTGAGGTCTCGGCCCGTCGCCGCGCGGAGCGCCGAGACGATCGCCGCGGTCGAGACGACGGTCGGCGGCTCGCCGACGCCCTTGACGCCGTAAGGGGCGTCGGGCTCCGGGTCCTCGATCAGCACCGACTCGACGGGCGGCATGTCGAGCGCGGTCGGGATCAGGTAGTCCGTGAAGGACGCATTGGTGATCAGGCCGTCGTGGGTCTGGATCTCCTCCATCAGAGCAAGGCCGAGGCCCTGGGCGGTGCCGCCCTCGATCTGGCCTTCGACCTGCTGCGGGTTGATCGCCTTGCCGACGTCCTGGGCGGCGCCGATCCACACGACGCGGGTCAGGCCCAGATCGACGTCGACCTCGGCGACCACCTTCATCGCGCACGCCGCAAAGGCCACGTGCGCACGTTCGCCGGTGATCTGGCCCGTCTCCGGGTCGAGCGGTGTGGTGGGCGCGTGCCTGTAGATGCGCTCCACGTCGATCTCCTCCCCCGGCCGGCGTGCCTGCTCCTCGAGCGCGGCCCGGCACGCATCGCGAACAGCACCGGCCGCCATCCAGGTCATCCGAGACGCCGAGGCCGAGCCGGCCGAGCCGACCCCTGCCGTCTGTCCCGGTGCGAGCCGCACGTCCTCGAGGCCGAGCTCCGTGCGCGCGACCTGCAGGATCACTCCGGTGACGCCCTGTCCGACCTCGGCGGCGGCGCAGTGCACCTCGGCCGATCCGTCCTCGAGCAGCCGGACACGAGCGGCGCAATAGTCGTCGAACCCCTCGGAGTACGCAATGTTCTTGAAACCGACCGCGAACCCGACTCCGCGGCGGACGCCTTCGCCGTTCGTTGTGTTCCCGGTGCCGCCCGGCAGTCGCAGCACGTCGCGCGGCAGCGGCTCCGGCGGCGGTGGCTCGAGCGCCGCGGCGGCACGAATCGTCTCGGCCACCGGCAGCGAGCCGCCAATCCGCTGCCCGGTCGGCAGCACGTCGCCGGGGGCGAGGGCGTTCAGCAGTCGCAACTCGATCGGGTCGATGTCGAGCGCGGCCGCGAGCTTGTCCATCTGCGCCTCGCTTGCGAAACACGTCTGCACGGCGCCGAAGCCGCGCATCGCGCCGCACGGCGGGTTGTTCGTGTAGACGGCAGTCGACTCGATCAACGCATTCGGCGACTCGTACGGGCCGATCGCGAACGATGCGGCGTTCGAAGCGACGGCCGTCGAGGACGACGCGTAGGCGCCACCGTCGAGCAGGATCCTCATCCGCACGTTGACGAGCCGTCCTTCGCGCGTCGCGCGATGCTCGCACCAGATCCGGGCCGGATGGCGATGCACATGGCCGGTGAACGATTCCTCGCGGTTGTAGACGATCTTGACGGGACGATTGGTGTGCAAGGCGAGCATCGCTCCGTGCACCTGCATGGACAGGTCCTCGCGGCCGCCGAAGGCGCCGCCCACACCACTCAGATGGATCCGAACCTGCTCCAGCGGCAGGCCGAGGCACGGTGCGACCTGCGCGCGGTCGACATGCAGCCACTGCGTCGCGACGTAGATGTCGATGCCGCCCTCGCCGTCCGGCACGGCAAGGCCCGACTCGGGCCCGAGAAACGCCTGATCCTGGATCCCGACGTCGTAGACACCGCTCACGGACACGTCGCCCGCTGCTTCGGGGTCACCGTGCCGGATTCGGATGTGCCGCACGACGTTCGGGCGAGGATCCTCGAAGTAGCCGTGGCCCCGGGTCGGCTTCTCGGGGTGCAGGTCGGCCAGCTCGGTCGCCCGTTCCATGTCGGCGACCGGCTCGAGCAGCTCGTACTCGACGCGGATGCGCTCGGCGGCTCGGCGAGCCTGCTCGGGGTGCTCGGCTGCGACGAGAGCGACCGGCTCGCCGAAGTAGAGGACCCGGTCGATGGCGAGCACCGGTTGGTCCTGAAACTCGAGACCGTAGTACTTCGCCCCGGGGACATCGGCATGAGTGAGCACCGCGTGCACGCCGGGCATCGAGACGGCGGCCGAGACGTCGAGCTCGGAGATCCGCGCGTGTGCGTGAGGGCTGCGCAGCGTGTGGCCCCAGAGCATCCCGGGAACGATCAGGTCGCTGGCGTACACGAACTCGCCCTTCACCTTCGGCGGCGCATCGAGCCGCGGGATGAGCTCCCCGATCTTGCCGATCCGAAGCGTGCGCGCGGTCTGGGTCATTCGCTCGCCCTGCGCACGGCATCGAAGATCTTCGCGTAGCCCGTGCAGCGGCAGAGGTTGCCCGAAAGCGCCTCGCGGATCTCGTCATCGGACGGGCTTGCGGTGCGCCGGAGCAGGTCGACGGTCGCGACGACGAGCCCCGGAGTGCAGAAGCCGCACTGGACTGCGCCCGCGTCGACGAACGCCTGCTGGACCGCGTGCAGCGCGCTTCCTTCCGCGAGACCTTCGACGGTCGTCACCTCGTGCCCGTCGGCCTGCGCCGCGAGCACCAGGCACGCGCAGACGAGCGTTCCGTCGAGCAGCACGGAGCACGAGCCGCACTCACCCTGCTCGCAGGCGTTCTTGGCGCCCGGAAAGCCGAGCTTCTCGCGGAGCGCGAAGAGCAGCGACTCGCCTTCCCAGCAATCCGCCTCATGCTCCTCGCCGTTGATCTGCAGAGCGATCCTCATGCGAGGACCCGCTTGAGCGCGCGCTCGGTGAGCACGCGCAGTGCGTGCCGGCGGTAGCGCTCGCTCCCGCGCACGTCGTCGATCGGCGCGGCCGCGGCCGCGACGCGCTCGGCGAAGGAATCCGCCTCGTCTCGCGGCGCCGTCACGAGCACGGGGCGCGGAGACGCCGAGCCGAACGAGGCGCGCAGCTCGTCACCTGCCGAGACGGCGAGCGAAACGACCGCGATCACCATGGCGTTGCGCGGGCCGATCTTCATGAATGTCTGTGGCGCACGCGACGGTGTGATCCAGACCGCAGTGATCAATTCATCCGGCTCGAGCGCGTTGCGCTTCACACCGGTGACGAACGCGCCCAGGGGAACTCGGCGCAGACCGCGAACCGACGCGCACTCGACCTCGGCGCTCTCGACGAGCAACGGCGGCAGCGAGTCGCCCGCGGGCGACGACGTGGCGAGATTGCCCCCGATCGTGCCGCGGTTGCGAATCTGCGGCGACCCGACCGTCCGCGAAGCCTCGGCGAGCGCGGGCAGGACATCCCGCAGGAGCCCGTGCTCGATCTCGCCGTAGGTGAGGCCGGAGCCGAGTCGAAGAGCGCCGTTCTCGCGCGTGAAGCCGCGCAGCTCGTGCACCTCGTTCAGGTTCAACAGACGCCCCGGGCGGCCCCGGTCGAAGTTCAGCGCGACCATCACGTCGGTGCCGCCTTGGATCGCCCACGCGTCCTCGTGCTCCGCGCGCAAGCGCAGCGCCTCGGGAAGGGTGCGGGGGGTCAGGACTTCCACGAGGGTGAAGGGTACGGTTCGTACCGGAGTGGGAGCATTCCTTTCACGCCGCCTGGCGGTGGCCCGCGGCGACGAGCCCGCAGACCTCGTCATCCGCGGCGGTCGCGTGCTCTCGGTGTTCACGCGTGAGTGGCTGTCGGAGGACATCGCCGTGGTCGACGGTCACGTCGCCGGGCTCGGCGCGTACGAGGGGCGGGAGGTGATAGACGCCGCCGGCCGCTGGGTGGTACCGGGATTCATCGACGCCCACATGCATCTCGAGTCGTCGAAGCTGCTCGTCGACGAGTTTGCGCGGCTCGTGCTGCCGTTCGGAACGACGACGGTGGTCGCCGACCCGCACGAGATCGCGAACGTCCTCGGGACCGACGGTGTGCACTGGCTCATCGACGTCTGCGACGACATCCCGCTCGACGTCTACTTCATGGCCTCGTCGTGCGTGCCGGCATCGAGCTTCGAGTCTCCGCGGCGCGAACTGACCACCGGTGACCTCGATGCGCTGCTTCGCCGCCGCCGGGTGATCGGGCTGGCGGAGATGATGAACTTCCCCGGTGTGATCGGTGGCGCAGAGTCCGAGCTGGCGAAGCTCGCTCTGGCGCAGCACGTCGACGGTCATGCCCCCGGCGTCCTCGGCCGGTCGCTGAACGCCTACGCGGGCGCCGGCATCGGGTCGGACCACGAGGCGTACACGCCCGAGGAGGGACGCGAGCGCCTCCGCGCCGGCATGTGGCTCCTGATCCGCGAGGCCACCGCTGCGCGGAATCTCCAGGCGCTTCTGCCTCTGCTCGCCGAGTACGGCTCCGGACGGATCGCGTTCTGCACCGACGACCGCGAGCCGGAGCACATCGCGGACGACGGCCACATCAATGGGATGGTCCGGGACGCGGTCGCCTACGGGATCCCTGCCGAGGACGCGCTCGTCTGCGCATCGCTCAATCCCGCCCTCTGGCACGGCCTTCAGGGTCTCGGGGCGATCGCGCCCGGGTACCGCGCCGACCTGCTCGTCCTGCCCGACCTCGAGCGCTTCGTGCCGGAGTTGGTGCTGAAGAACGGGGCGCCGGTCGCCGAATGGCCGCGCGCCGCAGTGCCCGACTGGGTTCGCCACACGATGCGCATCGGCGCGTTCGGCCCGGAGATGTTCCGCGTCCCCTGGGCGGGTGGAGACGCACGCGTGATCGGGATCGTTCCCGGCCAGATCGTCACCGATTCGCTGGTCGCGTCGATCCCCGCGCGAGCCGGAGAGGCGCTCGCCGACCCGACGCAGGACCTGGCGAAGATCGCGGTCGTCGAGCGACATCTCGGGACCGGCCGCGTCGGCCACGGCTTTGTGCGCGGCTTCGGACTGCAGCGGGGCGCGATCGCCTCGACCGTCGCCCACGACGCACACAACGTCGTCGTCGTCGGGATGAACGACGCGTCGATGGCGGCAGCGGTGCGCAGGCTCGCCAACCGCGGCGGCGGCATCGTCGTCGTCGACGGCGCGGAGGTGCTCGCCGAGCTGCCCCTGCCGGTCGCCGGGCTGCTCTCGGACGCCGCGCTCGAGGACGTCCTGGCGCAGTCGCACGCGATCGTCGACGCGGCCCGGCAGCTCGGGTGCACGCTCGACGCTCCGTTCCAGCACCTCTCGTTCCTCGCTCTCTCCGTGATCCCCTCGCTCAAGCTCACCGATCTGGGGCTCGTCGACGTCGACCGGTTCGAGCTCGTGCCGCTGGCGGTCTCGTGACGACGTACGGCAACGCGTGGATCGTCACGATGGACGACGGTGGGACCGAGCACGAGCGCGGGTGGCTGCGCGTCGAGGACGGCCTGATCGCGGAGGTGCACGGCGGCGAGGCGCCAGCGGGAGCGGAGGATCTCGGCGGTGCCGTGGTCACCCCCGGCTTCGTGAACACGCACCACCACCTCTACCAGACTCTGACGCGGGCGCGCGCGCAGCAAGCCGACCTCTTCACATGGCTGAAGACGCTCTACCCGGTGTGGGCGCGCATCGACGACGAGCAGGAGTACGCGGCCGCCCGGTGCGGCCTCGCCGAGCTCGCGCGCTCGGGCTGCTCCACCGTCTTCGACCATCACTATGTCTTCCCGCGCGGAGTCGTCGGTCTCGTCGAGGCAGAGATCCGCGCCGCACAGGAGCTCGGTGTGCGCATCGTCGCGTCGCGAGGCTCGATGGACCTCGGCGAGTCCGACGGCGGTCTGCCGCCCGACTCGCTCGTCGAGGACATCGACACGATTCTCGCCGACACCGAGCGGCTGCATCGCCTCGCCGACGGGGCCCTGGTGCAGATCGCGGTCGCGCCGTGCTCGCCGTTCTCGGTCACGACGCGCCTGATGGAGGAGTCGGCCGCGCTCGCACGCAGGCTCGGCCTGCAGCTGCACACACATCTGGCCGAGACGATCGAGGAGGATGCGTACTGCCGCGAGCTCTTCGACTGCACGCCGGTCGAGTACCTGGATCGGGTCGGTTGGATCGCCGACGACGTCTGGTGCGCGCACTGCGTCCACCTGTCGGACGCCGATGTGACGAGCTTCGGTCGGGCGGGCGTCGGGGTCGCGCACTGCCCCACCTCCAACCTGCGGCTGGGCGCGGGTGTCGCGCCGGTGCGCGCCATGCTCGATGCCCACGTGCGCGTCGGGCTCGGGGTCGACGGCAGCGCGTCGAACGAGCGCAGCGACATGTTCGTCGACGTCAAGAACGCTCTGCTCGTCGCACGAGGGCGCGACGGAAGCGAGGCGCTGACCGCCCGTGAGGCGCTGCGGCTTGCGACGCGCGGCGGCGCCGAGGTGCTGCGCCGAGACGACATCGGGATCCTCGCGGCGGGCAAGCGCGCCGACTTCGCCGTCTGGCGCACCGACGGCCTGGAGTTCGGCGGCGCCGACGATCTCGTCGCGAACCTCGTGCTCAGCGGCCCGCACCGCGTCGACCGGCTCGTCGTCAACGGCGACGACGTCGTGCGCGGCGGGGCGCTGGTGCGTGCCGACGAGCAGGAGATCGCCGCCGAGCATCGCAAACAGGCCCGGAGGTTATGGCAAGAATGAGCCTGTCGACCCACGTCCTCGACACCGAGCTCGGCCGCCCGGCCGCGGGCGTGCGGGTCGAGCTCTACGACGCAGCCGGCACGCGTGTCGGCGACGGAGTGACGGACGCGGACGGACGAATCCGCGACCTCGCCGACACCTCGGCGGGCACCTACCGCATCGTCTTCCATCCACCGTCGCCGTTCTTCAAGAAGGTGGAGCTCGAGGTGGAACTGGGCGAAGGACACCACCATGTGCCGCTGCTGATCTCGTCCTACGCGTGCGCGAGTTACCGCGGCAGCTGACGGCCGAACAGCTCGCCGAGCTGTTCGAGGGGCGAACGCACTTCGTCGAGCTGCTCGCAACGCTCGACGACCCCCTGGGACAGGCCCGCAAGGTGGCGCTCGGCCTTTCCGAGGCGGACAAGAAGGAGCTCCTCGACGCGCACCCGCCGATCGGCGGCAAGGCCACTTCGGCGCGGTCCGCACGTGAGCAGGGCACCGATGCCGACCCGGCGGTGCTCGCCAGGCTGGCCGAGCTGAACGCGGCCTACGAACAGCGCTTCGGCTTCCGCTTCGTCGTGTTCGTGAACGGCCGGCCGCGCCGCGAGATCGTTCCTCTCCTCGAGGCGCGCCTGCAACGGACGCGAGACGCGGAACTGACGACTGCGGTGGACGAGCTCGTGCAGATCGCGCTCGATCGCTGGAGCACCGGGCCTTGACGCACGTCGTCGCGCTCTCGGACTACTGGTGGGGCTGGGGCAACCTGCTGTTCCGCTGGCTGCACGTGATCGCAGCGATGGCCTGGATCGGTGCGTCGTTCTACTTCATCGCGCTGGACAACCACCTGGAGCCGCCGAAGGATCCGCGGGACGCCGAACGCGGCGTCGGGGGCGAGGCGTGGGAGGTGCACGGCGGCGGCTTCTACCGCGTCGAGAAGTTCCGGCTCATGCCTGGACGCCTGCCGGAGCCGCTGTACTGGTTCAAGTGGGAGGCGTACACGACCTGGCTGTCCGGCTTCGCGCTCTTCATCGTCGTCTACTACTCGCACGCGACCTCGTTCCTGATCGACACGTCGGTCGCCGACCTGACGGCGTGGGAGGCGATCGCCCTCTCGGTCGGCGGGATCGTGCTCGCGTGGTTCGTCTACGACGGGCTCTGCCGCGCCTTCGAGCGCGACGAAGCACTGCTCGCGATCCTCGTCTTCGCATTCATCTGCGCCTCGGCCTGGGCGTCGTGGAACCTGTTCGCACCTCGAGCCGCGTACATGCAGGTCGGCGCGATGATCGGGACGATGATGGTCGGCAACGTCTTCTTCGTGATCATCCCCGCACACTGGGAGCTCATCCGTGCGAAGGAAGCCGGGCGCGAGCCCGACCCGCGCTGGAACATCCGCGCGAAAACTCGCTCCGTGCACAACAACTACCTCACGCTGCCGGTGGTCTTCGCGATGCTCTCGAACCACTTCACCTTCACGTACGGGCACCGGAACGGCTGGATCGCGCTCGTGGCGCTGATGGCGATCGGAGCACTCGTCCGCCACTACTTCAACCTGCGCCATCGCGGGTTGAACGTGTGGCCCATCCTCGGGCTCGCCGCCGCGGGGATCGTCGCGATCGCGATTGTCATGCGTTGACGTGAGGTAGGGTCACGCGCGTGCTGGAGATCGTCGCTGCAGACATGCGGTTCGTGGCTCGCTGGGAAGACGAGGCGGCACCGAGAACGGTGGCCGCGTTCAAAGCGAGCCTCCCGCTCGACGACCGGATCATCCACTGCCGCTGGAGCGGTGAGTCGAACTGGATCCCGTGGGGCGACCGCGACTTCGGGATCGGGCCGGAGAACGCGACGTCCTATCCGCACCCCGGCGAGCTCGCGCTCTATCCAGGCGGGCAGAGCGAGACGGAGCTGCTCTTCCCCTACGGCTACTGCTCGTTCGCCTCGAAGGCCGGGCACCTGTGGGCGAACCACTTCGCCACCGTCGTCGAGGGACAGGAGCAGCTACGAGAGCTGGGGCGCCTCACGCTGTGGGAAGGCGCGCAGACGATCTCGTTCCGCGAGCTCTAGGAGGAGTTGGCCGAGAGAGCCTGCACGACCGGGTCCTCGGCGCTCCATGGGAACGTGATCCACCGCTCGGTGCGCCGCCAGACGTAGTCGCACTTGACCGTCGAGCGGGGCTTCTCGTAGAGCACCGCGCACCGCACCTCGGCGACCTTGCCATCGCAGAACTCCTGCACGAGCTTCAGCGTGGCACCGGTGTCGGCGACATCGTCGGCGATCAGGACCTTCGTCTCCGCGAAGTCGACCAGGTCGGGCACGGGCGGCAGGATCATCGGCATCTCAAGCCGCTCGTCGATGCCGGTGTAGAACTCGACGTTCATCGTGAACGTGTTCTTCACGCCGAGCGCGTAGCCGAGCGCACCGGCGACGAGCAGACCGCCGCGTGCGATGCCGAGGATCATGTCCGGGTGATAGCCGTCTGCGGCCACGGCCTCGGCGAGCTCACGCGAACCGGCGCCGAGATCACTCCAGGCCATGACTTCCTTTTCACTCATGCGGTGAGCCTACTCAGTGCGGCCGTGAGAGCGTCGACGGCGAGGGCGATGTCCTCGTCGCTCGAGAGCTCGTCCGGATGGTGGCTGACCCCTCCGTTCAGCGACCGGACGAACAGCATCGAGCTCGGGACGCCGGCGAGCGCGAGCACCATCGCATCGTGGCCGGCCCCCGAGACGAGGTGCGGCGCGTCCGGCAGCACGGCGTCGAACGCGTCGCTCAGCACGGCCGGCTCGAGCCGGTGGCTGGGCTCGAAGCCGATCGCTTCGACGAGTGCAGCGAGTCGCGACGAGTCGGCCGACCGGGCGTCGATGCTGACGGTCACACGCTCGGGCACGACGTTGATCGCATTCGGCTCGACCTCGATCGCGCCGACCGTTGCGACCGTGCCGTCAGTCGCACACTCGCGCACGTGCAGGATGAACCGGGCGGCGTCGACGAGCGCGTCCGCGCGCGCGTCCATCGGCGTCGTTCCGGCATGGTCGGCGCGCCCGGAGAACACCTTGGCACCTCGCGCTGCGCCTGCGATCGCAGTCACGACGCCGAGCGGCTCGCCGGCAAGCGCCAGCACCGGCCCCTGTTCGATGTGCAGCTCGAGATACGCCTCCGGGAACTGCTCGATCCGCTTGCTCCCCATCGGCCCGGTCTCCTCCGCGCGGAAGGCAACGACAGCCAGCGCCGCATCGGGCAGGCGCTCCGCTGCCTCGATCGCCGCGACGACGCCGAGCGCGCCGTCGAAGCGCCCACCGGTCGGAACGCTGTCGAGATGCGAGCCGGCCCACACCCTGGCGTCGCCTCGACGACCGAAGAGGTTGCCCGCGTCGTCGCGCGAGACCTCGAGTCCCGCTTCGATCAGCCAGCCCGCGGCAAGCTCGTGGGCCGCGTCCTCCTCGGGCGAGTACCCCGCCCGATGCTGCGCGATCGCGTAGATCTCGTCGAGGCGCTGCCGGACCCTCACGACCTCGACGCGACCAGATCTCCGATCCGAACGTGCTCGGTGAGCAGCGTCCGAAATCGCGCGGGGTCGCCGCCGATGTAGGCGCGGCAGAGGTCGCGACCCGCCGTGTAGGTGATCGCGTAGGCGCGCCAAGTGGGGTCGATGATGAAGCGCACGCTCTGCCTCGACTGCTCGGGAGTGACGAGGTTCCACTTCTCGACGTAAGAGGCCGCCTCCTCGGCCGAGGCGCCGTCCTCGTGGACCATCAGCGCAGCATTGACGCCGACCGTTCCCAGCCCCTCGAAGGTGGAGGCGATCTGCTCCACGAGCTCCGGGTCGTCGAGCTGGATGCCGTGGCGGCGGATGATCGAGTACGCCTCCTGCCGGGACGCTTCGTCGAGGACGACGTCGAGCCCGGCCTCGGCGATGCCTTCGCTGAGCAGGGCCTGCGGCGTCGGTACGAGCTGGATCCCCTCCTCGATCCGGCCCTGGTCGCGCAGCAACAGCTGCTCCTTGACCGCGTGCTCCGTGTGGTGGCCCGGATAGACCTCATGGCCGACGAGCCGCAGCAGGTCGCGCCCGGAGGTCGGGATGTCCGTGTTCAGGACAACCCGGCTGCGCAGGTTGCCCTGGTAGTAGTTGAACGCCCACCACGGCTCGTCCTGGACGGGCTCGAGCGTCAGTTCCTCGCCCTCGGGGAGCTCGAGCAGCCGGGACGTGCAGGCGCGAAGGACCGGCACCAGCTCACCGAGCACGGCAACCGCCTTGTCGCCAGGGCAACGGTGGTGCTCGCGCCAGGCCTGCCGTCGCTCGAACAGCGAGCCGTCGCCGGGCAGGAGCTCGTCGAGCTTCGCGTGCACGTCCTCGTAGACGGAGTCGTCGACCCGCCGGGGGCGAACCCCGTAGCAGCCCTCCACCTCGTCGCTGTAGGAGATCGGGTCGCCCGCGAGCACGTGGGCGTACGTGGCGCAGCCGTGGACCTGATCGGCGAGCCAACCGTCATCGAGCTCGGCGAGCAGCTCGTCGGCGTCCGCCGCGAGCTGCGCGACGCCGACCCGATCCTCGGCGTCGACCTGGGCCTGCAGCTCGGGCGGCCCGTAGTAGGCGTCCACGAGCCCGTCGACATGCTTACCGAGCCTCAGTCCGAGGACGAGGTAGCGCTCCGCCGCGCTCATCGCTCGAACAGGGCCGCCTGCCCCTGACCGACACCAACGCACATGGTCGCGACACCGTACCGCCCTCCGCGCCGGCGCAACTCGTGCAGCAGCGTCACGGTGAGGCGCGCTCCGCTCATCCCCAGCGGGTGGCCGATCGCGATCGCGCCGCCGTTCACGTTCACCTTCTCCTCGTCGAGCCCGAGCTCACGGACGACTGCGAGCGACTGCGAGGCGAACGCCTCGTTGAGCTCGACCAGATCGATCTGCTCGACCGTGATCCCCGTGCGCGCGAGCAGCTTGCGCACCGCGGGGATCGGGCCGATCCCCATCACACGCGGATCGACACCCGCCACCGCTCCGCCGAGAAAGCTCCCGAGCGGCTCGATGCCGAGGGCCCGGGCCTTCTCCTCGGAAGCGACGACGACCGCAGCCGCGCCGTCGTTCAGGCCCGACGAGTTGCCGGCAGTGACAGAGCCGCCCTCGCGAAACACCGGCTTGAGCGAGGCAAGCTTCTCCGCGGACGTGTCTGGGCGCGGGTGCTCGTCGCGGTCGAGATCACCGACCGGCACGAGCTCGTCGTCGAACCGTCCGGCGGCGGCGGCCGCAGCCCAGCGCTGCTGCGAACGCACCGCGAATGCGTCCTGGTCCTCGCGCGAGACGGCCCATCGCTCGGCGACGTTCTCGCCGGTCTCGCCCATCGTCTCGAGCGGGAAGAGCGCCTCGAGGCGCGGATTGGGGAAGCGCCAGCCGAGCGTCGTGTCGTACAGCGTGCGATCGCCGCGCGGGAACGCGGCGTCGGGCTTCGCCGTGACGAGTGGAGCGCGCGACATCGACTCGACACCGCCCGCCACGAAGAGATCGCCGTCGCCGGCGATCACCGCATGGCAGGCGCCCACGATCGCGGCAAGCCCCGACGCGCACAGGCGGTTGACGGTGACACCGCCGACCGACTCGGGCAGCCCTGCGAGGAGAACCGCCATGCGGGCGACATCGCGATTGTCCTCGCCGGCCTGGTTGGCGCAGCCGAGCCAGACGTCCTCGATCTCCTCGGGCGGCACACCCGCACGGTCGACCGCCGCCCGGACGGCGACGGCGGCCAGGTCGTCGGGGCGCGTTCCCGCGAGGCCGCCCCCGTAGCGGCCAACCGGCGTGCGAACCGCCGACAGGATGACTGCCTTCAAACGAACTCCGGCTCGAAGCCGAGCAGCCGGGTGACGGCCTCCCGGCCGCGCGTGCCCATGTCGAGCGTCAGATCGTTCACGTACATGGCGACGAACTCGTCGGCGGTCGCCGCGTCGATGCCTCGGCCGAACCCCATCGCGTACGTCATCGCCTCCTCGCGATGGGCGAGGCCGACATCGATCGCCTCGCGCACGACCGCCGAGACATCCGCGAGCCGGTCGACATCGCGGCGGGCCGCGACCAGACCGAGCGGCAGCGGCAGGCCCGTCTCGTCGCCCCACCACACGCCGAGGTCGAGCAGCTTGTGCAGCCCGTGCTCGGCAAAGGTGAGCTGGCCCTCGTGAATCAGGAGCCCGGCCTCGGCGCGGCCCGACACGACCTCGTCGAGCACCTCGTCGAACGGCAGGTCGCGCGTGCGCACGTCGGCCCCGAGCGCGAGCTTGAGGACGCGGGTCGCCGTGGTCAACGGCCCCGGCGTCACGATCTCGACACCGCGCGGGTCGAGCTCTTCGCGCGCCACGACGATCGGGCCGTACCCCTCGCCGAACGAGGCGCCGTGCGGCAGCAGGACGTAGCGGTCGACGACCGACGGATAGGTGCCCGCGGAGAGCGCCGTCACCTCGAGCCGTCCCTCGAGAGCCCATTCGTTGAGGCTCTGGATGTCGGATGCAACGAGCTCGAAGCCGAGCCCGCGCTGGTCGACGATGCCCGCGTCGATCGCCCAGGCCATGAACGCGTCGTCGGGGTCGGCGCTGTGTCCCACGCGAATGATCACGGCGGCCACGTTACCCTGGTCACCATGCCGCGGGCCGAACTGAGCGAGTCGATCCAGGACTACCTGAAGAGCGTCTACAAGCTGCAGGCCGAGCACGGCCGCGTGACGATCGGTTCGCTCGCGAAAGATCTGTCGGTGTCGCCGGCCTCGGCCTCGGCCATGGTGAAGAAGCTGGCCGCGCTCGACCTACTGGCGCACGAGCCGTACCGCGGCGCGCAGCTGACCGATTCGGGCGAACGCGTGGCTCTCGAGGTGATCCGGCACCACCGGCTGCTCGAGCTGTATCTCGCGAAGACCCTGGGCCTGGATGTCGACGCCGTGCACGACGAAGCCGACCGGCTGGAGCACGTGATCTCCGAGGAGCTGGAGGCGCGCATCGACCGGGCGCTCGGCTTCCCGACCCACGATCCCCACGGCGACCCGATCCCCGACGCCAACCTGAACTGGCCCGCTACGAAAAGTTGACGTCTGCCGGTGGCGTCAGCTACGCCCGAAGAAAAAACGTTCGAGGGGCTCGAGGAGCTCCTCGCGGCGAAACGGCTTGACCTTGGCGACCGCGCCGTCGTCCTCTGAGACGACCGCGTCGTCCTCGAGTGTCCCGTTCGCGGCTTCGAGGCAATCCTCGAGCTCGTAGCCCTCCCACACGTAGTCGTCCGCGCGCGGCGACTCGCTCTCGCGATGCTGGGGATTCACCTGGCGGCCGACGGCCCACACGGCGCCGGGCCGCCGCTCGATCCAGATCACGACGCGCTCGGGGCTCCCGCCGTCGTCGCGCCCTTCCACGATCCGTTCGGCGAAGCGCCCGGCTGCCACGGGGGACTTCACGTCCTCGACTATACAATCGCCCTCGCCAGTGGGAATCGTCGATGCAGTCAAAGGCGCGTTTTCGTTTCTGTCGTCACGCACGCAGACCGAAGAACGCATGGCCCAGTACGTGATCCGCGAGCACCACCGCGGCCGCCCGCTCGCAGAGATCCTGCAGGACAACTACGTCACGAACCGGTGCTCTCCGGAGCAGATCCGTCGGCTCCTCGACCGGCCCGACGTCGTGCACGCACTCGGCGAGGACGTCGTTGCCGAGGCAAAGACCCAGGTCGTCGCGTAGCTAACCCGCGAGCTCGAGGACGCGCGCCGCAGCCGCGATGTCCCAGGCAGCGAGCCCGTTCGACTTGAACAACGTGATCGCATCGTCGCCCGGGCGGCCCGGAAGACGTCCGGTGACGACGTCCTGAAGCTCGTGCACCGCTGACCAGTCGAGGACGCCGCGTCGCGCTGGATCGACCAGGTCGCCCGCCTCCACCTGCGCCTGCGCACGGGAGTCGGTGCACACGAAGGCTGCGCGCCGCAGCACGTCGTCGTCGAGCTCGCGTGAAGCGGGTGCGTTCGCCCCGACGGCGCAGACGAAGGCACCGTCACGGAGCCACTCGCCGTGGAGCACCGGTTCCTCCGACGTCGTCGCGGTGACCACGATGTCGCACGCGCCCACCTCCCGGGCCGAGCCGGCCTCCTTGCAATCGTGCTCGCGGCAGAACGCGGCGCGCCGTGCGGCGTCGCGGCAGTGGACGAGGACGCGCTCGAGCGACGGCAGCGCGGTCCGAAGAGCCGCGACGTGCGAGGCGGCCTGCCGGCCGCAGCCGAAGATGCCGAGCGTGCCTGGATCGGAGCGGGCCAGGTGCTTCGCGGCCACCGCCGACGCGGCTGCCGTTCGCAGCTGGCCGAGCAGGTCGGCCTCGACCACCGCCTCGATCCGTGCCTGGTCGAGCGAGAACAGCACGACGAGAAACGGCGTGCCCCCGGCGAGCCACAGGAACGACTTGAGCCCGGCGTAGCCGAGCTCGTGGTCGACGCACGGCATGACTGCGAAGACGCCGCCCGGCACTTCGGCGCGGACACGCGCCGGATTGTCGATCACGCCGCGCGCGAGCCGGTCGAAGCACGCCTCGACGGCGGTCATCGCATCGGCCGGCGTGAGCAGCTCGGACACCTGCTGCTCGGTGAGGTACAGCGGCATCCGGTCAGTGTAGGAGTGACACTGAATCTGATTCGGCACAGCCGAACCAGATTCACGAGTTTCGAGCCGCCACTGCCTCCCGAGAAACTCGCGAATCAGATTCACAGAACGAATCTGGTTCGGTCTGGGCTCGAAAGTGCGCCCGGCAGGATTTGAACCTGCGACCCCCGGCTCCGCAAGCCGGTGCTCTATCCCCTGAGCTACGGGCGCGAGAGAAGGATCAGTGTAGCCGGGCGGGCCGCCCGTCGACGTCGAGCGCGGCGTCGTCGGGCACCGAAACGCGGACGTACGCGAGCGCCAGGCCCGGCACCGCGCTCGTGACGCGGCCGACCTCCTTGCCCTCGTGAGCGACCGGCGTCTCGGGGGCCGGAGGATCGCCGTCGACCTCGAGCACGCG
This sequence comes from uncultured Thermoleophilia bacterium, assembly GCA_963703445.1. Lineage (GTDB taxonomy): Bacteria > Actinomycetota > Thermoleophilia > Gaiellales > Gaiellaceae > PALSA-600. Next base: position 171,243 of record CAVPEK010000006.1, on the reverse strand, counting down.
GAGCTTGCGGTTCACCTTCCCCCGGTAATGCTGCCGCGCGATCGGCTCCTGGCCGGGGTAGCAGCCTTTGGTGAACGACACGGCTCGCGCGTCGAGGCCTGCCTCGGCCGGAAGCACCCGGTCGTCGATCTCACTGCCGAAACGCGGCGTCACCGCCTCGATGCGCAGCCGCTCGAGCTCGTCATCGGACACGGTTGCGGCGAGTGCCGAGTCGAGCACCTCGACCGCAGGACGGCCGTAGTCGCGATTCGGGATCCCTTCGCCTTCGGCGAAGAGGATCGTCGAGCTGTGCGATTCGAGCTCGATCTCACAGCGCGCGGCGAACCGCATCCGCGTGAGGTGTGCGCGCACGACCTCGCCGAGCTCGGGCTCCGTGAGGAGGAGCACGTCGTCGGGGCCGCGCCGCCAGACGAGGAGAGGCGCGATCACGCGGGCCTTGGCCGTCAGCAGGAGCGCGTCCACGGAGCCCTCTGCGGGAACGTCGTTGGAGAGCATCCGGTTCAGGTAGTCCACTGCATCGGTGCCGTGCACGCGAACGTAGGAGCGGGACCTGCGAGCGGCTGGCGGTGTAACGGTTGCCATCGCGACCTAGACTAGACACCGTGTTCAGGTCGAAGGCGGAGCGCAAGGTGAAGGAGGCCGGCTACGACCCCGCACGGCTTCCACCCGGGCAATACCTCACGACCAAATGGCCGGTGCTGCACGCCGGCTCGGTCGCGCGATACGACGGGCTCGCCGACTGGACGCTTCGTGTCTTCGGAGACGTCGAGAACGAGCTCGAGCTCACCTGGAAGGAGTTCCTGCAGCTGCCGCACAGCTCGAACGTCCAGGACATCCATTGCGTGACGCGGTGGTCCAAGTTCGACACGAGCTTCGAAGGTGTCCACTGGCGAGAGCTCGCCCGACTCGCAGCGCCTCACCCCACGGCCCGCTTCGCGATCGCGCACGCCGAAGCCGGCTTCACCTCGAACATCCCGCTGTCGTTTCTCGACGACGAAAGCGCACTGCTTGCAACGCACGGCGACGGCGAGCCGCTGACACCCGACCACGGCTACCCGTTGCGGCTCGTGATCCCCGGCAAGTACTTCTGGAAGAGCGCCAAGTGGCTACGCGGCATCGAGCTCTCGTCGATCGACAAGCCGGGGTTCTGGGAGCGCTACGGCTACTCGAACGACGCCGACCCGTGGCGCGAAGAGCGGTACGCCTTCTGAGGTGTGCGAATCACCCGGATGAGGGATCGCGGCCGACCGGCTCCTGTCGATACCTGGGCTACTACCCTCCCTAGTTCCCCGAAGAGCCGCCCTCCCGCGGCTCTTCTTTTTTGTTCCTTGAACGACGAAGGGCGGTCGCAAGACCGCCCTTCGTCGTACTAGCGCTTCGCCGAAGGCGAAGTGCCTACATCATCCCGCCCATGTCCGGCATGCCGGCGCCCATGCCGGCGCCTGCCTTCTCGGGTGCCTCGGCGACGATCGCCTCGGTGGTCAGGATGTTCTTCGCGATCGACGCGGCGTTCTGCAGCGCCGAGCGGGTGACCATGGTCGGATCGGTGATGCCGGCCTTCACGAGGTCGGTCACCTCGCCGGTGTCGACGTTGAGGCCCTCGCCGGGCTTCGCCGTCCGGACCTGCTGGACGACGACCGAGCCCTCGAGCCCGGCGTTCGTGGCGAGCTGGCGGAGGGGCTCCTCGAGCGACTTGATGATGATCTGCGCACCGGTGCGCTCGTCACCCTCGACCGACGCGAGCACCTTCTCCTTGACCGCGTCCGCGGCGTTCAGCAGCGCGACACCGCCACCCGGGACGACGCCCTCCTCGAGAGCGGCGCGAGCGGCCTGCAGCGCGTCCTCGACGCGATGCTTGGTCTCCTTCATCTCCGTCTCGGTGGCAGCGCCGACCTTGACGACGGCGACTCCGCCGGACAGCTTCGCGAGCCGCTCCTGGAGCTTCTCACGATCGAAGTCCGAGTCGGTGTTCTCGATCTCGCCCTTCAGCTGCTTGATGCGGCCCTTGATCGCGTCGCTCTCGCCGGCCCCGTCGATGATCGTGGTCGAGTCCTTGTCGACGACGACCTTGCGAGCGTGACCGAGCTGCGTGAGCTTCGTGTTCTCGAGCTTGAGGCCCATCTCCTCGGTGATCACTTCGCCGCCCGAGAGGATCGCGATGTCCTCGAGCATGCGCTTGCGGCGATCCCCGAAGCCGGGCGCCTTGACGGCGACGGCCTGGAAGGTGCCACGCAGCTTGTTGACGACGATCGTCGCGAGCGACTCGCCCTCGACGTCCTCGGCAACGATCAGCAGCGGGCGGCCGGCCTGGATGACCTGCTCGAGCACCGGGAGGAGGTCCTTGACGGCCCCGATCTTCTGGTTCGCGACCAGGATGTACGGGTCGTCGAGCACGGCCTCCATGCGCTCGGGATCGGTGATCATGTAGGGGCTGAGGTAGCCCTTGTCGAACTGCATGCCCTCGGTGAACTCGAGCTCGAGGCCAAAGGTCTGGCCCTCCTCGACGTTGACGACGCCGTCCTTGCCGACCTTCTCGATCGCTTCGGACAGGACCTCGCCGATCTCGGTCGAGCGTGAGGAGACGGTCGCGACGCGCGCGATGTCCTCCTTGCCCGAGATCTCGTTGGACTGCGACTTCAGGTTCTCGACGACTGCCTCGACAGCCTGCTCGATGCCCCGCTTGAGCCCCATGGGGTTCGCGCCGGCCGAGACGTTCTTGAGGCCTTCGCGAACGATCGCCTGGGCGAGCACCGTCGCGGTGGTGGTGCCGTCACCGGCGACGTCGTTCGTCGCCGTCGCGACCTCACGCACGAGCTGTGCGCCCTGGTTCTCGAAGACGTCCTCGACCTCGATCTCGCGGGCGATCGTGACGCCGTCATTCGTGATCGTCGGGGCGCCGAACTTCTTGTCGAGCACGACGTACCGGCCCTTCGGGCCGAGCGTCACCTTGACCGCGTCGGCCAGGATGTCCACGCCACGCTGAAGCGAGCGGCGCGCATCCTCACTGAACTTGAGCTCCTTGTGAGCCATCTGGTGTCTCTCTCCTTCTTCTGGATCGCGCGGTTAGACGGCGGCGCGGTCGCCAACGACCTTCGCCAAGACGTCCGACTCGCGGAGGATCAATACGTCGTCGGCGCCGACCTTGATCTCGGTGCCGCCGTACTTGCTGAAAATGACCTCGTCGCCCTCTTCCACGTCCATGGCGACGTGCTCGCCGTTCTCGTCACGAGCGCCCGGGCCGACTGCGAGGACCTTGCCGCGCTGCGGCTTCTCCTTCGCAGTGTCCGGCAGGACGATCCCGCTGACCGTCGTTTCCTCTTCCTCGAGGACTTCGACGATCAGACGATCGCCAAGCGGCTGTAGATTCATCTGGAAACCTCCGACCTTGTAACACGTTTGTGCTTACCGTTGGCACTCTAGCGGTTCGAGTGCCAACCGTGCAAGATTGGTCTGATTCGGCCCTGGCCGACCCGGTGAGGACGTATGATCGGCGGCCGGTGCCGTCCTACGCGCTCAACTTCTATTCGCCGATCGTCGAAGCGCAACTCAAGTCACACCGCAAGACCGCGACGATCAGGCTGGGCGACAAGTCCCGCAAGTACCAGAAGGGGATGATCGTGTCCGTCCTCTGCGGGGCGCGGTTCAGCGCCCGCCAGCACGTCTTCGACGCGGTGATCGACAAGGTCGAGGTGAAGACGATCGGGGAGCTCTCACCCAACGAGATCGAGCACGACAACCCCGAGATTCGCCATGTGGACGAGCTCTGCCGCTTCCTCGGCCAGCTCTACAACCGCGAGATCACGGAGAGCGACACCGTGACCCTGATCCGCTTCTCGGCGATCAAGCCGAGCTACGGCTTCTAGCGGCAACGGCCGGCCGGGTAGCTCGGAGAAAGCGGCGGGGCCGGCTCTCGCCGACCCCGCTCCGGAGTCGCCACTCCGATCTTTCTGCCTGCTGCTGGGCGACTCGCGTTCCTCGTCAGCTGACCGTGAGCTTGAGGTGGTTGTCGTCGGAAGCCTGGCCGACCATCGTGATCACGTAGTGGCCGCGGCCGAGGAGGATTTTCTTGCCGACCGGGATCTTCTTGACCGTTCCGGCGCCGGCGACCTTGAGCGCCGCCTCGTCGTAGTTCGCAACCTTGACCGGCCCGGCGACCGAGGCGGTGGTCTTGAACTTGCCGGAGATCGAGAACCAGTGGCAGCCGGGGTCGTGCATCACGACGGTGAGCTGTGCCTGCTTCGCATGCGCGGTCTTGGCGAACGCCTGTCCCCCGGCGAGTGCGACGAGAGCGGCAACGGCGAGAGCGAGTGTGAGGGCTTTCATGGTGGCGACTCCTTTGTTGCGTCGAGGCCTGGGAAAAGCGTCCAGGTCGTTTCGCAGGATCGTCGCGTAGCGTGCTCGGGCTGAAATCGGTCGCCGGACGCAGACCGGTCGCGGAGTTCCGCTCATTCGGCGGGAGTAGTTCGCCGCAATCGCGGCGGCGCTCGACGCGCTACTTGCCCGGCTTGCGGATCCGCATGCCGAGGAGCTCCGGCTTGCGGAGCTCGGCACCGCACTCCTCACATTCGACCGCGAAGGTCGAGGAGAACGGAGCGCTGCAGGCCGGGCAGCGACGCAACATCGGCCCCCCACAGACGCAGGTGTCGGGCACGCCGGCCTCGTCGTCGATGAACCAGCGCCGGGCCGCGCCGCAGTCGAGACAGAAGGCCGTCCAGTGGCCGAGCACGTTTCGGCGCTCCTCCCGGAGCCAGTCGGCGGCCTTGCCCACGCCCGAACTGTAGAGCAGGATGCACCCATGTCGGCTCGCAGCTCTAGGACGGGCGGCCCCGAACCGCACGTTACGATTCCACGGCCCGTTTCGTCATCTCGACCCGAGGAGTGCAGTGGCGATTGCCCGCGTTGCCGAGCCCAGCGGCTCGCTTCAAGAGGTCAAGGAGTGGGGCCTCGACCGCGAGGACCTGCTCCAGATCTACCGCAACATGCTGATCACCCGCGGCGTCGAGGAGCGGGGCCACATCCTCTACCGCCAGGGCAAGATCCCGGGCTCGTTCTACACCGGGCGCGGCAACGAGGCATCGTCGGTCGGAGTCGCGACGGCGATGGGCACCGACGACGTCGGCGCGCCGCTGCACCGCGACATGGGCGTCCACATCACCCGAGGCGTCGAGCCATGGCGCATCTTCGCGCAGTACATGGGCCGCGCCGACGGGCCGGCGCGGGGCAAGGACGGCAACGTCCACATGGCAGACATGAATCTCGGCCTGGTCGCGATGGTCAGCCACCTGCCCGCGATGCTGCCGGTCGCGGTCGGCTGTGCTCTCGCCTTTCGCATCCGCGAGGAGAAGCGCGTCGCGATCGCCTGGTCCGGCGAGGGAGCGATGGCGCGCGGCGACGCACACGAGGGAATGAACTTCGCAGGCGTGCGGCAACTGCCCGTGGTGTTCATCTGCGACAACAACCAGTGGGCCTACTCGACACCGTCGCACCTCGAGTATGCGGTCGAGCACCTCGCGGACCGGGCGGCCGCGTACGGATTCGAAGGTGTCGTCGTCGACGGCACCGACGTGCTCGCGGTCTATCGCGAGGCCAAGCGGGCGGTCGAAAAGGCCCGCGACGGAGGCGGCCCGACCCTGATCGAGAACCAGACGCTCCGCATGGAGGGCCACGCCGTGCACGACGATGCCTTCTACGTTCCCAAGGAGCTGTTCGAGCGTTGGGCCGAGCGTGATCCGATCGAGCGCTATCGCACGTGGCTGCTCACGAACGCCGACCTGACTGCGGACGAGGAGGACGAGATCACCGGTCACGTGAAGAAACTGTTGAACGACTCCCTGCAGCGCGCGGACGACTCGCCGCAGCCGGACCCGTCGACGTTGCTGGACGGCGTGTACGCGACGCCGGAGGACCTCGACACTCCACACCACAAGTAGCGATGGCGGAGAAGACCTATCTCCAAGCGATCAGCGACGGTCTCCGCGAGGAGATGCGCCGCGACAAGCGCGTCTTCGTGCTCGGAGAGGACGTCGGCGTCTACGGCGGGGCGTTCAAGGTCACGCTCGGCTTCCAGGAGGAGTTCGGCCCGTGGCGCGTCCTCGACACACCGCTGTCGGAGACCGCGATCATGGGCGGCGCGACCGGCGCGGCGATGATGGGGCTGCGGCCGGTCGCCGAGATGCAGTTCGCCGACTTCGTGTCGTGCGCCTGGGACCACCTCGTCACCGTCGCGGCGAAGCAACGCTGGCGCGCCGGCACCCCCGTGCCGATCGTGCTGCGCCTGCCCTCCGGCGGCGGCTTCTCGGGCGGCCCGTTCCACTCGCAGAATCCCGAGTCGTCGTTCGCCCATATTCCGGGGCTCAAGTGTGTGTGCCCGGCGACGCCCGAGGACGCGAAAGGCCTGATCACCGCCGCGATCGAGGATCCGAACCCGGTGCTCTTCTTCGAGCACAAGCATCTCTACCGCCGCATCAAGGGCGAGGTGCCGGACGAGCGTTACGTGACCCCGATCGGCAAGGCGCGCATTCACACCGAAGGCGAAGACGTCACCGTGATCACCTGGGGCGCGATGGTCTACACCGCCGAAGAGGCCGCCAAGGCCGTCGACGCGTCGGTGGAGATCGTCGATCTGCGCACGATCATGCCGTGGGACAAGGAGGCCGTCCTCGCCTCCGCCCGCAAGACGTCGAAGGTCCTCGTGCTCCACGAGGACACGCGCAGCGGCGGCTTCGGCGGCGAGATCGCCGCCACGATCGCCGAAGAGGCGTTCGAAGATCTCGACGGCCCGGTGAGGCGCCTCGCGGCGCCCGACTGCCCCGTTCCCTTCTCACCCGTGCTGGAAAAGGCGTACATCCCGCAGGTCGACGACGTCGTCCGTGCACTCAAGGAGTTGATCGAGTACTGATGGCCACCGGAACTGCAGTAGACGTCGTGATGCCGCAGATGGGCGTTTCCGTCTCGGAGGGCACGGTCACGAAATGGAACAAGCAGGTCGGTGACCAGATCGAGGCCGACGAGACGCTGCTCGAGATCTCGACCGACAAGGTCGACACCGAGGTGCCGTCGCCCGCGTCTGGCGTCGTGAGCGAGATCCTGGTCGAGGAGGGCGCGACCGTCGAGGTCGGCACGGTGCTGGCCCGGATCGGCGGCGAGGCAGGCGCAGCCGCACCGGTCGCGGCGCCCGCACCCGAGCCGGCGGCCACCGAGGTCGCCGAGCCGGTAGCACGACCGGCGGAGCCGGTTGTACAAGCGGAGCCGGTGGCGCAGGCGCAGCCGGTTGCACCGGGTGAGAACGGGAAGTCGTTCGTCTCTCCGGTCGTCGCACGCATCGCATCCGAGCACGGGATCGACCCGGCCCAGGTGCCCGGCACGGGCACCGGCGGCCGCGTCACCAAGAAGGACATCCAGGCCTTTCTCGAGTCCGGCGGGCCGGCCCCGAGCAAGGCTGCTGAGGCGCCCGCAGCGCACCGGCACCCGCCGCACCACCGGCAGCCGCAGCGTGCGCCAGCCCGCCGCGTCCTTCCAGCCAGGAGCCGCCGGCTCCTGGGGAGTCGCTCGAGCCGATGAGCGCGATGAGGCGGGGGATCGCCGAGCACATGCGCCGCTCGCTCGACACCTCGGCACATGTCACATCGGCGATCGAGGTCGACATGTCGAAGGTCGTCGCGCTCCGCGGCAAGCTGAAGAAGGAGTACGAGTCGGCCTACGGTGTCAACCCGACGTACCTCGCGTTCATCGCGCGGGCGACCGTCGAGACGCTCCGCGACTACCCGTGGGTGAACGGTGAGCTGCGCGGCGACCAGATCGTCACGAAGAACTTCGTCAACCTCGGCTTCGCCGTCGAGCTGGCCGACGGGAAGGGGCTGATCGTCCCCGTCGTCAAGAACGCCGAGACGCTCAACCTGCTCGGCATGGCCAAGGGGATCGCCGACATCGCCCGCCGGGCGCGGGAGAAGCAGCTGACCCCCGACGACGTCTCCGGCGGGACCTTCACGATCACGAATCCCGGCGGCTACGGCACCTTCCACGGCACACCGGTGATCAGCCAGCCGCAGGCCGGGATCCTCGGCACCTACGCGATCGTCAAACGGCCCTGGGTGATCACCGACGACAACGGCGCCGACGCGATCGCGATCCGCTCGATCATGAACCTGACGCTGACCTACGATCACCGCCTCGTCGACGGCGCCCTCGCCGGGCGCTTCCTGCGCGACCTGCGCGGGCGCCTCCAGACCTGGGGCGAGAGCGATTACTAGGCCCGCGAACCTCGTCAACCTCGGCACCGTCGACTACCGCGAAGCTCTCGAGCTGCAGCGGTCGACGGCCGCCGGGGTCGCGGACGGCTCGCTGCCGGACACGGTGCTCCTCCTCGAGCACCCGCCGACGATCACGCTCGGCCGGCGCACCGAGGCGGGCGAGGTGCACGTCCCCGCCGGAGCCGACGTCGACATCGTCGAGGTCGACCGCGGCGGAAAGTCCACCTACCACGCACCGGGGCAACTGGTCTGCTACCCGATCTTCGACCTGACCCGGCACGGCCAGGACGTGAAGCGGTACTGCAGGGACCTCGAATCGGCAATCGTCCAGACGCTGGCGGCGTTTGGGCTCGAGGGCACGATGCATCGAAGGGCTCACCGGGGTCTGGCTCGAGTCGCCGCCGCGGAAGATCGCATCGATCGGGATCCACCTGACGAGATGGATCTCGACCCACGGCTACGCCTTGAACGTCGATCTCGACCCGGCGCCGTTCACGGACTGGATCACCGCCTGCGGGCTCGACGGCCACGTGTTCACCTCGATGGCGCACGAGCTCGGCCGGCCGTTGCAGGTGGACGACGTCCGTCCTGCGGCAGCGCAGGCGCTGGCCGACGTGTTCGGGCTTGCGTACTCGGACGTGCAGGCGCTCGCCGCCACCGGCTGAGGTTCTCCGTCCGGCCACCTGCCGATCATCTGCGGATGGACGCAACTCTTCGCCTGCTCGCCTGGGTCGGGGTGGTCGCCGCGGCCTCAGTCGGCACTGCGATCGCCATCGGCGTGCTCGTGGGCTCGATCTAGCCGGCCGCGCGCTACGGCTCGGGCGGGCCCGACCACTTCGGGCGCGGCCGCTCCTCGCGCGTCAGCCGCTCGAGCCGGTCCAGCAGTGCCGGCGCGTCGGTCGCAACCGCGATCGCCGCCAGGTCGGATTCGCGAACGAACGCCTCGGCGGTCGCATGCCGCGCAAGCGCGATCAGAGGCAGCCAGTACTCCTCGACGTCCAACAGCCCCACCGGCTTGTCGTGCAGCCCGAGCTGCGACCAGGTGAGCTGCTCCAGCAGCTCGTCGAGCGTCCCGAACCCACCGGGCAGGGCGGCGAAGCCGTCAGCCAACTCGGCCATCAGCGCCTTCCGCTCGTGGAGCGAGCCGACGACATGGAGCTTGGTCAGGCCTCCATGCGCGAGCTCCCGGTCGACGAGCGCTTGCGGGATCACCCCGATCACCTCACCCCCCGCAGACAACGCCCCGTCGGCGACCGCGCCCATCAGGCCCACACGGCCCCCGCCGTAGACGATCCCCGTCCCGCGCGCCGCCGCGGCCGCGCCGAACGCACGAGCCGCTTCGGCATACGCGGGCAGCCGCCCGCTCGACGCGCCACAGAACACGCAGACCCGCTGCACGGCGCGAGCGTAGCGGCGTTCTCTACCGTGGGGTCGTGTTCGGAGGCTGGCACCGCGGCTATCAGGAAGCGCCCGAGCGGCCGGAGGACCCGGCCGTTCGCCGCGCGAATCTGAAGCGAATCGCGCGGCTGTTCCGGCCGTACCGCCGCCGGCTCGCCGTCGTGCTCGCGCTGATCCTGATCTCGGCGGCGCTCGGTGTGGTGCCGGCCTTCCTCCTGCGAGACCTGCTGCAGGCCATCGGCGACAAGAACTCCAAGGAGATCTCGATCTTCGCCGCCGGGATGATCGCGATCGCGATCGTCAACGGCGTGCTCGGCGTCTGGCAGACCCTCCTGTCGAACCAGGTCGGGCAGCGCGTGATGCACGATCTGCGCGCGGCGGTCTTCCGGCATCTGCAACGCCTGTCCCTTGCGTTCTTCACGCGGACGCGGACGGGCGAGGTGCAGTCGCGCATCTCGAACGACATCGGCGGCGTCCAGGGCGTGGTCACGAACACGGCGACATCGATCGTCTCGAGCGTGACGACGGTGCTCGCGACGATGGTCGGGATGATCCTCCTGAGCTGGGAGCTGGCGCTCTTCGCCTTTGCGCTGATCCCCCTCTTCGTGCTCCTCACCCGCCGCGTCGGCGAGCAGCGCCGGCAGATCGCCAAGTCGACCCAGGAGACGCTCGCCGACATCTCGAGCCTCGTTCAGGAGTCGCTCTCGGTCTCCGGGATCATGCTCGGGAAGACGATGGGGCGCACCGACGAGCTGGCCGACCGGTTCGAGGGCGAGTCGCAGACCCTCGCGAATCTCGAAGTGCGGCAGCGGATGGCGGGCCGGTGGGTGATGGCCACGATCCAGACGACGTTCGCCGTCATGCCGGCGGCGACGTACTGGTTCGGCGGGCTCGCGCTCGCCCACGGGTCGAACGCCGTCTCCGTCCCGACGCTGGTGTCGTTCACGACGCTGCAGGCACGGCTCTTCTTCCCCGTCGGCTCGCTGCTGGGAGTCGGGCTCGACGTGCAGACGTCGCTTGCGCTCTTCGACCGGATCTTCGAGTACCTCGACCAGCCGATCGAGATCCAGGAGCGCCCCGGCGCACAAGCGCTCCTCGAGGCCGGCGACGTCCAGTTCGACCACGTGTCCTTTCGCTATGGCGAAGGCCCGTGGACGCTGGCCGACGTCTCGTTCACGGTCCCGGCCGGAACGACGACCGCACTGGTCGGTGAGACCGGGGCCGGCAAGACGACGCTCGGCTATCTCACCGCCCGGCTGTACGACGTCAACGAGGGGAGCGTCCGGATCGGCGGCGTCGACGTACGTGACCTGACGGTCGCCTCGCTCGCTGCACTTGTCGGCGTGGTCTCACAGGAGACGTATCTGTTCCATGCGACGGTGCGCGAGAATCTTCGGTTCGCGAAGCCCGACGCGACGGACAGCGAGGTGGCCGCCGCGGCGGACGCCGCTCAGATCCACGACCTGATCGCGGGACTGCCCGAGGGCTACGACACCGTCGTCGGCGAGCGCGGCTACCGCTTCTCGGGCGGGGAGAAGCAGCGGATCGCGATCGCGCGGACGATCCTGCGCAACCCGCCGATCCTCGTCCTCGACGAGGCGACGAGCTCGCTGGACACCGAGACCGAGCGCCAGGTCCAGGCAGCGCTCGACCAGCTCACCGAGGGCCGCACGACGATCGCGATCGCGCACCGGCTCTCGACGGTGCAGAACGCCGACCAGATCGTCGTTCTCGACGGCGGCCGGATCGTCGAGCAGGGGACACACGCGGAGCTGATCGAGCTCGCAGGCCGATACGCCCAGCTCCTCGGCCGGACGCCCGTACTCGACCTCTAGACTTTCCACCGTGGAGACGTCGCTGCCCGTGGCCGACCGCCCGCGCCGGCCGGAGTGGATGAAGGTTCGCGCGCCGTCGGCGAACGGCAGCTACTTCGACGTCAAGAAGCTGATCCACGGGGCGCAGCTGAACACGATCTGCGAGGAGGCGCGCTGCCCCAACATCGCCGAGTGCTGGGGCCGCGGCACGGCAACCTTTCAGATCCTCGGCGAGACCTGCACCCGCGCCTGCCGCTACTGCTACGTCAACTCGGGCAAGCCGAGCGATCCGGTCGACCCGTTGGAGCCCCTCCGCCTCGCCCAGACAGCCAAGCAGATGGGGCTCAAGCACGTGGTCGTCACGTCGGTCGACCGCGACGACGTCGCTGACCGGGGCGCAGGCCACTATGCGGCCACGATCCGGGCGCTGAAGGCCAAGGTGCCCGACGCATCGATCGAGGTGCTCACACCCGACTTCCTCGGAGTCGAGGAGGCGGCGCTGCAGACAGTCCTCGGGGCGCGGCCAGACGTCTTCAATCACAACATCGAGACCGTGCGGCGCCTGCATCGCAAGATGCGCGGCGGCAAGGCCAGCTACGACGGCGCCCTCTGGCTGCTGGAACGCGCCAAGGAGATCGCCGACTATCCGGTGCTGACGAAGAGCGGCATCATCGTCGGCCTGGGCGAGTCGAACGACGAGGTCGTCGAGACGCTGCGCGACCTCCGCGCGCACGGCGTGGACGTCGTCACGATCGGCCAGTACCTCCAGCCGAGCGCGAAGCACGCGACGATCGACCGTTGGGTTCACCCCGACGAGTTCGCCTGGTTCCGCGAGCAGGGCGAGGCGCTCGGCTTCGGCTCGGTCTTCTCGGGGCCGCTCGTCCGGTCGAGCTACCGCGCCGACGAGCAGCGCCACGCCGCCGCGACCGGTCGCGGCGCGGTCGCCTACTAGCCCGCTCGCCTCCTAGGGAGCGAGCGGCTGCGGCGGGGGGCCGCACGACTTCGGCGGCGACTTCCAGGCCGCACGGTCTCCGTTCGCGCCGACGGCAGTGAGCACGAGCTGGCGACAGCCCGTCGCCGCGAGCGGCCTGGCGAAACGGGCAACGAACGCTCCGCGGGCACTCGTGACAACGGCCCGCGCCAGATGATTCGACCCGCCGGTCACCCTGACGACGACCCGTTCGCGCGCCTGAAAGCCGGTGCCGGCGGCCTGCGCCGGCGAGAACCCCGTCAACCGCACCTGCGGCCGGGACGATCCCCAGGCGGCCGGCACGAGGACGCCGAGCACGACCACAGCGAGCATGAGCCTCATCCCCCCATGATGCCACCCGACCGCAGGTCCGAAACGGTGATATCACGAGCAAAACCTGTCATTGCCGAATCGATATCAACCAGTTAGAGTCTGCGGCTCGTGCCCGGGGGAGAGACGCATCGCTTTCTTTTACGGATGCCGCGGGAGCTTCGCGACCGCCTGACCGCCGCCGCCGCGAACGCGGGTTGGAGCCTGAACCGCGAGATCGTGCATCGGCTCGAACAGAGCCTCGAGGAGCCGGCGGCCACCCGCCGGGAGAAGGGGGAGACCGTGAAGAGATTTCAATCACGCCGGCCGATCGTCGCGATCGCGCTGGTCGTGCTTGTCGCCGCAGGGCTCGCAGCTTTCGGAGCAGCCCAGCATCAGGGCAAGCTCTCGAATCAGCCGCGCTATCTGAAGAGTGATCCCGACGCGCGCGCCCTGGTCGGAAAATCGCACAACCTCGGCGGGCCGACCAGCGCGGAGAGCCAGCAGATCGCGGCGCTCGCCTATCCCTCGAGCAGCTTGACCGCTGCCGTGCTCACAAACGAACGGTCCTACTACCAGAACAACATCGCGGGCCGCAGCAAGGCCAACGGGACCGGCTGGAACCTCGTCGGCCCCGCAACGGCGACCCAACCGGCGGTCCTGAACGTGTTCGACAACCAGGCCTCCGATTTCGGCGTGTCGGGACGCGTGACCGCGATCGCGCTCGACCCGTCCTGCAACCTCACCAGCTGTCGGGTCTGGATGGCGGCCGCCGGTGGCGGCATCTGGCGGAGCGACAACGCGCTCGCCGCGGACCCGAGGTGGACCTTCCTCTCCAACGGCTTCGGCACGAACGCGATCGGAACGCTGGTCTACGACGCGAAGTCGCAGACCCTCTTTGCGGGCACCGGCGAGCCGAACTCCTCGGGCGACAGCGAAGCCGGGGTCGGGATCTACGTGTCCCACGACAGCGGCAACAGCTGGACGCTCCTGCCCGGCAGCCCGGCCGCGATGAACGCCCGGTCGATCTCCTCGATCGTCATCGATCCGAACAACCCCAACACGATGTACGTCGGCACCACGCGCGGCGTGCGCGGCGTCTCCTCGGTGACCGGCGGCTCGGTGTCGCTCGCTCCTGACGCGGCGCCCTGGGGCCTCTGGAAGACGACGAACGGCGGTCAGAGCTTCACGTTCATCTGGGACGGGCACGCCAGCGCCCGCGGCGTGAATCACGTCGAGATGGACAGCCACGGCACGATCTACGCGGCTGCCTACCAGCAGGGAATCTGGCGCTCGATGAACGGCGGCTCCACCTGGGAGCAGGTCTTCGCAACCCAGGATCCCACCGAGAACACCGCACGCACGGAGTTCGCCCTGAACACAACCGCGGGCGGACACACCCGGATCTACGTCGGAGACGGCGGCACCGAGACCGACGGTGCGTTCCCGCCGCACTCGAACACGGGCGTGTACCGCGGCGATTCGATCGACACCAAGACCTCGGCCCAGTTGACGAACGGGACGGCCAATCCAGGGTTCGTCTCTCTCACCACACCGAGCCGCGCCGACCCGACGTACGACTACTGCGAGACGCAGTGCTGGTACGACAACGTGGTCGTCTCGCCTGCCGGGCACCCCGACATGGTCTACATCGCGGGTTCCTTCGACTACAACCTGTTCGGGAACGGGATCAACAACGGCCGCGCTGTGCTGCTCTCGCAGAACGCCGGCAGCACGTGGACCGACCAGACACGGGACAACACGAATCCCACGACCGGGATCCACCCCGACCAGCATGCCCTGGCAGTCGACCCGGCGAATCCGCTGCTCTTCTTCGAGGGCTCGGACGGTGGTGTCGTCCACTCGAGCGGCAAGCTGACCAACGCGTCGGCCAACTGCAACCCGAACCTCGGTCCGTACTCGACCACCTGCACCGAGCTTCTGTCCGCCGTTCCCACCCAGATCACGACGCTGAACCAGGGCCTCTCGACGCTCCAGTACCAGAGCGTGGCCGTGAACCCGTTCAACCCGACGAACCTGATGGGCGGGACCCAGGACAACGGAACGTGGAACGGCACGATCAACTCGCTCTCGTGGCCGCAGACGATCTACGGCGACGGCGGCCAGTCCGGCTATGACAGCGGCAACTCGAGCATCCGGTTCATGAACTTCTTCTCACCCGGAAGCGACGAGAACTTCGAGAACGGCGACCCGACGGCCTGGGTGATCGTCTCGGGGAACTTCTTCCTGCCGAACGGTGCTCCGAAGGAGGCCTCGGCGTTCTATCTGCCCGAGATCGCCGACCCGGCCGTGCCGGGCACCCAGTTCACGGGGCTGCAGCATGTCTGGCGGACCCAGGACAACGGGGGCAACAAGGCAGCCCTCGAGGCCAACTGCCCCGAGTTCACCACGTTTGCCGGGCAGGCAGGCTGTGGTGACTTCGCCCCGCTCGGCGATCCCTCCGGGAACGGCGGGCCGGGCACCTCGGGCGACCTCACGTCGAACCTGTACGGCAGCGACCGCGCCGGCGGCGACGTCGCAGCCGTCGCCAGGACGACCGCCGACCACTCCACCCTCTGGGCTGCGACGTCCACCGGCCGCGTGTTCGTCTCACTGAACGCGAACGCAGCTGCCCCGTCGGTGACCTTCCACCGGATCGACAGCACGTCGACCGCAGCGCCACAGCGGTTCGTATCGGGCATCACCGTCGACCCGACGAACGCGAACCGGGCGTGGATCACCTACAGCGGGTACAACGCGAACACACCGACGACCCCGGGCCACGTGTTCCAGGTCGACTTCAACCCGTCGACGTTCACCGCAACGTGGACGGACATCGACAACGGCACCGGCCCGATCGGCGACCTGCCGGTGACGGGCATCGCCCGTGACGCCACGACCGGCACGCTCTACGTGTCGACGGACTTCACGGTCCTCGCCGACACGCCGGACCGGAACGGCGCCTTCGACGGCAACTGGCGGCCCGCCGGCAGCGGGCTCCCGCAGGTCGAGGTGGCCGGAGTGACCTTCGATCAGAAGAACAGAAGGCTGTACGCGGCCACCCACGGCCGGTCGATCTGGATGCTCTCCACGCAGAGCAACAAGTAAGCGCGGACCGGCATCGGACCAGACGAAGGGCCGCCCGAGGGCGGCCCTTCGTCTTCCCTTGAACGCCGGTTACTGCTTCGCTCTCAGTGACCCGCGAGCTTCGGGATCAGCACGTTTGCAATCGGCGTGCCCCAACCCGTCGCGAAGTCGAACCCGGGGGCGGCGGAGTAGCCGAGGATCGGCGTCCCCGTTCCAGGCCCGAAGAACGGGACGCTGTTGTCGCCCGTCGTCGTGTCGTGGAAGTAGGTCCCCTGGCTCGACTGGCCCAGGCTATAGAGCGTCTTGTTGATGAAGCCCACCCGGCCGCCGGCGATCTGATCGGCGATCGCGGTCAGGCCTGCCCATTGGGGCGAACCGGCACTGGTCCCGCCGAAGCGATAGAACCCTGTGCCGCCCGGGCCCGACCAATAGGTCAGCACGCCCTGCAACACCGCGGCGTTGTACGACACGTCGGGCACGACCCGCATCTTCGTGTTCCCGATCACCGGCGTCTGGTAGGCGGGGCGCTGGTACGCGTTGCTCACGCCACTCCCACCCTCGGCCAGGCCGCCGAGCAGGGCGGTGTCGTTCCAGACCGACTCGCTGCCGTAAGCACCGCTCACACCGTTCGCGGTGAGAGTCGTGCCGCCGACGCCCGTGACATCCGGGTCGCTCGCCGGGGTGCTGGCCACCTTCATCAGCGAGTTGCCGTCGCAGCTCGGCTGAGCTGCTCCGTCGTCTCCGGCCGAGGCGAAGATCGTGATGCCCTCTGCCGTCAGCTTGTCGAAGATCGTGTGCTGCTGCAGCAGAAGATGCTGGCCCATGCACGATTCGGCCTCGCCGTAGCTCTGGGAGAGCACGTCGGCGTTGTTGTGGTCGGCGAGCCACTGCGTCGCCGCGAGGATGTCGGAGTCGTTGTTCGACTTCGCGATGATCAGCAGGATCTTCGCTCCCGGCGCCACAGCGTGGGACCACTCGACGTCGAGCGTCGTTTCACCGGCCCAGTTCGGATCTGCGGTGGCCGGCGGGCCGGACGGGTAGACGACCGAGAGATCCGCGGCCGGCAGACCGAATTGCGCTTCGAAATGCGCCAGGTCATTCGCGAGCGTGGGGCTGCCGAACGCGTCGATGATCGCGATCGTGCGGCCCGAACCGTCATGGCCGGCGTTCAGCAGCGGCTGGATGCCGTATGCGGCGCGGATCTGATCCGGGCCGTAACACGGGCCGGCCGGCGGCGACGCAAGCTGACAGCCGAAGTACACCTGGCCGTTTTGTACGACCTTGTCGTTCGACACCCACTGGTACCGCGGACTGGCCGTGATCGCCGGGCTCATGGTGTTCCGCACTGTCGATCGAGTCGAGTGCGAGAACGCCGAGACCGCCGCGATTGCAATCAGTAGCGCCAACAGCGCAAGGCAAATTGCCAGGCGCAGAGCGCGCTTTCCGGAACCCCTCACGTTGTGCTCCCCTTTCGTTAGCCCTCCCGGGCAGAGCCCGGTCAATAGACGCGTCTCGCGGCGCAACATGAAGTTGCAAGCGCAAGGACGTGGACCCGAGGCGCGAGTCTAAACAGCAAGAAACGGGCGGGCAACCGCGCGAGCGCGGCCGCTAACCGTTCGGCTAGGCGTGGGGATTGGCCATTTTTCGGTAGTCGAGCGCCTCGTCGAGCACGTCGTCGGGGACACCCGCCTCCCGCGCGACCTCGCGCAGCGAGCGGCCCGAAGCCGCCGCCTGCTTGACGATCTCGCTGGCCTTGTCGTAACCGATGTGAGGATTGAGCGCCGTCGCGGCCGACAGTGTCAGCTCGGCGTAGGTCTCGCACTGCTCGCGGTTCGCCTCGATCCCGGCGACGCACTTCTCGTCGAGCAGGCGGCTCGCGGAGGCAAGGAGCTTGATCGACTGGAGCAGGTTCCGCGCCATCAGCGGCACGAAGACGTTGAGCTCGAAGTGGCCCTGGAGGCCGCCGATCGCGATCGCAGCATCGTTCCCGATCACCTGGGCCGCCACCTGCGTGACCACCTCCGGGATGACCGGGTTCACCTTCCCCGGCATGATCGACGAGCCCTTCTGGAGCTCGGGCAGGAAGATCTCGCCGAGCCCTGCACGAGGCCCGGAGCCGAGGAACCGAAGGTCGTTGGCGATCTTCGTGAGGCTGACGGCCACGGTCTTCAGCGCGCCGGAGGCCTCGACGAGCCCGTCGCGCGCAGCCTGGCTCTCGAACGGATCGGCGGGCGCCGAGATGGTCAGCGCCGTATCGGCCGTGAGGTGGGCGCGCACCCGGGCCGCGAACTCCGGATGCGTGTTCAGCCCGGTGCCGACCGCCGTCCCGCCGAGCGGGATCTTGCCGAGCCGCATGAGCGTCGCCTCGATCCGGGCTCTGCCCTCCCGCACCTGAGCGGCGTAGCCGCCGAACTCCTGGCCGAGCATGACGGGGACTGCATCCATCCAGTGCGTGCGGCCGGACTTGACGACGTCGGCGAACTCGACCGCCTTGGCTTGCAGGGCCGTCTCGAGCCCTGCGAGTGCCGGAAGCAGGTCGTGCACGATCTCGTCGAGCGCGGCCAGGTGGACCGCAGACGGGAAGACGTCGTTCGAGCTTTGGCCCATGTTGACGTCGTCGTTTGCGTGCACATCCTCGCCCGCGAGCGCCGCGATCACCTCGTTGGCGTTCATGTTCGACGAGGTGCCCGAGCCCGTCTGGAAGACATCGATCGGAAACTGATCGTCGAGCTCGCCGTTCGCGACCCGGTCGGCCGCGGCAGAGATCCGGCGCGCCTTCTCCTCGTCGAGCAGGCCGAGCTCGCTGTTGACGAGGGCCGCAGCGGACTTGATCCGGCCGAGCCACCGCGCGACCGGCGCGGGGATCGGCTCCCCGGAGACGGGGAAGTTGGCGATCGCCTTGCGGGTCTCGCCTCCCCACAGCTCGGGACTGGAGACGGTGTCGGTCACAGCAAAAGACTAGCTCGCGCCGCCGGTTTGCAGGAGCTCGTCCCAGCCCGTGAGCTTCACCCGCGGACGGCCGAGCGGCTCGCCGGCGGCGCGCTCGGCGGCGTCGATCGCCTGCCAGCCGGAGTGGTCGACGAACTTCACCCCTCTGCCGGCCAGCAGGTCGTCGAGCGACGGCCCGCCGCCTACGTGTGCCAGCCGGCCGGCCCGCGCATCGTCGAGCAGCAGCTCGACGGTCTCGGTCGCGTCCTTCTTGTTCGTCCCGATCACACCGCTCGGGCCGCGCTTGATCCAGCCCGCGACGTAGGTGCGCTCGGCTCCGACGACCCGTCCCTCGTGGTTCGGGATCGTCCCGCTGCCCTCATCGAACGGGACGCCGGGCAGCGCGATGCCCTTGTACCCGACGCTGCGCAGAACGAGCCCCGCCGGGATCAGCTCCGTTGCGCCGGTCGGGCGGGCGACGATGCGTCCGTCCTCCTCGACGAGCTCGTTGTGCACCACCTCGATCGCCTCGACCCGGTCGCCGCCGACAATCGCCACCGGTGAGACGAGGAACCGGAGGACGATTCGGCGAGGTTTGCCCGCAGGCGGGCGCTCGGCGAACTCCCCGAGCAGCTCGTAGTTGCGCCTGGCACGCTCGCGGTCCTCCTCCAGCGCGCGCTCGCTCGCCGCGTCGAGCCGCAGATCGTTGGGGTCGACGATCACATCGGAGCCCTCCAGCTCGCCGAGCTCCTTCAGCTCGGGGGGCGTGAATGCCGCCTGCACCGGACCGCGACGCCCGAGCATCACGATCTCCTCGAGGCCGGAGCCGCAGATCGCCTCGATCGCCGCGGGTGTCGTGTCCGTCGGCGCGAGCTCCTCGGCCGTCAGTGCGAGCATCCGGGCGCAGTCGATTGCCACGTTCCCGTTCCCGATCACCACAGCCCGCTCGTGGGACAGGTCGAAAACGCAGTCCTGGAAGTCGGGATGGCCGTTGTACCAGGCGACGAACTCGGTCGCGGCCCAGGATCCCGGGAGGTCCTCGCCGGGGATTCCCAGGCGCCGGTCGGTCTGGGCGCCGACCGTGTAGACCACGGCGTCGTAGTGAGCCAGAAGCTCCGCATGGCTGACGGCCTCGCCTACCTCGACGTTGCCCAGGAACCGGAAGCCCGGTCTGGCCGCCGTCTTCTCGAAGGCGCGTGAGACGGCCTTGATGTTCTCGTGGTCGGGAGCGACGCCGAGTCGCACGAGGCCCCACGGCGTCGGGAGCCGGTCGAGCACGTCGACCGCGACTGCGGGCTGCTCGCTCTTCAGCAGGGCGTCAGCCGTATAGAAACCGGCCGGGCCGGAGCCGACGACGGCGACCTTCAGAGACGACGCATTCACCGGGCGAGCCTAGCCCCGAGTGAGCTCCGCGCGAGCGCTCAGTGAGCGTGGCCGCAGCCGGAGCCGCAACCCGCGGCGCCTTCGGGCTGCTCTTCGCCCTCGGCGACCTGGAAGCTGTGCCCGCAGCCGCAGGCGGTGGTGACGTTCGGATTCTCGATCTTGAACCCCGACTCCTGAAGGCCTTCCAGGAAGTCGATCGTCGAGCCCTGCAGGTACGGGGCGCTGAACGGATCGACGACGACCTTGACACCGTGGAACTCGAGCTCATGGTCGCCGGCCTGGGCGCCGCGGTCGAAGCCGAGCGCGTACTCGAAGCCGCTGCAGCCGCCGCCCTGGATCGCGATCCGGAGCACCTCGGCCTCGCCGGCCGGCTCCGCCGCCATCAGGCCCTGCACCTTGGTGGCCGCGCGGGCGGTGAGCGTCACGACAGTGGTCTCGGACTGTTCGATCGTCGCCATCGTCCACAGTGTAGCCGGAGGCCCTGTCGTGGGAAGTTCGTGACACCTGCAACGCCGATGGGTACAGGCGTCGCGGGGTCGTTCGTGCTGCTAGCGTCCGTCGCCGGACGGACGTCCTTTCAGGAGGCAGCAGGCTTGTTCAACGACTGGTTGCCGTTTGCGATCTACGGGCTCTTCGCCCTGATGATCCCGGCAACGATGATGATCGGGAGCTTCGTCTTCGCAACGCGACCGCATCGCCGCGTGCGCGCCCGGACGATCCCGTTCGAGTCGGGCGTCTCGGAGGGGCCGCCGAAGCGGCAGCGCTTCACCGTCAGCTTCTACCTGACGGCGATGCTCTTCATCCTCTTCGACATCGAGATCGTGTTTCTCTACCCGCTCGCGGTGATCCTGCACGAGCTTTCGTGGTTCGGGTTCTTCGAGTTCCTGACGTTCCTGGTCATCCTCTTCATCGCCTACGTCTACATCTGGCGCAAGGGAGCCCTGGAATGGCACTAGAGAAGCCGCTGCGCGAGTCGGGGCTGAAGTCCGAGCGGCTGCTCTGGCCGACGAAGGGGCCCTCCAAGTTCGAGGACGAGGTCGCCGATCTCGAGCAGAAGGTCGGGTTGACGACACTCGCCAAGGCGGTTGCTTGGGCGCAGACGAACTCGATGTGGCCGGACACGTTCGGCCTTGCGTGCTGCGCGATCGAGATGATGTCGATCGTCGCGAGCCGCTACGACATCGCGCGCTTCGGAATGGAGCCGTTCCGCGGCTCGCCGCGCCAGGCCGACCTGTTGATCGTCTCCGGCCGCGTGTCGCACAAGATGGCCGCGCCGCTGCGCCAGATCTACGACCAGATGCTCGAGCCGAAGTGGGTGATCGCCATGGGCGCCTGCGCATCCTCCGGCGGGATGTTCAACAACTACGCGATCGTGCAGTCGGTCGACAAGATCGTGCCGGTCGACATCTACGTGCCCGGCTGCCCGCCTCGCCCGGAACAGCTCGTCGAGGGAATCGTCCGTCTGCACGAGGCTGTGCGCGCCGGCGTGCCGCCGGCGTACGAGGTGCGGAGCGTGGCCTCGTGAGCGATTTCGAGAACCTGCCGGGCCTGGTCGAGGAGAAGGAGAAGCACCGGGAGACGACGCTCGTGGTCGACCTCGAGCATCTGGTCGACGCCGCGACGTATCTGCGTGACGAAGCGGGCTTCAACTTCCTGTCGGACCTGACTGCGGTCGACTATCTCGGCTGGGGCGACAAGGAGGTGTCGGGGTACATCGGAACGCCGGCCGGTCGCGACATCAACGCGCCGATGACGCAGGGCTACCAGGCGGTGCCGCTCGGCAAGCCGAAGCGCTTCGCGATCAACTATCACCTGCTCTCGATCTCGGAGCGCCCGCGCAGGGTCCGCCTGCAGACGTGGGCCGAGGAGGGCGACCCGGTCCCCACCGTGATCCGGGTGTGGCCGACTGCGGACTGGCACGAGCGCGAGCAGTTCGACCTGATGGGGATCGAGTTCGAGGGTCACCCGAACCTGCAGCGGATCCTGCTCGACGACGACTGGGAAGGGCATCCGCTGCGCAAGGATTATCCGATCGGCGGCGAGCCCGTCCGCTTCTCGGGAGAAGCGTGACCGCGACGGCTCCGACGCGCTCCCACAAGCCCGTGTACACGGGGTCGCGCGTCCCGTATCCGATCCCGACGGTGCTGACGACTCCAGCGGACATCGCGGCGACCGGTGACGTGATGACGGTCAACTTCGGACCGAATCACCCGTCGACGCACGGTGTGCTCCGCCTCGTCGTCGACCTCTACGGCGAAGACGTGACCGGTCTCGCCGCCGTGATCGGCTACCTGCATACCGGCTTCGAGAAGAACATGGAGCAGAAGACGTGGTGGAAGGCGATCCCCTACGCACCGCGCATGGACTACGTCTCGTACCAGAACAACGAGTACGTCTTCGTCGGCGCGGTCGAGAAGCTGCTCGCGCTGGAGATCCCGCCGAAGGCGAACTGGATGCGCACGCTGCTGCTCGAGCTGAACCGGATTCACTCGCATCTCGTGTGGCTCGGCACCTCGGCACTCGAGCTGGGCGCGATCTCGATGTTCTGGTACGCGTTCCGCGAGCGCGAGCAGATCCTCGATCTCTTCGAGCTCGTCGCGGGCTACCGGATGCACACGCGGTACTTCCAGGTCGGCGGCCTGGCGGAGGACATCCCGCGCGGTTTCTACCCGGAGGCGCGCAAGTTCTGCGACTGGATGCCGAAGGCGATCGACGACTACGAGACGCTCTTGACGCGCAACAAGATCTGGCTCGAGCGCACCGAGGGGCTCGGCCTCCTATCGGCAGACGACGCAATCGCGCTCGGTCAATCCGGGCCGGTGCTGCGAGCGTCGGGCGTCGACTGGGACGTGCGCAAGGTGGAGCCGTATCTCGCCTACCACCAGGTCGACTTCCGCGTGCCCGTGTTCCCCGAGGGCGACGTCTACGCACGCTACCGGGTGCACATGGCGGAGATGCGAGAGTCCGTGCGGATCGTCGAGCAATGCCTCGACCGGCTCGAGAACATGGAGGGCGAGCCGTGGATCGCGGACGACCGCAAGGTCGTCCTGCCGCCGCGCGAGGAGCTCCACACGTCGATGGAGTCGCTGATCCACCATTTCAAGATCGTCACCGAGGGCTTCCGTGTGCCCGAGGGCGAGGTCTACTTCGCGATCGAGTCGCCGCGCGGCGAGCTCGGCTGTTACGTCTGCTCCGACGGGGGGCCACGGCCGTGGCGGGTCAAGTTCCGTGCGCCGTCGTTCGTCGCACTGCAGGCAACGGCGACGTGCATGACCGACGCGCTGATCGCCGACATGATCGCCATCGTCGGCTCCCTCGACACGGTGATGGGTGAGGTGGATCGTTGACCTCGCTCTACGAAGCGATCCAGGCCGAACGGGCGAAGTACCCCGCCGATTCCGAGAGCGCGGTGCTGCCGGCGTTGCGGCTCGCGCAGGCCGAGCACGGCTGGCTCTCCCCCGACGTCATCCGTGAGGTCGCCGACGCTCTCGACGAGACGCCCGCCTACGTGCACTCGATCGCGTCGTTCTACGACCAGTTCCACCTGACGCCGATCGGCGAGCACCTCGTGGAGGTATGCACCAACGTCTCGTGCGCCGTCGTCGGCGCACAACAGGTCGTGGAGGCATTCGAGAGCGGCCTCGGCTGCAAGGCCGGCGAGACGAGTGCAGACGGCAAGGTCACTCTTCGCGCGGTCGAGTGCCTCGGGGGCTGCGGCTGGGCCACGATCGTCGCTGTCGATCAGCACTACCGCACGTACGTCAAGGCCGACGACGTGCCGGCGATCATCGAGGAGCTACGTGGCGCCTGACATCGTCCTTCGCGATGCGACGACCGAGCTCGCTGAATACGAGGCGACCGGCGGCTATGCGGCGCTCGCGAAGGCGCGCGCGATGACACCCGCCGCAGTGACGGAGGAGCTGATCACCTCGGAGCTGCGCGGCCGCGGCGGCGCCTTCTTCCCGGCAGGACGCAAGTGGTCGTTCGTGCCGTCGAAGGAGCAGCTGCCGAAGCCTCACTACCTGGTCGTCAACGCCGACGAGTCCGAGCCGGGAAGCTTCAAGGACAACGAGATTCTCTCGCGCGTCCCGCATCGGTTCATCGAAGGCTGCCTGATCACCGCGCACGCGATCGACTGCGACAAGGTCTTCGTCTACATCCGCGGCGAGTACTCCGGGCCGTACGAGATCCTCGTCGGTGCGCTCGAGGAGCTGAAGGACCGGCCTGAGCTGCGCGGAGACGTGACGATCGTCGTCCATCGCGGCGCCGGGGCCTACATCTGCGGCGAGGAGACGGCTCTGCTCGAGTCGCTCGAGGGAAAGCGCGGCCAGCCGCGCTCGAAGCCGCCGTTCCCGGCCATCTCCGGCCTCTACGCATCGCCGACCGTCGTCAACAACGTCGAGACGATCACGACCGTGCCGCCGGTGATCGAGATGGGCGGTGCCGAGTACGCGAAGCTCGGAGTCCCGAACGCCCGCGGCTCGCGCGTCGTCTCGGTCTCGGGCAACGTGGTGAAGGGCGGCAACTTCGAGATCGAGACAGGCACGTCGCTGCGCGAGATCATCTACGACCTCGCGGGAGGCATCCCGGACGGACGCGAGCTCAAGGCCGTCGTCCCCGGTGGATCGTCGACCGTCATCCTGACGAAGGACGAGATCGACGTCGGCTACGACTTCGATTCGCTCGCGCAGCTGCGCACGGCGATGGGCTCGGCGGGCATCGTCGTGCTGGACGACCGGTGCTGCATCGTCCAGCTCGGGATCCGCTTCTCCGAGTTCTACGAGCACGAGTCGTGCGGCAAGTGCACGCCGTGCCGCGAGGGCACCCGCTGGCTGACGGCGATCCTCCGCAAGCTGGAGGACGGACGCGCGTCACAGGGAGACCTCGACCTGCTGCTCGACGTCTGCGACCGCATCAACGGAAAGTGCCTCTGTCCGCTCGGCGACTCGGACGCGATCATCGTCGCGAGCTACGTCGCGAAGTTCCGCGACGAGTTCCAGGCCCACATCACCGAGGGCGGTTGTCCGTTCCACGGCGACTCATCGCTCGACCACGTGCTCGCCCCGATCCAGATGCACGCCCATTCACCTGCGGCGACCGGGCTGGAGGTGACGCATGGCTGACCTCGTCACGGTCACGATCGACGAACGGACCGTGCAGGTGGCGAAGGGCACGGGCATGGTCGAGACGGCCGCCGCCGCCGGGATCGAGATCCCCGTCTTCTGTTACGAGCCGCGCCTCGGGCCGCCGGTCGGCGCCTGCCGCATGTGCCTCGTCGAGGTCGAGGGGCTGCCCAAGCTCCAGGCAGGGTGCACGCTCGCGGCGCAGGACGGGATGGTCGTGAAGACCGCTCGCACCTCGGCCCAGGCCGCCGAGGGCCAGAACTCGACGCTCGAGTTCATCCTCGTCAACCACCCGCTCGACTGCCCCGTGTGCGACAAGGGCGGCGAGTGCCCGCTGCAGGACCTGACGTTCCGCTACGGGCCGGGGAACACGCGCATGACGTTCCCGAAGCGCACGTTCGAGAAGCCGATCCCGATCTCGCCGCTGATCGCACTCGATCGGGAGCGGTGCATCCTCTGCTACCGCTGCACTCGCTTCAGCGAGCAGGTCGCCGAGGACGGGCAGCTCGTCGCGATCAACCGCGGCGCCCAGTCCGTGATCGCGACGTTCGAGGACGAGCCGTACGTCGGCCACTTCTCCGGCAACGTGACCGAGCTCTGCCCGGTCGGTGCTCTCACCTCCACGCAGTACCGGTTCGAAGCGCGGCCGTGGGAGATCCAGAACGTGCCCACCGTGTGCGGCCTGTGCCCGGTCGGCTGCAACACCACCGCCACGACGCGTGAAGGCAAGGTCAAGCGGATCCTCTCGCGCAACCACCCCGAGATCGACGAGGGCTGGTTGTGCGACAAGGGGCGCTTTGCCTACGCCCACCTCGACGCGCGCGATCGCATCACCTCGCCGCGCGCGAAGGCCGGCCCCCGCCGCTTCGAGGAGCTCTCATGGGAGGACGCGCTCGACCGGGCCGAGGAACTGCTGAGGGCCGGCGGTGCCTCCACCGTGACGGCGCTCTCCGGCGGCGAGTCGGTGGAGGAGGCCTACGCGCTCGGGAAGCTGCTGCGCGAGGGGCTCGGCGCAAACGCCGCCGTGCTGCCCGAGAGCGTCCCCGACGTGCTCGACGCGTTCCGAGCGCCGCTGTCGAACCTGCGGGACGCGAAAGCGATCGCCGTCGTCTGTGATGAGCCCGTCGTCGAGCGGGCGCCCGTCGTCGAGCTCTGGCTGAAGGCCGCTCGCCGGGCCGGGGCAACCATCACGTACGCACCGCCGACCGGGGCCGTCGATGCCCTCGTCACCGACCAGCCCGGCATCACCTTCGGCGCCCGGGACGTCTACTACCTTCCGCGCACGCCCAACGGACGCGGCGTCTCGGACGCCTGGAGCGCTGCCGGAGACGGCGAGCTGGTCGACGAGAAGCCACGGCTCGTCGTCATCTCCGGCGACGAGGCGGCGGCCGATCCGGCGGTGCGCGCGATGGCCGCCGAAGCCGAGATCGTGATCGGGATCGGCATGTTCGAGGACAGCTTCCGCGGGATCGTCGATCTCCTGCTTCCCGGCACGAGCTACCTCGAGCGCGACGGAACGACCATCAACCTGGAAGGACGGCTGCAGCGCCAGCGCCGCGCCGTGCTCGCGCCGGTCCCCGACGTGCTCGCGTGGATCGCGAAGCTCGCCGAACGGTTCGGCGTCGCCCTGTCGCCGCACGCATCGGTGGTCTTCGACGAGATCTCCGAGAAGTGCTTCGGCGGTGTCACCTTCGGCGAGGTCGGCGAGCGGGCCACGCTGCCGCCCCGCGCGGAACCGCCGACCACAGGACCGCAGCAGCTCGAACCGCCCCCGACAGAGGGCCTCAGGCTGGTCGCCTACCGGCCGCTCTTCTCCGGCGCCGCCGTCGAGCGCACGCCGGAGCTGCAGTTCCAGCGGCCCTCCGGCGAGCTGCAGCTCTCGCGTGCAGACGCAGACGAACGCAAGATCCGAAACGGCCAGCCGGTGACCGTGTCGTCGAACGGGACGTCCGTCGAGCTGCGCGCGCGCATCGCGCGCGATCTCGCGGCGGGCACCGTGCGGATCGCGCAGCAAGACGCTGCCGACCTGCACGCGACCGTGGAGGTCTCGGCGCTGTGACCGAGCCCTGGTGGATCACCATCATCAAGGCGCTGATCGTGGTCAACGTCGTGATGGTGTTCTTCGCGCTGACGACGTGGCTCGAGCGCAAGCTGCTCGGGCGGATGCAGAACCGCTACGGCCCGAACCGCGCCGGCCCCAAGGGCCTGCTCGTGCCGATCGCCGACCTGCTGAAGCTGATCCGCAAGGAGGCGTTCGCACCGGTGGGCGCGAAGCAGCCGCTCTACATCATCGCGCCGGTCATCTCGATGTTCACGGCGCTGCTGGCGTTCAGCGTTCTGCCGTTCGGTGCGGGCTGGACGCTCTGGGGCTACCAGATCAACGGTGCGGTGGTGAACGTGCCGATCTCGCTGATCCTCATCTTCGCGCTCGGCTCCGTCGGCATCTACGGATTCATCATCGGCGGCTGGGCCTCCGAGTCGAAGTACTCGATCCTCGGCTCGATGCGCACCTGCGCGCAGCTCGTCTCGTACGAGGTCTCGCTGGCGCTCTCCGTTCTCGGCGTCGTGCTGATGGGCCAATCGCTGAACCTGCAGGCGATCGTCGACAAGCAGCAAGCGACCGTCTGGTTCTTCATCCCGCAGTTCGTCGGCCTGTGCGTCTTCATGCTCGGCGGCGTCGCCGAGACGTCGCGGCCGCCGTTCGACTTGCCCGAGGCCGACACGGAGCTCGTCGCCGGGTACCACACCGAGTACTCGGGGATGCGCTGGGGGCTCTTCCAGGCAGCCGAGTACATCAACATGCTCGTGCTCTCCGGCCTCTGCGTGACGCTCTTCTTCGACGGCTACCACTTCCCGTGGGTCCCCTCGCTCGACAAGTTCGGCCCGATCTGGTTCGTGCTGAAGCTGTTCACCTTCATCATCCTCTTCATCTGGTTGCGCGCCTCTCAGCCGCGCCTGCGCTACGACCAGCTGATGCGCTTCGGCTGGAAGGTGCTGCTCCCGATCGCAACCGTCAACGCCCTGATCACGGCGTTCTTCGTGGTGGCGGTCTCATGAGCTTTGTCGTTCCGAACACCCTCAAGGGCTTCGGGGTGACGCTGAAGCAGGTCTTCAAGAAGCCGATCACGCAGCAGTACCCGGAATACAAGCGCCCGGTGTATCCGCGCTACCGCGGCCGCCACCGTCTGAACCTGCACGAGAACGGCCTCGAGAAGTGCGTCGGCTGCTCCTTGTGCGCAGCCGCCTGCCCGGCCGACTGCATCCGCGTCGTGCCTGCGGAGAACACTGCCGAGAACCGCGTCTCGGCAGGCGAGCGCTACGCGCGCATCTACGAGATCAACATGTCCCGCTGCATCTTCTGCGGCTACTGCGAGCTCGCCTGCCCGTTCGACGCGATCACGCTCGGCAACGACTTCGAGATCTCCGAGTACAACCGCGACGACCTGATCTACACGAAGGACATGCTGCTCGCCCCGCCGATCAAGCGCGTGCCCGTCGCCGACGCCGACCTCTACGACACACCGATCCCCTACTACAAGGACCACAGCTAGTGGCGAACTTCCTGGTGTGGGTCGTGTGGTTCGTCGCCGCATTCGCCTGCCTGGCGAGCGCGCTCGCCGTCGTCAGCTTCTCGAACCCGTTCTATTCGGCGCTCTCGCTGATCGCGAACCTCGCCTCGCTCGCGGTGCTCTACCTGCTCCTCTCCGGCGAGTTCGTCGCAGCGGCCCAGGTGCTCGTCTACGGCGGCGCAGTGATGGTGATGTTCCTGTTCGTGATCGCCTACCTCGGCGATCGCACGGACGAATCGCCGTGGTCCGGCGGCCCGTCATGGCAGATCGTCGGTGCCGTGCTCGCCGGCGCCGCGATCCTCGCCGAAGTCTGCGTCGTCGTCGGGCTCGGCGCAGGCGGCTTCCTGTCTCAGCCGAAGCACATCAACCGTGCGTTCGGCTCCCCGGAGTCGATCGGCCGCCTGTTTCTCACCGACCAGCTCATCGCGTTCGAGGTGACGTCGATCGTGCTCCTGGTCGCAGCCGTCGGCGGCGTCGTGCTCGGCTCTCACGCGCGGAGGATCGAGGGCGATGCACGGACCTGAGATCGGGTGGTACGTCGTCCTCGCCGGGCTGCTCTTCTCGATCGGCGCCCTCGGCGTGATGCTGCGCCGGAACCCGCTGATCATCCTGCTCTCGGTCGAGATCATGCTCAACTCGGCCAACCTGCTGCTGATCGCGTTCTCACGCCTGCACGGAGGCGAGGACGGCCAGGTGTTCGCCATCTCGGTGATGGCCGTCGCCGCCTCGGAGGTCGTCGTCGGCCTCGGTCTGATCGTTGCGATGGGCCGTCGTCACGTCGAGCTCGACGTCGACAAGCTCAGGACGCTGCGCGGGTAGATGGCAGCAGCCGCCTGGATCTGCCTGCTGCTGCCGCTTGCCTCCGCGGTCGCGATCACTCTGGCCGGGACCGCCGTCACGCGCAGGGCGGCGGCGTACGTCTCGACCCTGACGACGATCGGGGCATTTGCGGCGGCCGTCGTCGTGTTCGTGGAGATGTGGAGCAAGAGCCCTGGCTCGCGCGGGAGCACGACGACCTCGTGGACCTGGCTCAGCGCGGGGCAGTACCACTTCGGCCTCTCGCTTCTCGTCGACCAGCTCTCGGTCGTGATGATGCTGATCATCTCCGGCGTCGGTTCGCTGATCGTCGCCTACTCGGTCGGTTACATGGACGGCGAGGACGAGGAGCGGCGGTACTTCGCCTACATGTCGCTGTTCGTCTTCTCGATGCTGCTGCTCGTCGAGGGCGGCAACCTGCTCATCCTGCTCGCAGGCTGGGGCATGGTCGGCCTCTCGAGCTACCTCTTGATCGGCTTCTACCAGGACCGCCCGTCCGCGATCGCGGCGGCGAAGAAGGCGTTCGTGATGAATGCGTTCGGCGACGCGACGATCGCGCTCGCCCTGTTCCTCTTGATCGAGCACACCGGACAACTCGGCTACGCGGGCGTGTTTGCGGCCGCACCCGTCGGCGGAACGGTGGCGAACCTGATCGCGCTCGGGCTGCTCGGCGGAGCGCTCGCGAAGTCTGCACAGCTGCCTCTGCACACGTGGCTCCCGGACGCGATGGAAGGCCCGACCCCGGTCAGTGCCCTCATCCATGCAGCGACGATGGTCACCGCGGGCGTCTATCTCATCGTCCGCTGTCACCCGCTGTTCGAGAACGCGTACGTGATCCAGGATCTCGCTGCGGGTCTGGGCGCGGCCACGCTCGTCATGGCCGGCCTGATCGCGCTCGTGCAGACCGACATCAAGCGCGTGATCGCCTATTCGACCATGTCGCAGATCGGGTACATGTTCGTGGGAGCGGGCCTCGGCGCCTACCCGTTCGCAATGTTCCACTTGATGATGCATGCGTTCTTCAAGGCGCTGCTCTTCCTCGCCGCCGGAATCGCCATTCACGCAATCACCGGCGAGCAGGACATCCGCAAGCTGGCGGGGATCGGAAAGCTGATGCCGTTCACGAAGATCGTGTTCCTGATCGGCTCGCTCGCGCTCGTCGGCATCCCGCCGTTCGCGGGCTTCTTCTCGAAGGACCCGATCATCTCCGCGGCCCTCGGTCACGGCGGGTGGTACGGCGACCTGATCTACATCGCCTGCCTCGTCGGGGCGTTCCTGACCGGCCTCTACGCGTTCCGGCTCTATTTCATCGTCTTCACCGGCGAGCCGACCGCCTTCGCGCGCGAGCACTTCCACGCCCATCACGGACAAGAAGGCCCGCTGTCGATGCGGTGGACGGTGGGCGTGCTGGCCGTGCTCTCGACCGTGGCCGGGTTCATCCAGTTCTCGCCGTTCTGGACGCCGTTCTCGACGTGGCTCGACCCCGTCGCCGCAGCGATCGTCGAGCCGACGAACACGCAGGAGTACATCACCATGGTCGTGTCGGTCGCCTGCGGGCTCGCGGGCATCTTCGTCGCGTGGACGATCTACGCCGCGAAGCGCGTCAAGGCGCCGCACCCGGTGAGGTTGTTCGAGCACAAGTTCTACTGGGACGAGCTCTATGACCTCATCTGGTACCGCGGCTCCGACGCGGCCGCGCGCGGCCTGTACGCGTTCGTCGAACAGCCGCTGATCGCCGGCTCGCTGAGCGCCGTCGCCGGCGCCGTCGGCCTCGGGTCGCGCGAGCTCTCATTCGCGCAGA
Organism: uncultured Thermoleophilia bacterium; assembly: GCA_963703445.1. Classification (GTDB taxonomy): domain Bacteria; phylum Actinomycetota; class Thermoleophilia; order Gaiellales; family Gaiellaceae; genus PALSA-600. Next base: position 139,796 of record CAVPEK010000006.1, on the reverse strand, counting down.
CGGGACTCGTCCGCTCGTACGCGCTCGCGCTTGCAGGCGGCCTCGCGATTCTCACCGTCGTCTTTCTGGCGGCCCGCTGATGAACGACTGGCTGACGACGATCCTCATCCTCCTGCCGTTCGCCGGGGCGCTCCTGGTAGCGGTCGCGCCGCTGACCTCGTACTGGCTCGGGTCGCTCGCTGCTCTGATCTCGCTGCTCGAGATCGGCTTCTGGATCACGAGCGCTGCGAAGTTCGACTTCAACTCGCCCGCACTCCAGTTCGCCCAGGACCGGCCATGGTTCCACGAGTTCGGCATCAGCTACCACATCGGCCAGTACACGTACTCGGTCTGGTTCGTCGGCATGACCGTCGTCGTGATGGCGGCCTGCACGATCTACGGCTGGTGGGTCGGGCGCGACCGCGGCCGGGCCTACTTCGCGCTGATGCTGTTCCTGACGGGGGCGATCGTGGGCGTGTTCACCGCGCAGGATCTGCTGCTCTTCTACGCCTTCTTCGAGGCCATGCTGATCCCGCTCTACATCCTGATCGGCGTCTGGGGCGGCCCGAACCGCATGCGTGCGACGATCACCTTCGTCGTCTACACGGTCGTCGGCTCGCTGCTCATGCTCGCCGCGATCATCGTCCTGGGCCTGCAACAAGGGACATTCGACCTGACCACGATGGGCACGAGCTCCTCGACCTGGCTCTTCCTCGGCTTCGTCGTCGCGTTTGCGATCAAGTCACCCCTCTTCCCGTTCCACGGCTGGCTTCCGATCACCTACCGTGAGTCGCCGCCCGAGGTGGCCGGCGTGCTCTCCGGCGTCGTCGGCAAAGCAGGCCTGTACGGCCTGCTCCGGATCGCGATCCCGAAGTTCCCGACTGTTGCGCACGACTGGCGGTACGTGCTTCTCGTACTCGCGTCGATCTCACTGGTCTACGGCTCGTTGCTCGCGTTCCGCGCTCCCGATTTCCGCGGTGTCGTGATGTACTCGTCGCTCTCGCAGGCGGGCCTGATCGTGCTCGGGCTCTTCGCCTTCAACAATCTCGGCTTCGACGGCGCCGTCCTGCAGATCGTGAATCACGCGCTGATCTCCGCCTCGCTCTTCCTGCTCGCCGGGATGGTCGAGCGTCGGACGTCCACCGGCGAGTTCTCGCGGCTCGGCGGCATGGCGCGTGGCCGGCCCGCGCTCGCGACCGTCGTGATGACGACGGGGGTGATCGCGCTGGCCGTGCCGCTGTCGACGTCGTTCGCAGGCGAGTTCCTGATCCTGGCCGGTGTGTTCCAGCAGGGCTGGGTGTGGGCGGTGATCGGCGCCACAGGGATCGTGCTGGCGGCGATGTACATGCTGCGCGCGATCTCCGGCGTCCTGCACCAGGAGCCCGGCCCGGCGGTCTCCGACGCCGCGCTCGACCTCCGCCTCGGCGAGCTGGCGGTGGTCGTGCCGCTCGTTGTCTGCCTCCTCGGCCTGTCGGCGTGGCCGAACCTCATCTCCGGGCACGCGTCTCGCGGCAACCAGGCGAGCACGACGATCGTGGAGGGGCTCGGCAAGTGATCGTCAAGCCGCACGTCGACTGGTTCGCGATCTCGCCGTCGCTGTCGCTGCTCGCAGCGGCCGCGCTGCTGCTGATGGTTGCGGTCTTCGTCCCGGTCGGGCCTCGCCGCGCCGTCTCGGCGTCGATCGGGTTCGCAGGGTTCGTGGCCGCGTTCGTCTTCGCGGTGCTCGTGGATGTGCGGAGCCCGGTCGCGACGACGATCATCGACGACTCCCTGTACCGCGACCGCTGGGCGGCGCTCGCGCAGGTCTTGATCGCCGCAGCGGGCGGCGTTGCCGTGCTGATCGCCTATCGGGAGCGCATGCGCGACGAGCACATCGCCGAGTACTTCGCGCTCCTGACGGCTGCCGGCGCCGGGATGGCGTTCTTCGTGCAGGCGGCGAGCCTCCTGACGCTCTTCCTCGGCCTCGAGTGGTTCTCGATCGGGCTCTACGTGCTGACGGCGATCGACATCGACCTGATCGGATCGCTCGAGGCAGGCCTCAAGTACCTGGTCGTCGGCGCTGTCGGCTCGGCCACCCTGCTCTTCGGGTCGGCCCTCGTCTACGGGCAGACCGGCCAGCTGTCCTTCGACAAGATCGGGGCGTACGGCCACGGCAGCGCCTCCATGCTCGTCGTCGGGCTCGCGATGATCATCGTCGGGCTCGCGTTCAAGTCGTCGGCGGCGCCGTTCCACATGTGGACCCCGGACGTGTACCAGGGCGCACCGACGCCCGTGACCGCCTTCATGGGATCGGCGACGAAGATCGCCGCGCTCGCCGTCACCTATCGCGTGCTCGTCACCGCGTTCCCGCAGGACGAGCATCTCTGGCGCTATGCGATCGCAGTGATCGCCTGCATCTCGCTCGCCTGGGGAAACATCGGCGCGCTCGTGCAGCTGAATGTGAAGCGGATCCTCGCCTACTCGTCGATCTCCCACGCAGGCTTCATGCTGATCGCGATCGCGGCTGCGAGCCGGCTGGGCGAGGAGGCGCTGATGTTCTACCTCATCCCGTATGCGGCGATGTCACTTGGTGCATTCGCCGTCGTCGCTGCACGCGAACGCGAGCTTGGCGCGCCGGTCACGCTCCAGAACCTCGCAGGCTTCGGGTGGGAGAGGCCGTTCCTCGGGGTCTCGATGTGGGTCTTCCTGCTCGGGATGCTCGGCTTCCCGCTCACCGGCGGCTTCATCGCCAAGTTCTACGTCTTCGCCGCGGCCTACGATCGCGGCTTCTGGTGGCTGATCGTCGCAGGCGTGATCGCCACGATGATCTCGGCCTACTACTACCTCGGAATCGTCCGGGCGATGTATTTCCGCGACGCAGCGGAACTGCAGCTCGCGCCGGCCGGCGGCTCGCCGCCACGTGAGCTCTTGCTCGGCCTCGGCGTCACGATCTGCGTCGTCGTCACGATCGGCTCGTTCTTCGCCGTGCAGCCGCTGATCGACGTGGCGCGCTCGGCCGCGGACGCGCTGCCGCTGTAGGAGGTCTCCTAGGGCTTCGCCGGCTGCAGAGCCAGGCGCCGCACGAACGGCACGCCGGCCAGCACGACCTTGAGCCCGAACACGACGAGGCAGGCGACGAGCGCCGACGCTCCGAGCGTCGGCAGCGTCTGCGTCTGGGCCGCCGGAGAACGGGCGGCGCACGAGAGCACGAGAAAGGCGAGCGCCAGGCCCCAGAGCAGCGACTGGAAACCCGCCAGCGAGCCGGGCCGCTCCTCCAGGTACTCGCCGAAGCAGACGAGCCCGACGACCGCTGTGACCGGGACCGCCGCGAGCAGCGCGTCGAAGGCCACCCCATGTGCGCCACGGGCATCGGCCACCGCCGCGATGATCGCGAGGAGAGCCGGAAGCGCTCGACGTCCCACGAGCACCTAGCTTCGCCCTCGGGCCGGACGGTCCTTCTATGCTCATTGCGTCCAGAACCCGGCGAAAAGGAACGAATCGATGGCAACGTTGACATGGCTGGGGCACGCGTCGTTCCGGCTCGACACCGACGGCGGCAAGCGCATCTACGTCGACCCGTGGCTCAGTGGGCCGACCTGCCCGGACTCGGAGCGCGACCCCGAGCGGGCCGACGTGATCGCGGTCACGCACGGGCATGGCGATCACGCCGGCGACGTGGTCTCGCTCCAGCAGAAGCTTGGCTGCCCGGTGGTCGGAATGGTCGAACTGATCGGGTGGCTCTCCGCGAACGGCGTCGCAGACGACGCGGGCATCGCGTTCAACAAGGGCGGGACGGTCGAGCTCGACGGCGTCCGCTTCACGCTGACGAACGCATTCCATTCGAGCTCGGCGCCCGACGGCACCTACACGGGCGAGCCGGCGGGGTTCGTCATCCGCGCCGAGAGCACCTCGATCTACTTCGCAGGTGACACGTGCGTCTTCGGCGACATGCAGCTGATCGAACGGCTGTACCGGCCACAGGTGGCGGTGCTGCCGATCGGCGATCACTTCACGATGGGACCGGAAGAGGCCGCGCTGGCGCTGGAGCTGCTCGGCAATCCGCGCTGCGTGCCGTGCCACTGGGGGACCTTCCCGCTCCTCACCGGAACCCCGGACGCGCTTGCCAAGCTCACCCGGTCGCAGGTCGATCGCATCGAGCCCGGGGACACGGTCGAGCTGTGAGAGAGCGCTGGTTCGGGGCGACCGGGCGGCGGGTGCCGGAGATCGCGCTCGAGGGCGACCTCGAGCTCGACGACGCGCTCGTGCTGGATGCGGTCGAGATCGACGCGCTGCAGGCCGCGCACGAGCGCGGCCGGCCGGTCGTCATCCGGACGCGCACCCCGGAGGAGATCAAGGCGGCCCTTGCGCGGCCCGAGGTCGCGTGCGCCCTCGTCACCGACCCGGCGCTGCTCGAGCTCGACCTCACCGAGCTGACCTATGGCTAGGAACGCCCCCGTCGTCGCGACCTACTCGATCGCGGCGTGCGACCTCGAGGCAGGGCAGTGGGGCGTCGCGACCCAGTCCAAGTTCCTCGCGGTCGGATCGGTCGTCCCCTGGGCGGAGCCCGGAGTGGGCGCGATCGCGACCCAGGCGTATGCGAACCCGCGTTACGGCTCGGACGGGCTCGCACTGCTGCGCGGCGGGTCGAGTGCCGAGGAGGTGGTCGAGCGTCTCACAGCTGCCGATGCCGAGCGTGAACACCGTCAGCTTGGTGTCGTCGACGCGACCGGCGGCAGCGCGACCTTCACGGGCAGTGAATGCATGGACTGGGCCGGCGGCCTCGCCGGCCCGGGCTTTGCGGCCCAGGGCAACATCCTGGTCGGAGCAGAGACCGTGTCGGTCCTGGCCTCGACGTTCGAGGCAACGGCAGGCCGCCCACTGGCCGAACGACTGCTCGAGTGCGTCGCGGCCGCGCAGGCGGCGGGAGGAGACCGCCGCGGCCAGCAGTCGGCCGCGCTGCTCGTGGTCGAGCGTGACGGAGGCTACGCCAGGCTGAGCGACGTGCTCGTCGACCTGCGGGTGGATGACCACGAGCAGCCCGTCGCCGAGCTGGCCCGGCTGTACGAACTCCACTCGCTGCTCTTCGGCAAGACCCCGAGCGCGCAATGGGTCGAGGTCGACGACGAGCTGCGCGCAGAGCTCGTCCAACGGCTGCACGCGCTCGGCTACGACGGGGGTCTCGAGCGCGCCCTCGGCGACATGGTCGGGCACGGAGAACCTCGAGGAGCGAGTGGACGGCGTCGACCGGATCGACCCGGTCGTGCTCGCAGAGCTGCGGGCGCGATGAGCGGCGTAGGCTCGACGGAGCCGCCCAAGAGCGGAGGTGCCGGCTCAGCCGGCGCCGGAGCGGAGAAGAGCGGCGTAGGCTCGACGGAGCCGCCCAAGAGCGAAGGTGCCGGCTCAGCCGGCGCCGGAGCGGAGAAGAGCGGCGTAGGCTCGACGGAGCCGCCCAAGAGCGGCTCGGGTTACGAGATTCTCGGTCTGGACGACCTGGACCGGCTGCGGTCGACGGACGGCACGCTCCTCCTGCGGCCGCTGCGGCGCAGGCTCGACTTCCGGCCCTTCGGGCTCAACGCCTGGGAGGCCGAGCAGGCGGGGGATCAGCTGATCGAGCCGCACCGCGAGGAGAGCGGCACGGAAGAGCTGTACGTCATCGTGCGCGGCACTGCACGCTTCACGCTCGGAGAGGAGACATTCGACGCACCGACCGGGCACGCTCGTGCACGCGCGGCCCGGAACGTTCCGCTCCGCGACTGCCGTCGTGCCCGGAACGATCGCGCTCGCGTGCGGCGCCGAGGCCGGCAAGGCCTTCACGCCGTCGGGCTGGGAGGACTTCTACGTGGCGTTCGCGCTTCTGCGGGACGGCGAGACCGACCGGGCTCGCAAGACGATGCAAGAGGCACTCGAGCGCGAGCCCGACGCATGGCAAGGCCAGTACAACGCGGCGTGCTTCGAGGCGCTTGCGGGCGAGACCGATGCCGCCTTCGACCACCTGCAGCGCGCAATCGCCGCGAACCGCGAGGTTGTCGAGTACGCCGCCGACGATGACGACCTCGCTTCGCTGCGCGAGGACGCGCGTTACGCGGAGTTGGCCCGATGAGCTGGACGCACGTCGACGAGCTCGACCGAGTCGAGATGCCCGACGGCTTCGTGTGGCGTCCGATCCGGCGTCGCTTCGACATCCGCGCCTTCGGCGTCAACGCATACACCGCCCTCGAGGCCGGTTCGCCGATCGTCGAGACCCACACCGAGGGCCAGCTCGGGCACGAGGAGATCTACTTCGTGCTCCGCGGCCGCGCGATCTTCACGATCGACGACAACGAGCACGAGCTGAACGCCGGACAGCTCGTGTTCGTGCGTGACCCGGCTCTGAAACGCGGCGCGGTCGCCGTCGACGCGGACACGGTGGTGCTCGCATTCGGCGGGAAGCCGGGCGCGCGCGCACGAGGTCTCGCCGTGGGAGGCGATGTTCGCCGCCGTTCCGGCCGCGAACCGCGAGGACTGGCCCGAGGCGATCCGCATCCACGAAGAGGCTCTCGTCGAACGACCCGAGCATCCGGCGCTCCTCTACAACCTGGCTTGCATGGAGGCTCGCGGCGGCCGCGATGTCGATGCGCTGCTGCACCTGCAACGTGCGGTCGCGCTCGAGCCGAAGTGGGCCGAGCACGCGCGCGGCGACAGCGACTTCGCTTCGATCCGCGGCGAGCAGGGCTTTCCGGCGGTACGCGCGAGCTAGCGTGCGTCGAGGCCGACGACGCTCGTCGTGCGGTCCTGCCAGTGATCGGCGAGCGGAATCGAAGCAACCGCGACGACGAGACCCATCACGACTGCGCCGGCGAGCACGAACTGCCGTACACGGCGTCCGCTTGCGCTGTCGCCTCGCCACCAGTCGAGCGCAACCAGGCGTGGAAGCTTCAGTACGTGAGCGAGCACATGCACGGACATGGCCCCGACCCAGACGATGAAGCTCGCCTTGTGGAGACCGAGCAGAGGGCCCCGCCGGCCGAGAGCGACCACCGCGACTCCGGTCGCGAACAGCGAGATCGTGGACACGACGACGAGCGGCCCGACGAGCACGCGCAGGAGCACGGCGGGCGGCCCTCGCCGTACGTAGTCGTCGACGCGGCGGTAGTACGCCGTCATCCGCCAGCCGGTGCTCGCGAGCTTGAGCAGCACGAGCGGGATCAGCAGAAAGCCGAGGAAGACGTGCGGCAGCAGCAGCTGCTTGACCCCGAGCAGGGTCAGGCCCTCGGCGGCAAGGAGCACGAGCAGCACGACCGCCGTGGCGGCGGTGAGGCGCTCGTTGCCCTCGCTGCCTCCGCGAAGAAGCCGGCGCAGGCGCTCAGGCACCGCGATCACCCGGTAACCGTACCCCGCCGGCCAGCTCGCGGAACGCCGGCACCGGATCGGCCTCCGGCTGCGCGACGACCAGGACCGCGCCGTAGTCGTCCCCCGGGTCGAGGGCGTCGACGAGCAACTGGAGACCAACCGCGAGCGCGAACGACTTGTGGGCCTGGGCGCCGCCGAACGGGACGAGCTCGTCCGGCCGGGCCAGGCCGGCGAGGACATCGCCGTGCGTGACGGCGCCCATCGAGACATCCGCGACGATCGGCTGTCCGTCACTCGATGGGATCGCGACCGCCAGTGGATTCGTGCCGGTCAGCGCCGGCCCGCCTGCGGGCGGCGGCAGGCGGCGTGGCGACGTGGCGGTGAGCACGGCGACCAGGCCGCCGTCCGCCAGCTGCCTCGCCCAGTAGCCGAGCATGCCCGTCGGGAAGGTCCGCGAGCAGACGACGAGGCGGGCGCGGTCGGGCGGGGCCGCGAGCTGAGCCGCGACGACGGCCGCAAGCGTGAGATAGCCCAGCGCGCCGTCGCCGTCCCAGCGCTCGTACCCCGGCTCGGACGCGACCCGCCTGGGACGCGCGGAAACGTCGAGCGCCGGCCACGATTCGAGCCATTCGATCCGCGCGAAGCCGTGACTCGGGCGGCCGGCCGCCTCGGCGGCGACGAAGTGGGCGGCGAGCGTGTCTGCGTCGCCGGCGGCGAAACCGAGCGCCTCCAGCCGCGGCCGCGCCTCCTCGGGCTGCAACGTCAGGAGACGAGCGGGAGGACGCTCGTGAAGCCGCCGGCCCGGCTCGCGTCGATCGCCCGTGCCAGCTCGATGATCGCCACGGCGGGCTCGGACTCCGGATCGCTCGTCACCAACGGCACGCCGGCGTCGCCCGCTTCGCGCAGACGAGCGTCGAGCGGCACGCTGCCGAGCATCGGCACACCGAGATCGTCGGCGAGCCGGGCGCCTCCGCCCGAACCGAAGATCTCGGACGTCATGTTCTCGATCACGCCGACAACGCGCATGCCGGTCTTCTGCGCCATCACCGCGGCACGTGACGCCACGTCCTGCGCGAGCGGCTGCGGCGTCGTGACGATGATCGCTTCTGCGCGCGGCAGCAACTGCCCGAGCGAGATCGAGACGTCGCCGGTCCCCGGCGGCATGTCGACGACCAGCACGTCGAGCTCGCCCCAGTGCACATCCTGCAGAAACTGCTCGAGCGCCCGGTGCAACATCGGGCCGCGCCACATGACCGGCTGGTTGTCGTCGATGAAGAACCCGATCGACATCAACCTGAGATCGTGCGCGACCGGCGGGACGATCATCTTGTCGACGACCATCGGCTTCTGCGTGATGCCGAGCAGGTGGGGGATCGAGTGACCGTAGATGTCGGCGTCGAGCACGCCCACCTCTTGCCCCATCGCAGCCAGCGCCGCCGCGAGGTTGACCGCCAGCGACGACTTGCCGACACCGCCTTTGCCGGAGGCGACGGCGAGCACGCGCGTCTTCGGCGAGAGCCGGATGCCTTTCGTCTCGGCGCCGCCGCGCAGCTTCAGCGTGAGAGCAGCGCGCTCGTCGGGCGACATCACGTCGAAGTGAAGCGCGACCTGCGACACGCCGGGCAACGTCCCCACGTGCTCCGCGACCTGGTCCTCGAAGCTCGACCGCAGCGGGCACCCGACGACCGTCAGCGCGATCGTGACCGAGACCTCGGACCCGTCGATCGAGATGTCCCGCACCATGTCGAGCTCGGTCACCGGCCGCCGCAGCTCCGGGTCGATCACGCGCCCGAGCGCGGCGAGGATCTGCTCCTGGGTCGGCACGGTTCGAGGGTACCGCCTCAGCCGAGCAAGGCGGTCGACAGCCGGCCGCAGAGCTCTTCGTTCGAGAGCCGCAGCGACCCGCGAACGGGCGACGAGATCGAGCGGCGCCGACCCGAACGGCGGGGACTCCGGGAGGTCGATGCACAGGCCGCGCTCCCGCACGAGGAGCTGCGCTGCGGCGATGTCCACCGATCGCGCCCCCTTCAGCGAGACGACACCGTCGACTCGGCCGGCGGCGAGGTGGCAGAGCGTGATCGCGAGCGACCCCATGATGCGCAGCCGGTGCGCGACCCCGTCGAATCGTGCGGCGTTCTCGGAGACGTAGGCGGTCGTCGTCGCCTCGAAGGACAGGATCTCGAGCTCGTCCTTCGGCAGCTCGGTCAGCGGTAGGCCGTTCAGCCGGGCTCCGCCGCCGCGCGCGGCGGTCCACTCCTCGCCGGTGCCGAAGTCGTGCACGTACGCGAAGACGACATCGTCCATGGTGTCGCCCTCGGCGACGGCGATCGAGATCGAGAAGAACGGGATGCCCCGCTTCGCGTTCAGCGAACCGTCGATCGGGTCGACGACAACCGTGAACCGCCCGTTGCCGAGGACGCCCACCTCCTCGCTCACGAGCTTCACGTCCTCGCCGCGGAAACGCTCGAGGATCACCGCCTCGGCGGCGGCGTCGATCGCGGTCGTGTCGTCGCCGCCCTCGCCGTGGCCCGACCACGGGCTCGCGCTCGTCGCGGCCGGGCAGCTCGGCCAGCACCCGCGCGACGTCGTCCCGCGCGGCACGGCAGAGCTGCAGCCAGTCCTCAGCCACTTGCCCCGACCGGATGGAAGAGAAGGCCGGAGGTGAGCTTCGGGTAGAAGAACGTCGACTTCTGCGGCATCGTCTCGCCGGCGTGCGCGAACCGCGCGACCTGCTCGACGGTGACGGGCTGCAGCAGGAACGCGGCGGCGGCCTCGCCGCGGTCGACCGTTGCGATCGCCTCGTCGGCGTGGGCGGTGTAGGAGACGCCCTGCGGCGCGAACGACTCGACGACCCGTGGGCCGAAGTCGTCGTCGGTCGCGACCCGCGTGAACGTGCCGTCCCGGTAGAGCGTCACGCCGCCGTCGGGCGCCGCGACCTGCTCGCCGGGCACGTCCCCCACCTGCTGCACGAGCCGGTGGGTCGGGAAGATCTCGAGCCCGGGCTCGCGCGACGAGACGAGAATCGCGAACGTGTGTGTCGCCTCGGGATGCTCCTGCCGGTAGGCGACGGCGGTCTCGTAGCGATGATGGCCGTCCGCGATCAGGAGTGGCGTCGCGAGCTGGAGCTCGCCCGCCATCGACCGGCCAGATCCGCGTGCGCACGCCTCCTTCGACCACGTCTGCCACCGGCTCTCCCGCCGGCCGCTCGAGCAGCGGCTCGTCGTCGTAGAGCAGGAAGATCGGCTCGAGCTGCGTCCGCGTCGCGCGGAGCAGGCGCAAGCGGCCTTCCTTCGGCCCTGCGTGCGTGCGCTCGTGCGGAAGAACGACCCCGTCCGCGTACGGGACGGCGGGCACCGACGCCGCGAGGCCTTCGCGCGTGCGTTCGATCCCGTCCGGACCGGTGTAGTCCTGCGTGACCCACCAGTAGGACTCCGGCGCCTCGACGAGCACGCCCCGCGCGCGCCACGCGTCGAGGTCCTGCGCGGCCTGCTCCTCCGAGTCGGGGAGCGTCAGATGCACGACGTTGTAGCGGACTCCGCGCGAGGTACTCGAGCCGCTGCGCAGCCGAGATCACATCGTAAGGAGGTGCGACGAGCGCACCGAGCGGGCCCGCGACTGCCGGGTCGTAGCGCAGCGCGCGAAATGGCCTGACCGTGGGCACTCCTGCAGACTAGACCGCATGGTGCGCACGCTGGAGGAGGCAGCAGCATTCGTCGACGAGGTCGGTCTCGCGCTGCTCCTGCCGAAGACCGACGTCGTCCTGCCGTCGCTCTGGGAGCAGGTGAACGGGAGCCCCGAACGCAGCTGGGCGGTGCGCCGGCCCGACGGCACGTTCGAGCGCTGGAGCGAGGAGATGAGCTTCCTCTGGGGCGCGAAGGACGAATTGCCCGCCACAGGTCTCGTCTGTGTCGGCAAGCACCTCGCGCGGGTGTGGCGTGCGTGGCCCCGCGGCTCGTGCCGGTCCTCGTCGCGGCCAACGGCACGGAGCCGGAGGGCACCGCCCTGCTGGTGGCCGAGACGGTGCGTGACGCCGGCCCGCTGACGGGGCCCGAGCTCCGCGAGGCGACCGGGCTCACGAAGAAGGACATCGACAAGGCGGTCGTGGCACTGCACCACGGAGTCGTGCTCACGAGCTCCCACCTGGTCGAGCAGGACGGGCCGTGGGGGGCGCTCGCGCACGACCTGGTGGAGCGCAAGTGGCCGCTGCCCGTCCGTCTGCCGGGTCGTGAGGATGCACGCCGCGACCTGGCACAGGTCGTGCTCGAGCGTGCCGGCGAGCTCACGGCGGCCGACCTCGCGGGTGCGCTCGGCTGGCGGCGCAAGGAAGCAGCCGCTGTGCTCGAGGAGGTCGGCGACGGTCGCGACGCAGAGGGATTCCGCATCTGGACGCGCCGATAGGCTCCTCCCCATGACGATCGCCGAGCTGACGGAGGACCGGGTCGTCGAGGCCGTCTACGCCGTGCGGTTGAAGCGCAAGCTGCGCACCAAGTCGGGCGCGTCGTACCTCGCCCTCGAGCTCGTCGATCCCACGGGGACGATCGAGGCCCGCATCTGGAAGGACGTCGAGCTCCTCGACGGCCGCTTTGGCGAAGGCGACGCGGTGCGCGTGCTCGGGCGCGTCGAGAAGTTCCGCGACCGCCTGCAGCTGGACGTGCGGTCGCTGGAGGCGGCGGATGTCGATCCGGCTTCACTGACACCGTCGATGCGGCGTGACGGAGAGGAGCTGGCGGGGTTCCTCGAGTTCCTCGTCGCCGACGTCACCCACCCGGGACTGACGAGGACGGTGCGTGCGGTGCTCGGTGACCGAGAGCTCGCAGCCTTCCCTGCAACGGCCGACGAGCATCACTCGTATGCGGGAGGCCTGCTCGAGCACACGGTCGGGGTCGCGACGCTCTGTCGAGAGACCTCCCAGCTCCATCCACGCCTTCGCCCCGACCTGCTGCTCGCGGCAGCACTGGTGCACGACGTCGGCCGAACGGTCGAGCTCGGGCGCGGGCCCGCGTTCGCCGTGACCGACGAGGGAAGGCTGCTCGGGCACGTGCACCTCGGCCTACGCCTGATCGAAGAGCGCGCCGACGGCCTCTCGCCGGGACAGCTCGCCGAGCTCCTCCACTGCGTCGCCGTGCACCACGACCTCCGCGGCGCCCGCACGGCCGAGGCCGCCGTGCTGTACCACGCGAACCAGCTCGACGCGGTCGCCCAGACGCGCCGGGTCGATTGACGCCACTCCTGCTCGCGCTCGGCGCGAGCCTCGCGTGGGGCATCTCCGACTTCGTCGGCCCTCTGTTCAGCAGGACGCTCGGCATCCTGCGTGTGCTCTTCTGGGGACAGCTCGGCGGCGTGCTCGCGCTGGCGCTCGCCGTGGTGATCCGCGGCGACGCGCCGGCCGGCTGGCAGGTCCTGTTCGCGATCTTTGCGGCGATCGGCGGCATGCTCGGGCTGGTCGCCTACTACCGCGGGATGGAGATCGGCGTGATGAGCGTCGTCGCACCGATCGCCGGCGTCTCCGCGGTGATCCCGGTCGTCTTCGGCATCGCCACCGGCGACAACCCGTCGCCGTCACAGTTCGCCGGGATCGGCTGCGCACTGCTCGGCGTCGGCCTGGCATCGGTCGAGCACAGCGGGGGCCGTCCGCGGATCGCGGCCGGCGTCGGCCTGGCGCTCCTCGCCGCGCTCGGCTTCGGCTTCTACTTTCCGTGGATGCATGCCGCCGGGAAGGTCGACTTCTGGTGGGCGTCGCTCATCTTCCGCACGACGGCGCTCCTGATCGTCGGCGCTGCGGTCGCGGCGAAGCGTCCGGCGCTGCGACTGTCGTCGCGAAACCTCGCGATCGTCGTCGCTGTCGGTCTGGGCGACACGCTCGGGAACGTGCTCTTCGCTGCGTCAGCCGGCCACGGGCTCGTGAGCCTGACGGCGGTGCTGGCCTCTCTCTACCCGGTGGTGACCGTGCTGCTGGCCGCAGCGGTGCTGCACGAACGCGTCGCACCGATGCAGCGCGCAGGAATCGTCCTGACGCTCACCGGCGTCGTATTGATCTCGGTCTGAGAGCTAGGAGAAGGGCGGCGGGTCGTGATCTCCCTGGAACCCCGGGGAGCCCCACGCGCCGTACCGATCGCTCGCCATGTTGTCGGCGGCGATGTCCTCCATGCTCTCGGAAGCGAACCGACGCTCGTCCGGGCTCATCTGCTCCAACTCGGCCTCGTGCTCCTTGGCCGCGTCCCCGGTGCCGGTCAGTTTGCCCCAAAGGTTGCGTAGCATCGTTCGAGTCTAGTCGTTCGAGGCGTAGATTGAGCGGATGTTCACGGGCGCTGATGCCTACGACCGGTTCATGGGGCGCTACTCCGGCCCGCTCGGGCCGCTGCTGGCCGATTTCGCGGAGGTGGCGGCAGGAGAGCGCGTGCTGGATGTCGGCTGCGGCCCGGGCGCACTGACCTCCGAGCTCGTACGGCGCGTGGGAGCCGAGCTCGTCTCCGCGGTCGATCCCTCGGAGCCCTTCGTCGAGGCGGCGAGGAACCGTCATCCAGGCGTCGATGTCCGTCGCTCGGCGGCCGAGCAGCTGCCGTTCGATGACCGGGTGTTCGACGCGTCACTGGCCCAGCTCGTCGTCCACTTCATGGCCGACCCGGTCGTGGGCCTCGGAGAGATGGCACGGGTGACCCGGGCCGGCGGTGTCGTCGCCGCCTGCGTCTGGGACCTCACCGAGGGTGGCGGCCCGCTGGCCCGCTTCTGGACGGCGGCTCGCGAGCTCGATCCGGACGTCGACGACGAGTCTCAGCGCGCGGGCGGGCGCCGCGGGCACCTCGCCGAGCTGCTGCGGCAAGTGGGGTTGCACCACGTCGAAGAGGCGACGCTCACGGTCCACGTCGAACAGACGAGCTTCGACGAGTGGTGGAGCCCGTTCACCCTCGGTGTCGGGCCCGCGGGCAGCTATCTCGATTCCCTCGACGCAGAGCACCGCGAGCGGTTGCGCGAGCGCTGTGCCGAGAGCTTTCAGGCAGGTGGCCTCGCCGTGAGCGCGCGCGCCTGGGCTGCTCGCGGCCGATGCTGATGTAGTTCGAAGCGGATCTCGGGCCGGGAGGCTGCCGTCGGTCTCGGCTTGTACATTCAGGCGCGGCGGATGCGGCGAATCGGACTTCTGCTTCTCGTGCTGCTCGGCGGAACTGCGGCCCCGCACGCCTCCGCCGGTGACGCCTGCGGCATTACCGCGTCGAACGTCTCCGGCAGAGCTCCGCTGACCGTCCAGTTCACTACGACGTGCGCCTCGACTGCTTACACCTGGGACTTCGGCGACGGAGTGCGTGCGACCGGTCAGACGGTGCAGCACGTGTTCCCGGCCGGCGTCTTTCGGCCGACGTTGACGACCGACCTGGGGCAGGCCGCCTCTCCGCCGATCCTGTCCATCGCACTGAGGGTGACGGCACCACGGAAAGCTCGCTATGGGCGATGGGTCGTGCTGCACGCGACGGTGGTCCCGCGGCTGCCGGTGACGCTCGCCGGCCGGAGATTCGGTGCGCACGGGAACCTGCGAGTACGGGTGCTCCGGCCGGCAGCGTTGGTGGCGACGGCCGGAGGGGTCGCCGCACGACCCGTACAGGTCCAGGTGATCCCGACGCTCTCGATCAGATCTGAAGGGGCGCCGCTCGTCGGCGGGCGCGTACGTGTGATCGCAACCCTGCATCCGGCGAGCGCCGGCAAGGTTGTCGGCCCGAAGCTCGTCGATACCCGGACCGCGCACGTCGCGCGTCTGCGTGCCCGGTCGGTGCCGGCACGCGGCTGGGCCTCGGCGCAGGCAACGCTCGAGCTCCACGTTGTCGACCCTGATCTCACGCTCGGCGATCACGGCCCCAGCGTGCGCCTGCTCGAGAGCCGACTGGCCGAACTGCACTACGCGGTCGAGCGCGACGGCCTCTTCGGAAGCGACGACCTCGAGGCGATGTACGCGTTCCAGAAGATCGAGGGCCTCTCCCGGACAGGCGCCGTCGATGCTTCCGTATGGCGGCGACTCGAGCGCGCGC
Source organism: uncultured Thermoleophilia bacterium (assembly GCA_963703445.1). Lineage (GTDB taxonomy): Bacteria > Actinomycetota > Thermoleophilia > Gaiellales > Gaiellaceae > PALSA-600. The sequence continues at coordinate 124,494 of CAVPEK010000006.1, read as the reverse complement.
AGATCCCGCGCGCGCGCTATGGCGGAGATCACATCGAGATCGACAAGGCCCGGCAGGTGCTGTTCGTCGTCCGCGGCGGGAAGGTCGCACTCACCGTGGCTACCTCCACGGGTGCGACGGGGAACACGCCGCTCGGTGAATGGCACGTGTACCGGAAGGTCGCAGGCTTCGACTGGGTGCTCTACTACCCGAGCTATTTCCTGCGCGGGTTCGCGGTGCACGGCTACCCGGACGTGCCGCCGTACCCGGCGTCGCACGGATGTGCACGAATCCCGATGTGGATCGCCCAGACGGTCTACGGCGACATCCCGGACGGCTCCGCCGTCTATGTCTACCTCTAGCCCGCGCCGCGACGGGCGACCGACCCGGTCGCAAACAGCTCGACGCCCTCGACGACTCGCTCGAAGCGCGGAGAGCGGAAGAGGTCGAACGTGTGCTGCGCACCGGGCAGCTCGGCGTAGACGACGTGGCTCGTCGAGACACTGCAAAGCGCCCCGACAAATGCGCGAGCGTCCTCGACGAGTACGAGCGTGTCGCGGTCGCCGTGCGCGACGAAGAACGGTGGGGCGTCTGCGTGGATGTGCGCCCGTGGCGAGGAGAGAGAAGACCCGCCGCCGTAGCTGCCGTAATAGCCGTAGAGGCACACCGCGGCCGCGACGGAGGTGTCGACCTGCTCGAACCCCGGCTGCAGGTTCGGTTCGTTCGGGGTGAGCGCCAGGGACGCGGCGAGGTTGGCGCCGGCCGAGCTGCCTGCGACGACGATCTCCGATCCGGCACCGTGTTCGTTCCCGTGCTCGCGGACCCAGGCGATCACCTTCTTGGCGTCGATCAGGTGGTCGGGGTACCGGACGGAAGGGCCGAGCCGGTAATTCGCACTGACGCACACCCACCCGCGACTCGCGAGCCGGTAGAGCAGCAAGCGCGCCTCGTTGTTCTTGCGGCCGCGGCGAAACGCTCCCCCGTGCAGATGGACGAGCACCGGGCAGTTCGAAGGATGGGCGCGGTGCCTGTAGACGTCGAGCAGGTTCCGCCTGCCGGCATCCCCGTACTCGATGTTCGCGATCCGCTCGACGCTGCCGCTTCGCACGGAGAACGGTGCGAACAGGAGTGGTGCGACCGGCAGGCGGCGGGAGAGTCGTGCGGTCGGGTCGGCTTCTCGCAGCGCCGACTCGACCGTGGGCCCAGCTCGTAAGCCGCGTCGGAGGATGACGACCAGGCCCCCGCTCGCCAGGACGGCGATGGCAAGCGCGATCGAGCCGACGGTCGACGTGAGGTCACCCTGGACTGCCGCGAGGACCGTCGAGGCCAGCAGCCAGTAGAAGGCGATGAACGGCAGCTCGTTGACGAGGAAACCGAGCCAGTAGCCGAGGTTCGACGGGCTCGAGTGCTCCGGACGCGGCGGCGCGACCGCGAAGAAGGTGAGGACGGCCATCAGCGTCGTCGTCGTCAGGTAACCGAACGGCACACCTGGCTGCTACCCCACGCATCCGATCCCAATCGATCGGAAAGCGCGAGGGCCGCCCGAAGGCGGCCCTCGCGTTTCTCACGGACCCGCCGGAAGGGCTAGCCGTTGCCCGGCTTCGCGATCGCCGGCAGCAGCGCCCCGGCGACCGGCGAGCCCCAACCGGTTGCCTCGTCGAAGCCCCCGGTTGCACTGAAGCCCGTGATCGGTGTTCCGGGTTTCGTCGGATCGGCCGCGACGGAGTTGTCGCCGACCGTCACGTCGTGGAAGTACGTGCCCTGGCTCTTGTTGCCCAGCTTGTACAGGGTCTTGTTGATGTTGCCCACGCGACCGCCGGCCAACTGGTCGGTGATCGCGATCAGGCCGGCCCACTGCGGCGATCCTGCGCTCGTCCCACCGAAGCGGAATGCAGCTCCCGGGCCGAGCGGGACGCCCCAGAACGCGATCACGCCGCCCTGGACCGCTGCGTTGTACGCAACGTCGGGCACGGCACGCATGTTCGAGTTCTTGACGACCGGGGCCTGGAAGTCAGGGCGCTTGTACAGCACGGAGAAGCCTCCGCCCGAGGCCGAACCCACGCCTTCGTTCCAGGTCGTCTCGCCGATGTACGTCCCGCCTGGATTGGTGATCGCGCCGCCCGTGATGACGACCTGCGACGCGTTGAGCTGCGTGCCGCCGACGCCGGTCACGTCGGGATCGCTCGCGGGCGTGCTGGCAGACTTGAACAACCCGCCTGAACCGTCACAGGATGGCTGTCCTGCGCCGTTGTCACCGGACGAGGCGAACAAGGTCACTCCCTTGGCCGAGAGACCGTCGAAGATCTTGTGCTGACGTGCGACCAGTGCTGGATCCATGCACTGTTCGCCCTCGCCGTAGCTCTGAGAGACCACGTCGCCGAGGTTGTGGTCGAGGACGTACTGGGTCGCATCGAGGATGTCCGAGTCGTTGTCCGACTTCGCGACCACGAGCACGATGTTCGCGCCCGGGGCAACGGCGTGCGCCCATTCGACGTCGAGCGACGTCTCGGCCGACCAGCCCACCTGGTCGGCGTTCGTCGGATCGAACGGCGCCAGCCCGGGCATGTCGATCCTCGTGAAGTTCGGTGCGGGCAGGGCGAACGCGGAGTCGAAGAGCGCGAGGTCGCCGGTGATCGTCGGGCTACCGAATGCGTCGATGATCACGATCGTCCGGCCTGCGCCGTTCTGGCCGTTGTCGAGGAAGGATTTGATGCCGTAAGCCCGCTGAATCTGATCGGGGCCGTAGCACGACGACTGCGGGCTGGTGATCGGCCTCGTCTGGCAGCCGAACACCGTGAGCGCCGGCTGCGTCGAGACGTTGCCGATGTACGCCCACTTCGGATGAGCTCCGACGGCGGGTGTCATTGCGCCGCGAAGAGCAGTGTGGTTGCCCCGAGCGCTGCCCGCGAAGGCAGCGACGGCGATCAGGATTCCGACGAGTGCAACTCCAAGCGCGACCAGAGCGCGCCGCTTGGCGATTCGTCTCAACGTTTCCCCCCTTGAGGATTGGTGGCGCGGCTTGAACGGAGCCGCTGGTTCAGCCGCATCCTGTGCGATCCCGGCCCGATATTCAACTGACTACCGTCGCAGGAGCGGTCAGCCGAGCGGAGCGACGATCACGCCGCACGTCTTCGTGCCGGCCGGCCTCGCGGAGACGGGCGCCCTGCCGGCCTGGGTCGCAGACACGGTCAGGCCGTGGCACCGATACACAACGACCGACGACGCCCACCGAGCGGTGAATCGACCACTCGGGCCGACCTGCACGACCTTGAGCAGGTTCCCGCCTTGCCATGTCACCTTCACCCGGACCGGCCTGCCGGCCGCGAACCCCGAGCCCGTCACGACGGTGGGAGTCAACTTCGCGAACGACACCTTCGGCGCGGTTCCCGCGGTCGCAACCGAAGCGAGCAGCACCGAGGCTGCACCGAGTGCGATGAGCAAGCGCTTCACGTGCTCTCCCTCCCCAGACGGGGGCACCTTAACACCCGAACATCCGCCGGACGTCTTTTGCGGCCGCTAGGCGAGGGCGTCCGCAGTTGGAGAGCGAACAGGAGCGTGGTACAACCGGCCCGTGCCTCGTGAGCGTTCGAGCGGCACGGTCACCTTCCTGTTCACCGACATCGAGGGGTCGACCGAGCTGCTCAAGCGGCTTGGCCGTGACCACTACGAGATCCTGCTGGCGGAGCACACGAGGCTGTTGAGCGCCGCAGTGACGACGCATGGGGGCCGAGTGGTGGACACGCAGGGGGACGCGTTGTTCTGCGCATTCGGTTCCGCCCGTGAGGCTCTGTCGGCTGCAACCGAGGCGCAGCGTGAGCTGGAAGCGCACGAGTGGCCGGAAGGGGTGCGGCTGCGCGTGCGCATGGGGTTGCACAGCGGCGAGCCGAAGGCAAGCGGGCACGGGTATGTCGGTATCGGCGTGCATCGGGCCGCCCGGGTCGGTGCGGCGGCGCACGGCGGGCAGGTGCTGCTGTCGGAGACGGCACGTGCGCTGGTGGCGGACGACCTGCCGGCGGGGGTATCGACGCGTGACCTTGGTGTGCACCGGTTGAAGGACATCGACGAGCCGGTGCGGCTCTATCAGGTCGTCGTGGCCGGGCTGCAGGAGCGGTTTCCGCCGCCGCGGACACTGCCGCGCGACCGCAGCCGTCGCGCTCGGATCGGCCTCGTGCTGGGCGTCTTGCTCGTCGCCTGCGCCGCGGCGGCAGGTGTATTGCTCGTGACCCGGCCCGCGTCAGCGAAGCCGGTGCGGCTGGTCGCAAACTCGATCGTCGTCATCGACCCGAAGGCGGGCAAACCGGTCGGCGACGTGCCTCTCGGATTCGGCCCCACCGACGTGGGCGCGGGCGGGGCCAGGATCTGGGTGCTGAACAGGTCGGCGCGAACAGCAACCGCCATCGACCCGAGCACGCTCAAGGTCGTTCAAACAGTGGGGCTCGACGGTGACCCCGACAGTCAGTACGCCACCGGCGACACGGAATGGATCGCCTTCGCCGGAGGGGTCGACGAGATCGACAGCAGCGGCGTAACCAAGATCGCGCTCTGGAGACCTTCTGCGACCACCCACACGGGCCTCGACGGAACCCCGTGCTTCTCGTACGTCACCGGGAACGGTCGGAACGTGTGGGTGTCACAGGGCCGAGACGTTGCCGTCATCGACCCGGCAGGCGGAAACGTTCTTCGCACGCTGCGGCTGCCGCCTGCGGCGGGCTACCCACCGAGCCTCACCTGTTACGGCCTCCGCTACAGCGGCGGCGAGCTGGCTGCGATCCGCAATCCTGACCAGTCGGTCGGAACGGTGGATCTGACATCCAAGTCCTACACGCCGGTCGCCACGAACGCGTCGATCAACACCCAACAGATGGGCGGTTCGGCGAACTGGGCGGCCGGCTTCGGCTCGTACTGGATCGGCAGTTCGACAGTGGATACGAAGACCGGCCTGCCCGTGAACAACCTGACGCGTCTCGATCCGACCAGCGGCGAGGTGACGGGAAAGCTTCCCACCGCAGTGGGGGTCTTCAACCTCGCCGCCGACTCGGCCAGCGGCATCTGGGGGATCGGAGCGATTGGCCAGACCGTGAGCTACGCGGCGATGGTCGACTCTGCCGAAGCGGTCCGTGTCGACCCGACAACAGGCGAGATCACCGGCGCAACGCGCCTTCACCACGTTCCGTGCTGCCCCACCGGCTCGGTCGGCAACGGCGTCGCCGTCGGCCACAACCGGGTCTGGATCGCCGTCGAGTCGCCCTAGCGCGTGCGCGGGGGGCTGGGTGGGTACGGAGAACCACAGTTGGACACGGTTGGACGTTCGGCCTGGTTGCACTTATGTACCTTGACAGTTACGTAACCGTGTTGGTACATTCGGACGATGGAGGCCGTTCTACGCGCACTGGCGGACGAGAGCCGGCGAACGATGCTGGAGACCTTGACCGCCGGCCCGGCGACGGCGGGTGAGCTCGCGGCGCTGCTCCCGATTGCCCGCCCCGGGGTCTCGCGGCACCTGCGGGTGCTGCGTGAGGCAGGACTGGTCGAGGTGCGCCCGGAGGCGCAGCGTCGGGTGTACCGGCTTCGCCCCGAGCCTCTCGCCGAGGTCGATGAATGGCTGGGCAGTTACCGCGGCTTGTGGGAGCAACGCCTGGATGCCCTTCACACCGAGGTGGCCCGAGGAAAACGCGAACGAAGGAGCACTGAATGACACGAAACGCACGCAACGGTGAGCGCATCCTCGGCAGCCTTCGGTCAGCCGACGGCAAAGGCATCGTGCGCATGGAAGACCGCTACGACACCGACGTCGACGACCTGTGGTCGGCGCTCACGGAGCCAACGCGGCTCGCCCGCTGGATCGGCGAGGTGGAGGGCGATCTACGGGTCGGCGGTGAGATCCGGACGCACTTCTTTGCCAGCGGAGCGAAGAGCACGGGCCGTGTGGAGGCGTGCGAGCCCCCAGAGCGGTTGCTGCTGAGGACCAAGCACGTCGATCAGGCGTATGAGCTCGAGATCGAGGCCACGCTGACCGCCGACGGCGATCAGACCGTGCTGGTCGTCGAGGAACGAGGCATGCCCCTGGAACTGCTCCACGGCTACGGCGCCGGGATCCAGATCCATTTCGAACATCTCGCCGACGCCATCGCGGGCGGCGAGCCACGCGCCGGCGACGAGAGCGCGATCGAGGCGCGCTGGAACGAGCTCGCTCCTGCCTATCAGGAGCTGGCGGCCGACATCGGTTGAGTGGGCGCGCTGGGCACGGTGTGGGAGGCGCACGCCTCCCACACCGTTTCGAGCGTCTCGTTAGTTGCCTTGTCCGACCAGGTCGCCCATCCTGGGGACGTTGGCGGTGTCGCACGTGTTTGCCAGGCACCCGAGGTGCCAGGCGTCCTCGACGGTGCCGAGCATCGAGTAGTGGTTGAACGGGATCATCGATGCCCGCGGCTGGTGTGGACTGGTCGTGATCGCGAGCGTCAAGACATGCCCGCCGCCCGGGTTCGCGTCACAGCAGCCACGGGTGTCGCCGAAGCCGACAGGCCCGGTTCCGGTGAAATCGCTCTCGTCCCAGGTGACGAAGATGACGGAGTTCGGCCCCCACGCCTTCGACGCCATGATCTCGCTGACCGTGTCAGAGAGGAATGAGTCACCTGTCTGGATCAGCGTCTGCTCGTTCGAGAAGTCACAGGGGTCGGATGCTCCGCCTCCGCCGCGGCCGTGCATGTCGTGGCACTGGTCGGGGCTGATCCAGCTGTAGTCCGGCACCGTGTTGTTCGCCAGGTCGGTCGCGAACTGAGAGAAATCGACGATCTTCGCGACCCGTGCCGGGTTGGACTGCACGTCGAGGTAGGAGATGAACGGGTTGTGCTTTCGCTCGTAGAGCTGGTTGCCGCAGGAGCTCGCCAGCGCGTTCCCGTTGCACAGTGCGTACGACTGCATGTACGCCTTCCACGACTTGCCGTGGCTCTCGAGCTGATCGACGATGTTCGGCACATCGATCGTCGTATCCGTGTCGGCGGTGACGCCGTTCGTCGAGCCTGATGTGGCCGCGATGTAGTTCGGCTGGCTCGGGTGCGTGACCCCGTAGTAGTTACCAGCCACCCCATAGGTCTGCACCGCCTGGTTGATCCAGGGTGCGTTCGGGTTTCCGAGCAGCGCCTCGATCCCCGTGTTCTCCATCATGATCACGAAGACGTGCTTGAAGCTCGAGATGTTCGACGGCCCTGACTGTGACGCAGGGGCCGCGGCTGAGCCCGCGAGCAGAACAAGGGCACCGATCAGGCTTGCGCCCAAGAGCGCAAGACGTAGTCTGGGCATATTCCCTCCTCGGTCGAATGATCGCGCCTTCCTCGCCCTTCTCCCATGGCCGCCGAGAAACCAAACGCGATCACAGGGCGTCGCCGCCCATGCTGAACGACGCTAGACGTTGAAGCGAATGTTCAGCACGTCGCCGTCCTTGACGACGTAGGTCTTCCCCTCGAGGCCCTGCTTCCCACGCTTCGCGACCTCGGCATGCGAGCCGAGCTCGACCAGGTCATGCCAGTTGACGACCTCGCAGCGGATGAAGCCCCGTGCGATGTCGGTGTGGATCGCACCGGCTGCGTCGAGCGCGGTCTGGCCGTTGCGAAGCGTCCAGGCGCGCGTGTCCTGCTCGCCCGCTGTGAAGAACGTGATCAGATCGAGCGCATTCGCGAGCCTGCCGGCGATCTCGTCGAGCGCAGACTCGCTGCCGTCGCGAAACGCGGCGGCGTCCTCGTCGGCCAGTTCAGCGAGCTCTGCCTCGAGCTTGAGGTCGATCCCGCCGGGGCCGTTCACGATTGCCAGCAGCGGCTTCGTCGTCAGCGGCTCGAGCTCCGACGGAAGCTCGCCGTCGTACCCCGCGAGCTCCCCGCCGGCGTCGACGTGCGCGAGCACCCGCTCCAGCTCCTCGAGCTCACTGCGGATCTTCGCGTCGCCGGACTTCGCCTGCTTCTCGACCCGCTCGAGGCGCCGCTCGACATGATCGCGGTCTGCGACCAGGAGCTCGAGCTTGAACGTCTCGAGGTCGTTGTCGGGCGTCGCGTCGGCACCGAAGCCCCGCAGCACGACGAGCAGCGCATCGACCTGGCGCAGGTTGCCGAGCTGGGCGTCACCGGAACCGGGAACGTCCTGGACCCGGATCGTCGCCGGGGTGATCTTGCGCGCCTTGACGACCTCCGCGAGGGCGCCGAGACGCTCGTCGGCGATCGGCGCCATGCCGACGTTCGTCTTCCCGTACTCGCCGCCGCCCGTCTTGGTGAGCGCCGTGAACAGGGCGGTCTTCCCGGAGCCGGACGGGCCGACGATGCCGACCTCGAGTGCCATCGGCCGTGGAGAGTAGCTAGGCCGCGGCCCCGAGCTTCTCGACCAGCCCCCTCAGGGCGCGTCAGCCTCTTACGCGACAGCCCCGAAGCCGACGCGGCTCTCACGGGCAAAGCGCTTGACGTACACGACGCGACCGAGCAGAACGGTGTAACGCCCGTCTTCGGCGTCGAAGGAGTGGGCGGCATCGTGCCGGCCGGCGAGTGCGCTGTCGAGCTCGTCGGCCGTCTCGGCCGACACGAGCACCGAAAGGACCTGCTGGCCGTCGAGGGCGATCTCGATCCGGATGCGTTCAGTTGGAGTCATCACCGACGAACTCTGCCAGAACGCCACCTGTTGCCTCGGGGTGGATGAACGCCACCTGCAGGCCGAACAGCCCGACGCGGGGCGATTCGTCGATCAACTGGACACCGTCGGCACGCAGGCGATCGAGCTCGGCCCCGAGATCTGCGACCTCGAACGCGACGTGGTGCAGCCCCGGGCCACGGTTTGCGAGGAATTTGCCCACCGGCGTGTCGGCCCCGAGCGGTTGAAGCAGCTCGACCCGCGAGGGCCCCACCCGAAGCGACGCGGCTTCGACCCCCTGCTCGCCGACGGTCTCGCGATGTTCGACCGTCGCACCGAAGAGAGCGGCGTACTGCTCGATCGAGGCGTCGAGGTCGCGGACGGCGATCCCGAGGTGATGGATGCTCAGCGCCATGCGCCGATGACCTCGTCCGCCGTCGCAAACCGAACGCCGCCCTCGCGCCACTCGGAGAGATACGCAGCGGTGCGCGCGCCGTCGAGACCACGGGAGGCTTCCTCGACGAAGGTGACGGCACGCCCCCGCGCCAGCAGGCCGCGGATCGCCGCTGCGTTGCACACGTCGGTCGCAACCCCGAAGACGATCACCTCGCCCGGGTCGAGCAATTCGAGAACGCGATCGGCGTTCGGGTTCGTGAACACGTCGAAGTGCTTCTTCAGCAAGAGAAACTCGCGGCCCCCCAACCAGTGCTCCGGCACCTCGGTGAGCGCGAGCGGCACAGGATCCTCCTGCTGTGTCTCGGGGATCTTCTCCGCTCCGCGCGTGCCCCTCAGGCAGTGCGGCGGATAGCTCAACACGTAGTCGGGAGCAGCCGAGATCTCGTCGTCGGTCAATTCGTGGTCGTCCGCCGACGCGACGTGGGGCACCCCCGCAGCGCGCGCGGCCGCGACGAGCCGGGCCATGGCAGGCACCGCGGCGGGCGCGTCGGGAACGGCCAGCTTGCCGTCGGCGTGCACGAAGTCGATCTGCGTGTCGACATCCCAGAGAACCGCCGTCATGTGACGAGCTCGAGCCGCGGATTCGGTCGCAGACCACGCCCGAACTTCGCGGACGGCTGCCCGTCGGTCAGCACGATGTCACCGGTGAAATCGTTCGAACCGCGGATCAACGACGAGCCGACGCCGTAGGCGTCGACCGGCACACCGCCGGCTTCGAACTCGGCGATCTTGTCGACGGTGAAGCCGCCGGAGACGACGATGCGCACCTGTTCGAAGCCTGCACCGTCGAGCGCCTGGCGGACCTTCCCGACGAGGCGCGGATTGACGCCTGTCGGCTTGAAGTCCCCAAGCTCGCTCCAGAGCGAACGGTCGACCAGCGACTCCGAGGTGTCGAGCCGAACGCCCCAGAGGCGAGATCCGAGCGCGTGCGCAACGTCGAGCGCCGTTCGGACCGAGTCGTTCTCGAAATCGACGAGCACCGTGACGTTCATGTCGTCGGGCGCCCAATCGGCAAAGTGCTTCGCGGCCGCGACCGTGTCGCCCCCGTACGACGCGATCAACGCATGCGGGACGGTGCCGAGACCGGTGCCGCCCCACCACGAGGCCTGTTCGTCGGTCGTCACGCCGACGGGCGCCCCGACGATCTGTCCGGCAACGTACGCGGCGTAGCCGTCGCCGGTCTGCACGCGGTGGTGATCGTGTCTTGCCGGCATGAAGATGACCGGCTTCCCGTTAGCGGCGCGCAGGACACCGACGACGTTGGTGGTGATCAGCGTTCGCCGCGCCAAGCGTCCCCAGATAGACCGTCTCGAGATGCGCGAAGGTCGTGTAGTCGCCCTCGATCGTGAGCACGGTCTCGTACGGCGCGATCGCGTCGCCGTCGTGGAGCGCATGCACCGTCAGCGCGTCGTAGTCGTCGGCGCACAGCTTGAGAATGGCGAGCGCCTCGTCCATCCCCCCGAGGTAGGAATGACTCTTCTGGAAGACCTGCATCAGGACGCGGGGCTTGCGGCCGTCGTAGCGAAGCGCCTCACGGGTGTGGTTGAAGTACGCATCGGTGTACCAGCCGGCGCGCATCTTCTCGACCGGCAGATCGAAGACGGTCGGGTCGAGCCGCTTACGCGTCGTGATCATGTTCGAGTTCGAGGCAGGCCTGGAGCGCGGCGTTGGCGACCTCGAGCTGCGCCGCGCTCGGTTCGCGCGTGCCGAGCCGGTGCTGCAGCTCGTGGCCCGGCTTCGCAAGCGCGCGTGCGAGCGGATGGCCCGGGTGACGCGTCATCCAGCCGAAGAGCTCGACCGACGCGGCGACCGCGCCGACCGCGCCGACGGCGCGCGCGGCCGACCGGTAGCGCACCGGCACCTGCTCAGTCGCGAGGTTGCTCGCGGCGTTGGTGAGCAGCATCGGGCCGATCAGGTGCGAGCCGCAGCGCTCGTGCTCCTTCGGGCGCGACGCACCGTGCTCGTAGGTGCCGATCGAGATGTGCTCCGCACCGTGATACTCGGCCAGCTCGCCGCCGCGGAGCGCGAAGACGGCAGGCGCCACGGAGAGGGCGCTGGTGATCAGCTCGCGTGCGAGCGGGCGAATGCCCGAGCGCTTGACCGCCCTCAACACGACGGCGCTGCCGACCATCGACGCGACCGCGGCCGGGCCTTCCATCGGGAGCCGCGCCTCGGGGAGGGCGCGCTTCACCTGGGGGAGCAGAGCGAACGCCTCGGCAATGCGCGCGGGCCCGCGCAGCAGGGGATTCTTGACCGAGGCCGCACGAAGGCGCTTCGGCCGCGCGACCACTTTCAGATTGCCGTCGGCGGTCCGCACGGCACACGCCCAGGCCTGAGGGCCGTGCACGAGGACGCCGTTCGCAAGCGCCATGCCACCGAGCCGGACGGGATCGCTCACCCCGTGGAGCGTAGCCGCAGCGCGGCCTGCAGCCGCGCCGCAGCCGGGCCTGGCACACCGCTGCCGACCGGCTTGCCGTCCAGCACGACGACAGGCATCACCTCGCGGATGGACGAGGTGAGGAACGCCTCGTCGGCTCCGGCGAGCTCCGTGAGCGGAAAGCTCCCTTCCGTCGCGTCCTCCAGCTCCAGGACGAGCTCGCGCGTCACGCCGGGCAGAACGCCGGGCCGCGCGGCCGGCGTGCGCAGCTCGTCACCGCGGCGCCACCAGATGTTCGCCGTCGCAGCTTCCAGGACGAGGCCGTCGGCGACGAGGAGCGCCTCATCCGCGTCCTCGCGCTCGGCCAAACGCCGGGCAGCGAACGCCTCGCCGTAACTCGTCGTCTTGGCCCCCGCGAGCAGAGGTGCAGGCGCACCAACGTCGACAGAGCGAAGCGAGAGCCCACGGGCGCGTAGCTCCTCGAGCCCGTCCGGCAGGCTTGCCACCGTCGCGACGAGCTGCCTGTCGGTGCGGTAGAGGCGCAGGACATGATCGGGCGGCGCGGCGCCGGTGACGAGGTCGACCAGCTCGGCCAGGCCGTCGGCAGAGGGGAGCGCGAGCGCATCGATGGAGAACCGGAACCGCCGAATGTGCCGGTCGAGCAGGAACGGCACTCCGTCGTACGTGCGAACCGTTTCGAACGCTGCACCGCCGCGCAGCAGCGCCTCGTCGTCGGCGCGAAACACCGCCGACTCCGGATCGACGAGACCGCGCCCCGCGACCGCAACCGCGAGCAGGCTCACACCGCGACCTTGCTGCTGACGGCCGCGAGCAATGGGCGCGCCTTCACCCAGGACTCCTCGATCTCGGCCTCGGGCTCGGAGTCCCAGACGATCCCGCCGCCGACCCAGAGGTGGATCCGCCCTGCGGCGACGGCGAAGGTACGGATCGTCAGTGCGAGCTCGAAGTCGCCGTTCGCCCGGATCGTTCCCGAGCGCGCCCATCGCGGCGCCACGCCCGACGGGCTCGAGCCGAGCGATGTGATCGACGGCGGCGATCTTCGGAGCGCCGGTGATCGAGCCGCCGGGAAAGGTCGCGTGCAGGATCTCGGCCAGACCGGTGCCGGGACGCAGGCGGCCCTCGACGGTCGAGACGAGATGCGTGACGCCGGCGAGCTCGCGCTGCTCCATCAACGTCGGCCACCGAATCGATCCGACCTGGCAGACCCGCGAGAGGTCGTTGCGCTCGAGATCGACGATCATCATGTGCTCGGCGGCGTCCTTCGCATCGTCGATGTCCTCGCCGATCGGGCGGGTGCCCTTGATCGGCATCGTCCAGAGCCGCTCGCCGCGCCGGGCGAGGAACAGCTCCGGCGACGCCGAGACGATCGCCCAGCCGTCGCCCACGAGCGGACGCGGGTGGAGCGGGCGCAGCGGCGCAAGCGCGGCCGCGAGCCCGGCGGGATCGCCCTCGAAGCTCGCCGAGAGGTGCTGGACGAGGTTGACCTGGTAGACGTCGCCGCGTGCGATCGCGGCACGCACCTCGCAGACAGCTCGGCCGTAGTCGTCCGGCGCCCACGTCGCGCTCCCACTCCCCGACGCGGAACGGCGAACGCGCCGAACGCCGGTCTTCGTTCGCGGCCCGGATTCGGGCCGCAGCAACGGGCAGCCGGCACGGCTCCACCGGCGAGGGCCAGGGCTCGCGCCGGAGCGTCTCCGCCAGGCCGTAGCCGAGGTAGACGTCGGCAACCAGCCCGTCGCGCAGCCCGCCGGCCAGGTACTCCTCGAGCGCCTCGAGCGCCCCCTCGGGCTGCCAGAGCTCAAGCACAGACGGTCTGTGCGGCGTGCCGCAGAAAACGCACGCCCAGCTCGAGATCGCTCACCGGGACCCGCTCGTTCGCCGAGTGGATCAGCCGCGCGGCGGCCTCGGCGTCCAGAGCGCGCGCCGGGAAGAACCCGTAGGCGACGGTCCCGAATGCCTGCCGCAGCCAATGTGAGTCCGTGAACCCGGCCACACAGACCGGGGCTGCCAGGGCGCCGGGCTCTTCCGCGTCCACGAACGACTGGACGGCGTCCCAGAGCAGCCCGCCGATGGGGGAACGCGTGCCCCCCTGAGCCTCGAGGTTCACGAGCTCGTAGTCGCCGTCTCCGAGCCACGCACGCAACGACGCCTCCGCGGCCGCCGGAGTCTCGCCCGGCAACAGCCGAACGTCGACCGTGATCTCGCACACCGCGGGGATGACGTTGCGCTTGTCGGAAGCGTGTGCCTTCGTCGGCGCAACGGTCATGCCGAGCAGCGGCTCGATCAGCTCGCCGGCGAGCGGTGACACGGCGCGTGCCGCCGCAAGTGCGTCGGACGGGCCTGGTACCGAGCCGAGCAGCACGTTCAGGAAGCCCTCGACCTCGGGGATCAACCGAGGCTCGGCTGCGAACTCTCCGAGCCGCGCGACGAGCGGTGCCGCCTTGACGAGCGCGTTGTCGGCGATCGACGGCATCGACGCGTGGCCGCTGCGTCCATGCACGCGCAGGAGGAACGGTGAGCTCATCTTCTCGGCGGTCGAGCAGAGATAAAGCACCTTGCCGCCGAGCTCCACCCGGTCGCCTGCCCCTTCGTTGACCGAGAAGTCCGCCCGCACCGCCTCGGGATGCGCGTCCACCAGCCACTGCAGGCCGAAGCCGTCGCCCACCTCCTCGTCTGCCGCGGCGACGAAGATCAGGTCGCCCGATCCGCGCCAGCCTTCCCGCGCAAGCGTGGCGAGGGCGACCGCGGACGCGGCGACCTCCCCTTTCATGTCGAGCGCGCCGCGCCCCCACACCTCGTCGTCGACGAGGTCGCCGCCGAACGGCTCGCGCTCCCACTCGCGCGCGTCGGCCAGCACGACATCGGTGTGCGAGAGCAGCGCCAGCGATGGGCCGTCGCCGCTGCCCCGAATACGCGCGACGAGGTTGGCCCGCTCAGGCGTGCGCGCATACAGCGAACATTCCACGCCCGCCCCCTCCAGGTAGTCACGCAGTACCTCGGCCGCGAGCGTCTCGTTGCCGGGCGGATTCGTCGTATCGAGGCGGATCAGCTCCTGCAGGAGCCGAACGACCTCGCTCATTTGCGCCGGCCGAGGACGAGCAGGTAGCGGCGCGGCGCGCGCACCCCGCCACCGTCGGTGCGGTAGCCCTCGTAGAGCTCGACGAACGCCTGATGGAACTCCTCCTGCCGGACCGGGTCGAGGCGGCGCAGAAGCGCGATCACGGGCGGCGCCGATTCCGAGAACAGCCTCCAGATCTCCTCGCCCGACTCCGCTTCGAGCCAGAGCGTGCCGTCCTCGAACTCGAGCTCGAAGTCGTCGCCGAGCATGTCCTCGACGTGGTCCTCGCGGCCCCATTCGTACGCCTCGCGGCCTTCGATCGGCTCCTCCGTGAAGCGGCGGTACATCTCGCCGAGCTTCGAATTGGGCTTCCAGGCTGTGAAGCCGAGCCGTCCGCCGGGCCGGGTGACTCGCGCGAGCTCCGAGGCGACGTTGGCGTGGTCGGGGGCGAAGACGACGCCGAAGTTCGAGACGAGGACGTCGAAGCCGGCATCGTCGTACGGCAGGTACTCGACGTCACCGAGCTCGAAGGCGACGGTCAAGCCCTCCTCCGCTGCCGAGGCCCTGGCCTTGTCGAGCATCGGGCCGGCGATGTCGATCGCGGAGACGTCTGCCCCGAGGCGCGCGGCCCGGCGTGCCACCTCACCGGTGCCGGTCGCCAGGTCGAGGACCCGCTCGCCCGCCTGGATGGCGAGCCGCTCGACCAGCTCGTCCTGTACCGGCGCAAACCGCGACGCCAGACGCTCGTACGTTCCCTCGCTCCATACCTCACTCATGCCCGCTCCGCCGCCGGCCAAGCCGGCAGCTCCGCTCCCCGTTCGCCTCCGTCAAGCCTACGGCTCATCCCCCGGAGCATACTTCTGCCCGTGGGAGACCTCTTCAGCGAGGCTGCGAACCGCAGGCTCGGAGCGTCCGCGCCCCTGGCCCAGCGGCTGCGGCCGCTCACGCTCGACGACTTCGCGGGGCAGGAGCACGTGATCGGCCCCGGGCGGGCGCTGCGCCTCGCGATCGAACAGGATCGCGTGCCGTCCATGATCCTCTACGGGCCGCCGGGCTCCGGCAAGACGACGCTCGCGCGCATCGTCGCCCAGACGACCGGCGCCGCTTTCGAGGAGCTCTCGGCCGTATCGGCGACCGTCTCGAACGTCCGCGAAGTGCTGGCGCGTGCGCGCGAGCGGCTCGGGGCAAGCGGGGTGCGGACGATCCTCTTCCTCGACGAGATCCACCGCTTCAACAAGGCGCAGCAGGATGCGCTTCTGCCAGGGGTCGAGGACGGCCTCTTGACGCTGATCGGCGCGACGACCGAGAACCCCTACTTCGAGGTCAACTCCGCCCTGCTGTCGCGCGCGCAGATCTACGAGCTCGAGCCGCACTCGGTCGAGACCCTGCAGGAGGTCGTGCGGCGCGGCGCACGGGCGCTGGAGGTCGACGTCTCACCGCAGGTGGAAGAGCTGATCGCCACCCGCGCCGGCGGAGACGCGCGCAATGCGCTCAACATCCTCGAACTGTCCGTCGAGACCGCACGGGCCGAGGGCGGCGCACTCGAGGAGCGTCACGTGGACGACGCGGCGCGCAAGCGGCCGCTCGCCTACGACAAGGGCGGCGACAAGCACTACGACTTCATCTCGGCATGGATCAAGTCGACTCGGGCGAGCGACGTCCAGGCCTCGGTCTACTACCTCGCGGCGATGCTCGAAGGTGGCGAGGACGCCCGGTTCATCGCGCGCCGGATGATCATCCTCGCTTCCGAGGACATCGGCAACGCCGACCCGCAGGCACTCGTCGTCGCCGTTTCGGCCGCGCACGCCGTCGAACACGTGGGCCTGCCGGAGGCTCGCCTCAACCTGGCGCAGGCGGCTGTCTACCTTGCGCGCGCGCCGAAGTCGAACGCGTCGTATCTCGCGATCGGGAAAGCGACACAGCTGGTGCGCGAGCGCGGGCAGCTGTTGCCTCCCGCCGCACTTCGCTCCGCCTCGTACGCCGGCGCGAAGAAGCTCGGCCGCGGCGAGGGCTACATCTATCCACATGCCGACCCCGCCGGTTTCGAGGTCGACTGCCTGCCTGACGAGCTGAAGGGAACGGTGTTCTTCGAGCCGTCGGGGAACGGCGAGGAGGTGTAGCTAGAGAATCCGGGCGCCGAGCGCGCTCGCGACGAGCTCGACCGCGAGCTCGGCCGTCTCGTTCTCACGGTCGAGCACCGGATTCACCTCGACGACGTCGAGGGAGTCGAGCAGGCCCGACTCGGAGACGAGCTCGAGGGCGAGGTGCGCCTCGCGATACGACAGGCCGCCCCGCACGGGCGTTCCGACGCCGGGAGCGAACATCGGATCGACGGCGTCGAGGTCGAGACTGACGTGCACGAACGGTGCACCGCCGAGGAACTCGAGCGCCTCGCCCATCGTCGTCTCGACGCCGTGCCGGTCGATCTCGCTCATCGTGAACACCTTGACGTCGAGCTCGCGGATCAAGTCGCGCTCGCCCGGATCGAGAGAACGGATCCCGAACAGCGCGGCACGTGTCACGGACGGTGTCGGGAAGGACTCACTCTCGAAGGCCACGCCCGCCACGCCGAGCGCGGCAGCGAGCGGCATCCCGTGCACATTGCCGCTGGGCGAGGTGCCGGGCCGGTTGAGGTCGCCGTGGGCGTCGATCCAGAGCGTCGCCCCCGGCCCGCGGGACTTCGCCATGCCGCCAAGCGTCCCCATGGCGATCGAATGGTCGCCGCCGAGCACGAGCGGGACGAGGGCCTGGTCGGCCGCCTCGCCGACGAGCCCCGCGACGCGTTCGCAGGCCTGCATGATCGGCGCGAGGTAGCGGGCCGAGGGATCGCCGACGTCGGTCGCTTCGGGCACCGGCGAACGAATGTCGCCCCAGTCGGCCACCTCGTGCCCGGTCGCGCGGATGCGCGCCTCGAGCTCCGCATAGCGAATCGCCGAAGGCCCCATGTCGACCCCGCGGCGCCCAGCCCCAAGATCGAGCCCGGCCCCGATGATCGCCACCCGCGAGTGCGCCTGATCGCTCACAGCGAGTGAATGTACGCCACATCCCTCCGAAGGAGACGAATCGCTCGAAATCGTCCTGGCTCCTGCGCAGCCGGAGCCGGATCTCGAGCGAGAGTGAGGTGGCGAGGGCCGGACTTGAACCGGCGACACCACGGTTTTCAGCCGTGTGCTCTACCAACTGAGCTACCTCGCCCTGCGGGTCGCAAGTGTAGCCGCACAAAAAGAGACGTCCGGACCGGTGCTACCGCGTCGCGAACGTCTCTGTGCGCCGAACCTTACGCCTCCTCATCCTTGCGGGCAAGGAGGGCCAGGCCCCCGCCGGCGGAGAAGTCCGCAACGTGGGCAAAGCCGCGTTGCTCGAGCCGGTCGCGCACCGTCGGCAGCGGCACCCAGATCGGCGTCCGGTCGCCCATGCTGAAGGCGATCGCGACGAGGCCGCCGGGCCGGATCACGCGGTCGAGCTCGTCGAAGAACGGGATCATGTTGTTCAACGTCACGAGGTCGAAGCTGGCGTCGGCGAACGGCAGCCTCGATGCGTCTGCGACCTCGTAGTGCTCGCGCCCGAGCCGCCGCGCCTCGGCGATCATCCCGCGCGAAGCGTCGACGCCCAGCACCTCGGCATCCGGCCACAGTTCTGCGATCAGTCGCGCAACCGCTCCGGTTCCCGTGCCGACGTCGAGCGCCCGCGCCGGCGGATCGGGCAGCGACTCGAGTGCCGCGACCATCGGTGCGAGCCGCTCGCGGCTCACGCGGGTCGCGTCCCAATCGGGAGCGAGCCGGTCGAAGTTGCGGGTCAACGGCCGCCGGAAGACACGCCAGAGAAACGGCGCGCGGACGACCGCCGTCGTGACGAGGCGCGCGAACCGCTGGCCGGCCGTCACGTGACGGCGATCCGGAGCTCGTCTCCCGGCGCCGCCCCGGTGAGGCGGCAGGCATCGCCACTGCTGATCGCAAGAGTGACGAGACCGTAGGAGTCCTCGTAGAGGATCAGCTCGCCGACTGCGGCGTCGGCGAACGTTCCGGCGACGAAGGCGAAATAGCGGTCGAGCCCGATACGCACCTCGACGCGGTCGCCGTTCACGAGCCCGAGCGCGTCGATGTGCGAGCGGCGGACATTCGTCGCGATGTTCCCGAACCGGTCGACCGAGAGCACCGTCGCCGAGATCTGCGATCGTCCGACCTCGGGGTCGGGCAGGTCGATCCGGACGAGCGAACCGGGATCGAGCGAGGGCCCGAGCTCCTCGAGCGCGACCCCGGTGGCAAGGTGGGCAGCCGCCGGAGCAAAGACGTCTCGCGCGTGGAAGGTTCGCGACACCTGCGGCAGGCGGTAGCGCTCGGCCGCGAGCTCGTGCGCTGCAGCGACACCGATCTCGTCTGCGGTGAGCATCAACAGCCCGTTGTCCGGCCCGACGAACAGCCGCCCGTCATTCGTCGCGACCCCGACGGCGCGGCGGCCGCCACCGACCCCGGGGTCGACGACGGCGAGATGCACGCCGACCGGTTGGTAGCGCGTCGTGTTGCGCAGGACGACCGCGCCCTGAAGCACCGACTGCGGCTCGATGCCGTGCGTGACGTCGATGATGCGCACCTCCGGAGCGATCCCGGCGATCACCCCATGGCACGTGCCGACGAAATCGTCCTGCAGCCCGAAGTCGGTGAGGAACGTGATGACCGTCACCGGGCGGACTTCATCAGATCCCGCACGGCGGCGACGAGACCAGCGAGATCGTGGGTGGGCGCCTCGGCCACCACCCGGAGGCCTGACTCACGCGCGGCCCGCGGTCGTCTCGGGGCCGATCGTGACGGCGGGAGCCGAGCCGCCGATGCCCGCGTACGCTCGCGCCGCAGAGCCGGAAGCAAGCACGACCGCGTCCCCCTCGGGCGGAGCCGGCGTGAGAAGCCTGGTCCGGTACAGGGGCACAAAGTCTGCGCCGAGCGCGTCCACCGGGCCGCGACGGGCGCCTTCGGCGGCAGCGAAGAGCACACGGCCGGCCGGGCGCGGGAACTCGCGGAGCAGGCCGTCCTGCGACGACTCGCGGGCCACGAACGCAGGTTCGAGGCCGTGCAGGCGGAGCGCCTCGGCGGTCCCCGGTCCGACGGCGGCGATCGCGGGGAGGTTGCGCCCGCGCGCGGCGAGCTCATCGGCTCCGTTCGGGCTCGTGACGATCACCCAGTCGTACCCGGCCGCGTCGACCGGCTCGTCCGACGTCCGTTCGATCTCGATCAGGGGGCACTCGACGACCTCGGCGCCGGCCGCCTCGAGCGCCGCAACGAGCGGCCTCGCCTGCGTGCGCGGCCGGGTCACGATCACCCTCATCGCGCGGCCGCGAGACCCGCCAGCTCCTCGGCGAGTGCAACCGGGTCGTCGCCGGAGCGCTGCTCGATCCACGCGCCGTCCTCGGCCGCGATCAACGCACGCAGGGTGACGCCGTCGTGATAGGCCGCGACGGGCGCCAGGCAGCCGCCGCCGATCGTCGCCACACACAGGCGCTCCGGCTCGACCCGTCGCCGGGTCTCGGCGTGGTCTGCGCGATCGACCAGGTCTTCTTCACCCGCACGCACCTGGAGCGCGAGCGCGCCCTGCGCGGCCTCGGGCAGCATCTGCTCGGGCTCGAGCCGGGCACCGATCTCGTCGCCAAGGCCGAGGCGGTCGAGACCGCAGGCGGCCAGGACGATCGCGTCGAGCCCCCGCTCGCGTTGCTTGCGGATGCGCGTCTCGACGTTGCCACGCAACGGCTCGATCGAGAGCGACGAGTCGATGGCCAGCAGCTGCGCGCGGCGGCGCGCCGAGGCGGTGCCGATGCGCATTCCGGGGCGGATCTCGTCCGCGCCGATCAGCGCGTCACGAGGATCGTCCCGCTCGAGATAGGCGCCGACGACGAGACCGTCCGTATCGGTCGACGTCATGTCCTTCGCGGAGTGCACGGCGACGTCGATGCGGCGAGCGAGCAGCGCCTCCTCGATCTCCTTGACGAAGACGCCACGGTCCCCGATCTCCCCGAATGGTCTCGTCCGGTCCCGGTCGCCGGCGGTGGTGATCGGCACGAATGCGATCTCGACCCCAGGACGGCGCAGTGCAGCAGCAGCCTGCTCGGCCTGCGTGAGCGCGAGCCTAGATCCGCGAGACCCGATGCGGACGAGCACAGACGGCCCTCCCTCCACGCGCCGAGCGCCCACATGCCGGGCGGGCGCGCTTGACGCGCAGAAACGCGGACGGGGCGAGGGAGGGCAGCGGCGAGACACGCCTGGCCTTCATTCGTCCTCCAGTCCGAAGAGGTGACGGACCGCGTCGGCGTAGGCGGCCCCGTCGGGGCTGACGGCAGCCTCCTTCATCCGAATCGTCGGCAGGTGCAGGAGCTTGTTCAGGATCTGCGAGGTCACGGACTCGATCGTGCGGCGCTCGTCGTCCGAGACGCGTCCCTTCAGCTTCGCCAGCTCGGCGTTCCGGATCTCCTCCGCCCGTGCGCGCAGCGAGGTGATGGCCGGAACCACGTCGAGCGACGCGCGCCACGCGCGGAAGCGCTCTGCCTCCTCGGCCACCAGCTCTTCGGCGCGCTCGGCCTCCGCACGCCGACCGGCGAGCGTCTCTGCGACGACCGCTTCGAGGTCGTCGATGTCGTAGAGGAAGCAGCCGTCGAGACGTCCGATCTCGGCGTCGAGGTCGCGCGGCACTGCGATGTCGATGAAGAAGAGCGGTGTGCGACGCCGTCCGGGCACGTCCCGGGCGTGCAGCACGGGCCCCGGCGCGCTGGTCGACGACACGACGACGTCGACCTCGCCCAGCGCCGGCGCGAGATCGTCGAGCGTGAGCGCCCGTCCGCCGAAGCGCTGGGCCAGCTCATGCGCGGTCTCGAGTGTCCGATTGGCGACGAAGGCGATGTCGGCGCCGCGTGACGCGAGATTCGACGCGGCGAGCTCACCGATCCGGCCGGCACCGATCAGAAGGACGCTGCGGCCCGACAGGTCGCCGAACACCTGCGCCGCGAGTGCAGCGGCTGCCGACGAGACCGAGGCGGGGCTCTCGCCGATCGCGGTCTCGGTGCGCACACGCTTGCCGACCGCGAGCGCTTGCCTGAAGACGTGGTCGACGAGCGAGCCCGGCTCGACGGACTCGTAGGCGGCGCGAACCTGACCGAGGATCTCACCTTCCCCGGGCACGAGGGAATCGAGCCCTGCCGCAACTCTGAAGAGATGCAGCGCGGCAGCGTCCTCGTGCAGCCGGTAGACGACACCATCCAGCGACTCGCCGGCGAGCTGCTCGAGCGCGGCCAGCACCGCTGCCTCGTCGATCCCGTCGACGTACAGCTCGGTGCGGTTGCAGGTCGAGAGGCAGACCGCGTCGCCCAGCGACCGGGCGAGGGCGGCCGCCGCCTCGAGATCGAGCGTCACTCGCTCGCGCAGCTCGACCGGCGCCACGTGGTGCGACAGGCCGACCAGCGTCAGGGTCATGTGAAGTGGCTCCCCGCGAGGACGAGCCTGGCGATGATCACGAGCGCGAACCCTCCGAGCGCGAGATAGGCGGCTCGGCGGCCGGTGGGGCGCAGTGCCAGAAAACCGCCGTAGACGAGCCAGGTGCCGAGTGTGACGACCTCGAGCGCATCGAGCGAGCCGCCGCGCTCACGCTGGCGGATCACCCCGGCCGCGAGACCGAGCGTCAGAAGCGGGAGCGACACGGCGATCGTCCGCCAGGTGAGCTGCTCGAGTGACGCGAGCGGCGGCAGGCGCAGCCGGAGGATGTCCGCCGCGCGCCGCTTCAGCCGCCGTTCTTCCCAGAGGTAGAGCGCCGCCAGCGCGGCGGCCAGCGTAAAACCGGCGAACGCCGCCAGGACCAGGCCGACGTGGAGGACGAGGAACACGTTTCCGTAGCCCGACTTCACCCCCGCGGCAGTGCCGCCGCCGATGCGCGCCACGAGGAACAGCGCTGCCGCGAGCGGCATGACCGCCAGGCCGAGCAGGCGGAACCGGGGGCGACAGCCCCAGATCAGATATGCGCCGACGACGAACCAGACGAACAGGTTGAGCGAGCCGGCCCAACTCGACCAAGGGAAGGCGTCTGCGCCGGCGGCCTGGGCGGCGAGCAGCGCGGTCTGCGCGAGCCAGCCGATCCGAACGCCCCAGGTGGCCGCGCGCGACGTGCGCGCAGAGGCGTAGGCGAAGGCCGCCTCGCCGTAGCCGAGCAGCGCGGGCCAGAAGAAGACCTCAACCACGGTCTCGGGCCTTCTCGACCAGATCGCCGAGCTGCCGCTGCAGACGACCGAGCTTCGCAGCGATCAGGGCGACCCACGCGAGCACGGTGACGAAGACGACCAGATAGGCCGCCGCCACGTACTGCCATTCGGACGGAGGGCTTGGGCTCATGTCAGGAGCTCGCGTAGCTCGCGGACATGCGCGTCGAGACGCTTGCCGGCAAGCTCGACCTGGTAGAGCGTCGCAAAGAGTGAGAGCACGGCAGCGAACGAAATACAGAACACGAAGAATTGCGATCCGGCCATCTGCGGGCCGTGCGAGTTGAACACGACCGGGTGGATGAACTTCTGCGAGAGCCGGATCGCGAGGAACGACACTGGAATCAGCACCACTCCGAAGAGCGCGTACACCGCGCTCATGTTGGCACGGGCCGCTCCGGGCTCGACCGAGAAGCGCAGCATGAAGTAGGCGCAGTAGAAGAGGAACAGCACGAGGAAGAGGACGAGCTGGTTCTCGCTCCACGACCACCAGACGCCCCACGAGGCCTTTGCCCAGATCGAGCCGGTGACGAGCGTCAACGCGCCGAAGATCACGCCCTGGTGGATCGCAACGTAGCTCTCGAGGTCGGCCCGCTCGTCACGCGTGCGCAGATACCTCAGTGCCTTCCAGGCGCCCCACCCGAAGCACACGTACGACGTCAATGCGATCGGGACGTGGAAGTAGAAGATCCGCTGCGAGAAGCCCTGATCGGCATCGGTCGGGGCGTAGAAGAACACGAGCCCGAGCGCGAGGCCGGTCAGCCCGGTGCAGACGAGTGCAAGGGCGGGCAGTCTCAGATGAGTCGTCACGGCGTCTGCATGGTAGTCCGAGGCCCGTGGAAGGGCTCGGCCCCTCAGGTCTCCGACACGACGTACTCGAACGCGGCCCAGCTGAGCACCGCGAAGATCGCGTCGTAGAGCAGGAGGAACCACAGGTACTGCCCCACACCGCCGACCACGATCGGGATCGCCATCGGCAGGAAGAGCAAGGGCAGCAGAAGCTCGCGCGCGCGGCCGGCGACCGCCATCGCGCCGAAGAGCGTTCCCACGGTCGCGATCCCGATGTTCGCCAGAGCAACCGCCGCCACGGTGCGGCCGTCGATCCCCGAGAAGAACGCGGCGAATGCCGGCAACGCGACCAGCTCCGCCGCCACGAGAAAGGCGAGCACGGCGAGCGTCTTCCCGAGCCAGATCGCGCTACGGTCGCACGGGGCGAGCACGAGCGCGTCGAACATCCCCTGCTCGCGTTCGGCGACGAACGCGCGCGTCAGTCCCAGGAGCGCCGTGAAGATCAGGGCAGCCCAGAGCAGCCCGAGTGCCGCCTGATGGCTCGCTCCGTGGGGCAGGGCGAAGTGGAAGATCGTCAGCGCCGCGAGCACGAACAGCAACATCGACGGAAGCGTCTCTTTGGCGCGCAGCTCGAGGAGGAGATCCTTCCGCGCGAGCGCCGCGACGTCGCGCGCGTAGTTCACGCGAACACGAGCCGTTCGGTCGCCCGTCGCTCGACGCGCTGCGGCTCGTGCGTCGCGACGACCAACGTCCGCGGTTCATCGAGGATGCCGTCGAGCAGTCCGGCGCCCTGCGCGTCGAGCGCGTTGTACGGCTCGTCCAGCAGCAGCAGCGAAGGCTCGTGCAGCAGCACCCGGCACAGGCCGAGCCGCTGCTGCATCCCGCGCGAGAACGTCGAGACGCGTTCGTGGCGAACGTCCCACAACCCGAACCGTTCGAGCAGCATCCCGACCCGCTCGCCGCGTTCGGGAAGCCGGTAGAGGCGCGCGAACAACGTCAGGTTCTCGAGCGGTGAGAGCTCGCGGTACACGAGCGGCTCGTGACCCAGATATCCGACTGTTCGGCGTTCCGGCAAGGTCAACTCGCCGGCGCTCGGAGCCGCGAGCCCGGCGAGCACACGGAGGAGCGTGGTCTTGCCGGAGCCGTTCGGGCCGGTGACGAGCAGGAAGCCACCCGCAGCCAGGTCGAGGTCGAGACCGGCGAAGACGCGCCGCTCGCCGTAGCGCTTCGCCAGGCCGCGGGCACTGATCACGAGCGGTACACCTCGGCGGCGGCGCGGTGGAAGCCATCGGGCTCACCGGCTGCAGCGAACGTGTCGGCGATCTCCTCCATCTCGCCCACCCATCGCCAGCCCTTCGCCTCGGCGGCATGCTCGGCGCGCGGCAACCCCTCGACGACCTCGGGTGCCGCCAGCCGCCAGTCCTCCTCGACCTCGAAATGGCGGGCGACCTGCTGGATTGCGAGCAGCAGGGCGGCGGTTCCCTTCGACCACGCGGCGTACACCATCTTCAGTGCAGACGCGTTCGCAACGACATCTGCATCGAGCACCGACCCGGCAAACAGCTCCGCGACCGCTTCGGCGCCGGCGCCCGAGAGGTACAACGTCGTGCCCGGCTCCCGCGGGGGCCCGCCCACGATCCCGCCGTCGACGTAGCGCGGATGAAGCGCCGCGATCTCGCTTGCGTGTGCCGGAGAGATTGCATTCGCGTCGAGGTAGGTGCCGTTGAAACCGGCGACGTCCCGGGCCACCTCGAGCGCCGCATGCGGCGGGCAGATCGAGAGGATCAGGTCGGCCTCGCCGACGAGCGCTGCGAGCGTGCCGGCATCGCGAAACGTCTCGGCGCGCGAGCGCGTCGCCTCGCTACGGCCCTCGGACGCCCAGAGCACCTGATGGCCGTTCGACTGCAGGACCAGTCCGACCGCCGCCCCCATCTCTCCCGGATGAAGCAGCCCGACGATCACAGTACGTCGGCGAGCACGAAGACGAAGAACGCGAGCGAGATCACTCCGTTCATCGTGAAGAAGGCCGCGTCGAGCCGGCGCAGGTCACCCGGCCGAACGAGCGAGTGCTCGTAGACGAGCAGTGCGGCGACGATCCCAACGCCGATCCAGTAGAGGAGCCCGACGTCCAGTCCGATGCCGGCCGCCGTCAGGAAGACGATCGTCGCGAGATGCAGGACACGCGCGGCGGCGAAGGCGCCGCTCTCGCCGAACCGGGTCGCCCAGGAATGGAGTCCCTGTTCGCGGTCGACGTCGACGTCGAAGAGCGCGTAGAAAAGATCGAAGCCCGTGACCCAGGTCGCGACCCCGGCGCCGAGCGCCCAGGCCTGCCACGGCAGATCACCCTTGATCGCCGCCCAGGCTCCGACGGGCGCGAGACCGTCGATCGCGCCGAGCCAGAAGTGACACAGCCAGGTGAAACGCTTGAGGTACGGGTAGATGACGAACGCGGCGACCGGGATCGGGGAGAGCGGGCGCACGAACGGGTTCAGCTGCCAGACCGCGAAGAGGTAGACGGCCAGCGAGACGAGGCAGAAGACGATCACGGCCGAGCCCGACAGAGCACCCGACGGAAGCTCCCGCCCGGAGGTGCGCGGATTGGCGGCGTCGATTCGCGCATCGATCAGCCTGTTCAGCGCCATCGCGAGCGAACGGGCACCGATCATCGCGACGGTGATCCAGATGAGGTCATGCGCGGACGGGACACCGCCAACGGCGAGAAACGCTCCGACGTACGCGAACGGCAGGGCGAAGATCGTGTGCTCGAACTTGACGAGCCGGTAGTAGAGACGGGCTGCTCCCATGGCTACGTCTGTCGGTGGGAGGTGGTGTGGTCGGCGAGCAGTGCGACCGCGTGACCGAGCGCGGGCCGCAACACGGCATACCCGTCGCGACAGCCGCCGGTCGAACCGGGCAGGTTGACGACCAGCGCATGTCCCACCACGCCCGCAACCCCGCGCGAGAGCAGCCCGTGCGGGGTCCTGGAGATCGAGTCGGCACGGAGAGCCTCCGCGATCCCCGGGGCCTCACGCTGGAGGACGGTGCGCGTCGCCTCCGGCGTCACGTCTCGCGGCGCAAGCCCGGTCCCGCCCGTCGTGAGCACGAGCTCGGCAGCCGCGGCGAGATCCTCGATCGCCGCGGCGATCTCGTCCGCCTCGTCGGCGACGACCCTGCGTTCGACGTCGTGGCCGTCCGCGCGCAGGAGCTCCTCGAGCAGGTCGCCGCTCGCATCGTCCGCCTCCCCGCGTGAGACGCGGTCCGACACCGTGAGGACGGCGGCCGTCATTCCTTCACCTTCTCGACCAGCTCGACGCTGAAGGTCATCTGCTTGTCGATCGCCTTCGCCATGTCGTAGATCGTCAGCGCTGCAACCGAGGCGCCCGTGAGGGCTTCCATCTCGACGCCGGTCTGAGCGGTCGTCTCCGCCGAGGCGAGGATCTCGACACCGTCGGCCAGTACGCGCAGCTCGACTGCGACGTGCGTGAGCGGAAGTGGATGACAAAGAGGGATCAACTCCGAGGTTCGCTTCGCCGCCATGATCCCCGCGAGCTGGGCGGTGGCCAGTGCATCGCCCTTCGGCAGCCGGCTCAGCCGGGCTGCAGTCTCGGGCGCCATCTGCACGACGGCGCGTGCGACGGCGCGGCGGCGCTGGGACGGCTTGTCGCCGACGTCGACCATCCTCACCGAGCCGGCCTCGTCGACATGGGACAGCTCGTTCACGCGCAGATCCGCCTCGCCATGGCGGAAGGTTACGTCGCCACGGGCTCCAGGTCGGCGAGCAGGCCGGCGAGCCAGCGCGAAAGGTCGTGCTCCCGCACCTGGCCGCGCAGTCCTTCGGCCCGCCGGCGACGCTCGCCGGGCTCCATTACGAGTGCCTGGTGCAGTGCACGAGCCTGCCCCCACACATCGAACGGGCTGACGCCGATCGCCCACTCCGCGAGCTCCGCGTAGGCGCCGGCGTTCTCGGACAGCACCAGCACCCCGTCACGCCGGTTGACCAGCGGCCCTTCCTTTGCGACGAGGTTCAGCCCGTCCGACACGGGATTGACGAGTAGCACGTCGTACCGCTTGTACGCGGCGACCGATCGTGGGAAATCGTCTGCAACCTGCACGTCGATCACCGGGCCGAACCGGTCGTTGACCTCGCGGACCGCGCGGTCGATGTCGGCGACGTACTCGACATATTCGGGAATCGCCTGGCGCGAAGGATCGAGCAGCGCGAGCATGGTGACGCGCCCCTGCCACTCGGGATGCTCCTCGAGCAGGAGCGCGAACGCGTGAAACCCACGCACGATGTTCTTCGACGGATCAGTGCGGTCGACCCTGACGATGAGCTTCTCGGGGCTGGGCAACGTCCCCTCCGCGGCAAGCACGGCGTCACTCTCCTCCAGACGGTCGAACTCGTCTGCGTCGACCGAGAGCGGATGGTGCGTGACGTTCGTCCCCCGCGTCCCGCCGGCGACGTCTTCACAGCTGCGCACGAAGTTCTGCGCCCAGCGCTTCGTGTGGAACGCGACGACGTCGTTCGCGAGCAGCCCGTCGTGCACCGCGCGTCTCATCGGCTCGGGCAGCACCGACCAGTCGGTCGGCCACGGAATGTGCACGAAGTGCGCAAGCCGCGCGTTTGGTCGCGCCGCACGGACGAATGCGGGCGCGAGATAGAGGTGGTAGTCGTGAAAGAACACGGTGGCTTCCGGGTGATCGTCGAGCGCACTGACGACCGCATCGGCGAACGTTCGGTTGACGCGTTCGTAGCCGTCGTGCCAGGCAGCGTGGAACGCACTGCCGATCTCCGGCCGCGATGCCTGGGCCCAGAGCCCATGCTGGATGAACCACAACATCGGATTGGCAACGACGTTGTAGTAGCGGTCGTACGCGTCGGGCTCGTGTGCGACGAGAACGACCTCCCCGCCCGTCGCTTCACGTGCCACGACTCGGTCCTCGTCGGTCGTCGCACTCGCGATCCAGATCACCGGTCGCTGCTCCTGCACCCCCCGCAACGCCGTTGCAAGTCCGCCTCCGCCGCGGCGCTCCACGCGCCGTCCGTCGACCCTGTCGTAGGTCACGGGCCCACGGTTCGAAACGACGATCAGCGTTGACGGATCAGACAACGGTTATCTCACTTCCACCCGTGTCGTTCCCGGCGAGCTTGTTGAAGAGGACGAGCCAGTCGCGGAGCAGACGCGGCGTGAGGAAGTGCCTGCGCACATGCTCCTTGCCCCTGAGCGCGCGACCGCGCGCCTCGTCCGGGTCGCGCAGGATCTCGACGCAGGCTGACGCACACTCGTCGACGGAGTCGACGAGCCAGCCCGTCGTTCCGTTGTCGATCTGGGCAACGATGCCGCCGACGCGGCCGGCGACCATCGGCCGGGCCTTCCACAGAGCCTCGGTGACGGTGAGCCCGAAGCCCTCTTTCGTCGACTTCTGGATGAGCGCATGCGAATGAACCTGGAACGCATTCACCTCGACGGCGCCGACGTTGTTCATGTTGCTGAGGATGTAGATGTCCGGGTCGCCGTCCGCATGTTCGACAGTGCGCTTGTAGTAGTCCCAGCCTTCCGGATCGTCGTGGGCCATCGACCCGACGAGCGCGAGCTGTACCTCGGGGACGCGCTCCTTGACCAGGCGGTATGCGTCGATCACGCCGAGCGGGTCCTTCCACGGATCGAAGCGTGAGACCTGCGTGAGCAGCGGACGCTCGACGTCGATACCGAACTGGTCGACGATGTACGCAGCGTCCTCGGGGGAGAGGGCCATGTTCTTCGGCATCAGCGGGTCGATCGCCGGCGGCCAGATGACCGCCATGGGGAGGTCGGCGTGCGGCACGTACTCACGCATGTGGAAGATCGACGCGTCGAACCGGCGGATCGACGGCAGCAGCACGTCGAAGATCTGCTCGTTCGGCGTCGAGAAGTCGATGTGACCGCGCCAGATCCACTTCGCGTGGCGGTCGGGAAACGAGTCGATCATCGCAACCGGCTGCGGGTCGTGGATGATCACGAAGTCGTAGTCCGTCTCCGAGAACTGCGCGGCGTTCTCGCGGTTGAATCGAGCGAAGATCGCCTGCTCCTCCTCGCTGAGCGAACGCGCCGCCCCTTGCAGGCCGTTGTGGATCGCCTTCGTGACGTTGAAGAACTCGTCTTCGCCGTGGATGATCCGCCACTCGACGTCGAGCCCCGCGTCCGCCATCAGCGGGACGAGCGTGTAGTTGATCTCCGCGACGCCGCCGCCGAACGCGGTCGCCGAGACATGCACGACGCGCTTGCCCCGCAGCGGCTCGGCCAGCCGCTGGATCTCGTTCATCAGACCGCGCGAGACGAGCGTGGCGTAATCGCCAAGCGCCTTGTGGCCCACGTTGACGAGTGGCAGCAAACCTAGAGCAGCTTGACGAACCGCAGGGACGACCCGCCCTGCTCGCGCTCACGGATCTCGAGCTCGTCGGCCAGCGCCTCGATGATCGCGATCCCGAGCCCACCCTCGTTCAGCTCCTGCCCGTCGAGCACGGCGCCGGGCCTGGCCGGCGCCTCGAACCCGTGGCCGTCGTCGGTCACCTCGACGACAAGGCGGTCCGAATGGAGCTCGTAGAGGATCTGCACGCTGCCCTCGCCACCGGCATAGGCATGGCGCACCGAGTTGGTGCAGGCCTCGGTGAGCGCCAGCTTGAGGTCGCCGAGCACCTCCTGCGACAGCGGCTCCGGGCGGAGCCGGACGAGCCCCGTCAGGGCGAGACGGCCGAGCGTGATGTACTCCGGCTTGGCCGGAATCGTCAGTCGGATTGCCCGGGA
This sequence comes from uncultured Thermoleophilia bacterium, assembly GCA_963703445.1. Classification (GTDB taxonomy): domain Bacteria; phylum Actinomycetota; class Thermoleophilia; order Gaiellales; family Gaiellaceae; genus PALSA-600. The sequence goes on along the minus strand of CAVPEK010000006.1, from coordinate 94,195 downwards.
GCTCCCGTTCGCGTTCACCACCGCAGTCTGTTCCCTTTGGATTCGCAAGATAAACCTCAGAGATTCTGCCGAAACCTACGCGAACAACGTTCGTCGTACCGTCCCGGTTCCCTCTCTGGGGTGTTCCTAATCCGGCCTCTCAGCCTTTCGGGCGTTCGCCGAGCGTCACCCGGACGACCCGGCGGTGGTCGCCGCGGACGATCGTGAACGGAACGGTCTCGCCGGGCAACAGCCGTTCGGTGACGATTCGAACCACATCTTCGGCGTTCGTGACGGGGACTCCGTCGATCGCGACGACGGCGTCGCCGCCCACTTTCAGGGCCTGACCCTCGTAGACGGCGTCGATCGGGCCGGCGACCAGCCCCGCCCGGGCGCCTGCGCCGCCCTTGGTGACGGCGTCGATCAACGCACCACGGTGGGCGGCGTACCCGAACTTCTTCGCGATCGCGGGGGTCAAGTCCTCTGTCGTGATCCCCACATAGGCGTAGCGAACGGTCCCGTTCGCGAGCAGCTGCTGCATCGATCGCCGCGCCGAGTTGATCGGAACCGCGAACCCGACGCCCTCGAAACCCGACCCGGCGCCGCTGGATCGGATCTGGGCGTTGATCCCGATCGCACGGCCGCGCGCGTCGAAGAGCGGCCCGCCGGAGTTGCCGTGGTTGATCGGTGCGTCGGTCTGGATCGCATCGACGAGGTTGTATTTGCTCGTCAGGGACGGGATCGAGCGCCGGATCGCCGAGATGACACCGACCGAGAGCGAATCGGTGTTCCCGAACGGGCTCCCGATCGCTGCCACAGGCTCGCCGACGACGACGCGGTTCGAGTTGCCGAGGGGGACGGGGTCCAGGGCGTGCAGGGCCGGGTCGACCCGGATCACGCCCACGTCGTCGTAGAGATCGAAGCCGACCACGGTCGCCGGCACCCGGTCTCCGTCCGCGAACTCGACGTAGACGGTCTGCGACGGAGCCGCCTTCCCGAGCGCGACCTGGGGCAGCCCCGCGTTCGTGATCACATGCGCGTTGGTCAGGATCAGCCCCTGTGGGCTGACGACGAACCCGGAGCCCTGGGCCGCGGTCGCATCCGGCACGTTGCCCTCGTTGAAGTAGGACAGGATCGTCACGACCCCTGCCGAGCGGGAGCGGAAGATCTGGGCGGGCGCGAAGCCGTTGCCGGCGAGCGGCTTCGCGACGACGACCGGGGCCGCGTCGCCGGTCCCGGACGGGGGCTGGGCGACAACGACGGTCTTCGTCGTGGTGCCGCCGAGCCAGCCCGTGGCCTTGCCGACGGCCAGCACGGCGACGCCGCCGAGCACGGCAGCGACGAGGGCGATGGCAGCAGCAGAGCTCGAGCGCACCGGCGGCCCACTGTAGCCGCGCCGCCGAGTTCGTGGGCGGATTTGGCTCAGAGAGAGCGGTTGAGCGATTTCACGGGGAAAGGCTCGAGCAAGACACCGTGTTCGCGCGCTTGGAGGGTTCGGCGCGACATCAACCAAGGCCCGAGTAGATCGAGCACGTCATGAGCCGCGTCGCCGAGCGCGGCCCACCGCCAGAACTGCTTGCGCCGGTCGCCGTGGGAAGGCGGATGGTAAGGCCCATAGACCTTTCCACGATTGACGATCTCGTGGAACCGAAGGACGACGTCCTCGTCGGTCATCACCAAAGCAATTTGCAAGTCCTCGCCGGCGGCACGCCGGAAATGCGAGATACAACCCTCGCCTTCGAAGAGCCCCGCCGCCCAGGCGATCTCTGCCGGAACTGCCATCCAAACCATCGTGAACCGTGAAGCGGTGCCTGTCTATTGGCTCAAAGGGACAGCTACACGAGGTCCGGGGTGGGCTCGCGTTCCGGGACATCCGCGCTGAGCACCAGCGTGAACGACGTCCACCCGTCCTCCGAATCGATCTCGATCCGGCCACCCATCACCTCGGCCAGCTCGCGCGCGATCGCGAGGCCGAGCCCGCTCCCGGAGGCGCGACCGCCGTCGAGCCGGTAGAAGCGCTCGAAGATCCGCTCGCGTGCCTCCACCGGGATGCCGGGGCCGTCGTTTCCCACCGCCAGGGTCGCCCGGCCGCCGTCGAGCGCCGTCGTGACCCGCACGGTCGTTCCGGTTGGGGTGTGGACGAGGGCGTTCTCGACCAGTACCCGCCCGATCTGCAGGACCCGCTCGGCGTCGCCCTGCGCCGACACCCCTGGCTCGAGCGGAGCCTCGAGCCGGTGCCCGGCTGCGACCGCCCGCGGGCCGAACTCCGCGGCGAGCTCGAGGGCGAGATCGGAGAGATCGAGGGGCTCCCGGGCCACCGTCAGCCGGCCCGCGTCGAGCCGCGACAGATCGAGAAGGTTCGTCGCGAGCCTGGTCAGCCGCGCGACCTGTTCGCGCATCTGCCCGACAAACTCGTCCCGGGTCGGCTCGTCGAGCTCGGGATCGTCGAGCAGCTCCAGGAACCCGGCAAGCGAGAAGAGCGGGGTGCGCAGCTCGTGCGAGGCATTGGCGATGAACTCGCCGCGCGCCCGCTCGAGATTCGAGAGGCGCAGCCGCATGCGCTCGAAGGTCCGCGCCAGCTGCCCCACCTCGTCCGAACCGTGGTCGACCACCGGCTGGTCGAAACGGCCCTCGGCGATCCGTTCGGCGGCGGTCTCCAGTCGGCGGATCCGGCGCGTGAACAGGCTGGCGCCCGCGTAGCCGAAGAGGACGGCGAACGCCATGGCCAGCGCGCCCGCGACGAAGACGCGCCTGCGAACGAGCGCGACCGCCTGGAGCTGATCGTGCAGGGGGGCGGAGAGCATGATCGCGGCGTCCCCGACCGGATAGGCCACCTCGGCATAACTCTCACCGTCACGGCGAACCGTGCCACGGGTCGCTCGGCGGTGCTGGACGGCTGCAAGGGCGACGGGATCGTTCTGCAGCTCCGTCGAGTCGCGCTCGGTGGCCGAGTCGGCGAATGCCTCGATCAGCGTCGGCGTCTCGCTCGTCAGCGTGAAGACGACCACGCGGGCGTTCGTGGTCTGCGCCACGTTGTCCACGAACTGCTGCTGCAGGTAGGACTCGGGCGGGAAGCGTGGGAGCGCGATCTTGTCGAGCGAGGATTGCAGCCCTTTGAGCTCGGTGTTCTCGAGCGACGTCCGGTAGGACGGCACGACGATCAGGTAGACGATCGCGAGCACCCCGGCCACCACCAGCAGGAGCGCGAGCGCCAGCTTGCCGCGCACGCTCGAGAGCGGGCTCACCGGTCGCGGAAGCGGTAGCCGACCCCGCGCACCGTCAGGATGTACTCGGGCGTCCGCGGCTCGGCCTCGAGCTTCTCGCGCAGATGGCGCACGTGGACGTCGATCGTCCGCGGATCCCGGTAGTCGGCGCTCTTCCAGAGCGCCTCGAGGAGCATCCGTCGGCTGAAGACGCGACCGGGGTGGGCCGCCAGGGCGCGCAGCAGCTCGAATTCGACATACGTCAGCTGCACGGGCTCGCCGCGGACCTCGACCAGGCGGCGCGGCACGTCGATCGCGAGCCCGTCGTGCTCGATCAGCTCGTCCTGGCCCTCGCCGGGCGCCCGCGGCGCCCGGGCGCGGCGGAGCAGGGCACGGACACGCGACCGGAACTCGCGAATCGAGAAGGGCTTCGTGATGTAGTCGTCGGCGCCGAGCTCGAGGCCGATCACCTTGTCGAGCTCGTCGTCGCGCGCCGTCAGCATGATGATCGGCACCGTGCTCGTCGAGCGCAGCCGCTTGCACACCTCGAGCCCGTCGAGCCGCGGCAGCATGATGTCGAGCACGACGAGATCGACCGGCGTGTCGGCGAAGCGGCGCAGGGCCTCTTCTCCGTCGGCCGCCTGAACGACCGTGTACCCGTCCTTCTCGAGCGGGAACGCGAGCACCTTGCGGACGGCGTCCTCATCGTCGACGAGCAGGATCGTTGGGGTCGATTCGGGCATCGGGGTCGGCCTGCTGCCAGGATAGCCCTCGCTATGGCGATGGCCCGGACCCCCGCACGCCGTCGCCGCCCACGCCGCGGTTCACTCGAACGGCCGATCAACGGGCGGCTGTACCGCGGCTCGCTCCTGATCCTCTTGCTGCCGCTCCTGATCCTCGCGTTCAGCATCACCCGGCCGGGCGCTTTGCCGGCACCGCTCCTGCCGCCCAACTTCGACGGCCCGGCGACCCGGCAGCTGGCGACCGAGCTCTCGAGCCACTATCCGGACCGCGTTCCCGGCGGGCCGGGATCGCTGAGCGCCGAACAGTGGTTCCGCGACCAGCTCGCGCCGTACGGCCTGCCCGTCTCGTCGGACACGTGGCGCGCGAACGTGCCCGGCCTCGGCCGCGTTCGGCTGCGCAACCTGTGGGCGGTCGCACAGGGACAGTCCTCCGACGCGATCGTCGTGATGGCCCACCGCGACGACACGGGCACCGGGCCTGGCGCGAACGACGACGCGAGCGGCACCGCCGCTCTGGTCGAGCTTGCCCGCGGCTACGCACAGGCCGGCACCCCGGCCGGCCAGCGCGTGCGCTCCGCGCACACGATCGTCTTTCTCTCTACCGACGCGGGCTCCTTCGGTGGGCTCGGGGCGCTCCGCTTCGCCGAGCACTCGCCGTTCCATGTCGTCGCGACGATCAACCTCGATGCGATCGCGGGTCGCGGGCCGCCGCGCATCGTCGTCACCGGCGACAGCCCCCGCTCGCCCGCGGCCTCGCTCGTCGAGACGGCCGCGAAACGCGTCCTCGAGCAGACGGGGACGCAGGCGCGACGCGCCGGGCCCGTGCAGCAACTGATCGACCTCGGCTTCCCGTTCACCCTCTACGAGCAGGGGCCGTTCGTCGCGCGCGGCGTTCCGGCCGTCACGCTGACGACCGCAGGCGAACGGCCGCCCGCCGCGTTCACCGACCGCGCCGCCGCGCTCGACACCGCCAGGCTGACCGGGCTCGGCCGCGCCACCCAGGAGCTCATCGGCTCGCTCGACCAGGGCCTCGAACTCGCGCAGGGAACGACCAGTTTCGTGTGGCTCGGCGACCGCATCGTCCGTGGCTGGGCGATCGAGCTCTTCCTCGTCGCTCTCTTGATCCCGTACCTGGTCGCCGTCGTCGACCTGTTCGCACACTGCCGACGGCGGCGCATCGCCCTCCTGCCGGCGGCCCGCAGCCTGCGCAGCCGCCTCGCCTTCTGGCTCTTCCTCGGCCTCGCCTTCCTCGTGTTCCGCTCGTTCGGAGCGTGGCCGTCCGGTGTCCCGCGCCCGCCGAACCCGGCTGTTGCCTCTTCAGGCGACTGGCCCGTGCTCGCGCTGGTTGCACTCGCCCTCGTCGGCTTCTTCGGCTGGCTCGTCGCACGGCAACGGCTCGTCCCGCGACGCCCGATCGGCACCGATGAGCAGTTGGCGGGCGCGACCGTGGCTTTGCTCGGCCTCGGGATCGTCTCGTTGCTCGTCCTGGCAACAAACCCCTTCGCATTGATCTTCTTCCTGCCGGCGATGCACGCGTGGCTGTGGTTGCCACAGGTGCAGAGCAGCAAGGCGCCGACCCGCGCCGTCCTCTTTCTGATCGGGCTCGTCGGGCCGCTGCTCATCATCCTCTCGCTCGCACTTCGCTTCGGGCTCGGGTTCGACGCGCCGTGGTATCTGCTCGAGCTCGTGGCGGTCGGATATGTGCATCTGCCGGCCGTGGTGATCACGCTGTGCGGTGCAGCCTGCGCGGCGCAGCTTGCGGTCGTGACGGCGGGCCGCTACGCGCCCTACCCGCCCGCCGGCCAGCGGCCGGAGCGGGGGCCGCTGCGGGAGCTCGTGCGCCGGCTCGTGCTGGCACAACGCGCGCGCCGCCGCAGAGCACAGGCACGACGGCCCGCGGTCGAATAGCACTCAGATCTGGAGGTAGCCGACCTCGGCACCCGGCGGCAGCTCGCCCTCGCCGCGGGGGATCAGCACGAGGGCGTTCGCAGCGGCAGCTCGGACGATCATGTGGGAGTCCTGTCCGCTCAGCGGCTCGAGCTGGTCGCCGGTCCGGCGCGCGCGCACGAGCTCGTCACGGTCCGGGTTCCGCCGCACGGCGTTCGCGAGCCGCCCCGGCAGATACTCCGGCCCCGGCTCGAGGGCCCCTTGCAGCGCACGCAGCGCCGGACGAACGAACAGCTCGAACCCCACGAGCGACGAGACGGGGTTCCCCGGGAGCCCGAAGACGAGCGAGTCGCCGCGCACCGCGAAGGCAATCGGCTTGCCCGGCTTCACTGCGACCCGCCAGAAGACCTCCTGTACACCCAGCTCAGCGAGGGTCGCGCGTACCAGGTCGTGAGGACCGACCGACACACCACCGGTCGTGATGAGCACGTCGTGCTCGAGCGCCTGCTCGAGCGCTGCGCGCGTCGCAGCCGCGTCGTCGGCGACGACCGGCAAGACGGTGGCGGCGGCACCCGCCAGACCGAGCTGCGCCGCAACCAGAACGGAGTTCGATTCGTAGATCTCCCCGGGAGCGAGCGGCTCCCCGGGAGCCCGCAACTCGCTTCCCGTCGAAAGCACCGCGACACGCGGCCGGCGGCCGCAGCGCACGACCGCGATCCCCGCGGCAGCGAGCGCCGAGACCTGGGGCGGCCCGAGCGGGCTCCCGGCCGCCACGACGACGTCACCCGACCTGGTGTCGCCACCTCGCGGCCGGACGTTGTCTCCGCTGCCAACAGCTTCCACCACCACGTCGCCCGTCGTTCGCTCCACCGGGACGACCGCATCCGCACCCGCCGGGACGACCGCGCCGGTCGAGATCACGACGGCCTCACCCGGGCCGACCGCTCCGAGCTCGGGCCGCCCGGCGGCGGAGTGGCCCACGACCCGCAGCGGGCCCGGCGTGTCACGGGCCCGGACCGCGTAGCCGTCCATCGCGGAGCTGTCGAACGGCGGCAGGTCGGTGACGGCTCGCGCGTCCTCGCCGAGCACACGGCCGGCGGCGGACCCGACGGAGACGTCCTCGAGCGGCAAAGGGCGGACGCGCGCGAGCACGAGTGCGAGTGCCTCGTCGATCCTCGGCAGGTCGATCATCGTGGATCACGATAATCCCGCGGAGATGACAGGGGAGTCGATCGCCGGCCGATACCGGCTGCTCGAACCACTCGGCCGCGGTGCGATGAGCGCAGTCTGGCTCGCGCACGACGACGAGCTCGAACGGCAGGTCGCAGTGAAGATGCTCGCGCCGAGCGCCGATCGCGCACGGTTCGAGCGCGAGGCCCGGGCGGTGGCGGCCCTCTCGCATCCGAACATCTGCTCCCTGTACGACTACGGCGAGGCGGACGGCCGCCCGTACATGGTGCTCGAGTACCTCCCGAACGGCTCGCTGGAGGACCGCCTTCGCGACGGGCAGCGTCAGACGGATGCGGAGTCGCTTCGGATCGCGACCGAGATCGCCTCCGGTCTCGCCCACGCGCACGACCGCGGCCTCGTGCACCGCGACCTCAAGCCCGCGAACGTTCTCTTCGACGCCGAGGAGCGCGTCAAGATCGCCGACTTCGGGATCGCCCGGATGGGTGTTGCCGGCGAGCTCACGGAAGCCGGGACCGTCCTCGGCACGGCCTCGTACATCTCACCGGAGCAGGCGAGCGGGCTGCCTGCGGGCCCGCCGAGCGACGTCTACTCGTTCGGCGTCATCCTCTACCGGATGCTCACCGGCACGTTCCCGTTCGTCTCCGGGAACGCGATGGAGCTCGTGCGCATGCACCGTGACGACCCGCCGCCTGTCGTCACCGATCTGCGCCCTGACGTGCCCGCATCCCTGGCGAGCATCGTCACGGCGTCCCTCGCCAAGGATCCCGCAGCGCGGCCGCAGGACGGCGAGGCGTTGCTGCGGGCCCTGAGGCAACAGGAGAACGACGCCACGTTGGTGGCAGGCGCGGTCGCGGTTCCGGAGGCGACGGCCGCGACCCAGGTGCTGCGCCCCGCCCCGGCCCGGCGCAGAGAATGGCCGATCGTCCCGATCGCCGCGGTCGCAGCGCTGCTCCTCGTGGCCGGGGGAGCCCTTGCGATCGTGCTCACGAACGGCGGGTCGAACGGCGGCTCCCCACCGCCGGCCTCGCTGACGCTGCCGAACGTCCCGATCGCGCCGTCGACGACCGCCGCCACGACGACAGCGCCGGCGAGGACGACAGGGCCGGCGACCACGGCGGAGACCACACCGACGACCACGGCGCCGCCGACCACCACCGCGCCGACCACGACGGCGCCTCCGCCCACCACGACGACCGCGCCGCCGACCACCACCGCGCCGACCACGACGGCGCCACCGCCCACCACGACGACCGCGCCGCCGACCACCACCGCGCCGACCACGACGGCGCCACCGGTGACGACCGGTCAGGACACGACCACCACGGCGCTCCCGTGAGGGTGCTCTATTTCGGCACGTACGACCGCGCGCACCCGAGAAACGTCAACGCAATCGCCGCGTTGCGCCTGGCGGGCGCCGAGATCGAGGAGCGCCAGGTTCCGGTTCGCGGGAGCGGTCTCATCGGCGCATTCAACGTCTTCGCCGCGGAATGGCGGCTGCTCGCACCGCGGCCGCGCGACTTCGACGTCATCATCGTCGGCTACCCGGGCCACTTCGACGTCCCTCGCGCCCGGCGCCTCGCCAGGAAGCGCCCGCTCGTGTTCGATGCCGTCCTGTCACTCGAGAACGAGCTCGTCGACGTGCGGCGACACTTTCGCGAACGGTCGACGGCTGCAAACGTGCTGCGCGCCGTCGACTTTCGTGCTTTCCGCCTGCCGGATCTCGTCGTCTGCGGCACCGACGCGGAAGCCCGCTACCTGTCGCAACTCGGAGCCAAGGAGACGGCGACCGTCTTCCTCGGCGCGGACGAGGACATCTTCTGCGAGACCTGGTCGCCGACGTACCCCTTCACGGCACTGCAGATCGCCGATGCGTCGACCGAGGTCGTACTCGCTGCGGCACAGCTGGCCGAGACACCGGTTCGCGTGGCCCAAGCCGACGAGATCTCGACCGACCTGCGCGGGATCGCGCTCGCGCACGCCGGCGTCGTGCTCGGCGGGTTTCGCGAGTCGCGGGCGATCCCGGCCGTCGTCTTCGAGGCGCTCGCCACCGGCGCACCGGTGATCACGGCGGACACCGAGGCCGCCCGCGAGCTGCTCACCGACGGCGAGTCGGCCGTTCTGGTCGAGCCGGAGAACCCCGGGCAGGTGGCCGAGGCGATCGACCGGCTCGCTCGTGACGAACCGCTCCGCCACCGCATCGCCTCGCGCGGCCGTGAGGTGTTCCGCGAGCGGGCGAGCCGCAGCGTGCTCGGCGGCCGGTGGCTTGCCCTCCTAGGTCAGGCGCTGGGGAAGTAGGTAGGCGCACAGGCCGAGCGAGAGCAGCGTCGCAGCGTCGTCGTCGTCCCAGGCAGCCAGGGCAAGCGGCCAGATCACGTACCACCCGATCAGGTACGGCAACGCGAGCAGCAGCAAGCCGAACGCGAGGCCGAGTCGCGCCCGGCCACGAGCCGCCTGCCAGAGGAGCCAGACGTACGCGACGCCGTACGCCGCGAGCAGGGCCCAGGGAGGCAGGCCCAGGCGGTGCGGCAGTGCGTAGTGCGTCTGCCGGCGCGCGTCGTGCGTCAGCGGCGTCACGGCCTGGAGCCAGTGGAACTGCCAGAGGAGCGTCGCGAGGCCGAGCGTGGCGACGATCGTGACCGCAAACCCGAGATGGCCGACCCGGCGACCGGTGGCGCGTGCCTCGAGCGCGCGGAGCGGGAGCAAGAGCAACGGCACCCACTTGATGAGGATCGCGAGCGCCCAGGCGACACCCGCGGCTTGCACACGCTTGCGCTCGCTCAACGCAAGTGCCGCCGCGACGAGCGCCATCATCAGCGCGTCGTTGTGCCCGCCGCCGGCGAAGTGCATCGCGACCAGGGGATTCCAACCGACGAGAGCCGCTGCGAACGCGCGACGCCGGGCGACGAGCCACGTCGTCGCGAGCACGCAGAGTGCTGCGCTCGCACGCAAGAGCCAAGCGGCGTGCGCCGCCGACCTCGTCAATCCCAGCGGGCGCGTCGCGAGCGAGAACGCCGGCCCGTAGGGCGAGGTCTCGTGCAGATACGCCGTTCCGGCGTAGTGCGACGCAACGCGGTCGTCGGAGGGCGTATCGGTGTACGGATCGTGCACCCGCGTGTAGCCCCAGTACGTCCACGCATCCGACGAGAGGAACACCGGGCCGGCGAGCGGCACGAGTTGGATCGCACAGGCAAGAACGAACACCTGGCCGAAGCGCGCACCGCGGCGCACGATGAAGAGAGCCGCGAGATAGACCCCGAACGCGAAGGCGAAGAGCGCCAGAAAAAGAGAGGCGTCCGACTCGAGCCGGCCGCCGGGGGCAGGCACGACCGACGAGCCCGCAGTCCGCTCGACGACGACGAGCGCAACGACGAGCGCCAGCGTCAGCGAGCCCGCGAGGAGGACGCTACGGGGCTTGGCCAGGGGAGGGTGGCGGCGACGCGGTGGTCGTCGGTGACGGCTCCGTCGTCGCCGGAGCCGGCGGGGGCGGCGGGGGCGGCGGCGGCGTCACCACCGTCGGCGTGTGCGGCCGTGTCTTCGGTGCGACGGTGGTCGTCACCGGATTGGAGGGTGCGACCGTCGTCGTGGTGGTTGGCGCGGTCGTCGTCGTGTACGTCGTGGTCGGGTAGTAGCCGAAGCTCCCGTAGCTCCCACGCGTGAGGTAGTGCCAGGTCGGATACTTGTTGGGCAGGTCGAACGGAAGCGCCTTGTGATGCCAGAGCGCGGCCGCCATGTACTCGTGCCAGATCGGCACCGGGAACGTGGCGCCGGCAACCGCCACCCCGTGCACGTCCAGCATCGGGATCTCGCCGCGTGGGGTAGCCCATCCAGACGACCGTGGTCAGCTGCCGGGTGTAGCCGTCGAACCAGGCGTCCGCATGATTGTCGGTCGTCCCCGTCTTGCCGGCGTTCACGTGGATGCCGTCGCCGGACCCGGCCCCGGTCCCGTAGAGCGGCGTTCTGCTGCAGCACGTCGGTGACCTTCCAGGCAACGCCCTGCGGACAGTGCGCGCTTCGTCTGCGGCTTGCCCCAGCCGGAGCTCGTATCGACGTGGTCGCCCGGCAGGATCACCTTGGTGATCGCCATCGGCTTCGCGTAGATCCCCATCGCCGGGAAGGTTGCGTACGCCGCGGCCATGTCGAGCGGAGAGACCGCGAGAGAACCGAGGCCGATCGACGCGACCGGCTTGTCGGGCGACATGTGCACTCCGAGCCGGTGAGCCATCTGCCACACATAGCGGGGACCGACGTCGAGGGTCAGTTGCGCATAGACGGTGTTGTCGGATTGGAGCGTCGCGCGCGTCAGGGACTCGGAGCCCGAGTAGTCGTTTCCGTAGGTGTGCACCTCCCACGGGGGCTGGCACCAGGGGCCGATCGAGCACGTGAACGGCGCCGACGTGTAGTAGGTCGTGTCGGGATCGACGCCCTTCTCGATCGCCGACGCCAGCACGAACGTCTTGAAGGTCGAGCCCGCCTGCCGAGCGGACTGGGCGACCAGATTGAACTGGTTGCCCGTGCTCCGCACCACGGCGGTCATCGCGCGAATCGCGCCGGTGCCCGGTTCGACCGAGACGATCGCCGCTGCCGGGTCGGTCTTGTACGGCAGCACGTCGCGAATCGCCTTGTTCGCAAGCCGCTGCAGGCGCGGGTCGATCGTCGTGTACACCTTCAGGCCGCCCTCGCGCACCGTGTTCGCGCCGTACTGCTCGCTCGAGCTCGTCGATCACGTACGAGAAGAAGTAGGGCTGCTTGATGCGTGTGTAGATGCGCCCCGGTTTCAACCCGAGCGAGGTCGAGCGAATCGCCTGCCGGTACCGGGCGAGCGTGATGTCGTCGTTGTCGTACAACGCCCGCAGCACCTCGTCGCGACGGTCGAGCGCGGCCTGCGGGTTGTGGAACGGGTCGTAGACCGACGGAGCCTGCGGCAGCCCGGCGAGCAGGGCGGACTGCAGGAGAGTCAGCTGGCTCGCATGCTTGGAGAAGTACGTCTGTGAGGCGGCCTCGACGCCGTACGCGTGGTTCCCGTAGTAGACGGTGTTGAGGTACTCGTTGAGGATCTTCTGCTTCGGCCACCTGCGCGCGAGCTTGATCGCAAGGCACGCCTCCTTGATCTTGCGCGTGAACGTCCTCTCCTGGCCGGTGTAGAGGTTGCGGACGAGCTGCTGCGTGATCGTCGAGCCGCCCTCGAGCACCTTGCCCGCGGTGAGGTCCTTCCAGGCCGCGCGCGCGATGCCGACGTAGTCGACGCGCACCGTGCTCCCAGAACCGGCGGTCCTCGATCGCCGTCGTCGACTTCGGGAGCCACGGCGACATGTTCCGGGTCGGTGACCGGCTCGCGGTTCCGCTCGGCAGGGATCGAGCCGAGCAGCGACCCGTCCGAGGCGTAGACGAACGAGTTCTGGCCGATCTCGACGGGCCGGAGCGCGTTCAGGTCGCAGCTCGCGGAGAGCGCGGTCCCGGCACCGAGCCCCACCGCGGTGACCGCCGCTGCGATCACGAGCACGATCGCTCGCGGCAACGACGCCCGCGCGCCGGCGACGCTTGATCCGGTCGGCGCGCTTCCGCTTGCGTCCGCGGTGCGCGAGGATCAGGTCGAAGTCGTCGCGGCGGCGCGTCATCCGGCGTGCCCCGCCAGACGGTCGGCGATCCAGAGCCGCAGGTCGCTCGATGCGCGATCGCCCGAGTGCTCGCCGGAGATGCGCTTGCGCACCACGACAGTTGCGTTCTCACCCACCAGGTCGGTCACGTACACCTCGTCGCCGTCGGCCCCGAGCGCCTGCACAACTTGCCGTAGTTTTGCATCGGCGGGCACCGTGACCGTCGCCTCGGCAAAGCTCTCCGAGCTGCGGATGGTCGAGTTCCGGATCGTCTCGGAGGCAAGCCGCTCGTTCGGGACGACCAGGCGGTCGTTGTCGCGGGTCCGGATCCAGGTGTAGCTGAGCCCGATCTCCTCGACGACGCCGCGGGTGCCCTGCACCTCGACCTCGTCGCCGATCCGCAGCGGCTGGCTGATCGCGATCAGGATCCCCGCAACGAAGTTGCCGATCGTCCGCTGGCTCGCGAAGCCGATCACGAGCGCGAGCACGGCGCCCGACGCCAGCACGCCGCCAGCGACGGCGCGCACCTGCGGGATCACGAGCAGCGCCGACATCACGCCGAGAAAGACGATCGCGGCGAAGATCGTGCGGCGGAGGACGCGGTAGCGCGTGACGATCTCGGGCGGAAGATTGCGGCGCGAGATCCGCCAGTCGACGAACTTCGCGACCACCCAGGCGATCAGGATCACCGCGGCCGCGATCAACACGTGCTGCCAGAACTCGGGCATCAGGCCCTATTCGTCCCAGTCGATCGGTTTCCGGCCCGCATAGCCCTCGGCGAGCCCGTGCCAGGTCGAGACGGTCTCCTCGCCGACGTGCCAGCAGAGCAGTACCTCTGCACCGTCGCGCTCCGACGGGAAGTCGAGCAAGCCGAGGTCGAGATCCTTGATCGTCACCCCGAGCTCGGTGAGCCGGTCGACACAGGCCGCGGCCGCCTCGGCGAGCCCGGCCAGCTCGGACTGTGCCGCGTTCAGGTCGCTCGCGGCATAGCCGCCGCCGTTGCCGCCGATCGCCAGCACGAGCTCGCCCTGCGACCGCTCGAGCTCATGCATGCGTGCGCGCACGGCAACCAGCCGCTGCGCGACGGGGCGCACCTCCGCGAGGGCGCTGTTAGCCTCGGAGGGAGTGAAGGAGCGATCGGGCACGGCGCCGCCGTATCGTATGGACGACCGGTGGCGGCTCGCATTGTGGCTCGCCCTGGTCGCCGTGCTGATCGCGCTCGGCTACGGATCGCGGGCGACCGCCGGCAAGCCCAGCCCGCAGGTCCTCTACGAATGGTCGACCGCGATCGGCGGGCTGATCCAGGACGGGATCCTGCTCCTGCTCGTGCTCGCGATCGCGGGCTTCAGCAGGCGGCTGCTGGCGCTCCGCCCGCCGCGCACGTATTCGGCCGCCGCCTGGGCGCTCGGCGGCGCCCTGGTGATGATCTACGCGTTCGAGATCGTCTACGGACGGCTTGTCCGCGTCGGGAACGAGCAAGGGCTCACGCCGAGCCACTGGGAACCACACCACGCCGCGGCGTACATCGCCAACGCGATCGTGATCTGCACGTGGGTGCCGTTCGTCGAGGAGCTGACCTACCGCGGTCTCGGGTATTCGCTGCTCGAGCGCTACGGCCGCTGGCCGGCGATCATCCTGGTCGGCCTGCTCTTCGGCCTCGCCCACGGGCTGATCGAGTCGCTGCCGGTGCTCGCTCTGTTCGGGGGCGTCCTCGCGTGGATCCGGTCGCGCACCGACAGCGTCTACCCCGGGATGGTCCTGCATGGACTGTTCAACCTGGTCGCGCTCGTCGCCGCGGTGACGCTCTGAGCGTTCCGGGACGACCTGGCTACTCGTCGTCCGGCTCGCCCTCGTCGTCGCTTTCGCCGAGCTCTTCCGCTTCCACCTCGGCTCCGGCGAAGTCCTCCGCCGAGACCTTGTCGAGGAAACGCTTGAACTCGTCGACGATCTCTTCCTCGTTGACCTCGTCGCCTTCCATCTCGATTGCCGACTCCTCGATCACGTCGTCTGCGGCGAAGATCGGCGCATGCGCCCGTACCGCCACCGCGATCGCGTCGGAGGAGCGGGAGTCGATCTCCACCTCGTTGCCGTTCTGGGCGACGGTAATGGAAGCGTGGAACGTGCTCTCCCGCAACTCGGTGACCGTGACCCGCACGATCTCGACGTCGAGCTCGCCGAGGATGTTCACCAGCAGGTCGTGGGTCAGCGGCCGCGGCGCGCTCGCGCCCTGGAGCTTCATCAGGATCGCAGCGGCCTCCGGATGGCCGATCCAGATCGGCAGATAGCGGTTCCCGTCGGCCGTCTTCAGCAACACGATCGGCTGCTTGCCGACCAGGTCGAACGAGACTCCGTAGATCGTCATCTCGACCATCTGCCCCTAGATTACCCCCGGTCTAGGAGCTGAACGTGCACGCCGCTATCATGCGCCGCGCGGGCGATTAGCTCAGCTGGTTAGAGCGCCGCTCTGATAAGGCGGAGGTCCCTGGTTCGAATCCAGGATCGCCCATCAGCGACACCCCTGCTACGGCGGGGGTTTTGCATTTCAGGGCCGTCCAGGCCCGTGGTCCTCGCTCATGTGCCGCCCCTTGGCGGAGAGCACCTAAGCCCAGCTCGGGGCTAGGCAGCGGCTCGGTCGAGCCCTATTCTCGGCGCGTGAAACATCGACTTCTTGCTGCTCTCGTTCTGGCGTCGGTCGCGGCGGTGGGCGGTCTTTCACAAGCACGAGGCGCTGTCGGCGGCGCGACGACCGAACACATTTACGCGCCCTTCACCGCGGGCACGATCGCGAAGGGCTTGAGAGTGACGAAGACGATCCGCGGCTCGTGCTGGACGGGGTCGGAGGGAACGGCGCGCTCGGACGCCTGGCGGTGCATGAGCGGAAATTACATCTACGACCCGTGCTTTTCGAGCCAGACTGGCGGTACCGGCGCATTCGTCGTGTGCGCGCAATCGCCGTTCGTCCGAACTCTGGTCAAGTTCGTTCTCACCAAGCCTCTGCCGTACAAATACGGCAACAAGGATGGCGACCCAACGCGATTCGGTCCGTGGGGGATGCGCCTCTCGACAGGCGCGACGTGCGTGAACATCCAGGGTGCGACCGGCGCGATCGCCGGAATGCGGATTGGGTACGAATGCTCCAACAAGGGTGTTCTCGTTGGTAGCCCGAAGCGCTCGACGCCGACGTGGCGCATCTTCTTCGCGAAGCGGTTCGACTCCGCGAGCCTGTCGGCGGTCTCCGTTGCGCAAGCGTGGTGGTAGCGCTCGTTCCCGCGTGCCGGCCTACGGTGTGCCGAGCCGCTCGAGGGCCTCGGCGAGCTCCTCGAGCTGGACGTCGCCGTCGACCGGGACCTGCAGTCCGGCCGCGCCGACCTTTGCCTCGAAACCGGTCAGGAGCCGGAACGCATCCTTGACGCGCGCCGCGAGTGCAGGGTCGACGGCCGAGACGCGGCGCTCCTTCGTCCGCGCGCCGGCCCAGCGAGCCGCGCGCTCGGCGGCCCGCACCGAGAGGCCCTCTCCGACGATCCGCTTGGCGAGCCGCCTCCGGCCGTCCTGGTCGGGGACGGCGAGCACCGCGCGGGCATGGCCCTCGGTGAGCTCGCGTCGGGCGATCATGCTCAGCACGTCCTCCGGCAGCTCGAGCAGCCGGATCCGGTTCGACACCGTCGGCTTCGAGCGGCCCACACGCTCGGCGACTTCTCCGAGCGAGAACCCGAACTCGTCGATGAGCACCGCGAAGGCCCGCGCCTCCTCGATCGGAGACAGATCCTCGCGCGCGACGTTCTCGACGAGCCCGAGCAGCAGCGTGTCGCGATCGTCGGCCTCGCGGACGACGGCGGGAACGGTCGTGATCCCCGCCTCGCGCGCAGCACGCCAGCGGCGCTCGCCGGCGATCAGCTCGTAGCCGCCCTCGAGCCGTGGTCGCAGAACGACCGGCTGGATCAGGCCCTGCGCCTTGATCGACTCCGCGAGACCGGTGACGCCCTCGCTCTCGAAGCGCTTGCGCGGCTGGTTCGGGTTGGGATGGATCTGGTCGACGGCGATCTGAGCGAGCTCGGGCGTTGCACCGCCGATCAGGACCTCGAAACCGCGGCCGAGACCCCTCCTAGGAACGCTCGACAAGCTCCATCGCCACCTTCCAGTAGGCCTCGGCGCCGCGAGAGCGGCGGTCGTAGTGGGTCACGGGCAAGCCGTGGCTGGGCGCCTCCGCAACGCGTACGGAGCGCGGCACGACGGCGTTGAACACGAGCGCGCCGAAATGCTTGCGCACCTCGGCCTCGACATCGGCGGAGAGACGCGTGCGTCCGTCGGTCATCGTCAACAGGACCCCCGCGATCTCGAGCCTCGGGTTGAGGCGTGCCTTGATCAGGTTGATCGACTGCACGAGCTGCGCGAGACCCTCGAGCGCGTAGTACTCGGTCTGCACCGGCACGATCACGCGATCGGACGCGGCAAGCGCGTTCACCGTCAGCGGGCCGAGCGACGGCGGACAGTCGAGCAGGACGAAGTCGAAGCCCTCGGCGTGCTGCAGCGCCTCCGCGAGGTAGCGCTCGCCGTCATCGCGCTGCGACAGCTCGACGGCTGCGCCCGCGAGCTCGGGCTTGGACGGCACGAGGAAGAGGTTCGGGAACTGGGTCGCCTTGGCGAGTGACGCGAGCGGAACACCGTCGAGCAGGTCGTAGGTGGACGTCCCGTTGGCGCGCATCCCGAGACCGGAGGTCGCGTTCGCCTGCGGGTCGAGGTCGACGACGAGCGACCGCTCGCCGGCCTCGGCGAGGCACGCCGCGAGGTTGATCGCGGTGGTCGTCTTGCCGACCCCGCCCTTCTGGTTCGCGAACGCGTAGACCTTGCTCACCTGGCCAATCTAGCGGCAGAGCCGGATGCCAAAACCCGCTTGAGCAAAGGCTTCGCCGCCGTCGCGCCGGCTCTCGAACTAGGCGAGCGGCCGCTTCTTGGCCAGGCCCGTGCGGCGGGGAAAACCGGGCGGGGTCGGCCCCGTCTTTCGGATCACCGCAAAGCCGGCAGGGGAATCCTCGACCGACCCCGCGACCCGTTCGGCCGCAGCCGCGAGCCGAGCCCGGTCGGCGGAGGGGCCGAGCCAGAGCACGACAGCTCCGCCTTCCCGCACGAGCGGCAGGCACCATTCGACCGCAGTCGGGGGCTGGGCAAGGGCCTTCGCGACGGCGACTCCGGCCCAGTCGGTCTCCTGCTCCTCGGCGCGTCCCCAGACGACCCGCGCGTTCGCCGGGGCGACCGATTCGAGGAAGTCGCACTTGCGGTGCTCGGCCTCGAGCAGGACGACCTCGCGGTCGGGAAACGAGTACGCGAGTGGGATCCCGGGCGCACCGCCGCCACTACCGACGTCCACGATCGTGCCGTCGAAGCGTGCAACGAGGTCAGCGCCTGCGAGGGAGTCCTCGAGCAACACGCGGCGTGCTTCCGCAGGCTCGCGAAGCGACGTCAACCCGCGAGTTGCGACGAGCGCCGCGAGCCAGTCCTCAAGCGGGGAGGACGACGACATACCGATTCGGCTCCGTCCCCTCGCTCGCCGTCTGCACCCCCGGCACTTCCTTGAGACGTTCGTGCACGACCTTGCGCTCCACCGGGCTCATCGGCTCGAGCAGCACGCGCTCGCCGTGAACGGCGCGTTCGGCGCTGCGGTCGGCGATCCCCTCCAGTGTCTGGCGCCGGCGGTCCCGGTAGCCGGCTGCGTCGACGGTCACCGACTTGTGCGTTCCCGAGCGGTAGACCGCAGCGTTCGCGATCGCCTGCAGCGCATCGATCGTCTGGCCGTGCTTGCCGATCAGCAGTCCGAGCTCGCCGCCGCTGCACGTGACGAAGATCTCCTCGGCGGTCTCCTTCGCCTCGACGCGCGCGGCGATCCCCATGGCGCCGACAACTCGCTCGACGAGCTCGCGCACATGGGTCTCGGCGTCGCTCTCATCGGCGCGTGGAGCGGTCGCCTCCCGTTGCGGCGCTGCGGCCGCGGTCGCGACCACGCGCGCCGGGGCGTACCCGACGCCGAGCAGGCCGCGCTCGCCCTCGGAGACGACCTGGAACTCGACCGCGGCCTTGTCGAGCCCGGGCGCCAGGCGTTCGAGGTCGCGGAGCGCCTTCCACTTCGCTTCGCCGACGGTCTCGCCCGTCGCTTCGACACTGACCTGCTCAGTGTCGCCGCCGCTCACCGCTTGGCTCTGCCCTTCTTCTTGACCCGCCGCGGCTGCGAGGGCGGCGGCTTCGGAGCGGGCACGACCGCGTTCGCACCGTTGCCTGCCGCCGCCTCTTCCTTGGGCGGGTTGCGAGACGAGCGTTTCGGTCCGGCGGGCGCAGCGGGCAGAGTGCCCGGCTTGGCCGCCTTCGGAACGAGCCGGCGGGTGACGAGGCCCTGGCCGACCGTCCAGAGGTTCGTCGTCATCCAGTAGAGAATGAGGCCGGTCGGGAAGCGCGAGACGACCGTGAGGAAGACGAGCGGCAGGAACATCATGATCGTCCGCTGCGTCTTGTCCATCGTGGTGCCCATGAAGTACGTGGAGGCGATCTGCGAGCCCGCGTAGATCGCGAGCAGCACGAAGCCGGACCAGTGCGCAGTCGCCTTGTCGGAGATGTTCGGGACGACGTGCAGCCACGACCCGGTGATGTGCTTCGTGCCGTGCTTGAGCGTGAAGTACAGCGCGATGAAGACAGGGAACTGGGCCAGGAGCGGCAGGCACGAGGCGGCCGGGTTGATGTTGTTCTCCTTGTAGAACTTCATCAGCTCTTCGTTGAGCTTCGCCCGGTCGCCCTTGTACTTCTGCTGGATCGCCTTCATCTCCGGCGCATGCGCCTGAAGTGCCTGCATCGAGTGGATCTGCCGGACCGTGAGCGGCACGAGGACGATCCGCGTCAGGATGGTCAACGCGACGATCGACCACGCCCACGGCAGCCCGACCGAGCCGTGGAAGAAGTCGAGGATCGACTGCATCACGTTCTCGAGCGGGGAGAGGATCGAGAAGATCAACAAGGGGCCCGGGGTCATGGGTAGTCGACTCCTCCATGCGACCACGGGTTACAGCGGAGCAGACGCCAGCCGGCACGCGGCAGGCCGCGCAGCACGCCGTGCTTGCGGATCGCGAGCGCCGCGTACTCCGAGCAGCTGGGGTGGTACTTGCACGTGTTCGCGGGGATGAAAGGCGACACGAGCTTCTGGTAGATGCGGATCGGGAGGATCGCGGCCGTTCGCAGGGCCTGCGTCATGCCGCCGCCTTTCCGAGCACCTCGTCGACACGAGCGGTGAGCCAGTCGTGCCCGTTCACCTCGGCCGCCTCCGGCAATCCTTTGCGCACGACGAGCACGTAGTCGTTCGTCACGGGGACGGCCTCGAGCCGGTCTCGCACGATGTCCCGCAACTGGCGCTTGATCCGGTTCCTGACGACGGCGTTTCCGACCGCCTTCGGGACGGCAAAGCCGAGACGCGGCGCCCCGATCGACTCGTCGCGCGCGAACCAGTAGAGCGTCAGGAAGCGCGTGGAGACCGACCGCCCCTGGCGGTAAACAGCGTCGAAGTCGCGCGAGCGGGAGAGGCGGTTCCGGCGCTGCACCGGCGGCACTACGCCGACAGGCGCTTGCGGCCCTTCGAGCGGCGCCGCTTCAGTATCTGCTGGCCGGCACGTGTCGACATGCGGGCACGGAAGCCGTGCTTCCGCTTCCGCTTGCGCACATTCGGCTGATAGGTCCGTTTCATGGCGTCCGAAAAGAGAGTTCTGGCCAGCGGGTGCCGGCCGCGGGCGAGTATAGCCGGACCGCTTCCCCACCCGGTTGTCCACAGGCTCGGCGAGGTGGAAAAGCCGTGGAAAGGAGGCATACCGCACGCACACGACACAGACTTTCCACACCTGTGGAGAGTCGTGTGGAGCCGGACGAAATCCCTGCAAATCAGCGCAATCTGCTCGGATGGACAGGGCGTGAAATCCTCATTGAGGCGTCGTCTGGACGCTGCTATGCTCGCCACCCCGAAGGGTCGAACGGACGGGTCGAACAAAGGAGAGCTGAACCGGGTGGATGGGCAAATCGAGCTGACGGCGGAAGACCTCTGGAGCGACGTGTCCGCCCGGCTTCGGGAAGCCCTCAACGACACGACGTACTCGACCTGGTTCGGCGAGGTCAGCGGTGCCGAGCTCGACGCCGACACGTTCGCAATCGCAGTCCCGAACGACTTCACGCGCGAGTGGATCGAGGGGCACTTTCTCGACCTGATCCGGGCCGCCGTGAAGGACGCCGGCGGTGCCGATCTGCGCGTGCAGCTGCGTGTGCTCGAGGAGCCGCCGCTGCCCGTGCTCAACGCGCAGTCCGCACCGAGTGCCGTTCCGACCGCAGTCCGGCCGCTCCCGGCCGAGGTGACCGCGGTCCGCACCGACGTCGCCGGGATCAACCCGAAATACACCTTCGATTCGTTCGTGATCGGCTCGTCGAACCGCTTCGCGCACGCTGCCGCGCTGGCCGTGGCCGAGGCCCCGGCCCAGGCGTACAACCCACTGTTCATCTACGGGCACACGGGGCTCGGCAAGACTCACCTCCTGCATGCCGTGGCGAACTTCGTCACCGACCATGGGGGTGGCCTGACCTGCCGCTACGTGACGTCCGAGACGTTCATGAACGACTTCATCAACAGCCTGCGCGACAAGCGCATCGAAGGATTCAAACAGCGGTATCGCACGTACGACGTGCTGTTGATCGACGACGTGCAGTTCTTCGAGCACAAGGAGCGCATCCAGGAGGAGTTCTTCCACACCTTCAACTCGCTCTACGAGGCCGGGCGTCAGATCGTGATGTCCTCCGATCGCCCGCCGCGCGACATCTCGACGCTCGAGGAACGCCTCCGCTCGCGGTTCGAATGGGGCCTGATCACAGACATCCAGCCGCCCGACCTGGAGACGCGAATCGCGATCCTGCGCAAGAAGGTCAAGAACGACCAGATCGAGATTCGCGAGCCGGAGCTCCTGACGTTCATCGCCTCGCGCGTCTCGACGAACATCCGTGAGCTCGAGGGAGCGTTGACGCGCGTCGTCGCGTTCTCCTCGCTGACGGGGCGGCCCTTGTCCGTCGACCTCGCGCAGGACGTGCTCAAGGACGTCTTCCCGCAAGGCGAGAGCGCTCAGATCTCGATCGAGCGGATCCAGGAGCTCGTCTGCGAACGGTTCGGCGTCACGATGCAGGAGCTGACCGGCGACCGCCGCTCGCAGAACATCGTCTATCCCCGACAGGTCGCGATGTACCTCTCACGCGAGCTCACCGACTCCTCGCTGCCGAAGATCGGGAAGGAATTCGGCGGTCGTGACCACACGACGGTGATCCACGCAACGTCCAAGATCGCACGTCTGATTCGTGAGGACAGGTCTGTGTACAACCTCGTCCAGGAACTCACAGCTCGCGTCCGTCAAGCCAGGTGAGTCGCGACCCTGTGCACGAGCCCGACTTGTCCCCCGTCCGCACCCACAGCGAAACTGGCTCTCAGAGAGGGAACGAGGAGCTTCTCCCCGGACCCACAGGGCTTATGACTACAACGAGGTTTCATTTAAATGATTGACTCAGAAACAGTAGTGGGCACTGGATTGAGGATTACCGTCGCCAAGGACGAGCTCGCGGCCAAGCTCGCCGTCGTTGCACGGGGTGTTTCGAGCCGTACGACGGTGCTCGTGCTCGGCGGCATCCAGCTTCGGGCCGAAGGAAGCCGGCTGCATCTCGCAGCGACCGACATGGAAGTGTCGCTCCGCGCATCCGTCGAGGCCCAGGTCTCCGACGAGGGAACAGTTGTCGTTCCGGGCCGGCTCCTGCTCGACATCGCCCGTTCGCTCTCGGACGGCGAGGTCTCCCTCGAACATCATCCGGACGAAGCGGTCGTGGTCGTCGCGGCCGGCGGAGCGACCTACCGGCTGCACACCTACTCGAGCGAGGACTTCCCGCGGCTGCCGGAGGTCGACATGGGCGCGCTGCACACGATCGACCGCGACGCGCTGGTCGAGACGGTCGCTCGGGTCGGTCGAAGCGCGTCGCGTGATGAGAGCCGCCCGGTGCTCACGGGCATTCTCGTCCGCTTCGAGCCCGGCAAGATCGTGATGGCCGCAACGGATTCGTACCGTCTCGCAGTCAAGGAGACGCCCGTCACCGGAACGCTCCCCGACCTCGAGGCGATCATTCCGGCACGTGCGTTGCAAGAGCTCGCGCGCATCGCGACGGGAGCCGACGAGATCCAACTCGGCATGCAGGAGAACCACGTGGTCTTCGGAGCCGATGGCACCTGGTTGACGACGCGCCGCATCGACGGGCAGTTCCCGAACTACCGGCAGCTGCTGCCGGAACAGTTCGAGTACGAGTTGCCGCTTCCGCGCGAAGAGGTGCTCGAGGTGGTCCGGCGTGTGTCGCTGATGGCGCAGCGCAACTCTCCGCTCCGGCTGCGTTTCGCCGAGGGGGAGTTGACGGTGTCGGCGATCACGCAGGATGTCGGCGAAGCGCGCGAATCGGTGCCGGCGCCCTTCACCGGCGACGCAATGGAGATCGGATTCAACGCCGAGTTCCTTCGCGACGGGCTCGAGTCGGTCGACTCCGAGACGATCAAGTTCAAGCTGATCAGCCCGCTTCGGCCGGCCGTGCTCGAAGGCGACGCCGACGACTACGTCTACCTGATCATGCCGATCAGGCTCGCCGGCTGAGCTACGCGCGCGTCCAACTCCGCCAGTACCGCTCATACGCGTCGCTCGACCTCGCACTCGAGCCGGGGATCGTGCTCGTCGTCGGCCGCAACGGTGTCGGCAAGACGAACCTCCTCGAGTCGCTGCACGTTGTGACCCAGGGGTTCTCGCCGCGTACCCGCCAGGACGCGCAGCTGATCCGCTTCGGCGAGACGGCTGCCCGCGTGGTCGCCGAAGGCACGCGGAACGGCGCGCCGCTCGAGCTCGCCGTGACGTTGCGCCAGGGTCAGGCGAAAGAGGCACGCGTGAACGGCGCAAAGCTGTCGTCCGCGGAGTCACTCCGGCGCGAGGTCTCGACACTCGTCTTCACGCCAGACCGCCTCGCCGTCGTGAAGGGTGGACCGGCCGCGCGCCGGGCGTACTTCGACCGGGCGCTCGGGCGGTTGTTCCCGGCCCGCGCGTCGGTGCCGCCGGACTATCTCGCAGCGCTTGCGCAACGGAACGCAGCGCTGCGCCGAGTGCAGTTCGGCGTCTCCGGACGGGAGGCGCTCGAGCCGTGGACGGAGCAGGTCGTGGTGCTCGGCGGAGAGCTCGTAGCCCGCCGCAGTGAGACGCTCGACGCGCTGGGGCCTGCGTTCGCCGAGCGAGCGGAGGAGCTCGGGCTGCGGCTCCGCGCGGCTTGCGTACGATGCCGAGCCGCCGACGCGGGAAGCGCTGGAGCAGCGGCTCGCACGCGATCTCGAGCGTGGTGCGACGGGAATCGGCCCACACCTCGACGACGTTGTGATCGCGAGCGGCGATCGTGATCTGCGCCAGTTCGGGTCTCAGGGCGAGCAGCGTCTTGCGGTGTTGTCCCTCCTGCTTGCGGAAGCGGAACTGCTGCCCGCACCACCCCTGCTGCTGCTCGACGATGTCCTCTCCGAGCTCGATCCCGGCCGCCGGCAGGTTCTCGCGGAGCGCATTGCGGGGATGGGGCAGACGATGATCACCGCGACGCACAGGTCGGCTCTGCCGATCGAGCCCGCCCAGATCGTGGAGGTCGAAGCTGGATCCGCTCGCTAGCCAGATCAGGTCGGAGCTCTCGCGGTTCGGACCGCAGGCCGGCATGGCCGAGCTCGTCGAACGCTGGCCGGCTGCGGTCGGAACCGGAATCGCCCGCAACGCTTGGCCGGCGCGCATCGCCCGCGACGGGACGCTGCACGTGAACACGGCCGATTCGGTCTGGTCGTTCGAGCTCGGCCAGCGCGCCGCCGAGATCGCGGACAAGCTCGGCGTGCCGAGGGTGCGCTTCGCTCCAGGCCCCCTCCCGGAGCCGGATCCCGAGCCCGTGGAGAGCCGTGTGGAGGTGAGCCCGGAGGATGCCGAGCGCGCCCGCGCGATCGCCTCCACGATCGAGGACCAGAACCTACGCGAAAGTGTGCAAAAAGCGGTCTCTTTGAGCCTCGCTCGGGGGCGAGGCAACCCCCGAATCTGATACACTTCCGGTGCCTCGCAAAACCGTTGTTTTGCAGGCATTTCTTGATTATGGCGAAGACCCAGGCAAAGGCCGGATACTCGGCCAAGGACATCACCGTGCTCGAAGGCCTCGAGCCGGTCCGTCTGCGGCCGGGGATGTACATCGGCTCGACCGGCCTACGGGGCCTCCACCACCTGGTCGAGGAGATCGTCGTCAACTCCGTCGACGAGGCCCTTGCGGGCTACAACGACTCGATCGAGATCACCATCCACCCGGACAACTCGGTCACCGTGCGCGACCGGGGCCGGGGGATCCCCGTGGACGTGGTGGAGGGCACCGGCACGTCGGCGCTCGAGGTGATCATGACCAAGCTGCACGCCGGCGGGAAGTTCGGCGGCGACGGCTACAAGGTCTCCGGCGGCCTGCACGGTGTCGGTGCGTCGGTGGTCAATGCGCTCTCGGAGTGGCTCGTCGTCGAGGTCTCGCGCGACTCCAAGGTCTACCGCCAGGAATTCGATCGCGGCGTCCCGCGCGGCCCGATGCAGATCGTCGGCGAGTCGACCGAGAACGGCACGACGACGACCTTCCTCGCCGACGCGGACATCTTCGACGAGACGGTGTACGACGCGACCACGATCGTGTCGCGCTTCCGCGAGATGGCGTTCCTCACGCGCGGCCTGAGGATCACGTTCACCGACGAGCGCGCCGGCGCCGAGCCCCCGGTCGAGTTTCACTACGAGGGCGGCATCAAGGACTACGTGACGTACATCAACGAGTCGAAGGACGCCGTGCATCGGCATGTCGTCTACTTCTCCACCGGCAACGACCAGGGCGAGGTCGAGGTCGCGATGCAGTGGAACACGTCGTACCAGGAGTCGGTCTTCTCGTTCGCCAACAACGTCAACACGCACGAGGGCGGCTCGCACCTCTCCGGTTTTCGGTCGGCTCTCACGTCGACGATCAACAAGTACGCGCGCGACAAGGGTCTGCTGAAGGAGAAGGAGGACAACCTCGAAGGCGAGGACGTGCGCGAAGGGCTCGCCGCGGTCATCTCGGTGAAGCTGCAGGACCCGCAGTTCGAGGGTCAGACGAAGACGAAGCTCGGTAACCCGTGGGTGACCGGCCTCGTCTCGACGGCTGTGAACCAGAAGCTCTCGGAGTACTTCGAGGAGAACCCGACCGACGCGCGGCAGATCGTCAGCAAGGCGATCTCGGCCCAGCGCGCGCGGCAGGCCGCCCGCAAGGCGCGCGAGCTGACGCGGCGCAAGTCGGCGCTCGAGTCGATGTCGCTGCCGGGCAAGCTCGCCGACTGCTCGATCAAGGATCCCGAGGCGGCCGAGCTCTTCATCGTCGAGGGCGACAGTGCAGGCGGCTCGGCCAAGATGGGCCGCGACCGCACCTACCAGGCGATCCTGCCGCTGCGCGGCAAGATCATCAACTCCGAGAAGAACCGGATCAACAAGGTCCTCTCGAACAACGAGATCCAGGCGATGATCACCGCGATCGGCACCTCGATCGGCGAGGAGTTCGATCTCGAGAAGCTGCGCTACCACCGCATCATCGTGATGACGGACGCCGACGTCGACGGCTCGCACATCCGCACGCTGATCCTGACGTTCCTCTACCGGCAGATGCCGGCGCTGATCGATCAGGGGCACATCTACATCGCGGTGCCGCCGCTCTACAAGGTCAAGCTCGGCGGCCAGGAGTTCTATTTCGAGAAGGACGCGCAGCTCGAGGACCTGCTCGCGCGCGAGCGGATCCCCGCCGTCGAGATCACGTCACGCGACGGCGATGCGCTGAAGCTGACCGAGGCGAAGTGGAGCCGCTTCCACAAGGACCTGCAGCAGTACGAGGGCTACTACGCACGGCTGCGTTCCGACTTCGGAGCCGCTGCAACGGAGCTGATGATCCTGCACCGGCTCGTCGAGCACGACATCGAAGGCCCGAACGACCTGGCCGGCGCGATCTCCGCGATCGGCGAGAACGGCTATGCCCTGTCGGTGCTCGAGCACGCGGACGACGAGTTTCGCGTGCGCGTCGTCGAGACGGAGACGTCTGCCGGCCGCAACATCGCCGTCCCGGTCGAGCTGCTCGCCTCGCCGATGTATCACGGCCTGCGGGCCGCGTACCAGAAGCTCGTCGCGCAGCTCGGGCAGCCGCCGTTCACCGTGCGGATCGGCAAGGAGCGCGAGGTGGCCGAGACCTTCGACGTGCTGCGCGAGCACGTGCTCGAGGCGGCGAAGCAGGGGATCCAGGTCTCGCGCTTCAAGGGCCTCGGCGAGATGAACGCCGAGCAGCTCTGGGAGACGACGATGGACCCGGCGAAGCGCCTGCTCATGCGGGTGGACGTCGAGGACGCCTCGGCCGCCGACCGCGCGTTCTCGATGCTCATGGGCGACCAGGTCGAGCCGCGCCGGCAGTTCATCGAACAGAACGCGAAGGACGTCAAGTTCCTCGACGTTTAGCTTCGCTAAACGTCTAGAAGAGCAAACGGATGAGTGAGCTAGAGACAGGAGCACTCGGGCCGGGCCGGATCGAGTCGCGCGAGCTCGAGCAGGAGATGCGCTCGAGCTTCCTCGGCTACGCGATGCACGTGATCGTCTCGCGTGCGCTGCCCGGACGTGCGCGACGGGCTGAAGCCTGTCCACCGCCGCGTCCTCTACTCGATGTGGACGAACGGCAACCGCCCGGGCCGTCCGTACGTGAAGTGCGCGAACATCGTCGGCTACGTGATGGGCAACCATCACCCGCACGGCGACCAGTCGATCTACGACACGCTCGTCCGGCTCGCGCAGCCCTTCTCGCTCCGCTACCCGCTCGTCGACGGGCAGGGCAACTTCGGCTCGATCGACGACGACCCGCCCGCCGCGATGCGCTACACCGAGGCGCGCCTCGCGAAGCTCGCCGAGGAGATGCTGAGCGAGCTCGACTCCGACACCGTCGACTTCGGGCCGAACTACGACGAGTCGAAGCGCGAGCCGCTCGTGCTGCCGGCGCGCTTCCCGAACCTGCTCGTCAACGGCAGCGCGGGCATCGCCGTCGGCATGGCGACGAACATCCCGCCGCACAACCTGAGCGAGGTGATCGGCGCGATCGTGACGCTGATCGACAAGCCCGACGCGAACGTCGAGGACCTGATGAAGCACGTGAAGGGCCCCGACTTCCCGACGGGCGCGATCATCGTCGGCCGGTCGGGCATCCGCGACGCCTACCGCTCGGGCCGAGGCCGCGTCGTCATGCGCGCCCGGGCGCACATCGAAGAGCTGCGCGGCGGCAAGAGCGCGATCATCATCACCGAGCTCCCGTACGGCGTGAAGAAGGGCGGCGAGGGCGGCGTGATCGCGAAGATCGCCGAGCTCGTCAACGACAAGGTGCTCACGGAGATCTCCGATCTCCAGGACCACTCCGACCGCACGGGCATGCGCATCCAGGTCGAGCTGAAGCGCGACGCGGTCCCGCAGGTCGCCCTCAACAAGCTCTTCAAGCACACGCCGCTGCAGTCGACGTTCGGCGTCAACACCGTCGCGCTCGTCAACGGCGTTCCCCGCACGCTGTCGCTGCTCGAGCTGCTGACGCACTACCTCGACTTCCAGCGCGAGATCGTCACCCGCCGGTCGAAGCACGAGCTGCGCCAGCTCGAGAAGCGCACCCACATCCTCGAGGGCTACCTGATCGCGCTCGACAACCTCGACGCGGTGATCGCGCTGATCCGCGCGGCCGCCGACACCGAGGCAGCGAAGACCGGGCTGATGGAGCAGTTCGAGCTGTCGGAGCTCCAGGCGCTCGCGATTCTCGAGCTGCGCCTACGCGCGCTGACGGCGCTCGAGCGCAAGGGCGTCGAGGACGAGTACCGCGACAAGAAGGAGCGCATCGCCGAGCTGCGCCTGCTGCTCTCGGACGAGACGAAGATCGACACGCTCATCAAGGATGAGCTGCTGGAGCTGCAGGGCATCTACGCCCGGCACGACGACCGGCGCACCGAGATCGTCGCCGCCGAGGAGGAGCTCGAGCTCGAAGACATGATCGCGGAAGAGGACATGGTGATCGCGATCACGCAGTCCGGCTACATCAAGCGGCTACCGGTGACGGCGTATCGCGAGCAGCGTCGCGGCGGCATCGGCGTGATGGGCATGGACCTGAAGGACGAGGACTACATCGAGCATCTGTTCGTCGCCTCGACGCACGACTACATCCTGTTCTTCACGAGCGTCGGCAAGGTCTACCGGCTCAAGGTGCACGAGCTGCCGCTCGGCTCGCGCCAGTCGAAGGGGCGCGCGATCGTCAACCTGCTGCCGTTCCGCCAGGGCGAGACGGTGCGTGCGGTGATCCAGACCCGCAACTTCGAGGAGGCGAAGTACCTCCTGTTCGCCACGAAGAACGGCGTCGTCAAGAAGACGGTGCTCGGCGCCTACAACACGAATCTGAAGGCGGACGGGATCATCGCGATCAAGATGCGGGAGGGCGACGAGCTCGTCGGGGTGCGACACAGCTCGGGCACCGACGATGTCCTGATGGTGTCGCGGCTCGGCCAGGCGATCCGCTTCTCCGAGCAGGACGTGCGTGCGATGGGCCGCGACGCGTCGGGTGTGCAGGGGATGCGGCTCCGCGGCGACGACGAGGTGATCTCGGTCGCGATCGCGGCCGACGACTCCGACCTGCTGGTCGTCACCGAGAACGGCTACGGCAAGCGCACCCGCGTCTCCGAATACCCGAAGAAGGGCCGTGGCGGCATGGGTGTGAAGACCGTGCAGCTGACCGCTGCGCGAGGCCACCTCGCCGGAGCCCGCGTCGTGCGCGACGGCTATCAGGTGATGCTGATCTCGACCGGCGGCACGGTGATCAAGATGCCCGTCGAGGACGTCAAGCGGCTCGGGCGCTCGACCCAGGGCGTGATCGTGATGCGGCTGCGCGAAGGCGAGCTCGTCTCGTCGCTCGCACCCGTCGTCGAATCGGGCGATGACGAGCCGGGGGCCGACGACATCGCCGAGCTCGCCGAGCTGCCCGAGCTGCCCGAAGGCGACTGAGCGCCACCGGCCGGCCGCGCTGCTTCCTTTTTGCAAGACGTAGTGATAGAAGTAGCAACCGAGAGGTCGCGGCACAGCGGACAAAGGAAGCCGTCTCCGATGGCGTATAGCAAGCAGGTCGATCTGCTCGAGCCGATCGACATCGCAGAGCACCTGGACAAGCTCGAGCTTTACCTCGGCCAGGTGTGCGCTGTCGCCGGCATCTCGAAGATGCAGCTCGACTACTGGACGAACAAGGCCCAGATCCCCACCAAGGGACGCAAGCAGCGGATCTACGACATGGACGCCGTCGAGACGGTGATGCTGATCAAGCAGGCGAAGGACAAGGGCCTCAACCTGGGGGCGGCCATCGACGCAGCCCGCCGCTTCCGCGCACAGAAGGCCGCGCTGGTCTAGAGGCGGAGCGCCGCGGCCGCGTCTTCGGGCGCCACGGCGTCGATGTACACACCCGCGCCGAGCTCGAGCCCGGCGAGTCGCGTGATCCGCGGGAACACCTCGAGATGCCAGTGCGGTCCGTCGTGGAGCCACGCGTTCAGGGGGACGAGCGCGTCGCCCGCGGATTCGCTGAAGCCGCCGTGCGAGCTCGGCCAGCAGCCGCAGCGCGGGCGCCAGCAGGTCGCTCTCGAGCCCGTTGCCTCTCGGCGCGCGAGGGCGCGATCAGCAGCTCGTACGGGACGCGGCTCGCGACCGGGCAGCCGGCCGTGACGCCGTCTCGCACGACCACCTCGAGCACCGCGGGGAGCCCGCGCTCGGCGGCGGCGGCCGGCGCCGGGACCGGGAGCCAGGCCAGCTGCGAGTGTGAGTGAGGAAGGGACGCGCCGGCCTCATGCCCTTCGTTGAGGATCGCGAAGCAGTGGCCGCCCTCGGCCCGCGCCCGTCGCTGCCACGCCTCGGCGACGAGATCGATCGTCGAGTCGTCGAGGTCGCCGAACGAATGCACGTGGGCGGGGCCGTGGATCACGACCTCCTGCCGCTCGAGCGCCGGGTAGAGGTTCGGCACGACCCGGACCTGCCAGCCGGTCGGGCCGTCACCGAGCCGCAGCGTCTCCGGCGGTGTCCGATCCTCGTTGCCGGAGCAGAACGGACACGAGGCGGGGTCGTCGGCAGCGCT
Source organism: uncultured Thermoleophilia bacterium (assembly GCA_963703445.1). Lineage (GTDB taxonomy): Bacteria > Actinomycetota > Thermoleophilia > Gaiellales > Gaiellaceae > PALSA-600. Next base: position 63,343 of record CAVPEK010000006.1, on the reverse strand, counting down.
CGCCGACGCCCCCGGCCGCTCCGACCGTCCCGGCGCGATCGCCACCCAGCGACCGGTCGTCGCGTCGTGGCGAACGTCGGCCAAGGCTCGGCCTCGTCAGGAAGCGGACTGGTTGCCGACGGCCGTGAAGGCCCGCAGCATCTCGATCGGGATCGGGAAGGCGATCGTCGTCGACTGAGTCGCGCCGAGCTCGAGCAGGGTCTGCAGATAGCGCAGCTGGAGCGCGATCGGGTGCTCTTCGATCACCTGCGCGGCGTCCTTCAGACGTTCGGAGGCCTGGTACTCGCCCTCGGCGTTGATCACCTTCGCGCGCCGCTCGCGTTCGGCCTCGGCCTGCCGCGCCATCGCGCGCTGCATGCCCTGCGGGATCTCGACGTCCTTCACCTCGACGACCGACACCTTGATGCCCCAGGGCGCGGTCTGCTCGTCGATGATCCCCTGCAGGATCGCGTTGATCTTCTCGCGCTCCGACAGGAGCTCGTCGAGCTGGTGCTGGCCGAGCACCGAGCGCAGCGTCGTCTGGGCGATCTGGGAGGTGGCGACGAGGAAGTTCTCGACCTGCACGATTGCGTCCTCGGGCTTGACGATCCGGAAGTACGCGACCGCGTTCACGCGCACCGGGACGTTGTCCTTCGTGATCACCTCTTGTGGCGGTACGTTCAACGTGATCGTGCGCAGGTCGACCCGGACCATGCGGTCGACGATCGGGATCAGGATGAACAGGCCCGGCCCCTTCGGTTCGGGCAGCAGGCGCCCGAGCCGAAAGACGATCCCGCGTTCGTACTCGCGCGCCACCTTGATGGCGGCGAACGCGAACAGCAGCAGCAGAAAGACGACGATCGCAAGACCGATGAGAGCTGCATCCATCGCGACAGCCTAGATGTGCCGCACCCGCAGCGAAAGGCCGTCGAGCGCCTCGACCTGCACCTCCTCGCCCTCGCGCAGCGGTCGATCGGACTCCGCACGCCAGAGCTCGCCGCGCACGAACACGAGCCCGCCGGGCCGTACGACTCCTTCCATGCCGACGATCTCCTGCGGGCCGACTCGTGCGGGCTGCCGTCTGACGGCGATCGCCTTCGTGATCGCGAAGGCCCAGAGGCCGCCGAGCAGCACCGTGATCGTGATCACCAGCGGCTCGGATGTGTGGTACGGCGCAGGGAGGTTGTGGAAGAGCGTGATCATGCCGATCGACATCGCAACGAGGCCCGAGAGCGTCAGCGCGCCGTGACTCGGAACGTGCAGGTCGGCGACGAGCAGCGCCACCCCGAGCAGGACGAGCGCGAGCCCGGCCCAGGAGAGCGGCAGCACCGAGAAACCGAACAGCGCGGTGACCATGCAGATCGCGCCGAATGCGCCCGGGATCACGGCACCGGGATGGAAGAGCTCGAACCCGAGGCCGGCCAGGCCCGCGAGGAAGAGCAGCGAGACGATGTTCGGATCGATCAGCGTCGAGAGGAACCTCGTCAGGAATCCCTGGTGCACGTCGACGATGGTCGCGTCGGCCGTGTGCAGAGTGAAGTGACGCGGTGTCGTCACCCGGCCGTCGATCGTGTTCAGGAGCGCCGGCAGCGACGGTGAGATCACGTCGATCACGTTCATCTGGAGCGCTTCCTCCGCCGTGAGGTTCGAGGCCTTCCGCACCGCCGCGTCGGCCCACTTTGCGTTGCGGCCGTGTGACTTCGCGAGCCCGCGCAGCGAAGCGGCGGCGTCGTTCACGACCTTGCGGCGCAGGTCGCTGCCGATGTTCGAGCCGTTGCCGTTGATCGGCGTGGAGGACCCGATGTTCGTCTGGGGTGCCATCGCCAGCAGGTCGGAGGCCTGAGCGATCCAGACGCCGGCCGAGGCAGCGCGCGCTCCCGCCGGTGCCACGTAGACGATCACGGGGATCTTCAGCGACAGCTCTCGCGCCACGATCTTGCGCATCGACTCCTCGAGGCCCGCCCGGCGTGTCGAGGACGATCACCGCGGCCGAGTACCCTTGAGACGCTGCCTGCCCGAGCTCGTGGTTCAGCCAGTCCTGGGTGACGGGATCGACGTCGGCGGTGAAGTGAATCGCCATGACCCGTGGCCGAGCGGGCGCGCTCCCCGCCGCCGGGCCCGCAGGGAGAGCGAGGGCGAGAAAGAACACGGCCAGGAGCAGGCGCTTCACCGGTGGAAGGATTGCATGTCGAAGCTCGTTCCCATTCTCGCTGCCGCCGCGGCGCTCGCCTCTCCCGGTCTCGCGCGCGCGAACGACGTCGCGATGCGGGTTCAGGATGTTCCGCTTGGGCCACGCTCGCTCGCTGCAGCGCCGGCCCCGATGCACTTCAACATGCTGGCGGCGCACTGGACCGGCACGGGCGGGGTGCTCTACCGCACACACCGGCTGCACGGCGGGTGGTCCGGCTGGACGGCCGCGGACGCCGATGCGTCGCCCGACGGAGGCACCGGCGCCTGGCACGACGGCGGCCTCGACTGGACCGGCGCCGCGGACGGCTTCCAGTTTCGGCGCAGCGGCGTGGTGCGGCGGCTGCGCGTCTACGAGCTGTGGTCGCGGGTCACCACTCGCGCCTCGCGGGGCCTCTCGGAGGCAGCGGCGCCTGCGATCGTGTCCCGGTCCGGCTGGCATGCGAACGAGGAGATCGTCCGCGCAGCGCCGCGGTTCGCGCCGGCCGTCCGGCTGGCCGTGGTGCATCACACCGCGGGCGCCAACTCGTACACACCCGCCCAGGCGGCGGCCATCGTGCGCGGCATCGAGGTCTACCACGTGCAGGGAAACGGTTGGAACGACATCGGCTACAACTTCCTCGTCGACCGGTTCGGCACGGTGTACGAGGGTCGCGGCGGCGGGATCACGAGGAATGTGATCGGGGCGCACTCGGAGGGCTTCAACTCGGGCACGGTCGGCGTCGCGCTGATCGGGAACTTCATGAACGCGAAACCTCCGCCGGCGATGCAGGACGCGCTGGTCAAGCTGCTCGCCTGGCGCCTCGACGTTGCGCACGTCGACCCGCTGTCGAGGGTGGTCTACATGTCGGGCGGCAATGCGAAGTTCAAGGCGGGCCGGTCGGTGACACTGCGGGCCATCTCGGGTCACCGAGACACCGGGCCGAGCGAGTGCCCCGGCAACGACGCCTACGCGTTGCTCCCGGCGATCGCCAGGCGCGTGTCGCTCACGGGACTGCCGAAGCTCTACTCCCCGACCGTCGCCGGGGCGCTGGGCGGCCCGGTCCGCTTCGAGGCCCGCGTCTCGTCGGCGCTGGGCTGGACGGTCACGATCGCCGACCAGCTCGGCAGGACCGTCGCGTCCGGCCAGGGACGCGGCACGCTCGTCGACTGGACGTGGCGCGCGCCGGCCGCAGGGTCGGGCCGCTTCACGTGGACGATCGCCGCGCCGGGGGCGCGACCTGCGACGGGCACGATCGGGTCCGGCCGGCCGGTTCCGCCACCAGCCCTCTCGCTCACGAACCTGGCAACGCTGCCCGTCGTCGTCGCGCCGGCAGCCGATGGGACCGGTGGCAGCTCGACCGCCACGTTCACGCTCGGCGCTCCGGCAATCGTGACGGCGCAGGTGCTCGACCAGGACGGCGTCCGCGTGCTCTCGGTCCCCGCAGCCCGCCATGCGGCGGGCCCGAACAGCCTCACCTGGTCTGCCGCATCGGTTCCCGACGGCCGCTACCTCCTCGCCGTCACCGCGAAGGCGGGGACGAAGAGCGTGACGAAGGCCGCTCCCGTCACTGTCGACCGAACGCTCACCGGGCTCGGGCCCCAGCAGGCCGTCCTCTCGCCGAACGGCGACGGTATCGCCGACTCGGTCACGTTCTCCTTCCAGCTCGCCCAGGACGTGCCGGTCCGGCTCGACATCGAACAGGCCGGCTCCGTCATCGCCTCGCCCTTCCAGGGCGAGCTCGCCGCCGGCGCGCACACGCTCGGCTGGGACGGCACCGTGGGCGGCACACCGCTCGCGGACGGCAGGTACGTCGCGGTCTTCACGATCACCGACGCTCTCGGGGATGTCGCAGATTCCGCTTCCCGTCACGATCGACACGCGCCCACCGACGCTCACGGTGATCGACGCTCAGGCGCTGAGATTCAGCCTCGACGAGCCGGCGACGGTCACCGTGCTCGTCAACGGCACGACGCGAGTCGTGATCGCCGAGCCCAAGGGTGTGTTCACGGTCCCGTTCCAGGGGAGCGTGGCCTCGCTGTCCGCCCAGGCGCAGGACGCAGCCGGGAACCTCAGCGCGGTCGTGAACGCGTAGCCGCCCCATTGCTCGTAGCCATGCTCGAGGCGCTCCAGCACGTCGACGAGCAGCTCGAGCCTGTCCCGGTCGACGAAGCCGGCGCCGGGCCAGTCCGCGCCGCCGACGTTGATCCCGATCCCGAGCACCACGCGCTCTGCGGCCTCGGCGAGGATCCCCGCCACCTTGCGCCCGTCGATCAGCACGTCGTTCGGGTGCTTGATCGCGGCCGCCGGGCCGACCGCACCGGCGACGGCCTCCGCTGCGACCAGGGTCAGCCGCGGCCAGTGCGCGACCGGCTGCGGTGGATACAGCGCGACCGAGAACATGAGGGCCGAGTCGACCCAGGTGCGCCCCATGCGACCACGGCCTGCGGTCTGGCGCTCGGCGAGGGCGACTGCTCCGTGCGACGCATCCGCCGGAAGCATCCGCTGCGTCGTCTCGGTCACCTCGGCGTAGTGATATTCGCGCCCATATGAACCGCGAAGCACGGGCAGGACGACGGCAGGGGTCAGGCCCATCGGCACTAGAGTAGGCGCGTGCAACCTTCCAGCAGCGGCTCCCGTCGAATCGTGCGTGACCTGCGGCCCGACGGGCCGCTCGTGTACGAGAGACTCTCGGACCCCATTCTTGTGCGACGCGCGAAAGACGGAGACAAGCAGGCACTGGCGACGCTCTGCGAGCGCCACGCTGCGCGGGTCGAGCGCATTGCCCTGCACGTGCTGCGCGACCCCGAGGACGCTCGCGACGCAGCTCAGGAGTCGCTCGTGAAGCTCGTGCAGCGGGTCGGCCAGTTCAAGGGCCAGTCCCAGTTCTCCACCTGGCTGCACCGGCTCGTCGTGAACACCTGCAAGGACGTTGCCCAGGCTCGCTGGGCCGCGACGCGGCGAACGGAGCCTCTGTACGAGGACGCACGGGTCGCTGCCGACGGCGACCCGGCCCGCGCGCTCGCCGAGTCGGAGGCTCGGCTCGAGCTCGGCCGCTGCCTCGCCGAACTGCCGGCGGCGCAAGCGCGGGTCGTCGTGCTGCAGGACGGCTTCGACGTTCCGTTCGACGAGATCTCCGCCGCCACCGGTCTGCCCGTCGGCACCGCCAAGTGCTACGCCCACCGCGGCCGCAACGGCCTCCGAGAGCGGCTGGCTGCTCCGGCGCCGGCCAAGCCGGCGTCTTCGTTCGTCCGACCGGCTCCGTCGAGCCTACGCCGGATATCAGCGTGAGCGACGTGGTCATGGACAAGGCCGCCATCGAGGCGGTCCTGCCGCACCGCGACCCGATGCTCCTGATCGACGAGGTGACCGAGCTCATCCCGGGCGAGCGGGTCGTCGCACGCAAGACGGTGACCGAGGAGGACTGCGCAGGTCACTTCCCCGGCAACCCGATCATGCCCGGCGTGAAGATGGTCGAAGCGCTCGCGCAGTGCGGCGCCGTCGCTGTGCTGTCGCAGGAGGAGAACCGCGGCAAGCTCGCCCTTTTCGCCGGCATCGACGACGTGCGCTTCAAGCGCGTCGTGCGGCCAGGTGACGTGTTGACGCTCGAGTGTGTGGTCGAGACGGTGCGAGGCCCGGTCGGGCGCGGCAAGGTGAAGGCGACGGTCGACGGCCGGCTGGCGGTTCGCGGGCTCCTCACGTTCGCGGTCGGAGACCAAGGCGGCGGCGTAGGCTCGACGGAGCCGCCCAACCGCGGAGGCCCCGGCTCCGCCGGCGCCGGAGCGACAAATTGATCGGCAGGACGAACGGCCGGCCGATCTCGATCACAGGGCTCGGGGTGCATGTGCCTGAGCGCGTGCTGACCAACGACGACCTCTCGCAGACTGGTCGACACGAACGACGAGTGGATCCTGGAGCGGACGGGGATCAGCGAGCGAAGAATCGCCGCTGACGAGGAGGCGCTCACCGACATCTGCCTTCCGGCGGCGCGCCGAGCTCTCGAGATGGCGGGCGTCGAGCCGTCGTCGATCGATCTGATCATCGTCGCGACCGTCACCCCCGACATGGCATTTCCGTCCTCGAGCGCCCTGATGGCCGACGCGCTCGGCATGCCCGATGCTGCCGCCTACGACCTGTCGGCCGGCTGCACCGGGTTCGTCTATGCGATCGCGCAGGCACACGCGATGCTCGCGTCCGGCCTGTCGAAGCGCGCCCTCGTCGTCGGCGGCGATGTGCTGTCGAAGATCCTCGACTGGACGGACCGTTCGACGCTCGTTCTCTTCGGAGACGGTGCAGGCGCCGTCGTGATGGAGCGGGTCGAGGCGGGCGGCTTCCTGGGCTTCGAGCTCGGTGCCGACGGGGGCGGCGGGGCGAACCTCTGGCTTCCCGGCTCCGGCTCGCGGAAGTTCGAGGATCCCGACAAGTACGTCAAGATGAACGGCCGCGAGGTTTTCCGGTTCGCGACGCGGGTCATGGTCAGCTCGGCGGAAGCGATTCTGGGTGAGTGCGACCGCACGGTCGAGGACGTGGACGTGTACGTCCCGCACCAGGCGAACGTCCGCATCATCGATCACGCTGCCCGAAAGCTCGGCTTCCCGCAGGAGAAGACGATCGTCAACGTGAACAGGTACGGCAACACCTCATCGGGCTCGATCCCGCTGGCGCTCGCCGATGCCGCGGACGACGGCCGCCTCGAACCAGGCAAACTGGTGCTCCTGACCGGCATGGGGGCGGGGTTGACCTGGGGGTCGGCCCTGATCGAATGGACACACCAAACGACTGGAGCAGCAGCATGACCAAGATCGCCTTCATGTTTCCCGGGCAGGGCTCACTCGAAGCCGGGATGGGCAGGGACGTCGCAACCGCGGTGCCGGAGGCGATGGCCGTGTACGACGCCGCCAGCGTGGCGTCCGGGATGGATCTCAAGGAGCTCTGCTTCGAACGCCCCGTCGAGGATCTGGTGGACACCGAGATCCAGCAGCCGGCCCTCGTCACGACCTGCCTCGCGTTCGACGCTGCTCTGCGCTCGCGCGACATCCACCCCGACGTCGTCGTCGGCCACTCGGTCGGAGAGTTCTCGGCACTCGGGTCCGCGCAGTCGATGTCGGTCAGCGATGCGGTCGCGCTCGTCCGCGAGCGCGGCGCTGCGATGGCTGCGGCGGCCAAGGCTCACCCGGGCTCGATGGCGGCGATTCTCGGCCTCGCCGACGAGGCCGTCGAAGCGCTCTGTCACAAGATCACGAATGTCTGGCCCGCGAATTACAACTGCCCCGGGCAGCTCGTCATCTCCGGCGAGACACCCTCCGTCGACGAGGCGTGTGACGAGGCGACCCGTGAGGGTGCCGGCCGCGCGATCAAGTTGAAGGTCTCAGGCGCGTTCCACTCGCCGCTCGTCGCGAAGGCAGCCGACCGTTTGCGTCCCGCGGTCGATCGCGTCCATATCGGCGAAGGCGTCACAGAGTTCATGTCCACGGTGACCGCGAGGGTCGAAGATGCGCAGCGCTATCGCGAGCTCCTCATCGACCAATTGACCGCGCCCGTGAAGTTCACGCAGGCCGCGCGCGAGCTGATCGCGGGTGGCGTGACAACCTTCGTGGAGGTCGGGCCCGGCAACGTGCTCAGCGGTTTACTGAAGAGGATCGACAGATCGGTGCGCACCTTGTCGGTCAACGACCTGAAGTCGCTCGACGACGTCAGCAACGCACTTGGGTAACAGCTCCCAGTTCGCCACCCTCGATGGAAAGCTCGCGCTCGTCACCGGCGCCTCACGCGGGATCGGCCGCGCGATCGCGGTCGCTCTGGCCGCTGCCGGCGCCGAGGTCGTGCTCGGCTATCGCTCTGGCAAGGACGAGGCGGAACAGCTTGCAGCCGAGCTCGGCGCACGCGCCATCCAGGCCGACGTCTCTTCGGCCGAGGACGCGAAGCGGCTCGTCGAGGAGGCGGGCGATGTCGACGTGCTCGTGAACAATGCAGGGCTGACCCGCGACGGGCTGCTGGCGCGCATGTCCGACGACGACTGGCGGACGGTGATCGAGACGAACCTGAGCTCGGTCTTCTACACCTGCCGCGCGGTCACCCGCCCGATGATGAAGAAGAGGGGCGGCTCGATCGTCAACATCAGCTCCGTGGTCGGTGTGCACGGCAACTTCGGCCAGACGAACTATGCAGCCTCCAAGGCGGGGATCATCGGCTTCACGAAGTCGCTCGCGCGCGAGCTCGGTTCGCGGAACGTTCGCGCCAATGTCGTCGCGCCGGGCTACGTGAAGTCGCAGCTGACCGACGTGCTGCCCGAGGAGGCGACCGCGGCGATGATCCAGAACACTCCGCTCGGGCGCGTCGCGGAGCCGGAGGAGATTGCAGGGGCGGTACGCTTTCTCGCTTCCGACGAGGCCGCGTTCATCACGGGCGAGGTACTGCTCGTCGACGGCGGGTTGGGAATGTGAGGAGCCGCAGCGGGATATGAGTAGGAGAGTCGTGATCACCGGCCTCGGGATGGTCAGCCCGCTCGGAAACGACGTGCCGTCGTCGTGGTCACGCCTGCTCGCGGGCGAGTCGGGTGCCGCGGAGATCACGGCGTTCGACCACACGGATTACAACGTCCACTTCGCCTGCGAGCTGAAGGACTTCGACCCGACGGTCTGGGTCGATCGCAAGGCGTCGCGGCGGATGGACCGCTTCGCGCAGATGATTCTCGCTGCCGCGCGTCAGGCCGAGACCGACTCGGGCGTGGACGTCTCGACGGCCCCGGACCGGTTCGGCGCCTCGATCGCCACCGGGATCGGCGGCCTGCAGAGCTACCAGGAGTGCTACCACGTGCTGCTGACGCGCGGGCCCGACCGCGTCAGCCCGTTCTCGATCCCATCGATCATCCCGAACATGGGCGCCGGCTGGGTGTCGATCGAGCTCGGGACGAAGGGCCCGTTGATGAGCGAGTGCACGGCGTGCGCCGCGTCGAACATGGCGATCGGCGACGCGATGGACGAGATCCGCATCGGCCGCGCCGACGTGATGTTCGCCGGCGGGACCGAGGCGCCGATCACTCAGGTCGGGATCGCGGGCTTCGATGCGATGCGCGCGCTGTCCCGGCGCAACGACCATCCCGAGCAGGCATCGCGGCCCTTCGACAAGGAGCGAGACGGGCTCGTCATGGGCGAGGCTGCCGCAGTGCTCGTCCTGGAGGAGCTCGAGCACGCACGCGCGCGCGGTGCGCGCATCTACGCCGAGCTGATCGGGTACGGCATCTCGTCGGACGCGTCGCACATGACCGAGCCCGATCCCACAGGCGAAAGCCCTGCGCGTGCGATGAAGATGGCGCTGAAGGATGCGGGCGTCGAGCCGACCGATGTCGGGTATGTGAACGCGCATGCGACCTCCACGCCGCTCGGCGACGCCGCCGAGACGAAGGTGATCAAGATCGCATTCGGCGAAGAGCATGCAACGACGAACCTTGCGGTCTCCTCGACCAAGGGTGCGACCGGGCATTGCTTCGGTGCGGCCGGCGCAGTCGAGGCGGTGTTCACGACTCTCGCCGTCGTCGACCGCAAGGCACCGCCGACGATCAACTATGCCGACCCCGATCCCGCCTGCGACCTGGACTACGTGCCGAACGACGCCCGCGATCTGCCGGACCTGCGCGTTGCGGTGTCGAACTCGTTCGGCTTCGGCGGGCACAACGCGTCGATCGTGCTGCGCGCGTTCGAGGAGTAGGCACAGGAATCACCCCGCCCGCGCGCGAATCAGGCGCGCATGGGCCGCACAAGCGTTGTCGTCCGGGACGACTCGTACCGTCCAGCCATGCGCCTCGTGGACGTGGGCGGCCGCCTGGTCGAGCTGCACATTCGGCGCTCGAAGCGTGTGAACGGCCACCGGCTGTACGTGCGGCAGGGACTGCCGCCCGAGCTCGTGGTGCGCCCGCGTGCGTCGGACTCGTACATCGACGACGCGATTGCGATGCACAAGGCGTGGCTCGAGCGACAGCTCGCAAGTGTTCCAGAGGCGTGTCTCGGTCTCGAGCGCCTGCATCTGACCGAGCAGCAGGGTCGCCGCGAGGCGCATGCGCACATCTCGCTGATCGCGCAGTCGGAAGCCGCCGCGCTCGGCGTCGCCTACACCAGGTTGACGCTCCGCGACCAGCGCAGCCGTTGGGGCTCATGCTCGAGCAAGGGTGCGTTGAGCTTCAACTGGCGGCTCGTCCTCGCGCCTCACGACGTCCTCGACTACGTCGTTGTGCACGAGGTCTGTCATCTGGCCGAACATCATCACGGGCCGGCGTTCTGGAAGCTCGTCGAAGAGCGCAGGCCGGGTTATCGCGAGTCGAAGAGCTGGCTCGACGACCACGGCTGGGAGCTGCTCGCCTATCGCCCGCCGCTCGAGGCCGCTGCCTAAGATCCCCGTGTGGAGCGCTGGGCGAGTTTCGACTGCTACGGAACGCTGATCGACTGGGACGGAGGTGTGCGGGCAGAGCTCGCCCGCGTGTTCGGCGATGCCCAGGCGGACGACCTGCTCGCCCGGTATCACGAGATCGAACCGGAGCTGCAGCGCGACGGGGCGCTGAGCTACCGCGAGGTCTTGACGGAGTCGATGCGACGCCTCGGAGCCCCTGCAGGCGCCGAGCACGGCCTGGCGGAGTCCCTGCCCGGTTGGCGGGCATTCTCCGAGGTGCACGGCGCACTCGAGGAGCTGCGCGGCCGCGGCTGGCGGCTCGCGATCCTCTCCAATACCGACGACGACTTCATCGCTGCGTCGCAGGTGCAGATCGGTGTGCCGTTCGACGAGATCGTCGTCGCTCAGGAGATCGGCTCGTACAAGCCGGCGCATCGCCACTGGGACGAGTTCTTCGCCCGCACACACGCCCCGCGCGAGGGACACGTGCATGTCGCGGCGTCGCTCTTCCACGACATCGCGCCGGCGAACGAGCTCGGCCTCCGCAGCGTCTGGATCAACCGGACGGGGGCGCGCGCAACGGCCGACGCAGAGCCGACGCGTGAGCTCCGCGACCTGCTGGCGTTGCCCGAGACACTCGATGAGCTCGTTGCGCCGTAGGCTCGGCGTTCGGCGATCAGCCAGGGACCTGTGAGCGCGCTCCGCGCGAAGTGTCCCGACTGCCGGACGCTGACTGCGGTCGCGATCGGACCGGAGTATCAGTGCCACTCGTGCGGTCGTGAGTTCTTCGGCGGGCTCGTGCGCGTGCCGCGCGCCTGGGGCGCCGGCGGTGACGCGATGGCCGGGGCTGCCGCGATGGCTCTGCCGTGGCCCGAGGCCGCGACGATCGACGAGCCGACGCTGGCCGGGCAGATCGTCGCGACGGCGCGCGAACTGCCAGAACGGCCAATCGTGCTGGGGGGCTGTTGTTGCGCGCACGTCGGAGCGGTGCGCGAGCTCGCGCACCGCCATGGGCGAATCGGGCTCGTCTGGTTCGACGCCCACGGCGATCTCAACACCGTCGAAAGCTCGGCGTCGGGCAACGCCTGGGGCATGCCGCTGCGCATGTTGATCGACGCCGGCGACGTGGAGGCACGCGACGTGACGCTGGTCGGTGCCCGGAACCTCGACCCGCCCGAGGCCGACTTCATCCAACGTGCCGGCATTCGCCGTGAGCTCGGCGACCTGCCCGATCTCGTCTATGTCGCCCTCGACTGCGACGTGTTCGCGCCAGGCAGCCTGGATGTGTTCATGCCAGAGGCGGGCGGGCCGTCCCCTGCAGACCTGGAGCCTGTCCTCGCCGCGATCCCGGCTCCCGTAGGGCTCGGCCTCACCGGCCTCGTCCCGTCGAAGCGCAACGAGGCGATTCTGCCCCGCCTCGCCCATGCGCTCGGCTTCTGAGAGTGCCGCCTGTAACCGATCGGTGACGGACTGGGGTCTAAGCTCTCGACATGTCCGAGGCCCGGATCGACGTCCAGGTCGAGCACAAGAGCGCTCCACCGCCTGACGAGAGCAAGCACCCGAACACCTGCCCGAAGTGCGGGTCGCATTACCGCGACGACGAACTGGCGGCCGCGCTATGGGTGTGCGGCCACTGCGGGCACCACTATCCGATGGGAGCGCGGGCACGAATCGAGTGGTATGCGGACACCGGTTCGTTCATCGAGGAAGCGGCCGGCGTCCGGTCGGAGGATCCACTCGACTTCTTCGACCTGCGCCCGTACGCCGAGCGCCTGGCCGAAGCGGAGCTGAACACGGGCCTCGGCGAGGCGGCGGTGATCGGCCAGGCGACGATGGACGGCCATCCGCTCGAGCTCCTGGTGATGGATTTCTCGTTCATGGGCGGCTCCATGGGCAGCGCCGTCGGCGAGAAGTTCTCGCGTGCCTGCGACTCCGCGATCGAGCGAGGTGTCCCGCTCGTCTCGGTCACGAGCTCCGGCGGCGCGCGAATGCAGGAAGGGATCCTGTCGCTGATGCAGCTGCCGAAGACCGTGTGCTCGGTCGAGGACCTGCACGACGCGCACATCCCGATGTTCACCGTGATGGCACACCCCACGACAGCCGGTGTGCTCGCGTCGTTCGCATCGCTCGGAGATGTGACGATCGCAGAGCCGGGCGCGTTGATTGCATTCACCGGACCACGCGTCGTGCAACAGACGACGCGCGAGAAGCTGCCGGAGGACTTCGGGCTCGCCGAGCAGAACCTGCGCTTCGGCCACCTCGACGCGATCGTGCCGCGCTCCGAGCAGCGGGAGCACCTCGTCAGGCTGCTGAGGCTCTTCACGTGACCGAGAAGGACCAGGAGCTCAACCTGCGGCGCCGGCTCTCGGGACTGTCGCGGCTGCCGCTCTTGCGCGGCGCGCGGGTGGAAGGCGAGGCGGAGCGGCTGGAGAAGCAGCTGGAGCGGCTCCAGGCCGACACGAGCGACGAGGCGATCTGGCGCTCGGTCGAGCTGGCGCGCCATCCAGACCGGCCCTACACGATGGACTACGTCGAGCGGTTCGTCGACGACTGGGTCGAGCTGCACGGCGACCGAGGCCGCGCTGACGACGGCGCGCTGGTCACCGGCCTCGGCTCGCTCGACGGACGAACGATCGTCCTGATCGGCCATCAGAAGGGCCGCGACGTGAAGGAGCGGCTCGACCGGCAGTTCGGCATGGCGTACCCGGAGGGGTACGGCAAGGCGATGCGGGTGATGGAGATCGCAGAGCGGTTCAGCTTCCCCGTCATCTCGCTCGTCGACACACCGGGGGCCTACCCGGGCGTCGCGGCCGAGCAGCACGGGCAGGGCGGTGCGATCGCGCGTTCGCAGGCCGAGATGGCGCGCCTGACGGTGCCGACGATCGCCTGCATCATCGGCGAGGGCGGTTCGGGCGGGGCCGTGGCGATCGCCGTCTCGGACCGCGTGCTCATGCAGGAGAACGCCATCTATTCGGTGATCACGCCGGAGGGCTGCGCGGCGATCCTCTGGCGCGACGCCGGCGAGGCGAAGAAGGCGGCTGCCGCCTTCAAACCGGATGCTCTGCACTGCCTCGAGCTCGGGGTGATCGACGGGATCGTCGCCGAGCCCCCGGGCGGCGCCCAGTCCGACCACGACGAGGCGGCGGTCCTCCTGCGGGCGGCGCTCGTCGAGTCGCTCGAGGAGCTGGAGGACACCCCGGGCGAGGAGCTGCGCCGCCGCCGGCGCGCGAAGTTCCGCGGCATGGGTGTCTACGCGTGACCTTTGTCACGTAATCCAGGGACTTTCCACATCATCCACAGGGTTTTCAACCGGCACGAACGCGGTCCCAAACGCGTCGAGGCCCGCTGCTAGGCAGGCCTCGCGCGTCATTCCCCCCGTCAGGAAGCGACGTCCACCGGTGTCTTTTCCCACCGCGGCAACGCTAAACCTCGTTGTTGTGGAAAAGGGGCCCCCGGACCAGCGAAGCTTCCACGGTGAGCCTCGACGACTACCGCCGCAAGCGCGACCCGCAGAAGACCCCCGAGCCGTTTCGCGACGGCGGCGGCCGGGGCGCGCGGCCGATCTTCGTCGTGCAGCGCCACGACGCCCGCCGGCTGCACTACGACTTTCGCCTCGAGCGAGACGGCGCGCTCGCGTCCTGGGCAGTGCCGAAGGGCGTGCCGCTCGAGCCGGGTGCAAGGGCGCTCGCGGTGCACGTGGAGGATCACCCGCTCGAATATGCGTCGTTCCACGGCGAGATCCCTCACGGGCAGTACGGGGCCGGGACGGTCGAGATCTGGGACAGCGGCACCTACGACCTGGTGGAGGAGAAGCCGGGCGGTCAGCTGACGTTCGAGTTGCGCGGCTCGCGTCTGCACGGGCGCTGGTCGCTCGTGCCGGCGCATCTGGACGGGAAGGAGCAGAACTGGCTCCTGATCAAGGGCAGTGACGGCGAGGACGACTCCGCGCCCGCCCGGAGCTACCGGCCGATGCTCGCGACGCCGGCTGACGCGATCCCGCACGGCGAGCTGTGGTCCTACGAGGTGAAGTTCGACGGGTATCGCGCACTCGCGCATGTTCGTGGCGGCGACTGCACGCTCGTCTCGAGAAACGACAACGACCTGACGGGCCGCTTTCCCGAGGTCGCGAAGGCGATCGCGAAGGCGGTCAAGTCGCCGAACGCCGTCGTCGACGGCGAGGTCGCGCGGATCGACGCGTCCGGGCGAGCAAGCTTCTCCGAGCTTCAGCGCGGGACCGGGACGCTCGTGTTCTACGCGTTCGACCTGCTCGAGCTCGACGGCGAGCCACAGACCGAGCTGCCGTTGCGGGAGCGCAAGGACGGGCTGCGCAAGCTGCTCGACGCTCGGGTCGAGAACGTCGTCTATTCGGAGAGCTTCGACGACGGCGACGCGCTGTTCCAGGTCGCCCGCGAGCGGGGGCTCGAAGGCGTGGTCGCGAAGCGGGTCGACAGCGTCTACAGGGAAGGGAGGCGCACGCGCGACTGGCTGAAGATCAAGACGGAGCACAACGAGGAGTTCGTCGTCGCCGGCTACACCCGTGGTGGGGGGAGGCGTGCCGGGACGTTCGGATCACTCGTCCTCGCCGTGAACGAAGGCGGCGAGCTGCGATACGTGGGAAACGTCGGGACGGGGTTCGACGATGCAGAGATCAGAAAGCTGCTGGCGTTGCTCGAGCCGCTGCGGCGGGATCTGCCACCGTTCCCGGTCGAACCGAAGCTGCCTCGGGTTCGCAAGGGAGACGTGCACTGGGTCGAGCCGCGGGTGATCGTGCAGGTGCGCTTCGGAGAGTGGACGCACGACGGGCACCTCCGCCATCCGGCGTACCTCGGCATCCGGGACGACAAGAGCCCGGAGGAGGTGGAGCTCGAGCCGGACCTGCCGGCCGTGCTTCGCAAGGGACGTCGCGAGCTGCGGCTCTCCAACCTCGACAAGCTGTTCTGGCCGGACGAAGGCATCACCAAGGGCGACCTGCTCCGGTACTACCGGGCCATCGCACCGGTGCTCGTGCCGCACCTCCGCGGCCGGCCGTTCACGATGCGCCGCTATCCCGACGGCGCCTACGGCAAGGCGTTCTTCCAGAAGCAGTCGCCGTCGCACATGCCGGACTGGATCGCGACGTATCGCGCGCTCGTCTCGACCCGCGAGGGCTCGGGGGCGAAGAAGTGGGTGGATTTCCCGATCGTGAACGACGAGCTGGCGCTCCTCTGGATGGTGAACATGGGCTGCATCGACCTGAACACCTGGTACTCACGGGTCGACAAGCCCGACCGGCCCGACTTCGTCCTCTTCGACCTCGACCCGACGCCCGAGGTTCCCTGGTCGCAGACCGCCGAGGTCGCCCTGATCCTGAAGGAGCTGCTCGACGCCCTCGAGCTCGCGTCGTTCCCGAAGACGAGCGGGGGCAAGGGCTTCCACGTCCTCGTCCCGATCGACCGCCGCTCGACGTTCGAGGACACGCGGGCGTTTGCCGAGCACGTCGCCGGGGCGATCGCGCGAACCCATCCGAAGCTCGCCACCACCGAATGGTCGAAGGCGCGCCGGCGCGGTGTCCTGATCGACTCGAATCAGAACGGCGAGGGCAAGACGATCGCGTCGGTCTATTCGGTACGGCCGAAACCCGGCGCACCGGTGTCGACGCCGCTCGTGTGGAGCGAGGTGAACGACCGGCTGAACCCGTCGATCTACACCATGGACGTGGTCCTCGAGCGCGTGCGGGCCAAGGGCGACCTCTACGAAGGCGTCCTGACGACGCACCAGTCTCTCTCGAAAGCGCTCAAGCGCCTGGCTTGACCGGGTGGGTGTGTGCCGCCTCCTTTGCGACCGTGAGCTCCTTCCCGTCGATCACCGCGTAGCGCAACGCGATCGCGCTCAGCTCGTCCGAGGCCTCCTTCGCAGCGTGCCCGAGCTTCACGTCCAGTGTCTCGGGATCGTCGAGATAGAGGAGCCGTGTCCAGAACGTGGTCAGCACGATCGAGACCCAGGGCATGAAGATCGCGTTCCGCTCGAGGGCGGCCGACGGTCTCTGCACGAAGAACGCGATGAAGATGCCGACGGTCAGACCGGCAAGCCCGATCGCTGCGGCCGCCTGTCCCATCGTTCCGGCGGTCAGGCCCTTCACGAACGCAGCGGCGATCGCCGCGACACCGAAGACCATCATCGCGATGTACCCGATGAACACCACTCTGTACGAGCGCCTTAGGTAGGCGGTCGTGCGTGCGAGCGTCTGGACGTCGTCCTGCAGGATCGACGCTGCGAGCTCACGCAGTTCGGCTGTCGTCTGTTGGGGATCCCCGTGCCGCGGGCGGGGCAGCCGCATCGTCATGGCATGCCCTCCTTCGTCCACCAGCGTTTTGAGCCGGGAGATTACTAGGCGCCGAAGAGCGGCGGCAAGCCCTCGAGGCCGACGACGTCGACCGGAACGGGCGAGCTGAAGCGCTCACGCGACAGCTCGAGATTGTCGTGCGTGACGGGAATGCCGCGCGGGCTCACGGTGGCGATGCCGGTGTGCTCGTATCCGAACTTGCGAGAAACGCCGAGCGACTGCCGGTTTCCCTGGATCGCCCCGGAGCGGGCTCGCGCTGCGCCGAGCCCGGAGAAGGCGAGTGTCAGCACGGCGGCGCGCATCTCCGTGCCGAGGCCCTGCCCCTGGGCATCCCGGCCGAGCCACGAGCCGGTCGACACCGTGCGGTCGCTCGCGAACGACTTCGCCGCGAGCGCCTGCACACCCAGCGGGCGACCGTCTTGGAAGGCCACCAGGCCGAGCTCCCAGTTCCCGGAGCTGAACCCTTCGAGTTGGGCGGCGTGGTAGGCGAGGAAGTCCGGCTCGTTGAGGCCGTCGGTCCAGGCCATCTCGAACGGCATGAACTCCGGGTCGTGAATCCCTCCCGCTGCGACCTGGTACAGCTCCCGCAGCTCGAAGACCGTCGGCAGCCGGAGCTCGAGCCGCGGCGTGCGCAGGCGCAGGCGCGTCAGCGGATGCGGGAACCTCGTCAGGAACTCGCGCCGGCCGACAGCGTCGAAACCGAGCTTGGCGTAGAGCCGGCGCGGCCAGTCGTCGGCGAGGGCCTCGAGGAAGACCACGTCGTGTGTGCGGCGCGCCTCGTCGAGCGCGTGCTGGACGATCGCTCGTCCGAGCCCACGGCCACGGTACGCCCTCACCGCTTCGACATCCTCGATCTGGGCGGTTCGACCGTCGCTGCGGATCTCGCAGTACGCGGCAACGCGTTCGTCCACGATCGCCGCGAAGAAGCGCGTCGCGACGGCCTGCATGATCAGCCGCTTCGCGCCGTTCAGCTGCCGCGCGATCTCGTCGTCGCCCCAGGGCTCTGCGATCGTCGTTGCAACGCGGACCGGCTCGATCCGGTCGAACTCCACCTCCTGCACCATGGAGGTGTCGACGCGCCGGTCCGGCTCGCGCCGATGGGCGAACACGATGTGCGTCGAGCGCACGTACCCACGCTCGGCGAGAGCCGCGGCGGTGGCGTCTCCGCTCTGCTCGAGGACCACGCGGCGATGGTGGCAGTGCTCCATGACGCGATCCGTCTCCGCCGCGAGCTCGTCGGCATCGACGTCCGGCTCCTCGACCGACAGGTAGTTCGCGTCGTAGACGCTCGGCACCGAGTCCGCGAAGAGGCCGACCCCGTGCGGTGCCGGCTCGCGCCGTTCGGCGGCGGCGAGCTCCACGGCGCGGCGGAACTCGTTGATGCGCTCGATGCTCACCGCCGTATCTTGGCGGTTAGAGCGTTGCGAGCTTCCGTTCGAGGAAGCGCCGTTCGTGGTCGGCATGCGCCAGCTCGAGCGCGCGGATGTACGCGACCCTCGCTTCCTCTCGCCGATCGAGGCGGCGCAGCAGCTCTGCCCGGGCGGCGTGCAGATAGTGGTAGTTGTCGAGCTCGAGCAGGTCGATGATCTCGAGCCCGGCGAGTGGGCCGTCCGCTTCCGCGACCGCGACGGCCCGGTTCAGCTCGACGACCGGCGACTCGGTGAGGCGGGAGAGCTCGCCGTAGAGGGCGGCGATCTGCGGCCAGTCGACAGGATCGTCGGAGTGGAGCGCCGCGATCGCCGCCTGGACGACGTACGGTCCGCGGCCCTGGAGGGCGAGCGCGCGATCGAGCAGGCGCCGGCCCTCGTCGATCTGCGCCTGATCCCAGAGCGAACGGTCCTGGTCTCGCAGGAGCACCAGGTCGCCGTCGCGCAGCCGGGCCGCCCGCCGTGCGTCGTGCAGGAGCATGAGCGCGAGGAGCCCGAGCGCCTCCGGCTCGTCCGGCATCAGCTCGGCGAGCGCCCTGCCCAATCTGATCGCCTCGGCCGCGAGGTCCCCGCGGCCGCCGTAGCCCTCGTTGAAGACGAGATAGACGACCGCCAGCACGGCGGCGAGCCGCTCGGGGAGCAGATGGGCCGGCGGCACTCGAAAGGGGATGCCGGCTGCGGCGATCTTGCGCTTGGCGCGCACCAGCCGCTGCGCCATGGTCGCCTCGGGCACCAGGAATGCGCGGGCGATCTCATCGGTCGCCAGGCCGCCGAGCGTGCGCAGTGTCAATGCCACCTGGGCGTCGATCGCGAGCGCCGGATGGCAGCACGTGAAGATGAGCTCGAGGCGCTCGTCTGTGAATGGGGTGTCGTCCATGACCTCGTCGATCGCCTCCGGCACGTCGAGCAGCTGCGTCTTGACGGCCAGCGTGCGATCGCGCCTGATGCGGTCGATGGCGCGGTTACGCGCCGTCGTCTGCAGCCAGGCACCCGGGTTGTCCGGGACGCCGTCGCGCGGCCAGCGCTCGGCGGCGATCGCGAACGCCTCCTGTGCGGCCTCCTCGGCGAGGTCGAAGTCGCCGAGGAAGCCGATCAGTGAGGCGAGCACGCGGCCCCACTCGTCGCGGAAGACCTGCTCGAGCAGTGTCAGCGCTCCACGAGCGGCCGGACCTCGACGCTGCCGCCCAGGCGAGCGGCGGGCACGCGCGCGGCGATCTCGAGCGCGGTGTCGAGGTCGTCCGCCTCGATCAGATAGAAGCCGCCGAGCGCTTCCTTCGTCTCGGCGAACGGCCCGTCGGTCGTCAGGGTGCTGCCGCCGTCGACGCGCACGGTGGTCGCGGTCGCGGCGGGCTGGAGCTGCGCGCCGTGGAACGTCTCGGGCAGCTCCGAGATCGCGAAGTACTCGTTCATGATCGCGTTCTGCTCGGCCTCCGAGAGGCTCGAGCCGTTGTCCGAAGCTTCGTCCGAATAGATCAACAGTGCGTATTTCACGTTCGCCTCCTCCGGCGGTGTGGTCGCTTCTACGACGAACGGGACGGGACGAAATCGACAGCGGCGTCGTGCACGATGCCCGGGCGCTCCAGCCAGGGGAAGTGGCCGATGCCCTCGAGGATGTGGAGCTCGGCGCCGGGCAGGAGGTCGGCGGTCGCCTGGACCGGCTCGAGCGGGATGTGATCGTAGGTGCCGTGCAGGATGAGGACGGGCAGGTCGCGGCCCGCGAGCGCCGGGGCGAGCTCGGATCCGTGCTCCTGCACCCACGCGTAGACCGACTCGAGCACCTCGGGATCGGTGCGCCAGCCGGGGTACGGTGGAGCGAGCTCCGGCTGTGAGAAGTAGCCGGGCCACAGGATCGCCAGCCCCTCCCCGGGCGCCGCACGCTCGAGCGCCGCACGCTCGTCGTCCGTCAGCCGCGAAACGAGGCGCGGGCCGGCTGCCTGCCAGCCACCGTCGCCGACGGCTCCCAGCGATCCGATCAGCACGAGCCCGAGCACACTGTCGGGAGCCGCCGCCGCCACCTGCAGCGCGAGGTACCCGCCCCAGGAGTGGCCGACGATCCAGGACGGCGCGCGCAGGTGCTCCAGCGCCTCCGCCACGAATGCCGGCACATCGAGGTGCCGCCCCTGCGTGTAGCGGTTGAGGTCGAAGACGGGAGCGAGCTCCTCGGGGAGCGGGTCGAGGTAGTCCGGCAGGCCCGGGCCGCCGTGCAGCAGGAGGGCGCGGGGCTTCATCGCAGCCGCTCGAGGAAGGTGAGCGCGCCGTGCTTGTCGAGCATGTCGTTCAGGTTGCCGCACTTGGGGCTCTGCACGCAACCAGGGCACCCGTCGTGGCACGGGCAGCCCCGGATCATCGCCGCCGTGTCCCGCGCCCAGCCCTCGAACTGGTCGAAGCCGCGTTCGGCGATCCCGATGCCACCCGGGTGGCCGTCGTAGACGAAGACGGTGGGCCGCCCCGTCTGCGGGTGGATGTTGGTCGAAAGGCCGCCGATGTCCCAGCGGTCGCACATCGCCCACAGCGGCAGGAGCGCGATCAGCGCGTGCTCGGCGGCGTGCAACGTTCCGAGTAGCTTCGGCATCTCGTCGAGCTCGGCGAGCTGATGCGGCTCGGGCAGGAACCAGACCGCCTCGGTCGAGAACGTCGCGGGCGGCAGCTCCAGCGCGACGAGCTCGAGGCGCTCCTGGCCGGAGATCGTCTTTCGCTCGTACCCGACGACCTGCTCGGTCACCTCGATCTCGCCGAATGCCAGCTCGAGGCCCAGTCGCCACTCCACACTTCGCGGCTCGACGATCCGGGTCATCGTCTCCTGCTTCGCCTGCGTGTACCAGTTGCCGGCGAAGGGCTCGACCACCGCGTGCAGGGTCGCCAGGTCGAGCTCGCGGACGAGGAACGACTCGCCACGGTGGAGGTAGACCGCGCCTTCGTGAACGGTTGTGTACGCGCGGCTCCGTTCGACCAGGCCGAGCACGGAGCCGGTGGTCGCGTCCACGATGGTGAACGCGTCGGGATCCGTGGCGCGAAGCGAGACGCGCGCCGCCGGGTGATCCTTGCCGGCCCAGACGATCCCGGCCGGCGTGTCCTTCAGCTCCGGGTCGGTCCGCGCTGCGTCGAGCGCCTCCGGGCCGAGCGTCGCCTCGTCGCTCTCGGTCAGCGGCGCCTCGTACGCAGCGGCGCGCACGTGACCCGCGAGCACGCGCGGGTTCGTGTGATCGAGGATCGCGGCTTCGACGCGCCGGCCGAGGAGCTTGTCGGGCTCCCGCATGAAGAACTGGTCGAGCGCATCCTCCGTGGCGACGAGCACGGCGAGGCCGTTGCCGCGCCGTCCCGCGCGCCCCCACTGCTGGCGCAGTGACGCGATCGTGCCGGGAAAGCCGACGGAGATGACGGCATCCAGCAGCCCGACATCGATCCCGAGCTCGAGCGCGTTCGTCGCGGAGACGCCGAGGAGCTCCCCGGCCGACGAGCCTGCGCTCGATCTCCCGCCGCTCGGCAGCGGTGTACCCGGCACGGTAGGGCGAGAGGTGCGCGTCGTTGCCGAGCCGTTCGGCAGTGAACCGGTGGATCAGCTCGGCGGCCTTGCGGCTCTTCGCAAATGTCAGCGTGCGCAGTCCCCGGTCGACGAACATCGCCTGGAGGCGTGCGGCCTCGCCGAGCGCCGAGGCCCGGAGGCCGAGCTCCCCGTCGAGCAACGGCGGGTTCCAGAGCACGATGGTGCGCTCGGTCCGTGGGGCGGCGTCGTCGCCGATCACGGTCACCGCCTCGCCGAGCAGCGCTGCGCCCAGCTCGCCCGGGTTCGAGATCGTCGCCGACGCGAGCACGAACTGCGGCTCGGCGCCGTAGATGCGGGCGAGGCGCCGCAGGCGGCGCAGGACGTTCGCCACGTGCGACCCGAACACACCGCGGTACACGTGTGCCTCGTCGACGATCACGTAGCGGAGATTCGAGAGGACGTCGCCCCAGCGGTCGTGATTCGGCAGGAGGCCGATGTGGATCATGTCCGGGTTGGTGAGAATCACGTTCGCCCACTTGCGGATCTGCTGTCGTTGCTCGGCCGGCGTGTCGCCGTCGTAGATAGCCGGCTTGAGCCCGGGCACGCGGAGCGCTGCCAGCGAGCGGAACTGGTCCTGGGCAAGCGCCTTCGTCGGGTAGAGGTAGAGGGCGCGGCTCTTGGGGTGACGAGCCAGCTCGTCGAGCACCGGGAGGTTGAAGGCAAGCGTCTTCCCCGAGGCGGTGCCGGTCGTCACGAGCACGTGCGCGCCGCGGCGCGATGCGTCCCACACGGCACGCTGATGCTCGTAGAGCTGTGGGACTGCCACGGCGTCACGCACGCGCGGGTCGAGCTCGTCCGGCAGCGCCGCCGACCGTGCCTCGCGCGCCGGCTCGGTGGCGAGGTGCGCCAGCTCCTCGCCCTCGAGCAGACCCTCCCAACGCAGCACGTCGACGCTCACCTTTCCGATGCTAGCCTCGCGCTACCGGGGTGCCCTGGACGGGGCTGAGATCACACCCGTTGAACCTGATCCGGTTAGAACCGGCGAAGGGAGAGTTGTCTCAGATGGTTCCGAGAGCATTGACGATCGCCGGCTCGGACAGCGGCGGCGGCGCAGGGATCCAGGCCGACCTGAAGGCGTTCGCCGCAGCCGGTGCGCATGGAATGTCCGCGATCGTCGCCTTGACCGCCCAGAACACGACCGGTGTCACCGCCGTGCACGAGGTGCCGGCGTCCTTCATCGTCGCGCAGCTCGAGGCCGTCTACTCGGACATCGGCGTCGACGCTGCCAAGACGGGGATGCTCCACTCTCGCCGTGTGATCGAGGTGGTCGCCGCGTTCCTCGCGGATCATCGAACGCCGCTCGTCGTCGATCCCGTCCTGGTCGCGTCGTCGGGCGCGAGACTGCTCGAGGACGACGCGGTCGCCGCGCTCGTGGCGCTGCTCTTCCCGCTCGCCACGGTCGTGACGCCCAACCTGCCCGAGGCGCGCACCCTGGCCGGCGAGGGGACGCGTGCGGAGCTTGCCGAGCGCCTCGTCGCGCTCGGCGCACCGGCAGCGCTCGTCACGGGGGGTCACGGCGACGACGCGGTCGATCATCTCTTCGACGGACGCGAGCATCTCGCGATCCCCGTCGAGCGGTTCGAGCTCGGAGCCACGCACGGGGCCGGGTGCACGCATTCGGCAACGCTGGCCGCACTGCTCGCACGGGGGCTGCCCCTCGTCGACGCCGCACGTGGGGCCGCTCGCGTGGCGACAGAAGCCGTTCGAAACGGCCTGGCCGAGCTCGGCGCGGGCGACGGCCCGGTCGACGTCCTCAACGTGAAAGGAACGTATGCAAACGGGTGACACCCTGCGGCGGCTCCGTGAAGCGAAGCCGCTCGTCCACCAGATCACGAACTACGTCGTGATGAACGAGACCGCGAACGCAACCCTTGCCGTCGGCGCGCTACCGGTGATGGCGCACGCGCGCGAAGAGGTCGAAGAGATGGTCGCGATCGCCGGCGCACTCGTCTTGAACATCGGCACTCTTTCGCCCGACTGGGTGGAGGCGATGCTGCTCGCGGGCCGTGCCGCCAACGAGCGCGGCGTGCCGGTCGTTCTCGATCCGGTCGGCGCGGGCGCGACGGCCTATCGCACCGAGACGGCGAAGCGGCTGCTCGACGAGGTGCGCGTGACCGTGTTGCGCGGAAATGCCGGCGAGGTGGCGACCCTGGTCGGCGTGGCCGCGGAAGTGCGGGGCGTCGAGTCGATCGGTGCGGCGGACGGTTCTGCCGAGCTCGCGCGCACTGCCGGGGCCGAGCTCGGCCTCGTCGCCTCGGTGACCGGGCCGGTCGACCATGTCTCCGATGGGAACGTCGTGGTGGCCGTTGCAAACGGTCACCCTCTGATGGCATCGATCACGGGGACCGGCTGCATGTCGTCAGCCCTCACAGGCTGCTTCCTTGCGGTCAATCGCGAACGTCCCCTCGAAGCCGCCGCGGAGGCGCTCGTTGCGTTCGGGGTGGCCGGCGAGGAGGCTGCCCGCGGAGCGAAGGGCCCCGGCTCGTTTCACGTCGCGCTGTACGACTCGCTTGCTGCGCTCGATCCGGCGACGCTCGATGCGAAGGCCCGCACGTCGTGAAGGTGCATGCGCTCGTCGCCGATCTGGAGACGGCACGCCGGGCGGTGGCAGCCGGAGCCACGGTCGTGCAGCTGCGCGTCAAGGGGCCGACGGACGAGATCGTCGAGCGCGGCGCGGGGTTCACCGAGCTCGGTGTGACCTTCGTCGTCAACGATGACGTCGATGCCGCACTCGCCCTCGGGGCGCAAGGCGTGCACCTCGGCCAGGGTGATCCCGGGGCCGCTCGCGCGCGGGCGAGCGGCCTCATGCTCGGCCGCTCGGTGACCACGCTCGAGGAGGCGCAGGCCGCCGACGCCGACTATCTCGGCGCCGGGCCGGTCTGGGAGACCCCGTCGAAGGCTGATGCGGCAGCGCCGCTGGGCCTGGCGGGGCTCAGCGCGATCTGCGCCGCCGCCCGGGTGCCCGTGGTCGCGATCGGCGGCATCGACGCTTCGAACGCCGGCGACTGCATCGACGCGGGCGCCGCCGGGGTTGCGACGATCCGCGCGGCTGTCGATCCGAACGTGAGGAGGGTGGTTGACGAGGCTCTCGGACAGCGGTGAGCTCGGGCTCCTTGCCGAGCTCGAGCGCCGAGGACTGATTGTCGGCGTCGAGCACGACGCGGCGTTGCTCGGAACCGACCTCGTCGTCACCCAGGACGCACTCGTCGAAGGCGTGCACTTTCGCCTCGACTGGATCGGCTGGCGCGAGCTCGGCTTTCGCGCGGCCGCCGTCAATCTGAGCGACCTCGCGGCCTCGGGCGCCGCTCCCGAGGCGCTGCTCGTCACCCTCGCCCTCCCGCGGGCCACCGAGACCGCCGCCGTGGTCGAGCTGTACGAGGGGATCGCGGAGGCCGGTGTGCCGGTGGTCGGCGGGGACACGACAGCCGCGGAGGCGGTGCTCATCTCGGTGACCGCCCTCGGCCGGAGCGAGCGTGTCCCGGGCCGGGCCGGAGCCCTGCCGGGAGACGTGCTCGTCGTCACCGGACCCCTCGGCGGTGCCGGGGCAGCCTTCCGCGCGGGCTCGTACGTCCGCCCGCCGCTGCGTCTCGCCGAGGGGCAGGCCCTGGCGCAGCACGCGCATGCCCTGCTGGACGTCTCGGACGGGCTCGCTGTCGACGCCGGCCACATTGCGCGGCGGTCAGGTGTCCGGGTCGAGATCGAGCTCGACGCCGTGCCGCTTGCGCCGGGAGCAACCGTCGCCGACCTCGGCTTCGGCGAGGACTTCGAGCTGCTGGCCGCCGTCTCCGATGCCGGTGGCCTGCCGGTGATCGGGAGGGTCCGGCTCGGTGAGGGCGTCGGCCTGTCCCGCGCCGGCGAGCCGTACGAGCTCTCCGGCTGGGAGCACTTCCGCGCTCAGAAGTAGGCTTCGAACTTCTTCTGGAAGTGCTTCTTCGACCGGGCGCCGTAGACGGTCTCGCGAGGCTCTCCAGCCTGGAAGAGCATCACGGTCGGGAGTGACAGCACGCTGAAGCGGTCGGCCGTGCGTCGGTTGGCATCGATGTCGATCTTCACGAACTCGACGCCCTCGTTCGCCGCTGCGAGCTCGGCGAGGGCCGGCTCGATCGCCTTGCAAGGCCCGCACCAGGGCGCCCAGAAGTCGACCACGACGGGTTTCTCGGCACCCAGAACCTCGTCGTCGAACGTCTCGTCGGTGACGCTGCGCACACGGCGCAGGCTACCCGCGCAACCGCAGGAGGGGCACGGCCCAGACGGCCTCCAGCACGATCGCCTTGCTCATCTTCGAGTGGCCCGCGGTCCGGTCGTTGAAGGTGATCGGGATCTCGACGACGCGGAATCCGGCCCGCTTGACCCGGTAGGTGGTCTCGATCTGGAAGGCGTAGCCGCGAGGTGTGATCGCGTCGAGGTCGAGCGTCTCCAGCACCTCGCGGCGAAAGCACTTGAACCCGCCCGTCGGGTCGCGTACGCCCATCTGCAGGAAGAGGGCGGTGTACAGGGAGGCGGCGCGCGAGATCGCGCGCCGGAGCAGGCCCCAGTTCCCCACGTGACCTCCCTCCACGTACCGTGACCCGAGCACGAGATCGGCGCCCTCCTCGGCGGACGCGATCAGGCGGGGGACGTCTTGTGGGTTGTGCGAGAAGTCGCAGTCCATCTCGAGAATCAGCTCCGCGTCGGTTGCGAGCGCCTGGCGAAAGCCTGCGAGGTAGGCGGGCCCCAGCCCCTCCTTCGCAGCCCGATGGAGAACGTCGACGAAGCCCAGCTCGGAGGCGAGCCGGTCGGCGAGCTCGCCGGTCCCGTCCGGAGAGCTGTCGTCGATCACGAGCACGCGGTCGCCCGGCCGAAGCACCTGCTCGAGCGCGCGCAGCATCGGCTCGAGATTCGCCCGTTCGTTGTAGGTCGGGAGGCAGACGGTCGCGTTCATCGCCGCGCCTATGATCGCTACGTGGCCGAACTCCCGCGGAACGAGCTGCTCGCGGAGCAGTTCGACTTGCTCGCCGACCTGATGGAGCTCGAAGGAGCAGACGGGTTCAGGATCGGCGCCTACCGCAAGGCGGCAGCTCGGATCCGCGAGACGCCGACGTCGGTCGCACAGCTGGCGCTCGACGGGAAGGCGAAGCTCTTGCAGGGCATCGGCAAGACGATCGAGGAGAAGATCGTCCAGGTCGTGGACGACGGCGAGGTTCACGCCCTGACCAAGCGCAAGGCCGAGGTGCCGGCGGAGGTCGCCGTCTTCATGCGGCTCCCCGGTCTCGGCCCGAAGACCGCCCGGCGGATCTGGCAGGAGCTCGGCATCACGACCGTCGCCGCACTGCAGGCCGCGGCCGAGGCCCACGAGCTGCGCGGCCACGCGGGCATCGGCCCGGGGACGGAGGAGAAGATCGCAACGGCGCTCGCGCAGCCGCAGGCGGCCGAAGGCCCACGGCGGGCGCTGCTCGGGACGACGCTCCCGAAGCTGCGTGCCGTCGTCGAGGTGCTGCGCGAGCACCCCGCGTCGGTCGAGGTCTCGATCGCCGGTTCCGCGCGGCGCATGCGCGAGACCGTCCGCGACCTGGACATCATCGCGACCGCGACCGACCCAGTCGCGCTCGTCGATTACTTCTGCTCCCTGCGCTTCGTCGTCGAGGTCGCGGCCAAGGGGCCGACCAAGGCGACGGTCGTGTCCCACGACGGGTCGAGGTTCGACCTTCGGGTCGTGCCGCCGGAGAGCTACGGCAACCTGCTGCAGCACTTCACCGGCTCGAAGAACCACAACGTCGCGCTGCGCGAGGATGCGGTCAGGCGCGGCTACTCCGTGTCGGAGTACTCGGTGACGGAGGTCGAGACCGGCGAGGAGCACCATTTTGCGAGCGAGAAGGACGTCTACGGGTTTCTGGGGTACGACTGGATCCCGCCGGAGCTGCGCGAGGACGGCGGCGAGCTCGCCGCGGCACGCGACGGCACGCTGCCACGGCTCGTCGAGCTGGCCGACCTGCGCGGCGATCTGCACACGCACACGACGTGGTCCGACGGCAAGGACACGCTCGAGGACATGGTGGCGGCTGCACGGGCGCGCGGGTACGCGTACTACGCGATCTGCGATCACTCGCAACGGCTGCGAGGCGACCTGCTGCAACGGCAGTCGGAGGCGATCGACGAGCTGAACGAGCGGGTCGCCCCGTTCCGCATCCTCAAGGGGATCGAGGTCAACATCCGGCCCGACGGGTCACTCGACGTCGACGATGCCGATCTCGCGACGCGCGACTGGGTGGTCGCCTCGACGCATTCGCGGTTCGATCACAATCCGACCGAGCGAATCATGGCTGCGATGGACAGCCCGTACGTCGACTGCATCGGCCATCCGACCGCTCGCAGGATCAGCAAGCGCCAGCCTTCGCCGCTCGACCTGGAGCGGGTGATCGAGCACGCACTCGCGACGGGCACGTTCATCGAGATGAACTCGCAGCCCGACCGGCTCGACCTGAGCGACGTCCACGCTCGTGCCGCCCGCGAGGCCGGGTTGAAGGTCGTGATCGATTCCGACGGCCACCAGGTCGCCGCGCTCGACTACGTCGAGCTGGGTGTCGGCCAGGCGCGTCGCGCCTGGCTGACGAAGGACGACGTGCTCAACACGCGCACCTGGAAGCAGATCGAGAAGCTGCGGAAGAAGCGATGACCTTCCGGGACGATCTGAACCTGGCTTCCGACTGGGCGGACGCGTACCTGCGGCGGGTCGGCGAGCTGCCGGTCGCGACGCCGGGTCGAGCCGGGGGCGGTCCGGGCCGCGCTTCCTGCTGCGCCGCCCGAGCAAGGCGAGCCCTTCGAGGCGCTCCTGCGCGACCTCGACGACCTGATCCTGCCGGGGCTCACGCACTGGAACCATCCCCGTTTCTTCGCGTGGTTCGCCAACACCGGCTCCGAGCCGGGGATCCTGGCCGAGCTCCTGATCGCAGCGCTGAATGTCAACAACATGACCTGGCTCTCGTCCCCGGCCGCGACGGAGCTCGAGGTGACGGTGCTGGACTGGCTCGCTCAGCTCCTCGGGCTGCCGCGCGGGTGGCACGGCCACATCGAGGACACGGCCTCGACGGCGACCATCGCCGCGCTCGCAGCGGCGCGGTCGAGGAAGCCGGGTGGCGTGGTCTACGCCTCCGAGCTGGCGAACATCAGCGTCGAGAAGGCCGCGCGGCTCGTCGGGCTCGAGTTTCGCGCGGTCGGGGTCGACGACGCGTTCCGGATGCGCCCCGACCTCGACCTCGGCGATGCGACCGCCGTGGTCGCGACGGTCGGCACCACGGGCACGACCTCCGTCGACCCCGTGCCCGAGCTCGCCCGTCGTTGTGAGGCAGGCCGGTGTGTGGCTGCACGTCGACGCCGCGTACGCAGGCTCCGCCGCGATCTGCCCGGAGCTTCGCTGGTGCCTCGACGGCGTCGAGCGCGCCGACTCCGTCGTGGTGAACCCGCACAAGTGGCTCTTCACGCCGATGGACTGTTCGACGCTCTGGACGCGGCGCCCGGAGGCGTTCTACGAGACGTTCTCCCTCGTGCCGGACTATCTGGCGGCGACCGAGACGGCAGTCGACCTGAAGGACTACGGGCCCGCGCTCGGGCGCCGGTTCCGCGCGCTCAAGCTGTGGGCCGTGCTGCGCTGGTACGGCGCCGACGGACTGCGCGCGCTGATCCGGGAGCACGTGCGCCTCGCGCAGCTCTTCGCCGCCCTCGTCGAGGACGAGCCCGGATGGGAGGTGGTCGCGCCGCATCCTTTCTCGACCGTTTGCTTCAGGCACGTCGACGCCGACAACGTCGCGCTCGCGCGCGCCGCGACCGCAACGGGCGAGCTCTTCGTCGCCACGGCGAGCGTGCGCGGGCAGGACGTGATCCGCCTGGCGATCGGGAACGAACAGACGACCGAGGAAGACATCCGCCGCTCGTGGGAGGTGCTGCGCTCGTGCGTGCCGGTGGTCTAGGCGCCGGAAGGCGTTACCGCGGCGTGATCTTCGATCTCTGGGAGACGCTGATCGACTGGGACCCGGTGGCCGCCGAGGCTCTCGGCAACGAGGTCGCCGCGATCGTCGGCGGGGACTTCGGCGAGCGCTGGAGCCATTCGACGACGCGGTACAACGCGCCGATCCGGGTCGCTCTCGCCGAGGCCGGGGTTCCGGCCGACCTGCACGACGAGATCTGCGCGCTGCGGCTTGCGTCATCACCGACGGTCCCTCGTGCCGCGGCCCGGAGCAGTCGAGACGCTGCGCCGGCTGCGCGCGGACGGCTACCTGGTCGGGTTGATCACGGTCTGCAGCGAGGACATCGAGACGCTCTGGCCGGAGACGGAGTTCGACGGCCTCTTCGATGCCGAGGTGTTCTCGTCGAGTGTCGGCATGTCGAAGCCCGATCCGGAGATCTACCTGCATTGCTGCAGGCTGCTCGGGCTCGAGCCGCACGAAGCCGTGTTCGTGGGCGACGGCGCGAACGACGAGCTTGCCGGCGCCCGCCGCGTCGGGATGGATGCCATCCTCATCCATCGCGAGGGCGAAGGCCCGCTCTGGCCAGGGCTCGACGACTGGGACGGCCCGCGCGTCACGTCGATCCCGGGCGTGCTCGACGTGCTGGCATGACGCTCGCGATCAGGCGGTCCGGTCAGGCCGAGGCGGAGCTGCACTTCGCGCTGCAGCGTGCCGCGTCGCTGGCCGGGTTGTCGCACATCTATCCGCCCGATGAGTTTCCGTATCCCGACGA
The DNA here is from genome assembly GCA_963703445.1 of uncultured Thermoleophilia bacterium. Lineage (GTDB taxonomy): Bacteria > Actinomycetota > Thermoleophilia > Gaiellales > Gaiellaceae > PALSA-600. The sequence continues at coordinate 32,810 of CAVPEK010000006.1, read as the reverse complement.
CGCGGTGCGCGAGCGCTGGCGCATGTTTGGCGGCGCGGTCTTCGTAGCGGAGCGGGACGGCACCGGCGTGGGCCTCGCGGCGATCGACGCGTGCTGGCTGCACGGCCTCTATGTCGTGCCGGAGGCGTGGGGCACCGGCGTCGCCGTCGCGTTGCACGACGCGGCGCTTGCCGCGCTGCCCGATTGCGCGGAGGTGAAGCTCTGGGTGCTCGAGGAGAACCGCCGCGCCCGTCGCTTCTACGAGAAGCACGGCTGGCGGCGAAACGGTGAGTCGCGTGTCGTCGAGTATCCGCCGAACCCGCTCGACGTCGGCTACTCGTTCATTCGCGAAGAGCCCTGAGCGCGGCGTCGTGCAGTGCGACCCGGTAGCGCCAGAGCGCGTGCCCCGTCGCCAGCAGTCGCTCGCGCAGCGGGCCCGGCGAGCTCCGGCAGCGTCCCCCACCTGCGCACCTGCGATCTCGTCCGTGTCGCGCGGTGCGAGCACCGTGTCCGTCGTGCGGGCCGAGGAAGACATGGGTCTGCCACGCGAGCGGTCTGCGATTCGAAGACGAACGATGCGTGCGTCGCGACCAGGTAGCGCTCGAGCCGGGCCCGAAGGCCGGTCTCCTCCAGCGCCTCGCGCTCCGCGCCGAGCGCGAAGTCCTCGCCGGGCTTGATGCCGCCGCCCGGCGGCCGCCAGATCCCGCGTGCGAAGTGCGGCTTGCGAATCAGGGCGATCCGGTCGACCGGGTCGAGGATGAAGAGGGTCACGTCGTGGGTGCGATCCGGGTTGTAGGTCGCGAGCGCGTGCTCCCGCTCGGTGATCTCGCCGCTCCACTCGAGGTCGATCGGACTGCCGTATCTGGCCCGCAGCGGCGCAAGGACTTCGTCGTTCACGTGCACAATCCGGATCATGCCCCGCGTGCGCAGGCCCAGGCGCCAGGCGCCGGTGCTCGAACTGCTCGAGGCGACGCTGCCCGAGCTTCGGCGCGGCTTGACCGAATCGGCCGCTCGCACCGTCGCCTACGAGCTCTTCGAGAAGCTCGGCTTCGGCGCGGTCGCGGTCACGGACACCCATGAGGTGCTCGCGTTCGTCGGTGCGGGGGCCGACCATCATGGCGCCGGAGACCAACCGATCCGTCCCGTCTACGAAGCCCTCGCGCAGGGGCGCCCGCTGCTCGCGCCGCTCGGTATCCGCACCGAGTGCGCGCACCCGGCCTGTCCGCTCGGCGCCGCGGCCGTCGTCCCGCTGCAGCTGACCGACGGTCCCGGCGGCGCAGTCGTGGTGTACGCGACGGCGGGATCACCTCTCGACGAGACGGCCGTCGAGACGCTCGAGCTGCTCGGCACTCAGCTCTCGGCGCAGCTTCAGCTGTCGGAGCTCCACTCCGCCACGACCACCGCACTGCAGGCGCAGATGGAACCGCATTTCGTCTTCAACGCGCTGAACACGATCGCATCGTTCATTCGCACCGAGCCGGAACGCGCGCGGCGGCTCGTGCTCGCATTCGCAGACCATCTCCGCAGCCGGCTCGCCCGGCCGGGCGAGTTCATCACCCTCGAGGAGGAGCTGCGGCACGTGGGCAGCTACCTCGAGCTCGAGCAGGCGCGGTTCGGCTCGCAGCTCGAGGTGACGGTCGACGCGGCACCGGATGCGCTCGCGGTCAGGCTGCCGCCGCTGCTCGTGCAGCCTCTCGTCGAGAACGCGATCAAGCACGGCAAGACCGACCGGCCGCTGCACCTGCTCGTGCGGGCGCGGGTCAGGCGCGGCCGGCTGCATGTCACCGTGCGCGACGACGGTCGCGGGATCGCGCGGGAAGTGATCGAACGCGTCCTCGAGCCCGGAGTCGGGCTGGGTGAGGGCACGGGCCTCGGGCTCGCGAACGTCAATCAGCGACTGATCGCGCACTACGGCGAGAGCGTCCGGTTGCGCTCGTTCCCGTTCGGGACGGTCGTGCGGCTCGAGGTGCCGGTCGCCCGATGATCCGCGCCTTGCTCGTCGACGACGAGGCGCCGGCGCGGTCGGAGCTGCGGTACCTGCTCGCCGGCGAGGCCGGTGTGGAGGTCGTCGGCGAGGCGGCGGGCGCGCAGGAGGCGCTCGACCTCGCCCGCGAGCTTGCGCCCGACGTCGTCTTTCTCGACGTCGAGATGCCGGGACTGAGCGGCGTCGAGGCGGCGCCCCTCGTGCGCGAGCGCGCCGACCCGCCCGCCGTGGTGTTCGTGACCGCGCACGAGCGGTACGCCGTCGACGCCTTCGCCGTCGAGGCGTTCGACTATCTCCTGAAGCCGGTCGACCCAGACCGGCTCGCGCGCGTCGTCGAGCGTCTGCGCGAGCGCTCCGTCGAGAACGTCCTGCCCGTCGAGAAGGTCCCCGTCGTGTCGGCCGGCGGCACCGAGCTGCTCGACTACGACCAGGTGCACTACGCCCAGGCCGACGGCGACTACAGCCGCGTGCACACCTACGACCGCTCGTATCTCTGCACCGCGTCGCTCGGAGAGCTCGAGGAGAAACTGCCCTCGAGCCGGTTCGCGCGCATCCACCGCTCGTATCTCGTCAACCTGAGCAAGGTCGCCGGCGTGCGCCGGGCCTCGCCGGAGCGGTTGTGCCTGCAGCTCGCCGACGCACAGAAGACCGAGCTCGATGTCGCGCGCCGGCAGGCGCGCCAGCTGCGAGAGCGGCTCGGCTTCTGATCGCTCGGCGGGCGAGGTGAGCACCGCTGAACTACAGGCGCTTCAACAGCTCGAGGAGCTCCTCCGTCGAGCCCACGATCAGGTCGGCGCGCTCGCCGAGCTCGGACGGGCCTTCGGTCGAGACGACCGCGACCCGCACCGCCGCCTCCAGCCCGTCGAGCGCGGCGAAGCCGTCGAGATCGGTCGTGTCGTCGCCGGCGTAGAGCGCGCGCTGTCAGTCCGCTCTCCTCGAGCAGGTGGCGCACGGCGGTTCCCTTCGTCGCGTCGACCGGCGGGAGCACCTCGAGCACCATCCGCCCCCAACGCGGCCGCAGGCCGGCGGCCGCCGCCGCCGCTGCGACCGTCTCGAGCTCGGTCCTCGCCGCGTTCTCGTCCGGTGCGAGCCGGAAGTGGTAGGCGGCCGTCAGCGGCTTTGCCTCCTGCCAGGGCCACGGCCACTCGCGCGCAAACGCATGAACGCGATCGGCCCACGTCCGCCGCGGCCGGCTCGAGCTCGAGGCCGTGCTGGCCGACGTAGCGCAGGCTGTCGACCCCGACGATCGCCCGTGCGACGTCGCCGGTCCGGCCCGTCACGCACGCAACGAGGGCATACCGGTGGGCCAGCCGCTCGAGCTCCCGGCGGGTCGCGGGTGGTACCGACGAGTCCTCGGGGCGCGGCACGATCGGGGCGAGCACGCCGTCCACGTCGAGGAAGAGCGCGGCTCGGCGCGGGTCGGCGGTCAACGGGCTGAGCGGATCCACCCGCGTAGAGTACGAGAGGTGCTGAAGCTGCTTGCGATCGGGGTCGTGGCAGGCTTCTTCAGCGCAGTCTTCGGTGTCGGCGGCGGGATCGTGATCGTGCCGCTGCTCACGTTGCTCCTCGCCTTCGACCAGCGGCGCGCTGCAGGGACCTCGCTCGCCGCCATCCTCGTCTCGTCGGTCGCGGGCGCCGTCACCTACGGGTTTCACGGCGACGTGAAGGTCGGCGCTGCCGCGCTCGTCGGGATCCCCGCGGTGTTCGGCGTTCTCCTCGGAACGACCGTGCAGCAGCGGATCCCGGTGCAGCGTCTCTCGTACGGGTTCGCGTTGCTGCTCGCCGCCGTCGGGGTGCGCCTGCTCGTATGACGATCCTCCTCGTCATCGCGATCGGCGCGCTCGGCGGAGTACTGGCAGGGCTCTTCGGCGTCGGCGGGGGCATCCTGTTCGTGCCGACGCTCGTGCTCGTGCTCGGGCTGACGCAGCTGCATGCGGAGGCCTCGTCGCTTGCTCGCGATCCTCCCGACGGCGATCGTCGGCACGTGGCGCCAGAAGCGGTACGGCAACGTCGACCTTCGCGCCGCCGCCCTGATCGGCGTGGCTGCGATCGTCGGCGTTCAGGGCGGGGTGATCGTCGCCGAGTCGCTGTCGGACAGCACGTTGCGCCGGTTGTTCGGCGTTCTGCTCCTCCTCACCTCGGCGCATCTCGTCTGGCGCCTGCGGAGCCGATCGTGAACACTTCCAGCCGATGAGCCGGCACGACGACCTCTGGGCTCCGCTCGTCGACGAGCCGATCGGGCCGATCGTCGAGCAGCTCCAGGCGGAGCATCCGGAGATCGGCGGGCTCGTCACGGGACCGCAGGCGATCCTCGCCTTCCGGACGTTTGCCCACATCCGGGTCGGCCTCGTGCTCGGCCGGCTCCTCGTCGAAAACGACGTGCCGGACTACGACGGCACGGAGACCTGGATCGAAGCGCTTCTCCGGGATCCGGGCGCCAAGGAGGCCGTGGTTCGCGAGCTGCGCGCGCTGGCCGAGGAGATAGCTGCGGACCCGCGCTACCGCGTCGAGGAGCCGCCCGGGCCGGACGAAGCAGCGCGCGAGCGGTTCCGCGAGTTCGCCCGCAGACAGCTCGGTTGAGGCGGCCGCCTGAGGAATCCTCGATCCCTGGCAGAATCAGGGGTGGTGCGCCGCCGCCTCGCACTGCTACTGCCCCTCGCGCTGCTCGCCTTCGGGTCGGCCGGCGCTGAGGGGCCCGCGCGCGCCCCGAGCGGTGCTGCGAGCGCGTGGGCGATCAAGATCACGACGCCGGGAGCTGCCGCGGTGACCACGCCGACGGTCGCGTCGCCGCCGAACGCGGCTCCCTCGGCAGGTGCGGTGTTCTCGTATCCCTCCGACGGTTCCATCGTCTCCGCGCAGTCGACGACCGCGAGCGCGACCGCCGTCGTCCAGGCGAACGCCTCGGCGACCTCCGAGAGCGTCGTGACGGCACTGTCTCTGTTCAAGGGCGAGATCACCGCAGACGCCGTCACCGCTCGCGCCTCGGCCGGCACCGGGTACTCCGGTGCGGGCGGCAACACGAACGGAAGCAGCGTCACGAACCTGGTGATCGACGGTCAGCCCGTCGTCCCCGGCGCGGTGAAGGTCGCGCTCGGCGACTGGGGGCAGCTGACGATCGACACGAAGGGCGCCGATCTGAGTGCGGCCACGGGAGCTCGCGGGTATCGCGGTTTCGTCACCGAGCTCGACGTGCAGCTGACGGCGGACCACGACGGTCTGCCGGCGTCGAGCGAGATCCAGGTCGGCTATGCCGAGGCGGCTGCCCAGACCGCGCCACCCGCCACGACGACGGAGGCGACCACCACGACCGCGACCGTCCCCGAACCGCCGTACGACCCGAGCGCCGGCGATGCGCCTCGGCTCCGCCCGAAACAGAACGGTGCGCAGACGACCGGCCCGCTCAAGCTTCACCCCAAGCTCACCGCCGGCCACTACGTCTTCCCGGTCTATGGGCCGTCCTCGTACATCGACACGTTCGGTGCCGCCCGCTCAGACGTCACGTACCACCACGGCGACGACATCTTCGGCCAGCTCGGCCAGCCGCTGCTCGCAGTCGCCGACGGAACGGTCTTCTCGGTCGGCTGGAACAAGATCGGCGGGAATCGCCTCTGGATCCTCGACCAGCAGGGCAACCAGTTCTACTACGCGCATCTCTCCGCGTTCTCGGCGGCCGCGACGAACGGCGCCCACGTGAAGGCAGGAGAGGTCGTCGGCTTCATGGGCAACACGGGCGATGCCGAGGGGACGCCGTACCACCTGCACTTCGAGGTGCACCCCGTGTCCTTCCTCTATCTCGGGTACGACGGCGCCGTCGACCCGACGCCCTACCTCGACGCCTGGAAGCACCAGAAGGACCTGCCGTTCCCGGTCGCCGCCGGCTGGGCGCCGTCGATCCCCGGCGGTCCCGCCGCGCCCGAGCCCGGCGCGATCCTCCTCGGCATGAACGACATCTCCACCGCCGACGGGCTCGATCCGGGCTCGCTCGAGCGCGCGCTCACGCCGCTCAAGGCGTCAGCGCTGATGCAGACGCTCGTTCCGACCGTTCCCGCGCCGACGACCGATCTCGGGCGCGGCTAGCCGGAACGCGCGTCTCGTTCTAGGTTGTCGGGCTGCCGTTCGAGGACGGATAGTCGCCGCCGAACTCATCCTCGCCGCCACCGATCATGTCCTTGACCCACTTGCGCGTCTCGGGCCCGGTGACGGGGTTGAAGAGGATGCCGAGTGCGATGCCGGCGATCAGCAACGTCGTGTTGCGTCCACTGTGCGACCTCTTGCCTTGTAGCCGGTCGGCCGCGCTCCTCAGATCGTCCACCGCAGCCCTGAGCCTCTCGCGGATCTCGTCGTCGGTTGCGACACGCGTGGCGAGCGTGACCGCTCCACGGGGGCCGACCAACTCGGAGTAGAGGTCCTTCGCCGTCGCGAACGCGCTCATCACGTCCTGGCGTAGCTTGTCGTCGTTCATCGCCCGTTCGACGTAGGGTTTGACGTTCTCGGCTGCGTCGTAAACCTTGTCTCTTGTCTTGACCATGCTTGCTGGATCCTTTCGCCTCGATACCTCGCGTCTGAATGCCCTGGACCTTTCGTAGCAAACAAACGCTCCTTCTGGCTGTGCTCATCCTCGCAGGCTGCGGCGGGTCGAGCGAGCCGAAGGCGCAGTCGCAGATCGTCAAGGGCCGCGGATTCAGCTTCAAGGCGCCCGTGGGCTGGCACATTCAGCACTCGATCAGGGGCTCGGCCGCCTCCCAGGGCTCGGAGCTCGTCCAGGTGTCCACCTTCCCGCTGGTCAGGCCCTACACGGCCTCGCTCTTCGGCCGCGTGGCGCAGGAGCTCGCGCTGCGCATGAAGACGATCGCGCGTGAAACGGGCGGAACGCTCACGGGAATGCACACGGTGACCGCCGGCGGCGTGAAGTCGCACCGCTTCGACGTGAAGGTCGACGGCCACGTCGACCAGTACACCTTCGTCCTGATCGGGAAGCGCGAGTACCAGCTGCTCTGCCGCTTCCAGACGTCGTCGTCCGACGCGTTCTGCTCCGACCTGCTTACGAGCTTCCGGCCGGCTTAGCCGCCTGGCGCTCGATTCCCCGGGCGGCGCGTGGTCGTGCCCGGCGCTTGCCGTCGAAGGCGGCGGCGAAGACCTCCTCGATGGTGTCGACCGGGATGAACTCGATCGCGGCGCGCGCCTCGGGCGGCAGCTCGTCGAGATCGGGCTCGTTCTCGCGCGGGAAGATCACTCGTTTGAGACCGGCGCGCTGGGCGGCCAGCGACTTCTCGCGGAGTCCGCCGATCGGGAGCACCTGCCCCGTGAGCGTGATCTCACCGGTCATGCCGACGTCCTCCGCGACGGGCTCGTCTCGTACGAGCGACGCAATCGCGGTCGCCATCGTCACGCCCGCGGACGGGCCGTCCTTGGGCACTGCGCCGGCGGGAACATGGATATGCAGGTCGTGGCTCGCGAACCAGTCGTCGGCCAGTCCCATCTCGGCGGTGTGCGATCGCACCCACGACAGCGCGGCCTGGGCCGACTCCTGCATCACGTCGCCCAGCTGCCCGGTGATCGTGAGCTTCCCCTGGCCGGGATACGCGGTCGCTTCGATGAAGAGGACGTCGCCGCCCGCCGTGGTGTACGCCAGACCGGTGGCGACCCCCGCGTCGGAGGTGCGTTTCCGCACATCTCCCGAAAAGCGCCGGGCGCCGAGCCACTCACGCAGCCGCACATCGTCGACGCGGATCTTCTGTGCGCGCCCCTTGGCGACCTGGGTCGCCGCCTTGCGGCAGACGTCGGCGAGTCTGCGTTCGAGGTTGCGCACGCCGGCCTCACGTGTGTACTCGCGGATCACCGACCGCAGCACCTTGTCGGAGAGCGTCAGCTGGGACCGTTGCAGGCCGTGCAGCTCCAACTGCTTCGGCAGCAGGTAGCGCTTCGCGATCCCGAGCTTCTCCTGTTCGGTGTAGCCCGACAGCTCGATCACGTCCATGCGGTCCAGCAGCGGCCCTGGGATCGTGTCGAGGGTGTTGGCGGTGCAGATGAAGAGCACCTTTGAGAGGTCGAACGGCAGATCGAGGTAGTGATCGCGGAACGTACGGTTCTGCTCCGGATCGAGAACCTCGAGCATCGCGCTCGCCGGGTCGCCGCGCCAGTCGTTGCCCATCTTGTCGATCTCGTCGATCAGCACGAGTGGATTCGCCGACTCCGCGTCGCGCAGCGAGCGGATGATCGAGCCGGGCATCGAGCCGATGTACGTACGGCGATGGCCTCGGATCTCCGATTCGTCGCGCACTCCGCCCACCGAGAGCCGTACGAACTTCCGCCCGAGCGCGTTCGCGATCGAGTGGCCGAGCGATGTCTTCCCGACACCGGGCGGGCCGGCGAAGCAGAGGATCTGTCCGGAGACCTCGTTGCGCAGCTTCGCCACGGCGAGGTACTCGATGATTCGGTCCTTCACCTTCTCGAGGTCGAAGTGGTCGGCGTCGAGCACCGCGCGCGCGTGCTCCAGATCGAGGTCGTCCTTCGTGTAGGTCGACCAGGGCACCGTGATGATCCACTCGAGGTACGTGCGGATGACGCCGTACTCGGCCGCGGCGGAGGGGAGCTTCTCGAGCCGCTGGAGCTCCCGGTCGGCCGCCTTGCGCACGTCCTCGGGCAGCTCACCGAGTGCGTCGAGGCGCTCGCGCAGCTCCGCGATCTCCGCCTGCTCGGGATCGTTCTCCCCGAGCTCCTGCTGGATCGCCTTCAGCTGCTGCCGCAGGAAGTACTCCCGCTGGCCCTTCTCCATCTCCGACTGGACCTGCGATTGGATCTTCGATCCCAGCTCGAACACCTCGAGCTCGCGGCTCAGGATCGCCGAGACCGTGCGCAGCCGCTGCTCCACGTTGACCTGCTCGAGGATCTCCTGCCGTTCCTCGGTCCTGATCGTGCGGAGCGTCGACGCGACGAGATGGCATAGGGCACTCGGGTCGTCGACATTCGCCGCGGCGAGCTGCAGCTCTTCGGGCAGGTAAGGCGCGAGGCCGATGATGCGTGCGAACAGCCCCTGCACGTTCCGCGTCAGCGCTTCGAGCTCGGGTGTCTCCTCCAGCACGTCCGGGAGCGCGCTGAACTCGCCGAGCAGGTACGGGTCGACTTCGAGCTGATTCTCGAGGCGGACGCGCTCGATTCCCTGGACGAGGATGCGCAGTGTCCCGTCGGGGACCTTGATCATCTTGTGGACGAGCGCGATCGTGCCGACCTCGTAGATGTCGGCCCAGCCGGGCAGCTCGACCGACGCGTCCCTGGTCGTGATGAGCGCGAGCAGCCGGTCGCCCGCGACCACGTCGTCGATCAACTGCACCGAGCGCTCCTGGCCGATCGCGAGCGGCGACATCGACTGCGGGAAGACCACCGTCTCTTTCAGCGGCAGCACCGGCAGCGCAGCCGGAAACTCGAGCTGCTGCTCCTCCGGCTCCGCGACCTCGAAGCCGATCTCCGTCATGCCTGCACCACCGCCGGCGAGGCCGGCGCTGAAGCCGGCATCTCCGCTGTTTTTGAGCCTCCGTCGAGCCTACGGCTCATAGCCGCTCGACCGTGATCCGGTAGCGGCCTGCAGGAGGCGCGTGCTCGACCACGGGCAGCTCGATCGTGAGCACGCCGTGCTCGAAGCGTGCTTCCGCACGCTCCGGGTCGACGTCCTCGAGGAGACGGACGTGACGCTGGAACGATCCGTACTCGATCTCGACCTGCTGGTAGACGCGCCCCGGAACCTGGGGCCGCCTTCGCTCGCCCGCGATCACGAGGAGCCGCTCGCCTGCGACGACTCGGATGGACTGCGCCTCCACGCCCGGAAGCTCGACGACCACCGTCAGCGCGTGCGGATCGTCGGTGTGAAAGCAGTCGACGTTCGGGCGAAAGCCATGGCGGAGCCCGGAGAACCGCGGCACCTGCCAGAGATCCGCGAACAGCTCCTCGATCTCCTCCTGCAGCTTGTCGACGTCCCGGCGTGTCATCCAGCCCGAACGGTACCCCGTTCGGCCGTTTGCGACAGCGTGGTCTGTCTGTCCGATCCCCGGCAGACGATGAGCCCGTGGAGGTCGTTCACCCGCGCTGGTCCGCCTGGAGCTTTCTCGTCTATGCCGGCGGGCTGACGATGCTCGTTGCCACCGGGGCCTGGCTCACGTACCTCGCGACCACGGCAGGGCCGGCGGGCTACGTCGGCTGGGCGCTGCTCGTGCTCCTGCTGCTGGCCGCGACCGCGACCGGCTTCCGTCGCACGGCCCATCCGGTCGCCGCGGGCGTCTTCGCCTTCGTCGCCGTGATCGCATTCGTGGCGTTCCTCGGCGCCCTGTGGACCTGGTTCGGGTGGGAGTCCGCGTCACCCACGTCCTCGAGCTTCCGCGGCTTCCATGCTGCGCGGTTCCTGCTCGAGCTGCTCTGGCTTCTGGCGGTGGTCGTCGCCGTCCGCACGTTCCGCTTTCCACTGCTCGTCGCGCAGGCGTTGCTCGCCGGCTGGATCGTGGTCACCGACCTGCTGTCGAACGGCGGCGGCTGGTCGGCCGTCGTGACGCTCTTCGTCGGGCCTCTTCTATCTCGCCGTCGCACTCGCGGTGGACTCCGGTGCACGACGTCCGTACGGCTTCTGGCTTCACCTGGGCGCCGCGCTCCTGATCGGTGGGAGCCTTCTGTGGTTCTGGCACGGCGGCAACTTCGAGTGGGCTCTGATCGCAATCGCCTCCGTCGTCTTCGTGCTCTTCTCGCAGCCGACCGGCCGCTCGAGCTGGGCCGTGTTCGGCGCGATCGGCCTGCTGCTCGCGTCGATCCACTTCGCGCTGGAGTGGACGCACGTCCGGCTGGTCTTCTTCTCGGGGGGCAGCGCCGCAGACCGCCCGTGGGTGTCGCCCCTCGTCTTCACCTGCCTGGGCCTCGTGCTGGTCTGGCTCGGGCTGGTCCTCGGCCGCCGTAGTCCGGCCGCCGCAGGCTAACGTCCGACCGTGCACGCGGCTCCCGTCCTGCGTGGCGGGAGAGCCGCGCGGGCGGTCTGGCTCGTCACCGGCCTCTTTCTCTGCGCCTGCGGCATTCTCGCGTTCCTCGAATCGCGGCTCGGCCTGCCGCCGTGGGATGTGCTCCATCAGGGAATCGCGAACCACACCCCGCTCTCGTTCGGGGTCGCGAACGAGGTGGTTGCCGTGGCCGTCCTCTTTCTCGCCTGGTCGCTCGGTTCGAAACCGGGCCCAGGGACGGTCGCGAACGCCGCGCTGATCGGGCTCTTCATCGTGATCGTGCAACCGCTCGGGTTCGTCCAGGAGCTCGCAACGTGGCCGCTCGGAGCGCGAGCAGCGCTCCTCGCCTTCGGGCTCGTCCTGTTCGGTGTCGGGCTCGGCGTTCTACATCGGGGCGGCGTTCGGGGCAGGCCCGCGGGACTCGCTGATGCTCGTCGGCGCGTTTCGCACGCATGTGCGGATCGGCGCTGTGCGCGCCCTGCTCGAGGGGACCGTTCTTCTTGCCGGGTTTGCATTGGGCGGCCGCGCCGGTGTCGGCACCTTGATCTTCGCGCTGCTGATCGGCCCGTCGGTCGAGGGTTCGTTCTGGCTGATCTCGCGGACGCGGCTCGTGTCATGACGTGGAACCGACCGCTGTAGCATCGCGCGCATGAAGGGCCTGATCTGCGCCGGTGGGAACGCGACCCGGCTCGAGGAGCTGACCCGCGTCACGAACAAGCACCTCCTGCCGGTCGGCCGCTGGCCGATGGTCTATTACCCGCTTCAGCTCCTGCAGCGGCTGGGCGTCCGCGAGGTGCTGCTCGTCACCGGCCAGCACCATGCGGGCCAGTTCATCGACCTGCTCGGCAACGGTCAGGTCCGGTCGCGCACGGGGGACGAGGCGCTCTTCGACCTCGATCTGTCGTACAAGGTTCAGGTCGAGCCCGGCGGGATCGCCCAGGTGGTCGGGATGGCCCGCGAATTCGCAGCCGGCGACCAGCTCGTCGTCTGCCTCGGCGACAACATCTTCGAGCACGCCCACGCCGACGCGATCGAATCGTGGCACGAGGGCGCCGTCGTCTTCGTCAAGGAGGTTCCGGACCCGGAGAACTTCGGTGTCGTTGCCTACGACGATCAGGGGAACATCACCGACATCGTGGAGAAGGCGGGACGGGTCGACACCCGGTACGGGTCTCCTCCGTCCAACGACGCTGTCGTCGGCCTCTACTGCTTCCCGCCGGACGTGTTCGAGATCATCGACGGCCTCGAGCCGTCGAGCCGCGGCGAGCTCGAGATCACCGACGTCAATCGCGTCTATGCGCAGCGCGGAGACCTCGAGGTTCGCCGGGTCGACGGGTGGTGGCACGACGGCGGCAAGCACTGGGCCGATCTCGCCGAGCTCGGCCGGCTGATCGAAGAGACGGGCGCGAACAAGTAGTGGTCACGCGTGTTCCGCTGACGCAGGCACGAGGACGACCGGGGCTGGTTCCAGGAGCTCATGCGTGCGAGCGCGCTTCCGAAGCCCGTGCGCCAGGCGAACCTCGCGCGTTCGCGCCGGGGCGTGATTCGTGCGCTGCACTACCACGAGCGCGGTCAGGACGATCTCTTCGTCTGCCTCGAGGGGATGGTGCGCGTCGTGGTCCTGAACCGAGAGACCGGCGAGACGTTCACCGAGGACATCGGCGACGAGAATCCGGTGGCGATCTACGTCGAAGGCCGGAACGCGCACGGCTACGAAGCGCTGACCGACTGTCTCTTCTGTTACTTCGTCACCGAGGAGTACGACCCCGAGAGCCCCGACGAGCACGGGGTCGCGTGGAACGATCCGCGTGTCGCCCACCTTTGGAGCACCCGATCGCCGATCTTGTCGGAGCGGGACCAGCGCGCCGCGTCGTGATCACGGGCGCCGGTGGCCAGCTCGGCCACGCGCTCGCCGAGGCGTTTCCGGAGGCGCGCGCCCTGACGCGCGCAGACTGGGACGTCGGGCTTCCGCCGCCGCCGGGCCTGAGCGTCGACCTCGTCCTGCACGCGGCGGCGTGGACCGACGTCGACGGTGCGGAGGACGACCCGCAGGAAGCCGCGGCCGTCAACGTCGGCGGGGTGCAGCATGCGGCCGAGCTCGGCGCACCGCTCGTCCTCTGGTCCAGCGACTACGTCTTCGACGGCACCAAGCGCGAGCCGTATGTCGAGTCCGACGCCCCGGCGCCGCTCGGCGTCTACGGACGGACGAAGCTCCACGGCGAGGCGGCGGCGGGAGAACGGGCGTGGATCGTCCGCTCCTCCTGGCTCTTCGGCTGGACCTCGAAGAACTTCGTCCGGACGATGCTGCGGCTCGGCGCCGCGAACGACGAGGTCGCGGTCGTCGGCGACCAGCGCGGCGCGCCCACCTACGTCGGCCACCTGGCGGCCGCGACCGAGCAGGTGCTCGCGCTGCCGTACGGCCTCTACCACGTGGCGGCCGCGGGAGACTGCACGTGGGCCGATTTCGCCGAGGCGATCTTCGAAGAAGCCGGTCTCGAGACGCGCGTGCGCCGGATCACGAGCGACGAGTTCGGCGCCCGCGCGCCGCGCCCGGCGTATTCCGTTCTGCGCAGCGAGCGAGGCGCGCCCGAGCTCCCGCACTGGCGCGAGGGCCTCCGCGAGTGCCTGGCGCGGCTGTGAGTACCCTGTAGCGATGCGCGTTCTCGTCACCGGCGGCGCGGGCTTCATCGGCTCGCACTTCGCCAGGCGCCTCGCCGAGCGTGGCGAGGACGTCGTGGTGCTCGACAAGCTCACCTACGCCGGCAGCCGCACCAACCTCGAAGGCGTCGAGCACGAGTTTCATCAGGGCGACATCGCCGACCCGGATGCCGTCGCACGTGCGGCGCAGGACTGCGACGCGATCGTCAACTTCGCCGCCGAGACGCACGTCGACCGGTCGATTCTCGGTCCGGCGGAGTTCATCCTCACCGACGTGCTCGGGACGCAGGTGCTGCTCGATCACGTGCGTCACGCCCAGCTGCGGCTCGTGCACGTCTCGACCGACGAGGTCTACGGCGACATTCCGCTCGACGCGCCCGCCTGCAGCGAGGACGCGCCGCTCCGCACGTCGAGCCCGTACTCGGCGTCGAAGGCCGGCGGCGAGCTCCAGGTCTTCGCGTATGTCCGCACGTTCGGTGTCGACGCGCTCGTCACGCGCGGCGCGAACACCTACGGCCCGCGCCAGTACCCGGAGAAGTTCCTGCCGCTCTTCATCACCAACGCGCTCGACGGCCAGCATCTGCCGGTCTACGGAGACGGCAGGCAGCGACGCGAGTGGCTCCACGTCGACGATCACTGCGACGGCATCGAGCTGGCGCTCCGGCACGGAGCGGCGGGCGAGGCGTACAACATCAGCGGGCAGGAGCGCGAGAACCTGGAGGTCGTGAAGCGCATCCTCGACCTGACCGGCGCGAGCCCGGACCTCGTCAGGCACGTCGCCGACCGGCCCGGCCACGACCGCCGCTACGCCGTCGATTCGTCCAAGCTGCGCGGGCTCGGCTGGGCGCCGGCGCACTCGTTCGACGCCGGTGGGCTGGAAGAGACGGTCGAGTGGTACCGGGCGAGCCGCGACTGGTGGGAGCCGATCAAGTCCGGCGAGTACCGCCGCTACTACGACGCGCAGTACGCCGCCAGGCTCGCCTAGCTCTGCCCGTTGGAACGGTCGCAGCGCCGGCGTGCGTCATGGCGCAGCCGGTTGATCTCCGGCCGGTGCCCTTGCACCGCCTGTGATCGGTCGAGCAGGTCGAGCACGCTCGTGCAGTGCCCCAGTGCGAGCGTCGCGTAGGCGAGGTTGTAGTCGGCATACGCCTCGTCGGTCGATCCGGTGCCGCTGAGCTGCCGGACGGCCTGCTGGAGCAGCGGCAGCGCGCCCGCGTAGTCGCCCGCCTGGAGCTGTGCAAACCCCGCTGCGTTCAGTGCCGCACCGCTTGTTGCCGGTGGCCCGGCCGGAGGAGCCGAGACCTGCACGGTGGTCGTCCGCCGGACGGTCTCCGTCGGCCCGGTGACGGTGCGAACGACGGTCTGCACCTGCCGGGTCCCGCCTCCGACGGCCAGCGCCGCGGTGAGCACCGCTGCGCCGATCCCCGCCGCGGCCAGGGCGCCGAGCAGGACGACCGGGACAGCTCGCCGCCGTGCCTGGCTTGGTGCGTTGCGGGCCGGCGCGAGCGGCTGCGGCTTGGCCCAGGTCTCGGCCTCCTCATCATGCAGTGCGCGACGCAGCTCGCCGACGAGCTCTGCCGCCGTCGAGTAGCGGGCGCGCGGATCCTTCGCGAGCGACCGCTCGAAGACCCGGTCGAGGCCGGGCGGCAGCTCCGGGTTCGCCGCGTGCACCGACGGGACGGGCGCCGCTGCGTGCGCGGCCGCCTCCTCCGTCGCCGACGGTCGACTCGAACGGCCTGCTTCCGGTCAGCAGGCGCCACGCGACCGCGGCCAGCGCGTACCGGTCGCTTGCGGCGGTCGCGCGCTCACCTCGCGCCTGCTCCGGCGAGAGGTAGGCGGCCGTGCCGAGGATCGTGCCCGTCTGCGTGAAGGACGCGAGACCGGCGGCGCTCGCGATGCCGAAGTCGGCGACGTGCACGTGGCCGCCGTCGTCGAGCAGCAGGTTGGCAGGCTTCACGTCGCGGTGGACGATCCCGGCAGCGTGCGCAGCGTCGAGCGCCAGTGCGGCCTCCTCCACCCACTCGAGCGCCTGACCGGCCGGGCCCGGCGGACGCCCGGCGATCCGCTCCTCCAGCGAGCCGCCGGGGAAGTACTCCATGACGATCAGTGGCCGGCCGTTGTGCTCCCCGACATCGAAGACGGTCACCACGTTCGGCGCGCCCGAGAGCCGCGCCGCGGCGAGCGCCTCGCGTCTGAACCGTGCCGCGTGAGTCAGCGTCCGCCGAGTACCGCTCGGCGAGCAGCTTGACCGCCACCTCGCGGCCGAGCTCGAGGTCGGTCGCGCGGTAGATCTCGCCCATACCGCCCCGGGCGATCGGACGCACGTCGCCGTAGCGCGATGGAAGCAGTGTGCCGGGTACGGCAGGCATGCCTCAGCGGGCAACGAAGGAGGTCGCCATGGACGGCTTCTTGCCGTTCTCTGCACTATGGAAACGTTCGGTAAAGCCTCCACGGGCCCCGCTGGGACCTCGGCTACCGTGGACCGCGTGGGTCGCTCCGCCCTTCGGCTCGCCGCCGCATCGCTGTCGTTCCTCGGCGGTCTCTGCCTCGCGGTGCTCGCGGCGGGGCCCGCGTTCGGCCTCGGCTCGCCCACGACGTCGGCGACCGTCTCCTCGACGACCGCGAACGTGACGACCAGCTCGGCGAGGTCGGTGCTCGTCCTCGACGGGCACGGCTGGGGGCACGGTCTCGGGCTGAGCCAGTGGGGCGCCTACGGCTACGCGAAGCACGGCTGGAGCTACCGCCGCATCCTCGCGCACTACTACACGGGCACGTCGCTCGGCCCTGCGCCGGCGACAGCGGAAGCCGTGCGCGTCCTGCTGGTCGCGGCGAAGAAGGCGACGCTGACGCTCGGGCGTCGCCTGGACGGTCACCGATTCCGCGGGACGCCAGACGAAGCTCGCCCCAGGTGCGCTCGTGCTCAAGGGCGCGCTCGCTCTCGCCGCCCGTTCGGCCCTTGCAGCCTCCGTACACGTTCTCGGCGGCCGAGCCCATCTCGGTCGACGGCGCACCGTACCGCGGCAAGCTCACCGTCTCCGCCACGGGCAAGCTCGTCCAGGTGATCGATGTCGTCGGGCTCGAGCAATACCTCAAGGCCGTCGTGCCGTCGGAGGTGCCGTCGAACTGGCCCCCCGAGGCGCTCAAGGCGCAGGCCGTCGCGGCGCGGTCGTACGCGCTCGCGAATCTGGCCAAGGGTCGTCCGTTCGACCTCTACAGCGACACGCGCAGCCAGGTCTACGGCGGCATCGATGCCGAGTCGGCCGCGACGAACGCGGCCGTCGCTGCGACCCGAGGCCAGGTCGTGCTCTACAACGGCACGGTCGCGGACACCCTGTTCTTCTCGACCTCCGGCGGCCGCACGGCGTCTGCGCTCGAGGCGACCGGCACCGCAGTGCCATACCTCGTTTCGGTTCCCGATCCGTACGACACGCTCTCGCCGTACCACGACTGGGGCCCGGTGCTGATGGACGCCGCGAAGGCCGCGAAGGAGCTCAAGCTCTCGGCGCCGATCTCCGACGTCGAGTTGCAGAACGGTCCCTCCGGCCGTGTGCAGCTCCGTCACCGTCGTCTCGGCGGACGACTCGCAGGCCACGCTCACGGGCGAGCAGGTCCGCGCTGCGCTCGACCTCCGCTCGACCTGGTTCACGTCGGCGCTCCTCGAGCTTCTACCGACTGCGAAGACCATGACCTACGGCGGTGCCGTGTCGCTCACCGGGACGGTGCACGGCGCCGACGTCGTGTCGCTCGAGTCGAAGACGGCGGCCCAGCCGGTCTGGACGCCCGCCGGCGCGCCGGCGCTCGGGCTCCGGCGGCGCATTCTCGATGATCGTCCGGCCGCAGGCGACGACGCAGTACCGCCTCGCGTGGGGCGACGTGCGGGCCGGCCTGGCGAAGATCGCCGTTGCGCCGCGCGTCGACGCGACGGTCGCTGCCGCTTCCGTCAGCGGTTCGATCAGGCCCGCGGTCGCCTCCGCCGCGGTGCAGCTCCAGCAGCAATCCGGCACGGCCTGGACGACCGTCTCGTCGACGGTCACCGACACGGCGGGGGCCTGGAGCTTCTCCGGCGCGCTGCCTGCGGGCACCTATCGCATCCGTTGTGCGCCGGGCCAGGGACTCGCGCCCGGCGTCTCCGCAACGCTCGTCGCGCAGTGAGACGGTGGGCTGCGATCGGGATCGCGATCGCCGCGCTCGTGGCGCCCGCGGCGGCCGCTGCGTTCGGAAACCTGGAGCCTCTCGCGGCCCACCAGTGGTACCTCGACAGCGATCGCGCCTGGTCGTTCTGGCCGACGCAGCCGCAGCTCTATCCGATCAACGTCGCGGTGATCGACTCGGGCATCGACGGGACGCATCCCGAGTTCACCGGCCGGGTCGTGGCGGCGAAGTCGTTCGTCGGCGGCTCGCCGTACCGCGACGACCAGGGCCACGGAACGTTCGTCGCGGGGGAGATCGCCGCGAACCCGTTCAACGGCGAGGGCATCGCCGGCATGGCGTTCAACGCGCGGCTGATGGTCGCCAAGGTCGTCGAGCCGGACGGCTCGGTCTCGCTGAAGGCCGAGGTCGCAGCGATCCGCTGGGCGGCCGACAACGGCGCGCGCGTGATCAATCTGAGCCTCGGCGGGGTGCGCGATCCGCTCGATCCGGCACTCGACACCTATTCGCCGCTCGAGCAGGCCGCGGTCGAGTACGCGTACTCGAAAGGCGTGGTCGTGGTCGCGGCGGTGGGCAACGGGCCGCAGTCGCCGGCGACGCCGTGGGGCTTCGCGCACTATCCCGCCTCGCTGCCGCACGTGATCGGGGTCAGCGCGGTGCGACAGGACGGCTCGGTGCCGGACTACTCGAACCGCGACGCCGTCTACAACGACCTCGCCGCGCCGGGCGACGGGATCTTCTCGACGATCCCGACCAACCTGGTCGAGTCGAAGGTGGGGTGCGTCGACGTGCCGTACTCCAACTGCGGGCCGTTCGAGTTTCAAGACGCGATCGGCACGTCGTTCGCGGCGCCGCAGGTCTCCGCGGCAGCGGCGCTCCTGCTCGGGCAGGACCCGATGCTTCGCCCGGAACAGGTGGCGTGGCTGCTCGAACGGAGCGCCGACGATGCCAACGCGGCGACCGGCTGCAGCATGTGCCCCGTGGGCCGCGACCGGTTCACCGGCTGGGGAACGCTCGACGTCGAGAGTGCTCTGAACCGCCTGACGAAGGGGCCGCTGCCGCCGGCCGACCACTACGAGCCGAACGACAACGCCGGCCCGTGGGCGCACGCGCTCCCGCCGCTACCGCACACGATCGAGGCGACCCTCGACTACTGGGACGACGACCTCGATGTCTACCGCGTGTATCTCCAGAAAGGACAGCGGCTGTTCGCGCGTGTCACCCCCGAG
Source organism: uncultured Thermoleophilia bacterium (assembly GCA_963703445.1). Classification (GTDB taxonomy): domain Bacteria; phylum Actinomycetota; class Thermoleophilia; order Gaiellales; family Gaiellaceae; genus PALSA-600. The sequence continues at coordinate 13,839 of CAVPEK010000006.1, read as the reverse complement.
ATCACGGGCGTCGTTCGGATGAGCGTGTGGGCGCCCGGAACGCAGCGGGTCGACGGGCTCGACGGCCGGCGGCTGCTCGTCGCGCAGTCGCGATCCGCCGGAATCCAGGCGCGCGTCGGGTATCGGGCGACCCAGACCGGCAGGTACTACCTCGAGCTGAAGCTCGCGCGTCCGACACACGATCCACTCGTCTATCGGCTGGCGGTCGCGCGCGGCTGACAGGCCGGTCGGCCCTCAGCCGCCGTTCTCGCGCAGCTCTGCGGGATCGACCTCGCGCAGGATGCGCGCCGGGGAGCCGACGACGACGGTCCGGGGCGGGACGTCCTTCGTCACGACGGCTCCGGCCCCGACGAACGCCTCCTCGCCGACCTCGACGGCCGGACAGAGAATGGCGCCGCCCCCGATCCGCGCGCCGCGCCGGATCGTCGGGCCGCGCATCAGCTCCCTGCGCTGTTCGGTGCGTCCCATGAAGTTGTCGTTGGTCGTCACGACGCACGGAGCGATGAAGACGTCCTCCTCGAGCGTCGAGTAGGCGGTCACATACGCGTCGGCCTGGATCCGGGTGCCGGCGCCGATGGTCGTGTCGTTCTCGATCAGCGAGCCGCGGCCGAGGATGCAGTCGTCGGCCATCTCGACCCGTTCGCGAATGCAGGACTGGTCGCCGACGATGCAGTTGGCCCCGACCGTCGAGCCCGCGAAGATGATCGCGGCGGTCGAGATGATCGTGCCCGCGCCGATCGTCGCGGGCGGCAGCGGGTCGCGCTTTGCAGTCGAGGCAGCGCCGAGCGTCGGCTGCTTGCCGACGACGGCGTTCTCGAGCACCCGCACACCTTCGCCGAGCACGGTGCCGGGGTAGACGATCGCCGAGGGGTGAACCTCAGCCATTCAAGGAGTTCGTCAGCATCTCGAGGGCGCGCACGACACGCGCTCCGTCCCTTGCGACCTTGCCGCGGTCGTGCTGTCCGTCGATCAACTCGAGGAAGTAGCTGCATTCGAGCCGAAGCGGCTCTGCGGTCGAGATCTTCGGGATATGGATGTCGCCGGAGTGCAGCTCGCCCGTTGGGCCCGGCGCTCTTCTCGTAGACCGTTACTTTCCGGTCGGGCTCCATGTCGTCGAAGACGGCCATCTTCTCGCGCCCGACGACGGTCATCTTGCGCATCTTGTGCGGGTCGAGCCACGACAGGTGCATGTGCGCGATCTTCCCGCTCGGGAAGTGCAGGAAGCAGAAGACGACATCCTGAACTCCCTCGTGGATCGACCAGCTGCCCTGGGCTGTGACGAGATCCGGGTCTTCGTCGAGCAGGTACAGGATCACGCTCAGGTCGTGCACACCCAGCGACCAGAGCGCGTTCTCATTGGTGCGCACGATGCCGAGGTTGACGCGGTTGCCGTAGACGCAGCGCACGTCGCCCAGTTCGCCCGCATCGATCAGCTCTTTCAGCTTGAGCACGGCGGGGTGGTAGAGCAGTAGGTGGCCCGGCATCAGGACGAGCCCGCGCGCGTCGGCGAGCGAGACGAGCTCATCCATCTCGGCTGCCCGCATCGCAGGCGGCTTTTCCACGAAGACGTGCTTCCCGGCCTCGAGCGCCTGTTTCGCCAGCACGTAGTGGGTCGGGACCGGCGTCGCGATCACGACCGCGTCGAGCGAGTCGTCCGAGAGCAGCTCGCCGTAGTCAGTGGTCGTCCGGGCGGCGGGGTAGCGCGCAGAGCTGGGTGCGAGGTGTCGCTCGTCGAGGTCGCAGAGCCACGTCAGTTCGGCGAGGTCGTCGAAGTTGCGGGCGAGGTTCGGCCCCCAGTAGTTGAGGCCGACGACTCCGACAGACGCCACTAGAGCTTCCAGACCTTGCCGTCGACCTCGTGGCCCTTGGTCGCGTTGCGAAAGTCCACGATCACGTTGCCGCGGCGCACGAGCTCTCCGTAGTCGATCTGCGAGTGGTTGGTCACGACGGCGATGCAGTCGTAGGCTTCGGGCTCGAGCGCAACCGAGCTCATCCCGTCGAATTCGGGGACGAACGGGTCGTGGTAGGCGACGTCCGCGCCCGCGTTCCGCAGCAGGTGGATCAGCTTCTCGGCCGGCGTCTCCCGCCAGTCGCCGATGTCGGGCTTGTAGGCGACTCCGAGGATCAGGATCTTCGAGCCGCTCACCGACTTGTTCGCGCCGTGATTCAGCGCCTGTGAGATGAGCGAGCGGCAGAAGTACGGCATGTTGTTGTTCACCTCGCCGGCCAGCTCGATGAAGCGGGTCGAGAAGTCGAACTCACGGGCTTTCCAGGTGAGATAGAACGGATCGATCGGGATGCAGTGGCCGCCGAGGCCGGGGCCCGGCTTGAACGACGCGAACCCGAACGGCTTGGTCGCGGCGGCGTCGATCACCTCCCAGACGTCGATCTCCATCCGGTCGCACAACTGCGCGAGCTCGTTGACGAGCGCGATGTTGACGGCGCGATAGATGTTCTCGAGCAGCTTCGTCAGCTCCGCGGCGTCAGGTGTCGAGACCTCGTGCACCGTGTCGAGCGCAGCGCGGTAGACGTCAGCTGCGGCTCTGGTGCTCTCCGGCGTGATTCCGCCGACGACCTTGGGCGTCGTCTTCGTCGTCCAGTCCTCGCGCCCGGGATCGACGCGCTCGGGAGACATGGCGAGGTGGAAGTCGACGCCTGCCTCGAGGCCCGAGCCCTCTTCGAGGATCGGCTGGAGGATCTCGCGTGTGGTGCCGGGCCAGGTGGTCGATTCGAGCACCACGACCTGGCCGCGTTGGATGACCGGCGCGAGGCTTTGGGCGGCGCGCTCGATGAAGGACAGGTCGGGCTCCCGCTGGCGCGAGAGCGGTGTCGGGAGGGCGATCAACACGGCGTGCGCGTGCTTCACCTGCTCGTAGTCGACGCTCGCGACGACGAGCCCCTTGTCGACGAGTGCGCGCGAGGCGGTCGGAGGTGATGTCCTCGATATGGCTTCTCCCCCCGTTCAGCGCATCGACGACGTGTGGCAGCACGTCGATGACGAGGACGCGGCTGCCCGCTTCGGCGAACGTGACGGCGAGCGGCAGGCCGACATAGCCCGCGCCGATGACGGCAACGTCGTAGAGGGGCGGCTCCGGCACGGCGCTCAAGCGTACAGGGCGGCTGCGATGCGTTCCGAGGCATGGCCGTCGCCGTACAACTGCGGCGCCTGCTCAGGGAATCGCGCAGTCTCGAGCGCGGCGGCGAGCTCGCGCAGGCTCGGCCAACCGGTTCGCGCCGGCCGTCACCGTGTCCACCCACTCCGTGCTTGGGCGCAACGTGACGCACGGGACGCGGAGCCAGTACGCCTCCTTCTGCAGTCCGCCCGAATCGGTGACGACGGCTTCGGCCGCTGCGACGAGCGCGAGCATCTCGAGATAGCCGAGCGGCTCGATCGCCTCGACGTGTGCGGGAAGGCGGAGACCGTGCACGTCGAGTGCGTGCTGCGTTCGCGGATGCACCGGGAAGACGAACCGGCGCTCCACGCCGTCGAGCGCCTCGACGATCGCCCGCAGCCGACCGGGCTCGGTGTTCGCCTGCCGATGGATCGTCAGCACCGTGTAGGGCTGTGCGTACCCCGGTGCCCGGCGCCGCGCCAGAGGTTCGAAGATGCGCGTTGCGTCGCCCATCACGTCGCCCACCACCTCGCGTCGGCCCGGCACGCCCTCCTGCTCGAGCTGCGACGCGGAGCGCTCGTCGGGACAGAAGAGGAGGGCCGACAGGCGGTCGACCTCGATCCGGTTCAGCTCTTCCGGCATCGACCGGTCGAAGCTCCGCAGGCCGGCCTCGACGTGCGCGATCGGCACCTCCTCCCCGGCGGCGTGCGCTCCGGCCAAGGTCGAGTTCGTGTCGCCGTAGACGAGCACCCAGTCGGGGCGCTCTCCCTCGATCACCTCACGGATCGGCGGGGTCATCGCCTGCGGGTCGGACGTGCGCAGGTCGAGCCTGTGGGCCGGTTCGGGGATGCCGAGCTCGTCGAAGAAGACCTGGGACATGGCCGGGTCCCAGTGCTGCCCGGTGTGCAGCACGACCTCGTCGATCCCCGCCTCACGGAGCGCCACCGAGAGGGGCGCCGACTTGATGAACTGGGGCCGGTTTCCGACGACGGAGAGGACTTTCGTCACCCTCGCTACGATACGCGGCGCTTCCCGGGCCGTTAGCTCAGCTGGTAGAGCAGGGGACTCTTAATCCCAAGGTCGAAGGTTCGATCCCTTCACGGCCCATTTCTCGTCAGGTCGCTGTCGCGTCGAGCGATGCGATTTGTTCGCGGACGCGGGCCGCCAACGGCAGGCAGCCCTTCCGCTCCCAGACGTCGAAGGCGCGCTCGAGCGCCGCGCGGGCTCGGTCGACCCGGCCTGCACGTTCGAGCACTGTGGCGAGGTTCGTGTTCGTCCAGGCCTGGAACCACACGTTGTCTGTCTCGTTCTCGGCCCTCGTGACCGCGGTCCGCGCCAGCGTCTCCGCCCGCTCGAGCTCATCGCGCGCTGCGAGCAACAGCGCCTCGGCCGACGGGGCCATCACGCGAACTGACGCCCGCGCCGGAACGGCCTGGGCTTGTCGAAGGACGGACTCCGCCTCGTCGAGACGTCCGAGGTAGCACAGGTCGCTCGCGAGGAACGACCGGAACGCCGCGGCGACGCTGCCCGATCCCAGGATCTCGATCATGTCGGCGTTGTGCCTGCATGCGCGTTCGCGGTCGCCCTCGATCGTTGCGATCAGCCAGAGGTAGCAGTGGCCGTCCTGCGCCGAATTGTTCGAGATCTCCCGGAGGGAGTGGCGGGAGCGTGCCTCGGCGAGCGGCCACGCTTCGTCGAAGCGGCCGCGCATCGCTAGCAGGGCCGCCCGAGGCAGGTCGCAGGCTCCCGGCGGACGCAGCTCGGCGAGCTCGTCGACCATTCGCATCGCGTTCTCGGCCGGGCGCGGGCTGAGGAGCAGCGCCCACTCGAGATGTGTGTCCGAAGGTGAGTCGCCGGCGAGTCGGTGGTAGCGGAGCGCGTTCAAAGTGGCCTCGACGTCCTCCTCGTTCCGCATCCGGAAGTTTGCGATGTAGCCGCGCAGCTCCCATAGCAGCGCGAGCCGGCGTGGATCGCCCAGCTCGTCCTCGAGCGGGAGCGCCGCCTGCAGAAGCTCGGCCTGCCGGTCGACGGTGATCTCCCCGCCTTCGGCCGTCCTGACGAAGAGCGCCAGGGCGCGCCCGAGCATCGCACCCGACCGGTCCCCTGCCGCCTCGGCGCGTTCTGCGGCTACCTCCGCCGCGTTCGCTGAATCGTCGTAGTCGGTGTCCATCGTGAGGGCCGCCTCCAACTCGAGTGCGACATCGACCCTGTACGGTCGGACCAGCTTCGCGGCTCGGGCGAGAAGAGCCGACGCCGTCCGCAATTCTTCGCGGTCGATCGCACGTCGGCCTGCTGCGGCGAGCCGCGCTGCGGCACGGTCCGCCAGCCTCGGTTCGGGCTGACCGAGCTCGGCGTGATAGCCGACAGCCTGCTCGAGGTGGTATCCGACGATCTCGTCCCGCTCGACGAGCGCCGAGCCGTGCCCGTCGAGCCAGCTGGCGAAACGCGCGTGCAGGTCGGCGCGGACAGCCTTGGGGAGGGCGTCGTAGGCGGCGTCGCGGATCAGCAGGTGGCGGAAGCGATAGCCGTCGTCGCCCTCGAGCTGGGCGCGGTCGGGCCGCACGAGCTGATGGCGTACGAGCGCCGCGAGCCGGGTCGTGACCTGCGTCTCCTCGGGGGCGAGCGCCTGGACGGCACCGCGGTGGAAGACTTCACCCTCGACCGAGCCGCGTTCGAGCACCCGGCGCTCCGATTCGTCGAGCTGGTCGAGCCGGGCCGCCAGGAGCGCCTTGAGCGTCGGGAGCGGCACGACGACATCCGTGCTTTCGGAGGCCATGGCGAGCATCTCCGAGATGAAGAGGGGATTGCCGCCCGCGGCGCGGGCGATCCGCTCGCGCAGCTCCGCCGAAACGCTGTCTCCGATCATGGCATCCGTCTGCTCCGCCGCCAGCGGCTCGAGCCGCAGCATTCCCTCCCATCCCGGGCGACGCTCGACCAGCTCCGGCCGCGCCATGCACAGGATCAGCAGCGGCGCGCCCGCAGAGAGCAGTACGGTCGACTCGATCAGGTCGAGGAACGTCTCGTCGCCCCACTGGATGTCGTCGAAGACGACGACGAGCGGCGCCTGCTCCTCCAGCAGCTTCCGGAATGCCCAGGAAATCTCGTCCCCGTGTGTGCCGAGATCGTATTCGCCGAGCAGCGAGCGAACCGCCCGCTCGGCGGCCGGGTCCGACGGCAGCGCGGCGAGCCTGCTTCACGGCCTCGACGACGGGCCAGTAGGTGATCCCCTCCCCGTAGGGCAGGCACCGGCCGCGGACGACGCGAACGTCGAGCGTCGCGAGAGCGCCTCCGCGACGAGACGCGACTTGCCGACCCCGGCGTCGCCGGCGACGGTCACCAGCTCACAGCACGACTCGGCCTGCGCGCGCTCCCACGCCTCCCCGATCAGGTCGAGCTCGCGCTCACGTCCCACGAACCTCGACGCATGGCTTCGTTCCGGTGCCGCCAGCAGCGAGACGAGCCGAAACGCAGCAACCGGCGCTGACTTCCCCTTCAGCTCGAGAGGCTCGACCGGCTCTGCGACAGCCGCCTCGTGCACAAGCGCATACGTCGTCTCGCCGATCAACACCTCCCCCGCAGCTGCTGCCTGCTCGAAGCGTGCCGCCACGTTCACCGCATCCCCGGTCACCAGACGCTCCGCGGTGCCTGTCACCACCTCGCCCGTGTTCACCGCCGATTCGGCCACGAAGCTCGAGCTCGGGCAGCGCGTCGCGCATCTCCACCGCCGCCCGGCAGGCCCGCAGCGCGTCGTCCTCGTGCGCCTGTGGGATCCCGAACACCGCCATCACCGCATCACCGATGAACTTGTCCACCGACCCGCCGTGCGACTCCACGATCGCCTTCATCCGCTCGAAATACCGGGCTAGCAGCGCCCGCAACGCCTCCGCATCGAGCCGCTCGCCCAGCTCGGTCGAACCCGCCAGATCACAAAACACCACCGACACTGTTTTTCGCACCTCGTGCTCGGCTGGGGGCTGAGGAGAGAGGGGAGCCGTGCAGAAGCCGGCAGAACTGGAACCCCTCGGGGTTCTCCTTCCCACAGGCAGGACAGACCGCCACGGCGCGAGTCTGACCGCCTGCTCCTCGGGGGGCAACACGGGGGCAACCAGACCCACCGAGATCAGCCGAGACCGGGCGAGGCGATTCCGAGGCGAATCGGCACCGTTGGGGCGCGTTCTCCAGACCGGCCGAATTCCACCGAGACTCGGCGCGCCTTCTCTTAATCCCAAGGTCGAAGGTTCGATCCCCTTCACGGCCTATTCCCGGAAGGTTCATCAGGGGCACCGCTTTTGCCGCGCTGGGCTCGTCATGGCGCCGCCGGCATGGACCGAATCGGCGCCCGATCGCTTGTAGATTTGGCGGGTGCCTAGCGCCGACCCGTCCGAGCTCGCGGAGGTTCCGCTGTTCGGATCGCTGTCCGAGGCTGAGCTCGCCGATGTCGCCGCGCGGTTCGAGGTGAAGGACGTCGAGCCTGGCGTTCGGCTGGTCGGTGAGGGAGCGACCGGCTCGTCGTTCTTCGTCCTCCGGGAGGGCGAGGTCTCGGTCACGGCGGGCGGCGAGGAGATCGCCTCGCTCGGCCCCGGCGATTTCTTCGGCGAGATGGCGCTGCTCGGGCACGGCCGCCGCACGGCGACCGTGACGACGACCTCGCCGGTTCGCGTCCTGGTGCTGTTCGGCGACGACTTTCGCTCACCTCCAGGCGACCTTCCCGCGCGTCGCCGCCGAGATCGAGGCGGCGATGCAGAAGCGGCTCGAGCAGGCGTAGGGCCTCGCGCGTCCGGGCCGGCTGGAGCTCGACGGCGACCGGCCGGTCACGCTCGGCGTCCCGTAGGTACTGGTGGACGAACGCGATCGCCATGCTGCCCTCGCCGACGGCGGCGGCGACCCGCTTGACGGGCCCGAGCCGCACGTCGCCGCACGCGAAGATGCCGGGAACGCTCGTCTCGAGCAGGTACGGGTCGCGCTCGAGCGGCCAGCGCTCCGGCGGCGCTCACGTCCGGGCCGGTGAGCACGTAGCCGCGCTGGTCGAGCGCGATCTCGGGCGGCAGCCAGCCGGTCTCGGCGTCGGCGCCGATGAAGATGAAGAGCCCGCCGGATGCGAGCCGGGTCGTCTCGCCGCCGTCGCCGGTCGCGGATCGTCGATCGCCTCGAGCGCGTCCTCGCCGTGCGCGGCGACGACCTCGCGTGCGGAAGCGCACCTCGATGTTCGAGCGGGTCGCGAGCTGGTCGATCAGGTAGCGCGACATGCTCTTCTCGAGGCTCTCGCCGCGGCAGAGGATCGTGACGCTGCGCGCGTGGGTCGAGAAGAACATCGCCGCCTGGCCGGCGGAGTTGCCGGCGCCGACGATGTGGATGTCGAGCCCGTGCACGTTCGGCGCCTCGCTGCGGGCGGCGCCGTAGAAGATGCCCTTGCCGACGAGCCGGTCGAAGCCCTCGATCTCGAGCCGCCGCCACGAGACGCCGCAGGCGAGGATGATCGTGCGCGCCCGAAGCACGTCGCCGCCGTCGAGGTGCACCTGCGCGGGTCGCGGCGTCGATCCGCGTGATCGTGCGCGTCACGAGGATCTCGGCGCCGAGCCGGCGCGCCTGCTGCAGCGCCCGGCTCGCGAGCTCGTCGCCGGAGACGCCCGACGGGAAGCCGAGGTAGTTCTCGATCCGCGACGAGGTGCCGGCCTGGCCGCCCGGCGCCTCGCGCTCGACCACGAGCGTGCGCAGCCCCTCCGAGGCGCCGTACACGGCGGCCGCGAGACCGGACGGGCCGGCGCCGATGACCACCGTGTCGTACTCGGCCGCCGAGGCTCGGTGCCGAGCCCGAGCAGCTCGGCGACGCGGCGAAGCTGCGGCCGGACGACCGTCTTGCCGCCGACGAAGCGGATCACCGGGCAGTCGCCGTCGGCCGGGCAGCGGTCCGTCCCACTGCCTCGGCCGCGTCCGGCGCATCGGGCTGCAGCCACGGGAAGCTGATCTGGTTGCGGTCGAGGAAGTGGCGCAGCTGCGCGCAGGCGGGATCCCAGCGCTGCCCGACCACGATCGCCCGCGGCGGCGGCGGCTCGGCCGCGAGCCCCTGCAGCCCCCGCGGCCCTGCCATCCGGTAGGCTCGCGAGCGCGCCGATCGCCTTGGCGACGATCGGATCCGCGGCCGCGATCGCGTGGTAGTCGGTGGGCTCGATCCGCAGCACGCGCGAGGCGTCGGCGGCGCGGAAGCCGACCGGGAAGACGGTGCCGAGCGACGATCGGCACCTCGCCGAAGACGTCGCCCGGCAGCCGCTCGCCGACGACCCGCTCGATCCCGTCGACCGTCTTGACCGCCTCGATCCGGCCCTCGAGCACCGCGAACAGCGCGCGATCGTCGCCCTCGTTCGCCGCGTACTCGCCCGGCACCAGGCTGATGTCCGCCGCCGACCCGCGCCAGCCGCTCGTGCTCATCGCGCGCCCAGCATCGCGAAGACCTCGATCGCGGCGATCTCCTCCGCCGTCACCACAGCAAAGAGCCTCCGCAAACGGCCGACTGGGTCCGGGCAGACCAATCCTGCAGGCGTCTCGGGCCGCTGAACACTGCGGCGACATTACCGCGCCGACGACGCAGGTCCGAGAGCCCCAAGCGCCTGAGACTCCCAGACGGTCGTCATCCGGACTCAAGTATCCCGCGACGGCACCGATCATTTAACCGTCGCCTGCCTGAGGAGGGTCATCTCGTCGTCAGTCGAATCGCCAGGTTCAACGCATCAAGTGTCCGGCGGTCTGACCTGGCGAAAGGCTCCCGCGTCGGGTCTTCGGCCGAGCATCCGCTTCGTGATCGCCGTGCGTACTGACGCTCGGCTGGGTCGGCTTCAGCGTCTGGGTGTCCGACGATCTGGCGAGGTGAGCTCGAGGACGCGATCGGCCCCGTCATGGCGTGGGTGATCCCGATCTTCCTCGCCTACATCCCCGGTCTGGTCATCTGGTTCATGATCTTCACGCTCCTGATCACCCGCTATCGAGGAGCTATCGCTCGATGCCTCCCGAGGGCGACTGGGCCGCAGGCGAGTGGCCGTCGGTGACGATCCTGGTGGCGGCGTGGAACGAGAGCGCCGCGATCGTGCGCACGCTCGAACACATCGGCGGCCTCTCGTACCCGGGTCGTCTGGAAGTCGTGGTTGCCGACAACAACTCGACCGACGACACCGCCGATGCTGGCGGACGCTGCGGGTGCTCGCCTCCCGTGCCCGCTACCGACGGGTCTTCGAGGAACGAGCAGGGCAAGCACCAGGCTCTCAACGCTGCCCTGGAGACGGTGACGACACCGCTCGTGGTGACGGTCGATGCCGACACCCTCCTGCAGCAGCAGTCGCTCACCCGGCTCGTGGCTCGCGTGACGCGCACGCCGCAGGGCCAGCACGTCTGCGCGTGTGCAGGTGCGCTCGTCGCCGAGAACCCGCTCGCGACGTTCGTCACGCGGATGCAGCAGTGGGACTACCGGCTGGGAATCAACGGCGTGAAGCGGATGCAGGCGGCGTACAACACCGCGCTCGTCGCGCAGGGCGCGTTCTCGGCCTACTGGACGAGGACCTGCGCGCCGTCGGCGGCTGGCCGGATGCGATCGGCGAAGACATCGTGCTCACCTGGACGATGCTGGCAGCACGCGGCCTCGTCCAGTACGAGCCGGTCGCGCTCGGCTTCACGGTCGTCCCGGACGCGGCTCGAGCGTCCTGCTGAGCCAGCGCTCGCGCTGGGCACGCGGCATGTTCGAGGGCCTACGCACGCATCCACCTCCCACGCAGCCGCGCGTCCTCGCGAAGCTGGTCGCCGGGATCGACTACCTCGTCCCCTGCCTCGACATCGGCGTCATCTTCTTCTGGGTCCCCGGAGTCATCCTCTTCCTCTTCGGCTACCCGCTGATCTTCGGCTGGTGGTCGATGCTCCTGCTCCCGATCACGCTCGTCATCTTCGGGTTCCTGCAGCGCTGGCAGGCACGCCATGTCTTCCGCACGCTCGACATCCACCCCAAGCACGACAAGCGCGGCTTCCTCGGCTACCTGTTCGCCTACCAGGTGCTGACCTCCGCAGCCGCGCTGCGCGGCTACGCCCAGTACATCGCCGGAGCAGGTCGCCGCTGGAAGTGACCGTTCCCCGGCGGTGACGCCGGAAACTCGACCGTCTGTGCCGTCAGAGGCACGGCGTGGGTCCAGACAGCCGGTAGGGCCGCCTCTCCCGAACGGCCCTACCGACTGCCCCAGAGGAAGGCAGCAACTCCGGCCCCAGCCGTCTGCGCTACCCGTCGGTTCCACCCCACTGGAACCGCGTACCCACTAGACGGGTCCGCGGCCCGAAATCTTCCACCGTGCCCGCGTGCGGAATGGTGCGAGACTCAGCTGCGCCGACTTACGGCGACCCCAGCAGAAGGAGATTGCCCGTGTATGCCACCGTCCGTACGTATTCAGGCACGTCGGAGCTCGCCGACGCGCTCGTCGGGAAGGCAGCGGACGTCAAGGATCTGATCAAGGGGATCGATGGTTTCAAGGCCTACTACCTCGTTCGCACAGCCGACGGCGCGGTCTCGATCAGCGTCTACGAGGACGAGGCGGGAGCCGATGCATCGACGGCAGCCGCCGCGTCATTCATCCGCGAGAACCTGCCCGGCCTGAGCGTCGCGGCCCCGCAGGTGTCCGCCGGCGAAGTCGTGCTCGACGCGTAGGACACGCACGACCGCCCCTGTCTCGTCGTAGCGCGGGACAGGGGCTCAGACGATCGACGGGGCTCCACCTGCTTACACTCGGGTCGTGAACAAATCGCTTGGCGTTCTCCTGCGCGTGCTCGGCATCAGCGCGCTCGTTGCCGGCGGGGTTGCACTCGCACTCTCCGTCCTGCTGCTGGTCGTCCTGCTCGGGCCACTTATCTTCTGGCTCGCCTGGAACGTGCTCGACTTCGCCGCAGCGGTCGGGCTGCCGGAGCTCGGCTTCTGGGGGATCGTGCTCGCGACGCTCTTCCTGGTCGTCGGGTGGGGCGGGAAGGTCCTGATTGCGGGCATCGTCTTTCTCGTCGACCCGTCGTGGTTCCGCGCTCTGCCAGGGTGCGCTGGCCCGAGCCCACGTTCCGCAACTTCGTCGCGGTCGTGTTGCTCGCGCTCCTGGCGTCACGGCCGCACACGCGCGCACGCGAGCGCCGACCCCGCTGAGCTGCGCCGATGCCGCTGCGAAACCGCGTCACGCCGCTCGGTGAGCTGATCGCCGATCCCGCTCGCGGGCTCGTCTACGGCAACCGAGGGTGCCTGCACGACAGAAACGGGAACATCGTTCGACGGTTCCAGGTGAAGCGGTGGATCGCCTGCCGGCTCGAGTTCAAGGGCCGCCGGCGGGTCGACAAGCTGCAACCGGGTCGTTACACCGAGCTGTTCTTCCTCGACGAGGCGACGGCCTTCGCCGCCGGCCACAGACCGTGCGCCGAATGCCGGCGCGACGACTACAACCGGTTCATGCAGATCCTCGGCGAGTCGCGCGCGGACGCCGTCGAACGAGCGATTGCACACGGAGCGACTCGCGCCGCACCGCCGTACGGAGGTTGGCGCACTGCCCGACGCGGCGTTCGTGCTGCGAGACGGCGAGCCCTGGCTGGTCCTCGGCGACGAGCTCCTTCGCTGGAGCCCGTCCGGGTACTCGGAAAGGCGCGTCGGTCGCCCGCAGAACCGGAAGCAGCGACGGTGGTCACGCCGCCGTCGCTGCTCGATGTTCTCCGCCACGGATTCACGGGGGTCGTCCCCCTGCTGCATCCGAGCGCTAGATGCCGCTGATGCGCTGAGGCTTCTGCCAGGCGCCGCGGATCAGCTCCGCTTCGGCCTCGACGAGGCCGAACTCCGGCGGGGCTCGTCGGCGGAACGCCTGCGGCCGAGGCGCCGAGGCGCCGTCGTGTCCCACGAGAGACGGTTCATGCGTGCACCCCCTGTGTGCTGTCGGAGGGCGCCGGGGCCCTCGTGATGCTGATGTCACCGCTGACGGTCTTCGCACGGATCTCGACGAGCGGTCCATCGCCGGCCGGCACGTCTCCCGAGAGCTCGAGCTCCGAGCGGGTGTCACCGCTCACACTGTTGCAATCGAGAAAGACCTTCGAGCCGCGGCGGACGCCGATGGCCACGTCGCCGGAGACGCTGTGCGCGGAAACAGTCCCGCGCATGACCGCGCCGTGATCCTGGTCGCCGCTGACAGTGCTGACGTTGACGTTGTCATAGGCCTCGCCGATCGTGACATCGCCGGACGCCGAGTTGAGGTTGACGGGGCCGCGGACGATGTCGATGTCGACGTCGCCCGAGGCCGTCTGGACCGAGACGCCGTCGCCTGCCTCGCGGACGGTCAGGTCTCCGCTCGCGCTCTTCACGTTGACGCCGCCGGTGACACGATCGGCCTCGACGTCGCCGGACGCGGTCTGGACGTTCAGGCCGCCGAGCACGCCACGGGCCACCACGTCTGCGGACTTCGTCTTCGTGCTCAGGCCCGACTCCTGCGGACAGCGGATGCGGCACGTGATCCCCTGGCTGCCGAAGATCTGGCCGAGGTTGAACCCCCGCTTGTTCGGCACGTCGACGATCACCTGCGCCCGGCCCGCGTGCTCGCGCAGCTCGACCGTCGCGTCGTCGACGAGCCGCTGTGACTCCTCGTCGTGCGCGATCAGCTCGACCTCGACCCGTCCGTCGGCGTCCGCGTCGACCGTGATGTCTCCCGAGGCCAGCCTGATCTCCAGCTCGACCGGTCCTGCG
>CAVPEK010000005.1:0-167914 GCA_963703445.1 uncultured Thermoleophilia bacterium | reverse complement strand
ATGTCTCCTGCTCGACCAGGTACGTATTGCTCGCCGGCATCTCGATGTCGAAGAGGTAGAGGTCGGGCAGCGTCGCTTCCGCCAGCGCGATTGCTTGCTCTCCGTCGCCGGCCGGCCCGATCGGCTCGTGGCCGAGCGAGCGCAGTCGCTTCGATCAGACCCAAGGCGATGAGCGGGTCGTCGTCGGCGACCAGAATTCTCATCTCGACGGCGCCGGGAAGACGACCTCGGCACGTGTGCCGCCGCCGGGAAGCGCGCGTCAGCTCGAACTGTCCACGCAGGCCCTGCTCGACCATGCGCCGAACGAGCTGCAGCCCGAAGCCCGCCGGCCCGTCGAGGCCGTTGCCCCGTCGTCGACGCGGAGCCGCGTCCGCGGGCCGGCGGTCAGCTCCACGGCGAGCGGCGGCGCGCCGTGCTGGTAGGCGTTCGTGATCAGCTCGTTCGCGACGATGCCGAGTTTCTGGGCGGTCGAAGCGTCGAGCGCGAATCGGCGCCGCGTCGACGGCGATCGGCACCGGAGCGCCCTCGGCGATGCTGCGCAGGAGCGCTCCCGCGTCGACGAGATCTTCGGCTTCCGTGAGCAGACGGTGCACGGTCGCGATCGAGCGGATGCGCGCGGCCGTGTCGTCGAACGCACGGCCCGTCGCCGCCGTCGGGACGGCCGAGCAGGAGCAGGTCGGCGACGGTCTGGAGGTCGTTCTTGATCCGGTGGTTCGCTTCCTTCGCGAGCGTGCGCTCGAGGTCGGCGCGTGCGGCAGCTCGTCCGTGAGCCGCCGTCTCACGGCGAATCGTCCGCGACGAGGACGAGCGCCACTCCGACCGCTGCCGCGAGCAGAGCCAGCCGCATCGCCGTCGCGCCGGCCGAGAGCGGGACGAGCGTCGCAACGACCAGGCACGTCCCGGCGCTGACGGCAAGCCAGAAGCCGCGGCGCCAGCCGATCTGGACGACTGCGATGAACGGAACGGCGAGGAAGAGGAGTAGCGCGAAGCTCGAGCCGCCCGCGACGACGAGCAGCGCGACGAAAGCGATCAGTCCTCCCGACCAGAGATCGAGCAGGATGCGGCCGCGACGGGACGCGCAGCCAGTCCTGCCAGGGGACGACCATCGCGACGCGTGTTGGCCGCGGCCGCCGTCAGCGTCAGGCCGACCAGCAGCGAGCGGTGTCGCGTGCCTACGTCGAGCGCGAGGCTCGCGATCACCGCGACGATCGAGATCCAGCCGAGCCAGAAGCCGGCCCGGACGGCAGCGGAACGGAACGCGAGCTCACTCAGCGCGTCGTCATCGACCCGTCGGTTGACACGAAGTCGCGGAAAGTCGCCAACTCGGACGCGCAACGCGACGGCGCTACCTGCACGGCGGTTAGAACGACCTGGCCGGCATTTTTCTTCCCGGCCGCGCTTGGAAGCAGAAGCGAAGGTCACAGTGACCGGTGTTACCTGCCGGTGGGCGTTGTCGGTTCGACGGTCGCGATGTCTTAACGGAGGCTGAACCTGCGAGCCCAATGATCGACCGCGCAGCGTCGGCCCTCCTGGTAGCGTTTTGTCCGACGGCGTTCGTGATTGACGCCGTACGAGGCCAAGTTCGCCTCTTTCCCCGCGGAGCCCTCGGGCCCGTGTGATCGAAAGGGAGAGGCGACAGACCGTCTGGCCATCTCTCGGATCCTCGGCGCGGGTGTCAGACCTGCGGGAGCGGTTCGCCGCTCCCGCCCCCGCACGTCGAGTAGGAGGACCGAACGAGATGTCCGAAGTCGAGAACGAAGGCAAACAACAGGACCAGCGTGCGATCTGGCCCGTCATGGTCGCCATCGGCGTCAGCGTGCTGCTCGTCGGCCTGATCGTCAGCCCGCTCGCGATCGCACCGCTCGGCAGCGCCATCGCGCTCGTTGCCGGCGCTCTCTGGGTGCGTGACAACAGGCGGTCGACTCGACCGGAACCACGACCGGGCGCGCAACCGGAGCGGCACGAACCGGACACCGCGGAGCGCTTTCCGCGCAGTCGATTGCTCGAGCGGGCGACACTCGGCTTCGGCGGCCTGATCGCACTGGCCGTCGGTGCGCCGGCGGCCGGGCTCGCGATCCTGCCGGGATTCCTCGGTCAGCGGAGTCACGACGTCGACCTCGGCCCGGTC
Source organism: uncultured Thermoleophilia bacterium (assembly GCA_963703445.1). Lineage (GTDB taxonomy): Bacteria > Actinomycetota > Thermoleophilia > Gaiellales > Gaiellaceae > PALSA-600. The sequence continues at coordinate 165,786 of CAVPEK010000005.1, read as the reverse complement.
AACGCCTTTCCGGAAGGCAAGTTCGTGGTCGCCACATTTCTCTCCGATCCTCGGTTGGGCGAGGTCTCGCGCCGCGCCGCGTACGTCCGCAACAACGGCCCGCTGGGAAAGCTGCCGAGCTTCACGATCATGTCGAGCCGCTGCACGCACGTTGGCTGCCCGACGCAGCCGAACGGGCCGCTCTTCATCGACCAGCGGAGCTTCGCGCACACGAGCGCCGGTGAGGTCGGTCTCGTCCCGACCCAACCGGCCGGGTTCGGCTGCCCATGCCACGGCAGCCAGTTCGACACCGAGGGCAACCGCACGGCAGGCCCCGCGCCGCGGCCTCTCGACCGGTACCAGTTCTCGATCCGCGACGGCCGGCTGTTGCTCGGCCGAGCTCTACAGCGTGAGCCGGGTCGACGGTGCAGGGAACACCGCTCGAATCCACAGCGTGAGGCTCCAGGGCGCCGGGCAGCCCGCCTCCGGGCTCGAATCCTGGCTCTACCCGGTCGACCCCCCGTCATGACCATTCGCGAGCTCGATACCTCACGGCTTCCTGTTCCCGCGCGAGCCCGGCTTCGGGTGTTGGCGCGCTCCAGCTCGGCCCCGCCCTCCTTGTCCCCTTCCAGGGCGGGGCCGAAATTCGACCCAAAGGAGCGATTCACGATGAATCACTGCGACGTCCGTATCGGCGGCCTCGACGAACTGATGTCCTTTGCCGCTGCCCGGTGGGAGCTTCTCACCTTTCCCGAGGTCGGAGACCTCCTCCGCGGGGCCGGAAGAGATCGCTTCGTCGTTCTCTATGACGACGACAGTCCCGACATCAACGGCTGGTGCGGTCGGCTCGCCGAGCTGGGCTTCCCGGCAGTGCCGATCGCCGCTTCGGGCGGCACCGGACGGACGGCGTCGTGAAGCGATGGCTGTTTCTCACCGGGCTCGTGCTCGCGCTGTTCCTCTTGGCTCTAGGAGGTTGGGTCGGCGGCGCCTTTCGGGCCGAAGCACGTCGGCTGGCGCGTCGGACTCCATGAGGCGCGCGCCGAGGTGGCCATGACATTCGGGAGCCGATCGGCTCTCGTCTCTACCGAAAGGGAGGTTCGAACATGTACCGGATAAAGCTATTTGTGGCGCTCGCCGCAACGACGGCGCTCGCGTCTGTCGTTGTGGTCGTTGCGTTCGCGGGCGGTGCGGAGAGGGTTGGAACGAAGGTCGCGGTTGCGAAGTCGCGGCTGGGAACCATCCTCGTCGACAGCAAGGGAATAACGCTGTACGACTTCGTGCAGGACAAGGGCGGAATGAGCTCGTGTTACGGCGCGTGTGCTGCTCTTTGGCCCCCGCTCATCACGAAGGGGAAGCCGGTCGCCGGCCATGGCGTTCACGCGTCTCTGCTCGGGACGACGAAGCGGAAGGACGGCAAGTTCGAGGTCACCTACAACGGCCACCCGCTCTACTACTTCGTCAGCGACAGGAAGCCCGGCCAGACCACGGGGCAGGACGTCAACCAGTTCGGGGCCCTGTGGTGGGTGCTCTCGCCGTCTGGGAAGGAGATCAACCGTGGCTAGCGTGCACCACCACCCCAGCCACGGCTTTGCTGACCGCGTGGACAGGGCGGTGCGAGCACGGCCAGCGCGCGCGCATCGGCTTTCGCGCGACCGACTACCTCGCCGCGGCGCCCGTAATCACTGACGAGCGGTGACGAATGCCCGTCCGGCGAGCCCGACTCCGACGACCGCCAGGCCGGCGATGATCGACGATCGTGGTAGTGAGGCGACGAGCACGATGCAGGCGAGACCGCCGATGATGTTCAGTCCTCTTGACCAGCGTCGGTGTGTCGGCGACTGAGTGAATGCCGAGGCGTTGGCGACCGTGTAGTAGACGAGCACACCGAAGGACGAGAAGCCGATCGCGCCTCGCAGATCGGTCGTGAGGACGAGTGCGATCACGACAGCACCGAGAGCGATCTCGGCGTGGTCGGGGACGCTTCGCCGCCCCTCGATCGAGGCGAGCCAGCGTGGAAGGTCGCCGTTCCGGGCCATCGCGAGTGTTGTGCGACCGACGCCCGCAATCAGGGCGAGCAGCGCGCCGAGGCTTGCCACCGCCGCGCCGGCGCGGACGACAGGCTGCGCCCAGGTGGCGCCAACTGCGTCCACCGCTGCGCGAAGCGGGGTCGAGGTAGCCGCGAGGCGCTCCGGGCCTGCGCCGGCTAACGCGGCTGCACCGACGATCAGATAGAGGACTACGACAATTCCGAGTGCAATTGGGATCGCCCGTGGAATCGTCCGTTGCGGGTCGCGCACCTCCTCTCCGAGCGTTGCGATCCGTGCGTAGCCCGCGAACGCGAAGAAGAGAAGGGCGGCAGACTGGAGCACGCCGTGGACGCCGCCGGGCTCGAGGGAGCCCAGGCCCGCGAAACCCTCCGTGGACGCGTTACCGCTGAAGAGGATTGCTCCAACGATCACGACAAGGGCCACGATCGAGGCTGCGACGAGGACGCGCGCGAGCGCGGCGGTACGCGTGATCCCCCGTAGGTTCGCGATTGTCAGCACGGCCACGGCCGCCGCGGCTGCAGCGCGCCGGCCCCACTCGGAGCCTGGGACGGCGTACGAGGCGAACGTCAATGCCATCGCCGCGCACGAGGCGGTCTTGCCGATCACGAACCCCCAGCCTGCGACGAAGCCCCACCATTCGCCGAGCCGCTCGCGGCCGTACACATATGTGCCGCCGGAGGTTGGATACTGGGCGGCGAGTTGCGCTGACGAGACGGCATTGCAGTAGGCAACGGCCGCGGCGAGCACGAGTCCGATCAGGAGACTCGCGCCTGCCGCGGCCGCAGCGGGGCTGAAGGCGGAGAAGACGCCGGCGCCGATCATCGAGCCGAGCCCGATCACGACGGCGTCGCCCGTCCCGAGCCGGCGGGCAAGCTGCGTGGTGGCGGTGGTCACATCGCGGCGGCGACGCGCTCCGCGGCGTCGGCGAGTTCACCGTCGGGCACGTTCGGCAGTATGTCCTCCCAGAGCGGCAGCATCATCCCGTGTGCTTCGACCATGCCGAGTGGACGGGGCAGGAACCAGACGTGGAAGTGCGCGCCACCGTCTCCCCAGCGGTAGAGGTGAACGCGTCCGACATCGCCGAGTGTCAGGATCGCCCGTTCGACACGCGCGACAACCCGACCGAAATCCTCCTGTAGCTGCTCGGGCAGGTCGGAGAATGAATCGGCATGGACTCGGCTCGCGAGCCAGACCGCACCGGGCAGGCTCCCGCCGACGGGCGGATGCAGCGTCCAGTTGTCGTCCGACCAGACCGCCGCGGTCGTCTTTCCGCCACAGATTCCGCACGGCGGGCCTCCCGGCTCGCCGCGGCGCGGCGGCTCGGGGATCTGACGTGGGCCCGGCTCGCGGGGCACGAGCGGCTCCTGGTAAGGCAGTGCCATGCTGCTCATTCGCAGCTCCTTTCTTCGGGTGACTTGCGAGCGGTGAACAGGATCCCGTCGCCGGCCGAGACCATGACGTGGCCGAACCCGGCCGCCTGCAGGTAGACGAGCAGGCGCGCGGGATCGATCGGGTTGTACGTGTCTCCCTGATGGAACTCGTGCAGTCCCTGGCTCGCGATGCTGTCGGCGCCGACGAGCACGCCGCCGGGACGCAGGACCCGGTGCGTCTCACGCAGGATCGTGAACTGTCCCTGCGCGGTCGGTACGTGGTGGAGCATCGTGAAGCAGCCGACCGAGTCGAACGAACCGTCTGGGAAGGGCGATCGTGCTGCATCGCCGACCTGGACCGTCACGTTGGTGCCGGCGAACTCGTCCGCGAGCCGCGTGGCGGCGTCGGTCTCGAGCTCGAGCGCGACGAGCCGCTCCACGCGGTGTCGGAGCCAGCGGGTGGTGGCGCCCGGGCCCGGCCCGATCTCGAGCATCTCATTCCCGAGATCCAGACCGGCCGTGACGGGCTCGAGCACCTCCGACTCCATGAACTCGGCCCACTCGGGCGTGCTGCAGAGGGCGTGGTTCTCGTTCATGGGGCGACGCTAGCGCGACCGGTTCGTTTCCGAAAGGGAGTACGCTGTCAAGTTGTGTCGATGAACGGACAACCTGCTCCGGCCGCCATTGTCTGCACCTACCCGATGCCGGCCGGGACCTTGTTCGAGTGGCACGCACACGGCGACCACCAGATCGCCTGGTCACCGGAAGGGGTGCTCGTCGTCGTCATCGAGGGCGGCGGCAGCTATGTCCTGCCACCGGCGCGGGCGCTCTGGATCCCCGCCGGCACGGTGCACGAGACACGCGCATCCGGGGTCGCCGTCCTCCGCTCCGTCTACCTCGAGCCGCGTCGCTGCGCAATCGACTGGGCAGCGCCGACGGCGGTCGCCGTGACCCCGCTCCTCGGGGAGCTCATCCATCACCTCGACGACCGTGGGCTCGGCGCGGGCGAGCGTAGCCGCGCCGAGGCGATGCTCTTCGACCTACTGCTGCCGCTTCGGATCGCGACGATCGACGTCCGACCGCCGACGGACGCCCGCGCGCGGGATGTTTCCGACGCGCTCCTCGCCGATCCCGCCGACCCGCGGACGCTGAGCGAATGGGGTCGCAGCGTCGGCGCGAGCAGCCGCACGCTCGCGCGTGCGTTCCTCGGCGACACCGGGTTGTCGTTCGGGCGCTGGCGCACACTCGTCCGCTTGCAAGCGTCGCTGCCACACCTCGCCGAGCAGGTGCCGGTCAGCGCCGTCGCCAGACGCGTCGGGTACCGGACGACGAGTGCCTATGTCGCCGCGTTCCGCGCGCACACCGGAGTCACGCCGGGCCGCTACTTCCAGCCGCCTTCGTGACGAAAGGCTTCCTCAGAACGACGACTCGGGGCGCGGTCCCGGGCACGTCTCCGGTCTCCGGCGTCTCCACGCTGCACGGGCGATGCGCCCATGCCAGCGCGCGCACCGGTTGGCGGTCGGCGATCGGGGTGTCGTAGATCGGCACCGGCTTGGGCGTGGGAGTCGGGTCAAGCAGCGAGGGTGGATAGAACATGCAACTCACCTCCTGGTCGGTGTGTGCAACCGGTTGCATTTCTGGACACGAAAAAGCTCACGCCGATTCCCGCACGACGAGCTCGGCCGGGATCGTCACGTTGGTCACCGCGCCGGTCTCGAGCCGTTGGACGAGCGTCCGGGCAAGGAGCGTTCCGACGAGCAGGCCGTCCTGCCGGATCGTGGTCAAGGGCGGGTTCGCGTAGGCGGCGAGCGCGATGTCGTCGTAGCCGACGACGGCGACGTCGTCCGGCACGCGGCGGTCATGCGCCCGAAGCGTTTCGATCGCTCCGAGCGCGAACAGGTCGCTGTTCGCGAACACCGCGTCGATCCCGGGGTCGCGTTCGAGGAGCGTCTCGATCGCCGCCGCCGCGGAGGCCTCGGGCTCCTCCCAGTTCGCGTGCACCGCAAGAGCCGGATCGACCTCGAGGCCTGCGGCCGCAAGTGCCTGCTCGTAACCGCGCCGGCGCTCTTCGGCCTCTGCAGCCCACGCCGGACCGCCGAGAAACGCGATGCGTCGGCGCCCGGTCATGAGCAGATGCTCAGTAGCGAGGCGCCCGCCGGCGACGCTGTCGCCGCTCACCGAGGAGTAATCGCTGTCCTCTGGGGGGGTGCCCCAGACGACGATCGGCATGCGCTTGCCACCGAGGCCGAGGAGCATCTCGGGGGTGCACGAGGCCGAGAGCAGGATGAAGCCATCGGCTCGGCCGCTTTCGAGGTAGCGGTGAGCCCAGCCCGGGTCGTCGACCTTCGCCTGCAGCACGAGCAGGTCGTAACCCTGCTGGCTGAGGCCCATCGAGATGCCGCCCATGATCTCGAGCATGAACATGTCCAGGGTCTTCAACCCCTTGCCCCAGTCGAAGCGGACGAGCCCGACGACGTTGCTTCGACGCGTGCTCAGACGCTGCGCCGGTACGTTGATCTGGAAGTCGTGCTGCTCCGCGATCGCCCGGATCCGCTCCTTGGTCCCAGCGGCGATCAGCGGGCTATCGTTGAGCGCGCGCGAGACGGTCGACTTGTCGACCCCGGCGATCCGGGCGATATCCGCAATTGTCTGTGCTTTGCCGACCGTCATTGCAACCGGTTGCAATTCTACCATGGCCGGTTCGGACGTGGACAACCGGCGTCAACTGGTCCGGGTGAGCTTCATCGTCCAGTTGAGCCTCCAGGTTTCACCGCCGTCGTAGGAGAAGGACTGTTGCCAACGGGGCGATGCGGGATCCTCGAGAAGCCAATCGAAGCGGACTCCGACTCTGCGGCCGGCGATCTCGCCCTCACACTCGAAGATCCCGTGCCGGTCGTGGAAGCGGCCCTCCACGGGCGGATCGAGGATGCCCGGCGCTCGTGTCGAGCTCCACCAGATCTTCCAGGTTTCGCGGCTCGGGTCGTACAGACGGAGGGTCAGCCCTTCGAAGCGATCCGCCTCGTACGAGTCATCGACGTACATCCGGTCGACGTGTCCAAGCCCGTCTAGCACCGGGAACGCCTCGCTCGAGGCCGTGAACTCGACCCACTCCTCGCACGCCGGATCGGCTACGTCGACGAGCTTGCGATTGTGGACGCGCCAGCGCCCGAAGACGAAGTCGAAATCTCGACGTCCATCGTGGCTTGTTTAGCGGAGCACACGGTATTTGAGATGTGTCACGCCGGGCGCTTCGACGGCAAAGGCCTGCTCGAGCTTGATCTTGTCGAGCGTTTCGTTGTCGAACAGCCGGACGCCTGCGCCGAGGAAAATCGGAACGAGGTGGAGGAGGATCTCGTCGACCAACCCGGCGGCGAGGTACTGCTTCGCGACGGTCGCGCCCCCGCAGATATCGACGTAGTGATCGCCGGCTGCGTGCGTGGCGTGCGCCAATGCGGTGCCGAGACCGTCGGTGACGAAGGTGAACGTCGTCCCGCCCTCACATTCGAGCTTCGGACGAGGATGGTGCGTGAGTACGAACACCGGCAGATGGAAGGGCGGATTGGGGCCCCACCAGCCTTCCCAGGGTTCTCGACCCCATGGGCCTGGTCCGCCGCCGAACATGTTTCGACCCATGATCAGCGCGCCGACACCCAGCTCGTCTTCTTCGAGGACGCGTGAACTCGGGTTCTCTCCCCTTGTCCAGTTGTGCAGCGCTCGCCCTCCGACGCCGAGCGGATGCTCAACACTCTGGTCGGGCCCTGCAGTGAGGCCGTCGAGGGAGATCGAAGTCGAATACCGGAGCTTGCTCACGAGGTTCTCCTTGCTGACAGCAGACGGCGAGGAGGCTTGGCGGGGTTCTTACCCACTTGGACAGCGGCACGCACCGAATCTCATCGGTCGACGCGCCGACCGTGGCCGGCGGCCGCGATGCGTGCCGCGAGGTGGACGTGGGATCGCCGGTGTGTTCGTTCGGCACCGTAGGGCTCGGAGCCGCTGGCTGTTGGTAGAAAGACTTGTGGACTTCGCACAGCGAGCCGCTCGGAACGAGGAAGTGTTCCGTGGCGTCAACGAACAGATCGAAGAAGGGGGCGAGCGGCACGGGGTCGCCTCGCCGCTGCGGTTCTACTGCGAGTGCGACCGCGTGGCTTGCTTCGAGATGGTTGAGCTCCAGGCCGACGAATACCGCCGGGTCCTTGAGCGTCGCTACTGCTTCGTGGTCGTCCCCGGCCACGACGACCCGCGAGTAGAGCGCCTTGTCGAGGAGCATGACACTCACTGCGTGGTCGAGAAGATCGGTGAGGCTCGCGCGGCGCTCGATCAGGAGCATCCTCAGCAGGGCCATCGAACGTGAAGCGGCTGTCCAGTCTCGGCGGACCCGTGCAGTTGCTCTGGGCGGCTGCGGCGTTGCTTGCGCTGTTTCTGGTCGTCCGGCTCGTCGCCTGACGGTTGCGGTCGTGCTCGCCCGGGTAGGTGCCCCTGAACCTCGATCGAAAGGGGACTGGGATGGCCGGCAAGCTTGAGAAGGACGAAGTCGAGACGCTGCGGAAGGGCGCGATGGGGGCGGGGCTGCTGGTTTCGGTGAGCGACCGTGGCTTCTTCGACTCGTTCAAGGAGGCGGGGACGCTGGCGAAGCACGTTGCTGCCGCTCGTGGAAGTTCGGCGAGCGAGGTCGTCCGCGAAGTCGCGGAGGGTCATGGCGTCGGGTTCGGGGTGACGACGCCGCCGGACAAGCTCGAGTCGGAGACGCTTGATGCTTTGCGCTCCTCGGTGGAGCTTCTGCAGTCGAAGGCGCCTGACGATCTGGATGCCTACCGGGTGTTCGTGCTCGACCTCGCCAAGTCCGTCGCGGCGGCCGCGCCCGGCGGCGAGGAGGCCGAAGCTGAAACCCGAGCGAAGATCGAACAAGCGCTCGCGGCGCCCACGGCGGCAGCATGACGGCCGACATCACGGAGCCGACGGGGACCAGGTGGCCGAGAGAATCACCTTTACATTTCCCGACGGGACGACGTTCTCGATCGATGTTCCCCCCGGCGAGGGCCTGGCGACGACCGACGCGATCGTCGGCCGCAAAGGCGTCTACGAGTCGGGCTGGGTGCGCGACTCGGTCGAGCCGACCGTGTTCTACAACCTCCACGCCGCCATGAGGATGCAGATCGTCGAAGATACCGAGGACGAACCCTGTTCGGAACAGTCCAGCCTGGCATAGCTCCCGCAGGTCGATTTGTCGGGTGACTACAGCATGAAGAACTCAACCAAGGGCGCTCCGGAGCATGCGCAAGATCTCCACGTTTGATCGTCCCCCGAGCAAGCCCGTACGCCGATGCGACCGCCGCACACCGCGACGTTGAAGGCCCTGCATTCAACGCGCGGACCGCATCGCGCGTTGGGTGGCTCGTGAACGACCGTCGTGGTTGATTGACGTGGAGTGTGTGAAAGCTTCGCGGTCGGGCAGGTGATCGATTACCACAACCACTCGTGCCTTCAATGATCGGAGCGAAATGGCTGAAATGACCGAACCGCGTGACCTGTTCCTGCACGAGCTCGGCGACATCCTGTACGCCGAGCGCCTGCTTGTGAAAGCGCTGCCGAAACTCGAGAAGGAGGCAACGGACGAGGCTCTGGCGGCGAGCTTCAAAGCGCACCGGTCGGAGACCGAGAAGCACGTGAGCAACGTCGAGAAGGCGTTCGCCGCGCTGGGCGAGAAAGCGAAGCCTCAGAAGTGTGCTGCGATCGACGGGATCAAGAAGGAGCACGACGACTTCGTCAACGATGAATCTCCCTCCCCGGAGATCTTGAACGCCTTCCTCACCGGCGCCGGCGCCCGCGCGGAGCACTACGAGATCGCGGCCTACGAAGGATTGATCGTCTCGGCCGAAGCGATGGGTGAAAACAAGGTCGCCAAGCTGCTTTCCGCGAACCTGGTCCAGGAGAAAGCAGCTCTTCAGAAGATGAAGACGATTGGCAAGCGAGTCGCCCGCGAGTCGGCGAAAGAATCCGCCAAGGCATAGCCGTTCCCGCCGGCGTTGGCCCGAGGACACCCCTCGCGGCCATCCCCGCAACCCGGCGGCGCTGCGCTGATCACGTCGACCCATCTCATACGATGGCACGGCGCGGGATCAACGAAGCCGCCGGCGATCTGACGGGCAACGACGACCTGAAGCGCGAAGGGAAGGTCGATCGCGCCGCGGGAGCTACGAAAGAGACAGTGGATGAGGCGGCCGAGAAGCTCAACGAGGCGCGAATCCTTTTGCCAGCCACCCACCGAAGACGCCGGTCTGAATAGATCGATAAATCAATCAAAGGAGCGCTTGCGTGCTTGCCATCGCTGGAGCCAGGTATCGGCTCGACCTTCGTCCGCACTCTGACTCGGTCCAGATTGTGACACTTGACAGACTGAGCTCACCTGCTGCGGTTTGCTCGTGAATCCTCGCGCCGAGCACCTGCTCTACACCGTCTTCAAGCGGAACATCGGAACGACCGTCACGGTCGCCGTGCTGTTGGCGATCGTCTCTTACTTGATCGCCCCCGCAGCTGCGTCGTGTTCGGAGTCGCAGAGGCGTTGCTGATCATCTGGTGGGTCCTCTCCCGCTTGCGACCGATATCGAGCCGCTGGTGCTCCTCGCCCTCGCAGGTCGCGCGGACGCGGGCGTGCTCGTCGTCAAGGCAGACGAATCGATCCCCTTCTACAACCCCGCCGTCGCCGCGGTACTCGACCTACCCTTCCCGCCCGAGCAAGTCACCCTTGCCGACCTCCGCGCTCGCGGCGTTCTCGGGCTCCGCGCCGATGGGTCGCCGTATCCGCTCGAAGAGCAGCCACTCGCACAAGCCCTCACCAGCCGCATGCCGCACCCCGGTCGCCGACGTTGTCTACCTCCGCTCCGAGGATGGCTCGCTCCGGCCATTCACGATGACCTCGCTGCCCTTCTTCAACCCCGGCGGCGAACTGATCGGAGTCGCCAACTACGTCGCCGACGCACACCACCCTCAGAAGCGAATCACCGAGTAACCCTGGCAGGACGGCGACCGCTTGTGCCAGCTACACCAACAGCCTGTTCTTGTCTCGACAGTCCCGATCTGTTTGCGTTCGAGCGCTATGCACCTCGGCGTTCCCGTTTCGCCATCTTTTGGCCGGGTAGGGCCGGTCAGGTCGAATCCATCGAACCGTCGAAGAGAGGGCTAGTAATGGCAAAAAAGCGCAAGAAGAAGAAGCTCTTACGCGAGGCCGAACGCCTGGGCATCCGGGGCCGGTCGAAGATGAAGAAGAGCGAGCTCAAGGATGCAATATCACGCAAACAACGCACGAAAAAGGATCTCTACCACGAAGCGAAACGCCTGAACATCAAGGGCCGCTCGAAGATGAACAAACACCATCTTGAGGTTGCGCTAGCACGACGCGGCTACTGAGTTCGACCTTTGTCGGCTGTTCGACGGCGCCCGTCAAAAGCGGGCGCTGTCGTCGTAAGAAACCTCGAGATGGGACACCAAGAGCGCCTTGCGGCGCCCCGGTGTCTGTGACGATGCACTCCCGCAGGCGGCGGTGTCCCCACGGCACAACCAGCCTGCTCATACGCTTTGTACCGCCGCCCGCGGTCATGAAACGCGAGCCGGGGTTACCGATCGATCGCGAGAGCCATCCGGTTTCCCCGGCTCTGACGCACGTCCACGCACAGACGCTATGTCAGACACGTGACCGACCGTGACCAGGCGTTTCTTGCCATGAGCGAAGGGTAAGACGACTTCATGCCTGACGTTTCCCAGCTTGACCTGAGGCGCGAGCGTGCGGCTAAGAACGAATCCGTCTTTCGGGAAGTCAACGAACGGGTCAACGAGTTGGCCGAACCTGCGAGTTTTCACCTGTTTGCGTGCGAGTGCGAGGACCCAAGCTGTGCCGAGGCAGTCGTGATGACGGCGCAGGAGTATGAAGAAGTCCGCGCGAACTCGAACAGCTTCTTCGTGCTCCCCGGTCACGAGGAGCCCTTGGTCGATGAACTGACCCAGACGAACGACCGCTATTTCGTGGTTCGCAAAGTCGGCGTCGGTGCCACCGTCGCGAAGAAACTCGACCCTCGTAAACGCTGAGAGTCCGCTAGCTACTGAGACGTCCGACCTGCGCGAGGAACGACTGTCTAGCAGGACGGGTCAAAGGCACGGCGTTCGCAGACCCCTGCACCGGGACGGTCGCCGAGGCGAACACCAATGTCCGGCCGGGCTCGTCGCCCCGAATTAGCTGCATGCCGGTCTGTACTAGGACCAGACTAGAACGAATTTCGCGCTCCGACGGCGGCTAGGCTCGTGCTATCTCGAATGCCGTCGTAGTTCGCGTACTTGTCATGCTCGTCGTGGTCGCGATCGTTGGAGGCTGGCTACACCTGTGGTGGCTCGCGCTGGTCTATGCGGCCTTTTGGGGGTACATGATCCTTCGCGGTCTGCGCCGAGGTAGCGGCCAACAATGAAAGCCGGGTTGCCGTCCAACTCCATCGTTGCCGGTTTTGATGGCTGAAGATAGGAGCGTGGTTCCGTATCAGTACCTCGGCTTTCGAAGCACCGCAAAACGAGGTCGGCATCTCTAGCCGCCGCAGTTCGCGAGCCGTCCCATGTCAAGAGGCCGCGCGGTCGAGACATGACTCACGTTGCCGAAGGCATCCGATGCCTTCAGCCGCAACAGCTGGCGTCCAGCTGTGACTGAACCATGGTAGATCTGACTGAACTTCGACGTGAGTCGATCCTTGCGGCTTCGCTTGCCGGGGTCGGCACGGTGGCGCTTCTGGTGTTGGCGCCCCTCGGAGTGGACCTGGCCCTGCTCGCCGTGCCGAGCGGCCGACCGGCGTTGGCGCGGTCCTAGCTCGTCGTTCCAGCTCGCCGCGGGTGCCGCGTGCTTGCGCGACACCCGCGGTTTACTCGCTACGGAAGAAGCTCGACGTGCATTCGCAAGCCTGTGTTGCCGACCTCGGTGTCCCGCACGACCCCACGGGCGCCTGTGTAGATACCAGTGCCGCCGGTGATCGGCTCGAGGGCGGTTTTGCCGGTGTTGAATCCGGGCCCGTAGGACGCTTCGAGCAGGAGCTGGCCACCGGGGAGACCGGCGGTGAACGAGCACTGCGAGCTGGCTGCGGAGATGTTGAAGCAGACGCCGTGATAGCGGCCGACCGGCTTGCCCAGCTCGAAGAGCTTGCCGGACACGTAGCCGATGTCTCCGGCGGAATAGCCCGCCGGCTTGACGTCGACGACGATCTTCGTAGCGGTCATCACGCCGGTCAGGTCGATCGTCCGGCCGTCGTTCGCGCTTCCCGACGCCAACGACGGGATCGCCGCGGCGCAGGTAACCAGGGTGAGCGCGGCGAGGCCGAGCAGATTCCGTTTCATCACAGTTCCCTTCTCGAGTTGACCCGACCGACGGTAAGGAGCAGCGGCGTGGATGTCTGCGGCCGTACGAGCGGTTCGATTCCGCCAAACGGATGAATCGCCTCGGCAACTCGGATGATGCGGCGGCGCGACGACGCTTGTACCGTCAGCACGTATGAGGTATCGGCTCCTGTCGCGAGACGATCTGGTCGATTCGGCGGTCGTGCTGCTGGCGGTCGGAGCCTGTGAGCTCGAAAGCTGGAGGTTCGGCGACATCCCCGGCCCGCAGCTCGGGCGGGGTCTGCCTTTGCTCCTCTTGCTCACACTGCCGCTCGTCTGGCGGCGTCGGCGGCCCGTCCTTGCGTGTGCCCTCGTGCTCGGCGGCCTCTGCGCTTTCTCGATCGCCGACGTCTCTCCCGAAGGGCTCGAGATCATCGCGCCGCTCGCAGCGGTGAGCTACAGCGTGTCCGCACACAGCAGACGGACGGTCGCCTACTTCGGTCTCGTGGTGCTTGCAGTCGGATACGCCATCTACGCGCTCAACGACCCGAACATCACGAGCGGCCGCACGAGCGACCTCTGGGCCGGCGCATTCTTCGGCGTTGCAATCCTCGCCTTGTGGCTGCTCGGTGTGTTCTTGCACGGACGAGCTGAAGCGCGGATGCTCGAAGGGCGGGCCGCCGCACTCGAGCACGAGGCGCTCAGCGCGGTATCGGACGAGCGTGCCCGCATGGCTCGTGAGCTGCACGACATCGTTTCGCACAACTTGAGCGTCGTCGTCGTACAGGCGGCAGGGGCACGAGCGTCAGGCTTCGACAGCGAGGCGCTCGAGAAGATCGAACGTAGCGGCCGCGAAGCACTCGTCGAAATGCGCCGCTTGCTCGGAGTGCTTCGCGAAGAAGATCATGCGCCCGACGCGATGCCTCAACCTGGGCTCGCCCAACTCAGCGAGCTGGTCGCGAATGTCCGCGCTGCCGGCCTGCCGGTTGCTCTCACTGTCAACGGTGACCTTGCGGGTCTGCCCGCAGCGGTTGAGCTCTCGGCGTACCGCATCGTGCAGGAAGCGCTGACGAACGCGCTGAAGCACGCCGGGTCCGCGGCGGTGCAGGTGGTGGTCGACGGCGCCGCGGACGCGATCGAGATCAGCGTCGTTGACGACGGCGTCGGTGCCCGTCACAACGGCTCCGCGGCGACCGGTCATGGGTTGATCGGCATGCGCGAGCGCGTCGCATTGTTCGGCGGCGACCTTCGCGCCGGGCCTGCGGGCGAGGGCGGGTTCGAAGTCGTCGCGCGGCTACCCGTCGATCGCGAGACAGCATGATCAGCGTGCTCATCGCCGACGACCAGGCACTCGTCCGCGAGGGCCTCCGCTTGATGCTCGATGCGGAGCCCGACATCACGGTCGTCGGCGAAGCCGAGAACGGCAACGACGCGCTCGCGAAAGCACGCGGCCTCGACCCTGACGTGGTGCTGATGGACGTGCGCATGCCGGAACTCGACGGCCTCGAAGCAACGGCTCGGCTCGTAAAAGCGGGGATGCGGGCGCGTGTCCTGATGTTGACGACCTTCGACCTCGACGAGTACGTCTATCGCGCGATGAAGGCGGGTGCCAGCGGGTTCCTGCTGAAGGACGCCAAGCGCGAGCAGCTGGCGACAGCGGTCCGCACCGTGGCGGCGGGCGACTCTCTGCTCGCCCCGGCGATCACGCAGCGGCTGATCGAGGACTTCTGCCGCCGACCGCCGCCGGGACTCGGGGAGACTGCCGCGGGCCTGACCGAGCGCGAGCTCGGGGTCGTTCGACTCGTCGCGCGCGGCCTCTCGAATCGCGAGCTCGCGAAAGAGCTCTATCTCAGTGAGGCCACCGTGAAGAGTCATATTGCTCGCATCCTTGCGAAGCTCGGTGTCCGCGACCGCGTGCAGATCGTCGTCTTCGCGTACGAATCCGGCATCGCGCGTCCCGGGTCGGCCTGAGCTGACGTACACGACGTTGCGCTCGCAGCGTCGCGTTAGATGATCGCCAGCTGTCGATTGAACCGAGACATGCATGGGCATGGAGCTGAGCCTCTGCAACGCTCTATGAACGACTCGGACCGCTGAGAAGTCGCCACGCAGGAATCAGAGCTGACGCGGATAGGAGATACCGCGACTCGCCCAGGAATCGTCGACTCCAACTCGGCGCGAAGACGAGCGCGGGGCACAGGCTCTTCGAGCCGGCTTCACTCGGTGTGGAGGGCGGTCGCGGTGTGGATCCTCGCGGCCCATGTCGCCGGTGCGAGTGCGCCGATGACCGCGATCAGCACACCGGCGAACGCGAGCACGAGCAGCTTGGCGCGCCGTAGACGTTCAGGAAGCTCGCCGGCAGGCGCAGCCCGACGCTTCCGGCCATGGCCGGGAGGATCTCGTGATGCAGCGCGACTCCGAGCGGGACGGCGACGACTCCTGCGACGAGGCCGATGGCGGCGACCCACGAGATGGCCATCGCGGTCGTCTGTCGAGGCGTCATGCCGACTGCCTTGAAGATGCCGATGTCGTGGACGCGGTCGCGGGTCTCCAGGACGACGGTGTTCAGGACACCGAGCGCGGCGACCGCCGCGAGGAGCAGCGGCGAGCGTGCCGATCAGGCCGATCATCGCGTCGACGACGCGCGGGCTGCGGTCGTTCAGTTCGACGACGTAGTTGGGGCCGAGGCGTTGGCTGAGCGCGTGCACGTAGGCGCTTGGTCGACGTGCCGGGTCGCAGGCCGACGTCGAACTGGTCGGGGGCGACGCCCGGATCGAGTGTGCGGAGGGTCTGCCAGCTCGTCACGATGTTCAGGCCCCGGTTCTGCGTGTCGAAGACCTCGCCGACGATCCGCACGCGGAGCTGCTTGTGCCCTTCGGCGAGCGAGATCGTGTCGCCGACCGACGTCCCGGTCTGCGTGAGGAAGCCGGTCGGGACAAGCACCTGGTCCGGCCCCGTGTACCAGTGGCCGCTGACGAGGTCGTAGCCGGTCCAGGCGGCGGCGCCGCGGAACGCCGTGACCGGAACCTGCTCCGAAAGCCCCGACACGCTCACGGAGTCGTCTGCCTGGGCGACGACGTGGAGTGTGGCCGGTTGGGCGTGGACTGCGGCGAGGATCGCCTGCTCTGCCCTCGCGGTCGGAACCTGCGGCGCCGCGGGTGGGCGGCCCTGCCTTGAAGTGCTTCGGTCCGACCGTGACCTGTTGCGGGCCGCCGTGGAAGCCGTTGCCGGGCATCTGGATCTGCACCGGCTCGGCCTGCTGGTGCGAGATCCCGTCGAGCAGCCGTTCAGCGACGAGGTGAGTCCGACCGCGAACGTGACCGCGGTCGCGCCGAGCAGGACGGCCGCGAGCGTCAGCAGGCGTGCGTGACGGTCGCGCGAACGGGGCGGCGAGCCCGATCGTGACGGGCGCGGGAGCGGCAGCCGGCCGAGCAGCCGGTGGGCCGCGTAGCCGCGCCCGCGCGCGGCGCGCGTCCGGTCGCGATCGCCTGAACGGTGCTGAGCCGTCCGGCTCGCAGCGCGGGTAGCAGCGCCGCGACGGCGGCGAGGGTGCAGATTCCGGCGGGCACGACGAGGTCGACCCAGACCGGGACGTCGAGCCTGCCGACGCCGTAGGCGGTCGCGTTCTGCCGAAGGAGCGGAGTCGCAAGCAGGTTGCCGACCACGACGCCGGCGACGCAGCCGACGAGCGCCGGCAGCGCGACCTGGCCGCGTAGGCCGCGGCGACCTGCAGCGGCGTGAAGCCGATGCTCTTCAGGATCCCGATCCGCCGGTAGCCGGAGACGACCGCGCCGCTGACGACGTTCGCGACGATCAGCACCGACATCACGATCCCGAGGATCCCGAAGGCGAGCAGGAACGGGACGAACGGGGCGATGTTGCCGTCCTCCTGACCTTCGCGGTGTAGTACGACATCGTTCCGGCGAGCGCACCGCTGGGCAGCGCACGCGTGAGCCTGGCCACGTCGGAGTGGAGCGGCGCGCCGATCGCCGGCGTCGGCGAAGCGGTAGAGCATCTGGGTCGCGCTCGTACCGCCCGCAGCCCGCAGCAGCGGGATCTCGGCGGGGGCGACCCACCCCGAGGCGGAGCCGGTGATCGAGTTCGCGAGGCCGACGACGGTCAGCGTCTGCCGGTGCGTGCCGGTGCCCACGGTCATCGTGGAGCCGACCGAGAATCCGAGGCCGCTCGTCGTCGCCGGTGGCAAGCACGACCTGGCCGGGCTGTGTCGCCCAGTGTCCATCGTCGATCACGAGGTCGTCGAGAGGTCCGCCGGGAGTGGCGCGGCCGACGAGGGTCTGCGGGCCGAAGTCCTCCCGCCGCTCCGTGCCGACACGGTCACCTCGTCGTACGGGCCGGCGGCGGCCGTCACTCCGGGGAGATGCGCCGTCCGCGCGAGGCTGCGCTGCGCTCACGTTCGGAGCGATCGTGGCGACGATGTCGGCGCCGCGCTGTGTCGCGAACGCGTGGTCGAAGGGAGCCTCCGAGTTGACGACGAGCGCGAGCGCGACGACCGTCGAGGCCGTCGAGATCAGCACGACGAGCGCGACGACGAACGTCTGCAGCCGCCGTCGGGCGATCCCGCCTCGCACGGCGCGAAGGATCGGGGCCGCCGCTCATCCCACGACCTCCTGCAGGTCGCGCTGTCGCGAGCGCCGGCGATCCGGCCGTCCACCAGCTCGATCGTCCGGCTCGCGTAGCGGGCCGCGAGGTCGGGGTTGTGCGTGACGAGCACGAGCGTCAGGCCCGAGCTGTGCAGGTCGGCGAGCAGCGCTCCGATCTCATCGCCGGTCGCGCTGTCGAGTGCGCCGGTCGGCTCGTCCGCGAGCAGCAGCGCCGGTCGGTTCACGAGCGCACGGGCGATCGCGACCCGCTGACGCTCACCGCCCGAGAGACGCGCCGGGTAGGCGTTCCGGTGCGAGGTCGATCCCCAGCATCTCGAGCAGCTCGTCCGCACGCGCCCGAGCCTCGGTCGCACGCATCCCATCGAGCTGCGCCGGCAGCAGCACGTTGTCGACGACCGTCAGGTCGTCGAGCAGGTTGAAGAACTGGAAGATCATCCCGACCCGGCTCGCGGCGAAAGAGGGCTGCGCCGGTCTCGCCGGCCGGTCGATCCGCGTCGCCGGCGACGGTGACGTCGCCGCTCGTCGGCCGGTCGAGGCCCGCGATCAGGTTCAGCAGCGTCGACTTGCCGCTGCCCGACGGCCCCATGATCGCGACCGCCTCGCCGGCCGCGATCTCGAGGCTGACCCGGTCGAGCGCGGCGGCCGTCGCCGTCGTAGCGCTTGCGTCACCTCGTCGAACCGAATGAGCGTGTCCACGCGGCTCCTTCGGAGCCGCCGCGGCCGATCCGCGGCACGCAAGCAACGGTAGGAGCGCGGCCGCGCGCTGTCATCGCCGCCGGGAGCCAACTTCTCCGTCGCACCGCAGGGGTATGCCGGCGCGAGGCTTGCGGCCGCCGTACGTCCCGGGTATGACAGCCTCCGGCACGACGACAGATCGGCTGTCGCCGACGTACCTTTTCATGCGTGACGCAAACACCTTCCGCGCGCGTCGAAGAGCTCGTCCGCCGCTGCGGCGCCCGAGCTCTGGCGCGGGCTCGTCACGGTGTCTCGTCGCCCGCGACCCGCCGCCCAACCTCCGCTCCGCGCTCGGCGAAGCTTCTGAGCGCCGTCGCAACGTGGATCGGTGCCGCGCTGCTCCTCGTCGCGCTCATCGGCATCCTGCGCATCCGCCGCGCCAAGGCGGCGTCTTCGTCACTCCCAACGGATCCGGCTCGCCTGGCGAGCCGAAGACAGCCGATGTCGCGGCAGTGCTCGGCGTCCTCTTCCTCTGCCGATCCGCTACCCGCTGCTGGCGTGGAGGATCGGCTACGTGGCGCTGCTGCTCGCTCCCGCTGCTCGCGACGAACCACGCGATCAAGGCTCCCCCTGGCGATCGCCATCCTCGTCTGCTACTGGGTCGCCGGACTTCGCCACGGGCGGGCCGCCGCCTGGGCGATGTGCCTGCTGAACCTGCTGCCGGTCTGGGCGTTGATGCGCGGGCAGGAACGGCCGCTGCTCACCACGCTCGCGCTGCTCGTCATCCAGGTCGCGCTCGACGCAACGATCGTCTCGCGCCGGGCGGGCCACGCACTCGCCGAGCAGATCGCGCAGAGCGAGCTCGACGAGGCTCGCCGGGCGGTGCTCGAGGAACGCACCCGCATCGCACGCGAGATGCACGACGTCGTCGCCCACCACATGTCGCTGATCGCCGTCCAGGCCGAGACGGCCCCGTACCGGCTGGACGACCTGAGCGACGAGCGCGAAGAGAGCGAGTTCGCCGCGCTGAGCGCCACCGCGCGCGAAGCGCTGAACGACGTGCGCACGGCTGCTCGGCGTCCTCCGCAGCGACGGGCCCGCCGAGCGAGCGCCCCAACCGCAGCTCGCCGACGTCGCGACGCTGGTCGAGGCATCGCGACGCGCCGGGGTCAGCGTCGACCTCTCGATGCCTGCGAACGGCGACGCGAACGGTCTCGCATGCGGTCGGGCTTTGCGCCTACCGCATCGTCCAGGAGGCGCTCTCGAACGCCGGCCGCCACGCTCCCGGAGCGTGGGTGCAGGTTGCGGTCGAGCGCGACCCGCGACGTTCTCCGGCTCGACATCGTCAACGGTCCGCCGACGACGGCCGGCGCGGCGTCCGCTCGAAGCGCGCGCGGCCCGGTCACGGTATCGCCGGCATGAGGGAACGCGTCGCGCTCCTCGGCGGATCGCTCTCGGCCGAACCGAACATCCTCGGCGGCTTCGCCGTCTCCGCCATCCTCCCGCTCACGCGAGGCGGCGTCGTGACCGGCGATCCGATCTCCTGCCTGATCGCAGACGACCAGGCGATGGTGCGCGAAGGCTTCGGCGCCCTGCTCGCGGCGCAGCCCGATCTGACCGTCGTCGGTCAGGCGGCCGACGGCGCGGACGCCGTCCGGCTCGCACTCGAGCTCCAACCCGGACGTGATCCTCATGGACGTCCGCATGCCGGTGATGGACGGCCTCGAGGCGACGCGCCGCATCCTGGAGCACGCCTCCGATCGAGCCGCCGCGCGTGCTGATGCTCACGACGTTCGACCTCGACGAGTACGTCTACGACGCGCTCCGCGCCGGCGCGAGCGGCTTCCTGCTCAAGGACGCGCCGGCCGAGGAGCTCGTCCACGCCGTCCGCGTCGTCGCCGCAGGAGACGCGCTCGTCTCGCCGTCCGTCATGCGTCGCCTGATCGCCGACTTCGTCGCGCAGCCGCAACGCGTGCGAGCGAACCGGTCTCGCTCGACGTGCTCACCCCGCGCGAGCGCGAGGTCCTCGAGCCTGGTCGCCCGCGGCCTCTCGAACGCCGAGATCAGCGCGACGCTCGTCGTCGCACCCCAGACGACGAAGACGCACGTCGGCCGCATCCTCCGCAAGCTCAACCTCCGCGACCGCGCCCAAGCCGTCGTCGCCGCCTACGAATCCGGACTCATCGTCCCCGGCGAGTGATCCCGGCGAGTTCTGCGACCACGGCTGAAGCGGCATCCCGATAGTGCCCCCGACAAGAATCGAACTTGTGCACGCGGTTTAGGAAACCGCTGCTCTATCCACTGAGCTACGGGGGCAGTGTCGACCACCGACTGTAACGAGCCGTGCGCCCCGTCAGCTAGCGGTCGGTGGCGACCTTCCAGCCTGCCGGCGTCGTGACGACGTAGAGGTTGAAGGTGCGGCCGGCCGTCGTGAAGTCGCAGCTGAAGGAGCGGAAGGCGACCGCTCCCGCGCGATTCGTCCGGTCCTGCGCGAAGTGCCTGTGCGTGCGCTCCTCGGTCTTCGAGTAGTAACCGTTGAAGCAGGAGGCGAACTTCACGGCCTGTTTGGTCAGGTCGATGTGGGCCCACGCCTTGAGGCCGTGCTCCAGGTAGGTCTCCGCTTGCCGGTCGGTCCGGTAGAGCGGCTGCCCGGCCGAGGCGGGCCCGGCGACGACCAGGAGCGCGAGAGCAAGGGTCAGGGTGACGAGCCTCATGGCTCGTCACCCTAGCCCTCCGCTGGGCCGGCTTTTGCTACTCGGTCGACGTCGACGTCGTGCTGTCGGACGTCGTGCTGTCGGACGTCGTGCTGTCGGACGTCGTCGTGTCAGAGGTCGTGGTGTCAGAGGTCGTCGTGTTGGAGGTCGTCGTGGACCCACCCGGGTGATGGTGGCCCTTGCCGTTGTCGCCGGTCGTCGTCACCGCCGTGGTCGTGTGAGGAGGCTCCGCCATCCGAACGCGCAGGAGGGCCGTTCCGGCCTGGAGTGTCGAGCCGTCTGAGCACCCGAATCCCGTCACCGCGACAGTCTGCCCCTGGGCTCCCAGCGAAACAGTCACGACGTCGCCCTTTTGGAAGGTGCTGTGCCGGTTTGCATGTGTGACGGTCACGGTGAACGACTGCGGCGCGGCAGCAGTTCCGAAGACCACGGCTCTCTTGCATGCCTGATCCTTCTTTCCGTCGGTGTGCCCGCGTCCGTGGCCCGAGTCGGCGAGCGCGAAGGACGAGGTGGCGCCGGCCGCTCCGATGAGCGCCAGCAAGACGATCTTGAGCTTCATGGAGACTCCCTTTCCATCACAGCTGTTGGATATCCACGTCGACTATCGACAGCCGGAAGCCGGAGGAGCGTCCCTCGACTCAGGGACGGAGGAGCAGCGGCAGCGCGCTTACCGGCGGTGGCTCACGTCGAGGCCGCTCGCGACGACGATCGCGAGGCCCACTGCGGGGAGCTTGCTGCCGTTCGATGCGGACAGAACGTACGTGCCGTGTGCGTTGGTCACGCACCGCCACGCGACCGAGCCCGTCGGGGTCACGGCGCCGAAGACCTTGTTGCCGTCGACCTGGAACGTCTGCGTGCGTGTAGCCCATTGGTCGCACGTCGTCGCGGCCGGAAGCTTGCGCACCTGCCAGACGAAACTCTGTCCCGTCCAGCGCCAGAGTCCCTTCCGGATGCGCACGCGATTTGTGAACGGAACGCTGAGCACACCGTTCGTGACCTTGGCGCCGCTCCGGTAGCGATAGAAGAGCGGCGTGCGGGCGGGCAGGAACAGGCTTCCCCCTTGCTGCCTTGCAAGCTGCGCTCGGCTGGCGGCCGGGAGGTAGCTCCAGGCCGGCGTGAAGAGCGAGCGGGCGACGCCCGCGAAGGCACCCGCGGCGACGAGGCACGCGAGTGAGATGCCGACCAGCTTGATCCGTGGAGCGCTCATTCGCCGCGGACTGTAGGGCCGCCGTATTCGTGAGATGTCAGGGAACTGTTCTGGCAGTGCAAGACGGTGGGACGTTTCGGCGCCGCCGCCGCGTTTTCCTCTCCGTGAGGCAGCTCGGGGTCACGCGGGGCGCGGCTCTCTACGTCGGTGCGCTGATCGGCCCCGGGCTTCTGCTCGTGCCCGCGCTCGCCGTCCAGGCCGCGGGCGCAGCGTCGATCGTCGCCTGGGCCGCCTTGCTCGTCCTGTCGGCTCCGCTCGCGATCACGTTCGCGGCGCTCGGCGTGCGCCATCCCGTCGCGGGCGGCGTCTCGACCTACGTTCGCGAGGGCCTGGGCGAAGACGCGGCGGCGATCACCGGCGCCTGGTTCGTCGCCGCCGTGCTGCTCGGATCGCCCGCCGTTTCGGTGATCGGGGGCTATTACGTCGCCGACCTCACAGGCTCGGGGACGCCGGTCGCAGCGGCCGTCGGCCTCGCGATGTTCGCCACCGTCCTTGTGACCAACATGTTCGGCCTGCGCATCTCGTCGGGATTCCAGCTCGCGCTCTCGTCGGTGCTGATCGTCGTGCTCGCCCTCGCGATCGCCGTTGCGCTGCCGACGCGCGGCGGACGAAACTGGACGCCGTTCGCACCCCACGGCATCTGGGCGATCGGGACAGCTGCGAACATCCTCGTCTGGCTCTTCGTCGGCTGGGAGGCGGTCGCGCAGCTCGCGGGAGAGTTCCGTCGACCGGAACGCGACCTGCCGCGCGCGATCGCGATCGCTTTCGCACTCGTCTCCGTCCTCTACATCGGGCTCGCGGTTGCGACCATCGGCGTCACCGCGGGAACCGGGTCGCGGGTTCCGCTCGCCGACCTCATCGCCGTCGGCTTCGGTCGTGCCGGGCGTGACGCAACAGCGGTGCTCGCGGTCGTCCTGACGATGGGCACGATGAACGTCTACGTCGGCGGAATGTCCAAGCTCGCGGCGTCGCTCGCGAGCGAACGCGCGTTGCCCGCCTGGTTCGCCGGCGACGCGCACCGGTCGATTCCGCGTCGCCCGCTCTACGTCTTGGCCCCGATCGTCGGCGGTCCTGATCGTGGCGGTGCTCGCAGGCGCCGGGACGACCTCCGGCCTCGTCCGCGCCACCTCGGCGTGCTTCATCGCCGTCTACGTCCTCGCGCTGCTCTCGGCGGCGAGGATCCTCGACGGGCGCGTTCGGGTTGCCGCCGTCTGCTCGCTCGCCCTGTCTGTTGCTGTTGCCGTTTTCTCCGCCGGCTATCTCGTGGTGCCGGTCGTGGCGGCTGCGGTCGCGCTGGTCCTGCGTCGCAGCCTGCGGGTCGCCCACCCCGAAGGCTCGGCCGTGACGGACTGATCCTCCGATCGGGGGACACGGCGCGCGCGATGTGCGCCGATCATGTGCAGGTGCGGCGGCTCACAATTCTCATCGCTCTCATAGCGGCCCCGCTGGTGCTCGCGTCGTGCACCGGAGCCGATGCGCAGAAGGCCCAGGACCTGCTCGACCAGTCGCAGGTTGCCGCCAAGTCCGTTCGCTCCGAGGCGTTCTCGATGCGGATGACGATGGATTCGGCCGCCAACAGCGCCGTCGTCGACGTGCTCGGCGGCATGGTGCTGAAGGGCACCGGTGCCGGCGACTACTACGCGACGGTGAACACGAAGGCGGCAGGTGCGACCCCACTCGATCTCGTCATGGTCAAGCATGGCTCGACCGTCCAGCTCCGATTCAACGGACAGACACGCACCATGTCGCTTCCGGCCCGGCTGAAGACGGCCGCCGCTGCGGGTTTCGACCTCAATGCGATCACGCCGTACGTGAAGGACGTCTCGGTGTCGACGATCGACGTGAACGGTCGCACCGAGGACGAGGTGACCGGCACGATCGACGGCAATGCGCTGCTGCAGAACCTTCCGGGCGTGTCGACCGGGGTGCTCTCGAAGGTGGGCGGCTCGCTCAGCGACATCAAGGTCTCGCTCTTCATCCCGCGCGACTCGCACCTCGTCGAGACGGCGCTGATCGACATGACCATGCACGTGGCGAAGCAGAGCTTGCACATGAACCTCTCCTACGCCGTCACGAGCGTGAATCAGCCGCTCACGTTCCCCTAGAACCTCGAGGCCGGCTCGAGCAGCACTACCGGGATGCGGCGTGTCGTCCTGCGTTCGTAGGCGAGATAGCCGGGCGCGATTGCCGTGACCTCGGCCCACAGTCGCTCGCGCTCGCCGCCGGTCGCCTCGCGAGCGACGACGCTGCGGATCGAGCTCCCGTGTTGCACGGTGGCGCGAGGATCCCGCTGCAGGTTCAGCCACCAGGCAGGCGACCGGTCGAGGCCGCCGTAGGACGCGATCACGACGTAGCTCTCACCGGACTGCAAGGAGCACAGCGGCACTGTCCGCCGCCGTCCCGACTGACGGCCCGTCGTCGTGAGCAGCACGATCGGGAGCCCCCAGATGTGCGAGCCGATCCGCCCACCGCTCGACGCGGTAGAGAGTGCGGTGCAGGGCGCCGAGATAGTGAGTTGCGAGCCGGACGAGCAGCGGGCGCATCGCCGCTGACGCTAGACGGCGACGCGGACCTCGCCGCCGACGAGCACGCGCTCGATCTCGAGGCCTTCGTTCAGGATCACGAGGTCTGCGGGGAGCCCCACGTCGATCCGGCCGAGCTCAGGGTCGCCCAGCACGCGCGCCGGGGTCGTCGTCGCAGCTGCAATCGCCTCTTCGAATGGCACGCCGAGCGCATGGAGGTTGCGGACCGCTTCGTCCATCGTCAGCACGCTGCCGGCAAGCACGCCGTCCGGCCCGCGAACGGTTCCTTCGTGCACCTGCACGTCGAGGTTGCCGAGACTGTACGAACCGTCAGCGACCCCCGCTCCCGTGATCGCGTCGGTCACGAGCGCGAGCCGATCGCGTGCGGCGTGCCAAGTGACGCGCACGGTCTCGGGCGCGAGATGAATCCCGTCGACGATGACCCAGACAACGACGTCGTCCCGGGCGAGCGCGGCGCCGACGATGCCCGGGTCGCGGTGGAGGAATGGCCGCATCGCGTTGAAGAGGTGCGTGACGCTGCGGGCGCCCCGGTCGAAGGCCGCGTTCGCCTGTTCGGCCGTCGCATCGGTGTGGCCGAGCGACACGGCGACTCCGCGTTCGAGCAGCCGGTCGATCAGTTCCGTCGCCCCCGGGAGCTCCGGTGCGAGCGTCATCAAGCGCACCGGGCCCGAGTCGAGCAGGCGCTCGAGCAGCGCCGGGTCGGGATCGCGGCGCGACGACGCTTCATGTGTGCCGAGCCGGTTCGGCGAGAGGAATGGTCCCTCGAGGTGCATCCCGAGGATGCGCGGCCGGGCTTCGCTGATCGGGACTTCGCGCATCGCCGCCAGGATCTGCTGCTCGGGACTCGTGATCAGCGTGGGGAGGTACGCGGTCACACCGGTCTCGAGCAGCGCCTCGCCGGCGCGCCGGTAGCCGTCCGAATCCGCGTCGAGAAAGTCCACGCCACCGAAGCCGTTCACCTGCAGGTCGACGTAGCCCGGGACGGCGACGCCGTGTCCGTTCCGGTTGGCAAGGCCGACGGCGGCGACCCGCCCGTCGAGCACCTCGACGTCGCCCTTCACGAGCAGACCGTCGACGAGCGCCGCTGCGACACCGAGCTTCATCGACTGCAGTCTAGAAGTGGTCCTACCCTTTGGTCAATACCAGTTGTCAAATTTCCCCGCGATTGGGCTTGTGTCCAGGCGAGTTGGTCTATACCATCGCCTGGTGGCGGCGATCCGGCTCGACCAGGTGCGCAAGACATTCGGCGCGGTGACGGCGGTCGACGACGTCTCGCTGGAGATCGCCGACGGCGAGTTTCTCGTGCTCGTCGGTCCGTCGGGGTGCGGAAAGTCGACCCTGCTGCGGATGATCGCCGGCCTCGAGGACGTGACGGGCGGGGAGATCTGGATCGGCGACCGCGACGTGACCGACCTCGCTCCCCGGAGCCGCGACATCGCCATGGTCTTCCAGACCTACGCCCTGTACCCGCACATGACGGTGCGCCAGAACATGGGCTACGGGTTGAAGGCGCGCCGCACCCCGAAGCCCGAGATCGCACGCCGTGTCGCGGACGTCGCAGAGCTCCTCGGCCTCGAGGACCTGCTCGAGCGCCGGCCGGCGCAGCTGTCCGGCGGCCAGCGGCAGCGGGTTGCGATGGGACGCGCGATCGTTCGCCAGCCGCAGGCGTTCCTGCTGGACGAGCCTCTGTCGAACCTCGATGCCAAGCTTCGCGTCGGCATGCGTGCGTCGCTCGCCCAGTTGCACCAGCGGCTCGGCGTCACCACCGTGTACGTGACGCACGATCAGACGGAGGCGATGACGCTCGGCCAGCGCGTCGCGGTCATGCGGGACGGCCACATCCTGCAATGCGACCGTCCGCAGGTCCTCTATCGCCGGCCGAACAATCTCTTCATTGCCGCGTTCATCGGCTCGCCCGCGATGAACCTCGTTGCGGGAACGGTCGAAGAGGGTCGCGTGCGCTTCGGGCAGTACAGCGTTGCGATCCCGGCACCGCCGGGGCTCGAGCGCGTGATCGTCGGCATTCGCCCCGAGAGCTTCGAGGATTCCGTGTTCGCTCCCGGGATGCCCACGATCCGGGTCCACGTCGAGGTGCTCGAGGAGCTGGGCTCGGACGCCCACGTGTTCTTCCAGGTCGATGCGCCGCCGATGACGGCGGAGGTGCTGGAAACGGCTTCAGAAGAGGGATTGCTGCCCGCGGATCGGGCACTCTTCACCGCTCGTGTCGACGCTCGCACGGCCGTCCGGGTGGGCGAGGACCTGGAGCTCGCGGTCGACCCCGCGGGCTTCCACTTCTTCGATCCCGACAGCGGCGCGCGCCTCGAGACGTCCGCCGGTGCGCCCGCTCTGGCGGCGCATTGACGAAGCAGCGTGAGACTCGCGAGCGCGTCCTCGAGCTGATCGAGCCGCTCAGCGTCGGCGATGCGATCCCGTCGGAGCGGCAGCTCGGGATTGATCTCGGCGTCTCGCGCCTGACCGTCCGCGCCGCGCTCGACGAGCTCGTGCGCGAGGGGTACCTCGTGCGCCGGCGCGGCGCCGGCACGTTCGTCGCGGAGCCGAAGGTGGCGAAGGGCATCGACATCACGTCGTTCAGCGACGACATGCGCGCCCGCGGACTGAGCCCGGGCAGCCGGACGCTCGACCTGCGCGAGATCGCGGCCGGCGCACGTCTCGGCCGCATCCTGCATGTCTCGCCGTCCGAGCCGGTGGTCGCGGTCAAGCGCCTTCGCCTTGCCGACGGCGACCCGATGGCGATCGAGCTCCTACACGTCCGGTCGTCCCTCGTTCCGGGGCTGTCCGGGCGCGACCTCGAGGAGCATTCGTTCTACGACCTGCTCGCGGGCCGCTACGACGTGTCGATCATCGGCGGGACGCAGACGGTCGAGCCGACCGTGACGAACGAGGAGGAGTCATCGACCCTCGGCGTGCCGCTCCATTCGCCGGCTCTCCTCTTCGAGCGGGTCACGCGGACTGCCGAGGGCGACGTGGTCGAGTTCACGAGCTCGACCTACCGCGGCGACCGCTACCGGCTCGTGACCGAGATCGGCCTGGGCGGGCGCGCCGTGCAGCCGCTCGTGGCCGGTCTGGACCAATTCTAAAATTGGTATTGACTTGTTGGTGAACTTTGTGAAACTATCCGGCGATATGGCAAGTGGTCTGTACCAAATGTGCGGCGCCGAGACTCGCAGTGAGCGACAGGGCCGCCTGACTCTGGAGGTCTCCAGATGAAGAGACGCAGCATCGTCGCTCTCTGTCTCGTCGCCGTCATTGCTGCCGCGGTCACCACCGCGACGACGCTCGGCGCGACCAAGAAAGCGACTGCCAACAGCATCACCGTTTGGCTGCAGATCGACGCACAGTCCGGTTGGCCGGGCGTCGTCGCTGCTGCCAACCAGCAGTTCGAGTCCGACCATCCCGGCACGACCGTCAACGTCCAGTATCAGAGCTGGACCGATCATCTTCAGAAGTTCGACGCGACCCTCGCGGGCGGCGGCGGCCCTGACGTGATCGAGATGGGCAACACCGAGATGACGAAGTACATGGCAGCCGGTGCGTTCGCACCGCTCGTCAAGTCGTCGTTCGACAACTCGTCGTCGTGGCTCAAGGGCCTCGCGGCCTCCGGTGCGTTCGGCGGCAAGACGTACGGCGTCCCGTACTACGCGGGCTCGCGTGTCGTCACCTACCGCACCGACCTGTTCAAGAAGGCGGGCATCAACAAGCTGCCGGCGACAACGGCGCAGTACGTCGCCGACGCGAAGAAGCTCTTTGCCAAGAACCCGAAGAAGGGCTTCTCGCCGGTCTACATCGCAGGCGAGGACTGGTACGTCGGAATGGCGTTCGTCTTCGACTACGGCGGCGGGATCGCCCAGCAGGTCAGCGGCCAGTGGAAGGGTCTGCTCACCTCGCCGAAGTCACTTGCCGGCCTGACGGCCTTCAAGAACTTCTACCTGGCAACGTCGCGGGCACCGAAGACCAACGACGGCACGAAGCCGAACCCGTATGACGTCTATGCGCAGGGTCAGGCAGCGTCCATGGTCGGCCCGAGCTGGTACACCTGCTGTGTCGGGAAGGCCTACACGGCCTCGACCGCACAGTTCGTGATGCCGGGCCACATCAAGGGCCAGGCGATGCCGGGCTTCCTCGGCGGCTCCGACCTCGCCGTGCCGGTGACGAGCTCCAACAAGGCGCTCGCCGCCGACTGGATCAAGGACTTCACGGACACGAGCTCCGAGAAGGGCCTCCAGGCGAAGGGCAACATCCCGAACGCGACCAACCTGCTCGGCGGGAGCGTGAACGAGCGGGCCGCTTCGCGGAGCTGGTTCGTCCCGACGGCGAAGCACTGGGTCGACGTCGAGAACGGCAACATCCTGAAAAACATGCTGGCGCAGATCCTGACGGGCCACCAGACCGTCAAGCAGGCGGCTCAGTCGGCCAGCGACAACATCGCATCGGTGCTCAACGAGCCGTAACCGGTGAGCGAGAGTAGTCCAACGGCACCCGCCGCCGAGACCTTGCAGCACAGGTCTCGGCGGCGGCGCCGTTTCTGGGCCCGGATGGGCCGTGGGGCGGTGCCGTACGGGCTGATCGCCCCGATCGTGGTCGTGATCGCGGTGGTTCTCGGCTACCCGCTCTTCTGGCTCGTCAAGCTCTCGCTGCAGCGCTACGGCCTCTTCGACCTGATCCGCCACCACGGCGTCTACATCGGGCTTGCGAACTACCGCTCCGTCCTGACCGACCCCGTCTTCTGGCACACGCTCCTCCGCACGATCGTCTTCACGACGGTCAACGTCGTGCTGACGATGGGGATCGGCATGCTGCTGGCCCTGCTGCTCGTGCGCGTCAGCACCGCGGTGCGCTTGCTGCTCAGCGCGGGGCTCGTGCTCGTCTGGTCGATGCCGGTCGTCGTCGCCGTGCAGATCTGGTACTGGATGACGAACCCCCAGAACGGCGTCCTCAACTACGTCCTGACGAAGCTCGGGTTCGGCGACTACTTCCAGCACGACTGGTACGCGACGACCTTCTCGCAGCTGAGCATGACCACGCTGCTGATCGTCTGGGGCGCGCTCCCATTCGTCGTCATCACCCTCTATGCCGCGCTCGCCCAGGTGCCGGGCGATCTCGTCGAGGCGGCGGAGGTCGACGGCGCACGGCCCTGGCGCGTGTTCCGGGACATCACGGTGCCGATCCTCAAGCCGATCCTGCTCATCTTGACCAGCCTCTCGATCATCTGGGACTTCGGCGTGTTCACCCAGCCGTATCTGCTGATCGGGCAGTCGAGGATCACCACGGGCAACTACCTGATGAGCATCTACCTCTTCGAGGAGGGGTACCTCAAGGCCGACTTCGGCCTCGGCGCTGCGATCTCGATCCTGATGCTCCTGATCGTCGCCGTGCTGAGCGTCGTCTACGTGCGCAGGATGGTGCGGATCGGGGCGGCGCAGTGAGCGGGCGCACGTCACGCCCACGGCCGCCGCGCGCGCCAGACCGGGTGGAACCTGCTCGGTATCGGCATCTTCGTCGTGCTGGTCTTCCCCGTCTTCTGGATGATCTCGACGGCGTTCAAGTCGAACGAGGAGATCATCAGCCTCAACCCGACCTGGCTCCCGTTTCCGCCGACCCTGCAGCACTTCGGGGCCGCGATCCACACGTCCGTACTTCTGGGTCGATGTCGGGAACAGCCTGATCGTCGTCTCGGTGACGGTCGCGATCTCGATCGTGCTCTCCTTCCTCGCCGCGGTCGCGCTCGCGCGTTACAACTTCGACGGCCGCAAGCTCTTCATCGTGTTCGTGATCGGCATCCAGATGCTGCCGCAGGCGGGCTTGATCATCCCGCTCTATGTCGTGCTCGCCGACTACCACCAGGTGAACGCCCTCAGCGGGGTGATCATCACGTACCTGACGTTCGTGCTGCCGTTCTGCGTCTGGACGCTGCGCGGCTTCCTGCTCGGGATTCCGAAGGATCTCGAGGAGGCCGCGATGGTCGACGGCTCGACGCGTGTGGGCGTGTTCATGAAGATCCTGCTGCCGCTGATGGGGCCGGGGCTCGTTGCGACGTCGGTGTTCGCATTCATCACGGTCTGGAACGAGTACATCTTCGCCCGCGTGCTCCTGAACGACCAGTCGAAGCAGACGCTCACGGTCTGGCTCTCGTACTTCCTCGGCTCGAGTCGCAATACCGACTGGGGCGCGCTGATGGCCGCCTCGACGCTGACGGCGATCCCCGTCGTGCTCTTCTTCCTGCTCATTCAGCGGCGGATCGCCTTCGGGCTGACCGCGGGGGCGGTGCGCGGATGAGCGCAGGACTCGAAGAACTCGCTGCCGCCTGCATCTTCCCGAGCTTCCCGGGCACGACGCCGCCCGACTGGGTGCGGCGCTTCCTCGCCGACGGCGGTGGCGGAATCGTGCTCTTCGCCTACAACGTGCCCTCGCGAGCGGAGCTCGCTTCGTTGTGCGCCGTCCTGCAGGCCGAGCGGCCAGACGTTCTGCTTGCGATCGACGAGGAAGGCGGCGACGTCACGAGACTCGAGTGGGACACCGGCAGCTCCTACCCGGGCGGTGCTGCGCTCGGCGTCGTCGATGATCCCGACCTGACGGAGAGCGTCGCGGCATCGATCGCCGCAGAGCTCGCCGCCGTCGGCGTGAACTGGAACCTGGCACCCGTCGCCGATGTGAACGTCCCTGCCAACCCGGTGATCGGGACGCGCGCGTTCGGCTCGGATCCGCACCTCGTTGCGCGGCATGTCGGTGCGTGGGTCCGTGGGCTCCAGAGTGGGGGAGTCGCTGCCTGCGCGAAGCACTGGCCGGGCCACGGCTCGACCACGCAGGACTCGCACCTCGAGCTGCCGCAGCTCG
Source organism: uncultured Thermoleophilia bacterium (assembly GCA_963703445.1). Classification (GTDB taxonomy): domain Bacteria; phylum Actinomycetota; class Thermoleophilia; order Gaiellales; family Gaiellaceae; genus PALSA-600. The sequence goes on along the minus strand of CAVPEK010000005.1, from coordinate 134,434 downwards.
TCGGCGACCTCGAGGCGGGGCTCGAGCCGTTCCGGGCCGCGATCGCGGTCGGCGTGAAGTCGATCATGACGGCGCATATCCGCGTGCACGATCTGCCCGCCACCATCGACCCGGCGCTGATCCAGGGCCTGCTGCGCGACGAGCTCGGCTTCGACGGCGTCGTCATGGCGGATGCGCTGGAGATGAAGGCGGTGTCCGACACGGTGGGGGTCGAGAGCTCCGCGGTCCAGGCACTCTCCGCAGGCGTCGATGCGCTTTGTGTCGGCCACGATCTCGGCGAGGACGCCGTCGACCGCATCCGCGCCGCCCTCGTTGCGCAGGTGGACGAGGGCCGGCTCCGCGAGGCGGCAGGAAGAATCGCCCGGCTCGCCGACTGGGCCAGGCCGGCTGTGCACGCTGCCGACCATGCGGGTGCGGCTGCCGGAGCGGGCCGCGCGCTCATTGTCGAAGGTGACGTGGCGCTCTCGCGGGCGCCGGTGATCGTCGAGCTGCGGCCGCCGGCGAACATCGCCGCCGGCGAGGCCGAGCATGGGCTCGGCGAGGCGTCTGTCGTCCGGGAGGGCGAGCTGGTGCCGCGCGCGGACGTGTACGTCGTTCGCGACGCACACCGTCACGCGTGGATGCGGCAAGCGGCCGACGTACCCGGGGTGATCGTGGTGGAGACCGGCCTCCCCATGTGGCGCCCGGTGCTCGCCCGAGGCTACGTCGCGACCTACGGCGGCGGTCGCGCCTCACTCGCCGCGGCAGGGGAGGCGCTCGGCCTGTGACGAGCCATCTCGAGCAAGAGCTTCGCGACCAGCCTGCAGCACTTGCCCGGCTGATCGAGAAGCAGCTCGGCTTTGCCGAGGAGATCGCCGGGCTCTTCCGCCGGACCGACGTTCAGTACGTCCTGATCGCGTCGCGAGGAAGCTCATCGAACGCCGCGCGCTATGCCCAGTACCTGCTCGGCCGCGCCCACCGAGTCCCGGTGGCGTTCGCGACGCCGTCGCTCTTCACGCTGTACGAGCAGCCACCGCGCCTCGACGGTGCGCTGGTCGTCGGGATCTCGCAGTCCGGTGAGTCGCCGGACGTGGTCGAGGTCGTGCGCGAGGCCAAGCGCCAGGGCCGGCCGTCGATTGCCATCACGAACTCCCCTTCGTCGCCGCTCGGTCTTGCTGCCGATGCCGTGGTGAAACTCGAAGCGGGCAAGGAGCAGGCGGTCGCCGCCACCAAGACCTACGTCAACTCGCTCGGCGCGGTCGCGTTGATCTTTGCGACGACCACCGGCGATGCGCACGCGCTCGAAGAGCTCCGCCGGGCGCCCGAGCAGATCCAGGCGCAGATCGACCGTTCGTGGGGCGACGTCTCCGCCCTCGACTCACTGGGGCCTGTCGACGGCGGGACGGTGATCGCGCGCGGGATCAACTACTGCACGTCGTTCGAGGTTGCGCTGAAGATTCGCGAGCTGTCCGGGCTGCTCTTCGAGGCATACTCCGCGGCCGATCTGATGCACGGGCCCGTCGCGGCGATCGGGCCCGGCTGGCCGGTGTTCGCGCTCGCTCCGTCAGGACCGGCCCTCGACGCGATGGAGGTTGCCGTTTCCGATGTCGCTCGCCGCGGCGCGCGGGTGATCGTCGTTTCGGACGTTGCCCGTGTGCTCGCACACGGCGAGGTCGCACTGCCACTCGTCGCCGGCGTGCCGGAGTGGCTGAGCCCGCTCGTTGCGGTCGTGCCCGGCCAGCTTGCCGCGCTCCGGCTCGCGCAGCTGCGCGGAGCGGATCTCGACAACCCGGTCGGGCTCTCGAAGATCACGCTGACGCGCTGAGCGGAGGCCGCGGTCAGCCTTCGCGTGGCTGCCAGCGGAACTTGCGCAGCGCAAAGACCAGGCCGACTGCGCCCCAGCCGAGCACGACCGCGAGCGCTTCGGTCTCGTTCCAGATGTGGTGATGGAGCACCATCACGTCGCGGGTCAGCTTCGTGAAGTAGGTGAGCGGCAGCAGGTTCGCGATCGCGCGCAGGAAACCGGGGTACTCCTTCGGCGTGAAGAACGTGCCGGAGATGATCGCCATCGGCAGATAGACGAAGTTCACCACGGCCGACGAGCCCTCCGCGGAACGCACGTAGCCCGTCAGCCCGAGGCCCATGGCGGCGAACGCGGCAGCGCCGACCACGAGCACGAGGAAGAGCGAGAACGGCCGTGCAGGCCAGGCGACCGAGAAGAGGAGATGCCCGAGCACGATCAGGACGCTTGCCTCGATCAGGAACGTGATGAACGTCGAGACGAGCACTGCGACCAGATATGTCCAAGGGGGCAGCGGGGTTGCGCGGATGCGCTTCAGCACGCCGCTCTCGCGGCGGATCACCATCGTGATCGCGAGGCCGGCGAACGCCGTCGACGCCACGCCGTAGCCGATCATCCCGGCCTGGAGGAACGGCGCGGCCTTGATGTGCTCCTTCGTGATCACGCTTTTGCCGTAGATCGAGCCGAAGACGAGGAAGAAGATCACCGGCAGAAGGAAGGTGAAGAACGCGGCTTCTCGGTTTCGCCAGAAGAGCATCTGCTCGGTTCTCAGCTCATGCAGGAAGAGCTTCACTCGGCGGTGAGCTCCAGATAGACGTCTTCGAGCGTGGGGCGGCGGACCTCGAGCTCGTCGAGCTCCTCGCCGCGCGCGAGCGCTTCCGCGGTCAGCTCGTGCAGCCGTCGAGTCGGATCGTTCGTCCGCTCGACCACGTCCTGGCCGTTGCGCTTGAAGCGGATCTCGGTCTCGACCGTGCCGCCGGTGAGATCGGCAGGCGATCCTTCGCGGACGATCACGCCGTCGCGCAGCACCGCGACCCGGTCTGCGAGCTGTTCGGCTTCGTCGAGGTAGTGGGTCGTGAGCAGGATCGTCTTGCCGAGCGCGCGGAGGTTGCGGACGGTTTCCCAGGCGGTGCGCCGGGCCCCCGGGTCGAAGCCGGTCGTCGGCTCGTCGAGGAAGACGAGCTCGGGATCTCCGATCAGCGCGAGGCCGAGGTCGAGGCGGCGTTGCTGTCCGCCCGAGAGCGTCCGCACGCGTGATTCCGCCTTCTCGGCGAGGCCCACGATCTCGATCACCTCGTCGACGTCGCGCGGGCTCGCGTAGTAGCCGGCGAACACGCTCAGGCTCTCGCGTGCGGTCAGGCTCGGGTAGAGCGACGACGACTGGAGCATCACGCCGATTCGCTGGCGCCAAGGCGTGCCGCTCTGTTGCGGGTCGACGCCGAGCACCTCGACCGTTCCGGCGTCGCGGTCGCGGTACCCCTCGAGGATCTCGACGGTCGTCGTCTTGCCGGCTCCGTTGGGGCCGAGCAGTCCGAACACCTCGCCCACCTCGATCGAGAAGTCGATCCCGCGCAGTGCTTCGTGCGCGCCGTACGCCTTGCGCAGGCCCGTCACGGCAACGGCGTTCACAGTTCGACCACGGCGACGGCGCCCGGCGCGAAGTTGCGTCCCTCGCCCGTCAGGTCGAGGAAGATCTCGCTGCAGTCCGGCTGATGTCCGACCGTGACGACCGACTCGCCTCGGCCGCTGACCGCCTCGCGAACGTCGGTCTGCCGTCGCGCCGGGCGCGAGACGTTCGTCGACCTCGGCAGTGAGACCCGCCGCGCGCGCGATCTGTTCTGCTGTCTGCCGTGCCCGGAGGAGCGGGCTCGACAGCACGGCGTCGAGGTCCTCCGCGGCGAGTCGCTCCGCGAGCGCGCGCGCCGCTGCCTCGCCGGCCGGTGTCAGCGGCCGGAGCGCGTCCGGTTCGCCCGGCGCGGCCTCGGCGTGACGGACGAGGAAGAGGCGCACGGCACTACCCTAGTTGGGCTGCGACGCGGCCCAGTACGTCGACCATGTCGATGTCCTCGTGCGCGATGTGCTGGAGCATCACCCGTTCGACGCCCGCCTCTTCGTAGAGCCGCAGTTGGCTAGCGACCTCGTCGACGGTGCCGGAGATCGCCGGCTCCTCTCTGCCGGTCACCGCCCTGAAGGCGGCCAGCCGCTCCTGGAGGTCGGCCGGGTCGTCGGCCACGACGCAGCTCGTCATCATCGAGAAGACGAGCGGCTCTCGTCCAGCTGCCCGGGCCGCGTCGTCCACGGCCCGCCTGCGCTCGCCGGCCTCTGCGACCGTCGGCCAGACGGTGTTGTACTCATCGGCGTGCGCGACGGCCGCCCGGACGGTGCGGGGCTTCGCGGTGCCTCCGACGATGATCGGCGGATGTGGCTGCTGCAGCGGCTTGGGCTGGATCTCCGGCGCCGCATCCCAGTGGCGGACGATCTCGGCCAGTTGGCGATCCAGTTCGTCCAGGCGCTGCGAAAGCGGCGGGAAGTCGAACCCGTACGCCTCGTGCTCGGCCTCGAACCAGCCCGCGCCGAGCCCGAGCTCCACCCGACCGCCGGAGATGTGGTCGACCGTCGCGACCATCTTCGCGAGCACCGGGACGCGGCGGAACGTGACGGGGGAGACCATCGTGCCGAGCCTGATCCGGCTCGTCACCGCGGCCAGCCCGGCGAGTGTCGCCCAGGCATCAAGCGAGCCGGCCGGCTCGCCGCGCACGATCGAGCGGTAATGATCCGAGCGAAAGAGCCCTTCGAGGTTCGCGTTCTCCGTTGCCTGGGCGAGCGCGACCCACTGCTCCCAGGAGACACCCTCCTGGCCCTCGATCATCAGACAGACGCGCACTATTCGGGCGTCACGTAGGCCGCCGTCAGGCCGCCGTCCACGAGGAACGTCGAGCCGGTGACATACGACGACTCGTCCGAGGCGAGGAACAGCGCACCGTTGACGACCTCGCGCGGCTTGGCGAGGCGGCCCGTCGGCCAGTGCACGCGCCGGCGCTCGAGCGCCGCGGGATCGTCGCCGAAGATGTTGAGCAGGAGCGGCGTCTCCACCGGCCCGGGGCAGAGGGCGTTCACGCGCACGCCGTCCCGCGCGAACTGCACCGCGAGCTCGCGGCTCATCGACAGGACTGCTCCTTTCGACGCGCTGTACGAGATCTGGCTGGTTGCCGCGCCGACGATCGCGACGAAGCTTGCAACGTTGATCACGCTGCCGCCGCCGCGCTCGAGCAGATGAGGGATTCCGTGCTTGCAGCAGAGGAAGACACCTCTCGTGTTCACTGCCTGCACGCGATCCCACGCCTCGACACTCGTGTCGAGGATCGACGCGTCGTCGTCCGGTGAGATGCCCGCGTTGTTGTAGAGGACGTCGACGCCGCCGTAACGCTCGACGGTCGCGTCCATCATGGCCTTGACGCTCGCCTCGTCGGCGACGTCGACCTGGTGGGCGAATGCATCGCGCGCCTGGGCGGCCGTCTCTTGCGCCGCGGCGAAGTTCACGTCGGCGGCACACACCTGTGCGCCTTCCTCGCTGAACAGGATGGTGGCGTCCCGGCCCATGCCGCCGCCGGCTCCGGTGATCACACAAACCTTGCCGTCGAGACGCCCCATCAGCCCTCCGTCGAGTAGTAGACGTTTTTCACTTCCGAGTAGCCGTCCAGCCCGTGCATTCCGAGCTCGCGGCCGAAGCCCGACTGCTTGAAGCCGCCGAACGGCGTGGAGACGCGCACCGAGCTGTTCGAGTTGATGCTGAGCACGCCGGTGTCGAGCGCACGCGCGACCCGCAGCGCGCGGCCGCCGTTCTGCGTCCAGATCGATCCGGAGAGGCCGTAGGGGGTGTCGTTCGCGATCCGGATCGCATCCGCTTCGTCGTCGAACGGGATCAGCGCGGCGACGGGGCCGAACACCTCCTCGCGGGCGATTCGATCGTCGTTTGTCGCTTCGACGATGGTGCACGGGTACCAGAAGCCCTTGCCCGTCGGCATCTCGCCGCGGTACAGCGTCTCGCCGTCGACGAAGCCGGCGACGGTGTCGCGGTGCTGCGCGGAGATCAGCGGTCCCATCTCGGTCGAGTCCGAGCTCGGGTCGCCGACCTCGATGCCGCGTGTCGCGGTGACGAACAGCTCCGCGAAGCGGTCGTAGACGCTGCGCTCGACGAGGATGCGCGACCGCGCGCAGCAGTCCTGTCCCGCGTTGTCGAAGACCGCGTAAGGGGCCGCAGCCGCCGCCTTCTCGAGGTCTGCGTCGGCGAAGACGACGTTCGCAGATTTGCCTCCGAGCTCGAGCGTGACGCGCTTGATCGTGGCGGCGGCGCCTTCCATCACGGAGCGGCCGACCTCGGTCGAGCCTGTGAAGCCGATCTTCGCGACGTCGGGGTGCTCGACGAGTCGCTGGCCGACGATCGAGCCCTTGCCGACGACGACGTTGAGCACGCCTTCGGGGATCCCTGCTTCGAGCGCCAGCTCGGCGAGGCGCAGCGCGGAGAGCGGCGTCAGCTCGGCGGGTTTGAGCACCACCGTGTTGCCACAGGCAAGGGCCGGGCCGAGCTTCCACGACGAGATGTTGAGCGGGAAGTTCCAGGGGACGATGAGGCCGACGACGCCGAGCGGCTCGCGGAATGTCATGTCGATGCCGCCGGCGACGGGGATCGTCTCACCGTGCTTCTTGTCGACTGCGCCTGCGTAGAAGTGGAAGACATCGGCGACCATCCCGACCTCGCCGCGGGCGCCGGAGATCGGCTTGCCGACGTTCTGCGACTCGATTCTCGCGAGCTCTTCGTGGTGCTCTTCGACGAGCGTCGCGAGCCGGCGCAGAAGCCTGCCGCGGTCTGCAGGCGAGACGGCCCGCCAAGCGGGGAACGCCGCGTGGGCGAGCCGGACGGCGGCGTCTGTCTCGTCGACCCCGGCCTGCTCGAGGGTGGCAATCGCCTCCTCGGTCGCCGGATTCAGAACGGTGAGACTCATGCCCCCGATCTAATCACGTCGAACCCCGTCGTTTGGCGACTGGCCTTGGTCGCGATAGGCGAGTCGCTCATGGACGAGTTGCCGGTAGGCAGCTCGGGCGGCTGCGGGTCGAGGGCTGATCAGTTCGAGAAGCGCCGAAGGTGCATGAAAGGGACGCGGATGCTCGAGCCCGATTGTTGCGCTGTAGCCGCACCACACCGTGTCTTCGGGGCTTCTGGTGAGTCGAGCGGCGGATGCGTTGAGATCGACATAACAGCAGGCGATCAGAACGTCTCCTTCGCTCGCGAGTTCGCGCGCGAAAAACGCGTGCCTGAAGAGGTGGCCCTGGCGGGTCTGCCCGTAGAGCGCATGAATCCATCGTGAATAGCCACCGTGGAGCTCTCGCATTCCTTCCGACAGGCCGCCGTCCGTGAGCCGAATGACGAAATGGTGATGGTTCTTCATCAAGGCCCACGAGGGCGTCTCCCAGCCGTACTTTCGAGCAGTGCGCATGTACATGCGAAGAAAGACTTCGTGCTGCGCCGGCGTGTCGTAGAGCGTTCGCCCGTAACAACCTCGAGAGCTCACGTGGTAGTACCCGGTTGGATTGATCGGGGGCCGGCGTGGCACTCGACGACCGTAGAGCAGTCCACATCCGCCGCGCATCGTCTGTGGATGACTTGTTTCTCTTTCGTTACGTCGTTTGGCGAAGGGACTGGTCTCGCCAAGCGCTGTCCGAAAAAGGGTGGCGCTAAGGGTTACCGCTTCGCGGCGGCGTACGCGGTTGCTTCTGCGACCAGCGCGTCGAAGAGGGCCGCGTCTTCGCCCGCCTCCGGATGCCAGAGGACGCCGAGCGTGAAGCGCCGCGACGGATCCTCGAGCGCCTCGATCGTCCCATCCGGTGCTCGGGCGGCCTCCCGTAGGCCGTCGCCGAGCTCGCCGAAACCCTGGTGGTGATGTGACTTCACCTCGTGTTGTTCGCCGAGCAGCTCACCGAGACGGGTGTCCGGCGCCACGTCCACGCCGTGCTCGGCGAACACACCCGCCGTCTGCTTGTGCACGTCGGTGCCGACCCGATCCGGAACGTGCTGCTCGATTCCGCCACCGAGCGCAACGTTCAGCATCTGCGAGCCCCGGCAGATCGCGAGCACAGGCACATCGCGCGCGAGAGCCGCTCGCATCAACTCCAGTTCGAAGTCGTCGCGTTCACGTACGACGCCGTTCGTCTCGGGGTGCGCACGGTCCCCGTACAGCTCGGGGTCGAGGTCGGAGCCGCCGGAGAAGATGAGCCCGTCGACGACGGCCAGCGTCGCGTCGACGTCCGCGCCCGGCGGCACGAGGAGGGGCGCGCCGCCCGACCGCTCGACCGCACGCACGTAGTCCGCCGGGATGAGCGCCGCATCCATGTCCCATGCGCCCCACGTCGCCCGCGTCAGGTAGGTGGTGATCCCGACGACGGGCTTAGCCACGCTCGTACAACCTCTCCCGCTCCCAGTTCGTCACGACGCGATCGAACAGCTCTTGCTCCGTGCGCGCGTAGTTGAGGTAGTGATCGACGACGTCGTCTCCAAGTGCGCCGCGCGCGATCGAGCCGTTCTCGAGCGCGGCGATTGCTTCGCGGAGCGTCGACGGAAACCGCTCCGCATCCGAGACGTACGCGTTTCCCTCGAGCGCCGGCGGAAGCTCGAGCTCGTTCTCGATCCCGTGCAGACCGGAGGCGATCGTCGCAGCGAACGCGAGATACGGATTCACGTCGCCGCCCGGAATGCGCGACTCGACCCGCATCGCCGAGCCCGAGCCGACGATGCGGAACCCGCACGTGCGGTTGTCGCGACCCCAGGCGAGTGTCGTCGGCGCCCATGATCCGGCTGCGAATCGCTTGTACGAGTTCACGTTCGGTGCGAAGAAGATCGCGAGCTCGCGCGCGCACGCGATCTGACCCGCGAGGTACTGCCTGAACGTCTCCGTCTCGCCGGCGAACGCGCTGTCGCTGCCCTGCCAGAGAGACGAGTGGATGTGACAGGACGAGCCGATCCAGGTGTGATCCGGCTTCGCCATGAACGTGATCGAGCACCCGTTCAGATGCGCGATCTCCTTCGCCCCGTTCTTGTAGACGACGTGGTTGTCGGCCATCGTCAGCGCGTCGTCGTAGCGGAAGTTGATCTCCTGCTGGCCCGGCCAGGCCTCGCCTTTCGAGGTCTCGACGCGAATGCCGGCGCCCTGCATGCCGTTGCGGATCTGGCGCAGCAGAGGCTCGTCATAGGTGGTGGCCAGGATGTGGTAATCGAGGATGTACGGGACCGACGGGGTCAGGTCGTCGTAATGCTTACGGTGCGCCTCCTCGTACGTCTCGCGCAGCAAGTAGAACTCGAGCTCCGACCCGACCATCACCTCGAATCCGAGTGCGCGCGCCCGATCGATCTGTGCGCGCAGCACCTGGCGTGGAGACGGCCGCACCGGCGAGCCGTCACCCCAGGCGACGTCGCACAGCACGAGCGCCGTCGCCTCGAGCCAGGGGATCCGCCGCAGCGTCGCCAGATCGGGTCGCAGGTCGAAGTCGCCGTAGCCGCGCTCCCACGAAGCAAGCTCATACCCCTCGCCGGGGTTCATCTCCATGTCGAGCGCGAGGAGGTAGTTGCAGCCCTCGGTCCCGTGGTCGTGGTCGACCTGCTCGAAGAAGAAATCGCGGTGCAGGCGCTTCCCCATCAGACGCCCCTGCATGTCGGTGAACGCCATGATCACCGTGTCGATCGACGGGTCTCCCCGGAGCTCCTCCAGCGTCAGCACACGTCTCCTTCTTCAGGTTGGTTGCCCATAGTGACTTCGTCGCACAACCCTGACAAGATGGCCAGGCTTCAGTACGTGAGACGTCACTTTGCTCGGGTCGAGGGGTCGAGTCAAACCACCAGGGAGGCAGGAGTATGAGCAGTGAAGCACCCGCAACGGGCGGGCCGCGCCTATCGGAGGACGAGCAGACCCTGCACCGCCTGGGCTACGCCCAGGAGCTCTTCCGAGCGATGAGTGCATTCCGGAACTTCGCGATCAGTTTCACGATCATCTCGGTTCTCGCCGGATGCCTGACGTCGTACTACCTCGCATTCCAGTGGGGCGGTCCGGTCGCCGTCACGTGGGGCTGGATCATCGTCGGCACCTTCACGACGTTCGTTGCCCTCTCGATGGCCGAGATTGCCTCGACCTATCCGACCGCCGGCGGTCTCTACTACTGGTCGTCGAAGCTCGGCAGCGCGGCGTGGGGATGGTTCACGGGCTGGTTCAACCTGATCGGGCTGATCGGGATCATCGGCGCCGTCGGCTACGGCCTGGCCATCTACGCGACCTCGCTCTTCAACCTCTGGTGGGGCTACTCGAACGACCGCCAGCACATCTTCTACATGTTCGCGCTCTTCCTGCTCCTGGCGGCGTTGTTGAACGTGTTCGACGTCCGCATCACGTCGCTGATCAACTCGATCTCCGCCTGGTGGCATGTTGCCGGCGTCCTGATCATCGTCGGCGCCTGCATCTTCGTCCCGTCGCATCACCAGTCCGTCAGTTACGTCTTCGGACAGACGATCAACAACTCGGGCTTCTCGGGGCACGGGTGGGGAAGCCTCATCTTCCTGATGGTCTTCGCGATCGGCTCGATCGGCATGGCCCAGTACACCCTGACGGGCTATGACGCGTCCGCGCACATGTCGGAGGAGACCCATTCGGCTTCCCGCGGCGCCGCAACGGGGATGCTCTACTCCGTCGTCGTCTCGGTCATCGCAGGGTTCATCCTGCTCGTCGCGATCACGTTCGCGATCCCGAACAAGACCGAGGTGCAGACGCAGTTCACCTACATCACGACGTACATCTGGCAGACCTCGATGAGCAAGACCTGGGCCGAGTTCCTGCTCTTCATCGTCGTGGCGGCACAGTTCTACTGCCTGACGGCGTGCGTCACCTCGGGCTCGCGGATGCTCTTCGCGTTCTCCCGTGACCGCGCCGTCCCGGGGCATCAGGCGTGGCGGAAGGTCTCACGGCATCGCGTGCCCGTGTTCTCGGTCGCCGCCGTAGCGTCAGCCGCGTTCCTGCTGATGCTGCCGACCTGGTGGAACAACCTCGCCGGCTACTACGTCGGCACCTCGGTCGGCACGACCGGTCTCTACATCGCGTTCATCCTGCCCGTGATCCTGCGCTATCGGCAGGGTGCGAGCTTCGAACGGGGAGCATGGAGCCTCGGCAAGCACTACAAGTGGATCAACCCGATCGCGATCGTCTGGGTCGTCCTGATCTCCGTCATCTTCATGCTTCCGACGAGCCCAGGCGGCATTCCGGGTCACAGCAACCCGGCCTTCGACTGGAACCTGGCGAACTATGCCCCGCTCACGATCGCAGGTGCGTTCCTGCTCTTCGGCGGCTGGTGGGTGCTCTCGGCCCACAAGTGGTTCAAGGGCCCGGTCCGGATGGGCAGCGAGATCGAGCTCGAGCAGCTCGAGGCGAGTCAGGAACCGGAGTTCCTGCTGCCTGCCGAGAGCTAGCCGGCACTTCACATCGGATGTGCCGAGGGGCGCCGGAAGGCGCCCCTCGGCCACTCGGCGGCCTCCGGTTAGAGTCGCATCATGCGGCGTTTCCGTTATGTCATCGCCGACGTCTTCACCGACGTTCCTCTTGCCGGCAACCAGCTCGCCGTCTTCACGGACGCGCGCGATCTCGACGAGCTGACCATGCAGGCGCTGGCGAAGGAGACGAACCTCTCCGAGACGGTGTTCGTCCTCCCGCCCTCGAACGACGAAGCAGACGTTCGCATCAGGATCTTCACGCCGGCCGTCGAGCTTCCGTTCGCCGGCCACCCGACGCTCGGGGCCGCGTTCGTGCTCGGCGGCCCTCTGTCGAAGATCGTGATCCGGCTCGAGACCGCGGCCGGCGTCGTCCCCGTCGAGCTCGAGCGGGACGGTCCTCGCATCGTGTTCGGGCTGATGGACCAGCCGCTCCCGCGTTGGCAGACCGTTGCGGACCCTGCGCCGATCCTGAGCGCAGTCGGCGTGTCCGGCTCGTCGCTGCCGGTCGAGCGCTACGACCTCGGGCCCGGTCACGTGTACGTCGAGCTCGAGTCGGCGGAAGCAGTGGCGGCGCTTGCACCCGACGTCGGCGCCCTGGCGCGTGCCACACAGGACGGCACGAACTGCTTCGCCCGCGACGGCTCTCGCTGGAAGACCCGCATGTTCGCCCCGAATCACGGCGTCGCCGAGGACCCGGCGACGGGGTCGGCCGCAGGCCCGCTCGCCGTCCACCTGGCCCGTCATGGGCGCATTGCATTTGGCGAGCGGATCGAGATCTCCCAGGGAACCGAGATCGGTCGCCCCTCGACGCTCTACGCCACCGCCTTCGGGACGGGTGACTCGATCGAGCGCGTCACCGTCGGCGGCTCGGCCGTCATCGTCGCACGCGGCGAGTTCAGCTTCTAAGCGTTCAGGCGATGCGTAGCGTGCGCGTGATGACGAGCGCGCGACCGGCCGCGGTCACGCGTAGACGAAAGGCGTAGCGTCCGGGGCTCAGCCGGCGAGCTGGGCGGAGCGTCAACTTCGCGGTCGTGCGCACGCGGGTCGCGACGTGGGCGACCCGCTTGCCATGCTTGTCGATCAGATCAGCAGCGGCCTGGCCCGGGCGGCTCAGCTTCACAGTCACCAAGATGCGCGAACGCGTGGCCTGCACCTTCACGAGCCGCGCGGTCAGCTTCGGGGCCGGGGTGGACGTGACCGTTGTCGTGGTCGCCGGCGCGGTCGTCGTGGTCGCCGAGGTCGTGGTCACCGGTGCCGTCGTTCCCGGGCCCGTCGTCGTTCCCGTCGACGTGCCCGTGGTCGTTGTCGTCGGCGAGCCCGTCGTCGCCGGTGCCGTTGTCGTCCCCCCGCTCGAGCCGACCGTGAAGTCCCCGTGCAGCATCGTCGGGTGCGCGTCGCACTGGAAGTGGTAGGACCCCGCGACGAACGTGACCGTCCAGGTGGGTGAGCTGGTCGTGTCGACGTCGGTCGCCTGGTTCACCCCTGGCCCGCTCAGGTGGAAGTTGTGCAGGGTCGACATGTCGGAGACGTTCACCGTGTACGTCCCCGGCGCGAGCGTCGTGACGGCGGAGCCGCCCTGGGTCAGCGAGATCGAGAACCCGGGGCCGACCGCCGCCGACAACGTCCCGTCCGTTGACCTGGCCGAGCCGCCGCGGGCGGCGAACACCGCCGTGGCGAGGCCCAGAGCGAAGAAGCCGACGAAGAGCGACCAGCGCATGTCAAACCTACGGCGCTCACGCCGCGCTGGATTTGTGACGTCGAACTACTGCGGCTGCGGCACGATCCTGATGTAGGGCTTCGGCTCTTCCCATTCGCCGAAGATCTCCTTCGCCTCGTCGTTCGAGACCGAGCCGGCGATCACGACGTCTTCCCCTTGCTGCCACTGAGCGGGCGTCGCCACACGATGCTTGGCGGTCAACTGCAGCGAGTCGATCACACGGAGGACCTCGTCGAAGTTCCGGCCGGTGGTCATCGGATAGATGAGGATGAGCTTCACCTTCTTGTCCGGCCCGATCACGAAGACGTTGCGCACCGTCTGGTTGTCGGCCGGCGTACGCGGCGCCGAGTCGCCCGACGTGTCCGCCGGCAGCATCCCGTAGAGCTTCGAGACAGTGAAGTCGTCGTCACTGATGATCGGATAGTTCGGAGCGTGGCCCTGCGTCTCTTCGATGTCGTTCACCCAATCGGAGTGGCGGTCGAGCGAGTCCACCGAGAGGCCGATCACTTTCACGCCGCGGCGATCGAACTCCGGCTGGATGCTGGCCATGTACCCGAGCTCGGTCGTGCAGATCGGGGTGAAGTCCTTGGGGTGGGAGAAGAGGACGGCCCACGAGTCGCCGATCCACTCGTGGAACTTGATCGGGCCTTCCGTCGACTGAGCCTCGAAATCTGGGGCGGTATCGCCGAGCTGCAACGCCATGCGTGATCTCCTTCTCGTAGAACCGGGACACAGAGCCTATGAGAAAGAACGCCGGCGGTCGATCTCAGCTTCCCGGAAACACGGCCGCGACGATCTCCGGCAGCTCCACGGCGAGCGAGCTCCAGAACACGCCGCCGTTCCGGGAGAGGAAGAGCCTGTTTCGCCCGGCATAGACGATCAGGTCGGGATTGTCTTCGGCGACTGCCACCGCGCGTCCGGCGGGCAGCCCGCGGCCGGATTCGCGCCAGGTCGAGCCGGTGTCGTAGGAGATGAGCAGTGGCGGCTTGGCATCGACGACCGCCACGACGGTGGCGCCGGCTGCCGCTGCGGCGAGCACGCGCGGCAGGTTGAGCACGGGCGCCTGCGGAAGGCCGACCTCCCCGTCCCACGGGTCGACCTCGTCCGTCTCGAGGTCGACGGAGAACGGGCCGGCAACGGTCGAGATGAGCACCTTCATGGGGCGATCAACGACGCAACCACCGCTGTTGCACGGCGTGCGGCTCCCGTGGGTGAAAAGCCTGCGTTACGGCCGACGACGTAGGCGGTGGCGAATGCGTCCCCGGCTCCCGTCGGATCGCCGGGGAAGGCCCGGGCGGGCACGAGCTCGGCGTGGCCGCCGCAGTACACGGTCGACCCTCGGGAACCGTGCGTGACCACGACCTCGCGCACGCCGAGCGCGGCCGGGTCGCCCAGCACCTCCGCCTCCTCATCGGCGAGCTTCAACACCCAGATGTGCCGCAGCAGGTCGCGGTCGAAGTCTCCGTCGAGCTCGAGCGGGCCGAGCCGTGGTGCGCGGACGAGCCCCTGGCCGTCCAGTGAGACCCGGCGCCGCCTGGCGAGGGCGGCGATCGTCTCGAGCGGGAACTCGTGCCGGGCGAGCGGGGCTACATGCACCCAGCGTCCCGACGGCAGCTCGGGCAGATCGGCGGGCGACCAGGCGTCGCCGAGGGCATCGATCGTCATCGTCCGCACGTCGCCGTCATACGAGAACGAGAAGGTCGCGGTCGATTCACCCGGCACGTACCGCACCGGTGTTCCGAGTGCGATCACGGACGGCAGCAGTGTGCTCTTGTCCGTGGCGGCGCAGCGTGCGACCACGCGCGCCGGCACCCGTAGTCGCTGCAGCGCCCGGGCGCCGTGGTACGAGCCGCCACCCACCCGAGGCGGTTCGCCCGGGAGAAGATCTCGAGAGAGGTTTCCGAGCAGCGCGATCACGCGCTCAGGAGTATGGGCCTCCTCGCGACGACGCGGGCGAGCGCGGCGAGCCCGAACGCCACGGCGAAGCTCGGGAGTGAGGCGCCCCCCCAGGGCAGCGCGTGCGGATGGGCGTGTGCGACGACCCGGGTCCACCAGCCGGGCCCCTGTGGATACAGCCACTGGTACACGACGAAGCCCGCGAGCCACGCGCCGATCATCTCGAGGCGCAGGTTGGGCACGTGGAACACGTCGTCCCGCGAGTAGTGCCGGCCGGAGAGCAGCCAGTCGGCCAGCAAGACGGCGAAGAGCGGGACGAAGAACGATCCCAGGAGGTAGAGGAACGGCTGGTAGTTCCGCAAGTCGACGATGAGCGCGCCGACGGTTGCCACCAACGCGACGCCGCCGACGAGCGCCCGCTGCGGTACGCGCGGCAGGAGGTTCTGGAGGCTGACAGCACCCGAGTAGACGTTTGCGAACGCCTCGTCGCTCTCGTCCACCGTCAGCGCGAGCAGGGCGAGCAGGCTCGCCGCGCCACCGGCGGCGACGGCGGTGAGGAGAGCCGGTGCGTCGCTGATCGACCGGGACATCGCGATCATGGCGCCCAGCGCGAACAGCGGGATCGTCGGCACGAAGTACCCCACGCCGGCACTCCAGAAGCCGCCTGCCCGGGTCCGCGAGAAGCGGGTGTAGTCGGCGACGAGCGGCGTCCAGCTGATCACCGACGCGAGAACGAGATCGAAACCGGGCCAGAAGGCATGCGAGCCGCCTCGATGCCAGATCCGTACGGGATGCTGGCCGTGGAGCGACCACCACGAGATGTACAGGAGCGAGGCGATCACGACCCACACGGCGAACTTGCGCACGTACTTGCGCACGAACCCGACGGGGCCGAGCAACGCCAGGGCCATGGCGACGATCCCGAACGTGATCTTCCAGAAGGAGACGCCTCCGAAGCCGAGCACCTGCTTCGAGAGCGCGCTCGCGCCGGTCGCGATGATGATCAGCTCGAACACCGACCAGCCGAGGCACTGCAGGATGTTCAGGCCGGTCGGCAGGTAGGAGCCGCGGCGTCCGAGCGGCGCGCGCAGCAGCACCATGTTCGGCACGCGCGCGTCGGCTCCGATCAGCCCTCCGAGCCCGAGGAGGACGTTGCCGACGACCGCCGCGGCAACGATCGCGGCGAGCGCGACGGGCAGTGAGAGCGCGAGCCCGAACTGGTCGGCCGGCAGGACGAGAAACGCGCCCGCGACGATGACGAGCAGTGACACCGACAGGTTCGCCCAGAGCAGGAAGCCGTCGAACGTGCCGAGCACTCTCAGGCGCTCGGGAACGGGCTCGATGCCCCAGGAAGGCGTGTCGGTATCGGGCACTCGGTCCTCCCTTCGCCGGCATGACCCGGATCAGGTTCGACGGGTGTGATCTCAGCCCCGTGCTGGGGCACCCCGGTGGCCGGAGCCTAGCGAGAGCGTGGCCCCGTCGTGTCGCCCAGGAGCGCCGCGACCCGCGCGGCGACCTCGCTCAGATCAGGCCACGTCGTCGTGTCGATCTCCACGAGGTCGCCCGGGAGCGGCAGCGCCGACCAGTCGCCTGCGGCGGCACGGGCTGCCACCTCGTCGGCGGCGTCGGCGTCCCAGTGCACGGGGTGACGGTTCCCTGCCCGTTCGAGCATGCGTGTGCGAAGCAGCGCCGGCTCGGCGGTGACGTGCACCTGCACGATTCGAGCGGGCGGCAGATCGACGAAGAGCACGGAGGCTGCCTGGAAGTTTCCTTCAGCGATCAACGAGACGTTGTTGGCGAGGAGCTCGTGGGCGACGTGCGCGAGCAGCGTGAACACCGCCGCGCCGAGCGGCTGCGATTCCGCCCGGCCCTGGATCTCGAGTGCCCCGCCGAGCGCCTCCTTGAGGCTGTCCTTCGCGATCAGCGGCAGCTCGAGCTGCTCACGCAGGACGGCTGCCACGGCAGACTTCCCCGAACCTGGCGGGCCGGTGACCACGACGAGCGACGGTGCCTCGGCGGGACTCTGCGGCTGCGTCGCGCTCACGGAGGACTAGGCCGCGAGCAGCTTGCGCAGCACGTACGGGAGGATCCCGCCGTGCTGGAGGTACTCGCGCTCGCGCGGCGTGTCGAGGCGCACGCGGGCGTGGAACTCGGCGTCGTCGGCTCGCACCGTCACCCGGTCGGCCTCTCCGTTCGCCACGCCGGTGATCGAGAAGCGCTCGCGGCCGGTCAGCCCGAGCGACTCCGGCGACTCCCCGTCCTCGAACTGCAGCGGCAGGATCCCCATCATCAGGAGGTTCGAGCGATGGATGCGCTCGTACGACTCGGCGATCACGGCCCTGACGCCGAGGAGATTCGGCCCCTTCGCAGCCCAGTCGCGCGACGAGCCCGAGCCGTACTCCTTCCCGGCGAGGACGACGAGCGGCGTTCCCTCCGCGAGGTACCGCTTCGACGCGTCGTAGATCGTCAGCTCGTCGCCGGACGGGACGTGCACCGTCCACGTTCCCTCCGAGCCGGGAACGAGCTTGTTGCGCAGGCGGACGTTTGCGAACGTGCCGCGGACCATCACCTCATGGTTGCCGCGCCGCGCGCCGTACGAATTGAAGTCCCTGCGTTCGACGCCGTGCTCGACGAGATACGCCCCGGCCGGCGAGTCGGGCTTGATCGACCCGGCGGGCGAGATGTGGTCGGTCGTGACCGAGTCGCCGAGCCAGACCAGGACGCGCGCGTCCACCACATCGGGGACCACGGCGGGGTCGCGTGACATCCCCTCGAA
This sequence comes from uncultured Thermoleophilia bacterium, assembly GCA_963703445.1. Lineage (GTDB taxonomy): Bacteria > Actinomycetota > Thermoleophilia > Gaiellales > Gaiellaceae > PALSA-600. The sequence goes on along the minus strand of CAVPEK010000005.1, from coordinate 116,742 downwards.
GTAGGGCGGCTGCCGCACGTAGGTCGAGCCGGGCTCCCAGCGGAAGAGCTGACCCTCGGGCACGGCGAGTGCCCGCCAGGCGTCGTCGCCGGTGAAGACGTCGTCATAGGTCTCGGCGAACTGCTCGGCGCGCACCGACGACGCGATCGTCTCGCCGATCTCGCGCGCGCTCGGCCAGAGGTCGCGGAGATACACGTCGTCACCGTCGTTCGAGGTGCCGATCGGCTCCGTCGCGAAGTCGATGTCCATGCGGCCGGCGAGGGCGTAGGCGACGACCAGAGGCGGAGATGCCAGGTAGTTGGCCTTCACCTCCGGATGGATGCGGGCCTCGAAGTTGCGGTTGCCCGAGAGCACCGAGCACACGACGAGGTCGCCCTCGTTGATCGCAGCCGAGATCTCGTCGGCGAGCGGGCCCGAGTTCCCGATGCAGGTCGTGCAGCCGTATCCGACCGTGTTGAAACCGAGCTGGTCGAGATAGGACTGCAGGCCTGCCTGCTCGTAGTAGCGCGTCACCACCTTCGAGCCGGGTGCGAGCGACGACTTGACCCACGGCTTGCGTTGGAGGCCCCGCTCGATCGCGTTCCGCGCGAGCAGGCCTGCGGCGACCATCACCTGCGGGTTCGAGGTGTTGGTGCACGACGTGATCGCCGTGATCACGACGGAGCCGTGATCCAGCTCGTAGTCGGCGCCCGACACCGGTACGCGGTGATGGCCCGTGCCCGCGACGGTGGCCACGGGTGCCTCGTCGGACAGCGGCTCGCCGGCCGGCTGCTGTTCGGTGGTCGGGTCGGACGCGGGAAACGTGTCGGCGACCGCACGGTCGTGTGATCCGTTGCGGTAGTCGGCGCCGAACGAGCCGAGCGTGTCGATGAACGACTGCTTCGCCGAGGCGAGGGGCACCCGGTCCTGCGGCCTGCGCGGGCCGGCCAGGGAAGGCTCGATGTCGCCGAGGTCGAGCTCGACAACCTGCGAGTAGGTCGCGTGGTCCGACGGGTCGTGCCAGAGCAGGTTCTCCTTGCAGTAGGCCTCGACGAGCGCGATGCGCTCCGGGCTGCGCCCGGTCAGCGCGAGATAGTCGAGCGTGACCTGGTCGACCGGGAAGAAGCCGCACGTGGCTCCGTACTCGGGCGACATGTTCCCGAGCGTCGCCCGGTCTGCGAGCGGCAAGGAGGGAACGCCCTCCCCGAAGTACTCGACGAACTTCCCGACGACGCCCGTCTTGCGCAGGATCTCGGTCACCGTCAACACCAGGTCGGTCGCGGTCGCGCCTTCGGGCAGCGCGCCGCTGAGCTTGAAGCCGACGACCTGCGGCACGAGCATGGAGAGCGGCTGGCCGAGCATCGCGGCCTCTGCCTCGATGCCGCCTGCCCCCCAACCGAGAACGCCGAGGCCGTTCACCATCGTCGTGTGCGAGTCGGTCCCGACGAGCGTGTCGGGGAACGCCACGCCGTCGCGATCCTCGACCACGCGCGCGAGGTACTCGAGGTTGACCTGGTGGCAGATCCCCGTTCCGGGAGGCACGACCTTGAGGCCGGTGAACGACTCCTGGCCCCAGCGCAGGAAGAGGTAGCGCTCGTGGTTGCGCTCGAACTCGAGCTCGACGTTGCGCCCGAACGCCGTACGCGACGCGAACGCGTCCACCTGGACCGAATGGTCGATCACGAGCTCGGCGGGGATGAGCGGGTTGATCTTCGCCGGGTCGCCGCCGAGATCGGCCATTGCATTCCGCATCGCGGCGAGGTCGACAACCGCGGGCACCCCCGTCAGGTCCTGCAGCAGGACGCGCGACGGCGCGAACGAGATCTCGTGGGAGGGCTCGGCTTTCGCATCCCACCGTGCAACGGCCTCGACGTCTGCCTCGCCGCCGTTTCGCAGCACGTTTTCCAGCAGCACGCGCAATGTGTACGGCAGGCGCGCGATGTCGTAGGAGGCCTGCAGCGCATCGAGCCGGAAGATCTCGTAGGAGCGGTCTCCGACTTGCAGCTGCGACGGCGAGGCCATTGCCCCGATTGAAGCAGACGCACGAGAGCGGGCGCCCTGGCAAACTCGTGCTGTGGCGATGGAGCGGCACATCGTCGGCCTCGGGGGAGGGGGCGACACGGCGGAGCAGACGAGGCTTCTGCACGACTACGTCCTCGGCCTGACGGGGAAGCCGAAGCCGCGGCTGCTCTACATTCCGACCGCGACAGCGGAGTCGGCGGAGGCAATCGTCGGCTTCTACGAGCTGTTCCGTGGCCGGGCCGAGCTCAACCACCTGTGCACGTTTCCCTGGCCGCCGGAGGATCTGCGCGACCTGATCCTGTCCCAGGATTCGATCTGCGTCAGCGGCGGCAACACAGCGAACCTGCTGGCGATCTGGAAGACGCACGGGATCGACGTGCTGCTGCGCGAGGCGTGGGAGAGCGGGATCGTCCTCTGGGGCGCGAGCGCCGGGATGATCTGCTGGTTCGAGGCCGGCGTCACCGACTCGTTCGGCCCGCAGCTCGCGGGTCTCGACTGCCTGGGCTTCCTGCCCGGCAGTGCCTGTCCGCACTACGACGGGGAGGAGCGGCGGCGGCCGAGATACCACGCGCTGGTCGACGACGGCTTTCCGGAGGGAATCGCCGCCGACGACGGCGTCGGCTTGTACTACGCCGGCTCCGAGCTGCGCGAGATCGTCTCGTGCCGCCCCGGAGCCGCGGCCTATCGCGTCACGCGCCAAGCGGAAGAGAAGCTGCCCGCGCGAGAGCTCGGTTAGCCGACAGCCGCGAGCGCGACCTCGAGCGCGTGCAGGTCGGCCTCGTCGTTGTACCCTTGCACCGAGACGCGGAGCACCCAGCCGTGTGCCGTCTCGAACACCGGCACCTCGATTCGATGCTCCTCGTAGAGCCGACGCTTCAGGGCGTCCGGGTCGGGGTGGTCGATGCGGAAGCCCCGCATCTGCAAGAAGTCGCCGGTCAGCGGCTCGAGCCCGAACTCGCGTGCCGCGAGGAGCTCGTGGCAGCGCCTGCGGACCGTCGGCCATCCGTGCTCGGCCTGGAAGTCGATCGCGGCCGGCACGGCCAGGAACGCGGACGGATCGCGCGTCCCCTGCCAGCGGTGCAGCTCGTGGAACGCTGCGCCGTCGAGCCAGTCCCACGAGATGACGAGCGGCTCGATCCACGTCTGCGCCTCGGGCCGGGCGTAGAGGAAGCCCGTCCCCTTGGGCGCGCACAGCCACTTGTGGCAGTTGCCGGCATAGACGTCGGCCCCGAGCGCGTCGAGGTCGAGGTCGATCTGGCCGGGCGCGTGCGCCCCGTCGACGATCGAGAGCGCACCCGTGGCGCGCGCACGCCGGCAGATCTCCGCGATGTCGTTGACCCGCCCGCTCGTCCATTCGATGTGCGAGCAGAAGACGACGCGCGTCCGCGGGCCCGGATCGAGCTCCGCCGCCGGCCGGTGCACGAGTTTGGCGCCGGAGCGCTCGGCCACGTGGCGCCAGAGCAGCTCCATCCCGCCGTACTCGGCGTCGCCGAGCAGCACCTCGTCGCCGGGGCCGAGCTCGAGCGAGCGGGCCACCGCGTTCAGGGCGGAGCTCGCGTTCGGAGTGAAGGCGAGGTCCCCGTAGACCGCCCCGACGTGCTTCGCGAGCCGCGTGCGGGCTGTCTCCAGCAGCTCCGGGAAGCGTCGTTCGAGGGCGAGGAACTCGACCGGCTGGCGCTCCAGCTCGCGCTGAAACCGTTGATAGGCCTCGAACACGGGTGCCGGGCAGGCACCGAACGAACCGTGGTTCAGGAACACGACATCCGGATCGAGGAGGAACTGCTCTCTCAGCACTCTTAACTGCCTTTTAATCGCCGCACACAGACATTGAACTTCCTGCGGTTATAACGGGAGTCGTGGCTCGCAGCCGCATTCTCTCTGCCCGCGTCGCCGAGCTCCTGGTCGTCGCAGTCGTCGGTGGCGCTCTCGCGCTCGGCGGTGCGGCGGCATTCGGAAAGCTCGGCAGCACGACGACCGTCCAGCAGGTCACGGAGTCGACGGCGATCCGCACCACCTCGCAGACCCCCGCGAGTGGTGGAGGGCTGACGGCGGAACAGATCTACCGCCGCGATGCCCCCGGAGTGGTGCAGATCACCGCGACGTCGGTCTCGCAGGTGTCGACCGATCCGTTCAACCTGCTGCCCACGACACCTCAGACGAGCGAGTCGCTCGGGTCGGGCTTCGTGATCGACAAGGCCGGTCACATCGTCACGAACTACCACGTGATCCAGGGCGCGAAGAAGGTGCAGGTCTCGTTCTCCGGCCAGGACGAGATCACCGCCACCGTCGTCGGCAAGGATCCGTCCACGGACGTTGCGATCCTCAAGATCGACGCGCATGCGCGTGCGTTGACTCCGCTGGAGCTCGGCAACTCCGACGCCGTCGTCGTCGGCGATCCCGTCGACGCGATCGGCAACCCGTTCGGTTTCACGCGCACCCTTACGACAGGTGTCGTCAGCGCCGTCCAGCGCGAGATCGAGGCGCCGAACTCGCTGCCGATCGACCATGCGATCCAGACCGACGCCGCCATCAACCATGGCAATTCGGGCGGGCCGCTGATCGACTCCCACGGGCGCGTGATCGGCGTCACCTCGCAGATCTCCACCGGGACGACCGGCGGCCAGGGCAATGTCGGGATCGGCTTCGCCATCCCGATCAACACGGTTCGCAACGTCGCGGCCCAGATCATCTCGAGTGGCAAGGCCCTGCACGCGTTCCTCGGGCTCGACGCCGCCCCGGTGACGCCTCAGCTCGCACGGCTCTTCCACCTGCCGTCGAGCAGCGGCCTCTTGATCCAGGACGTTCAGGCCGGGAGCGGCGCGGACAAGGCCGGGCTCAAGGCCGGCAAGACCGCGGTCGTCGTCCAGGGCGAGAGCTACCAGGTCGGCGGCGACATGATCGTCGCGATCGACGGCACGCCGGTGACCACCTACCAGCAGCTCCGCGACGCGATCTCGCAGCGCAAGCCCGGCGACAAGCTGAAGCTCGAGATCTACCGCAACGGCTCGAAAAAGACGGTCACCGCCAAGCTCGGCCAGCGAGGCTGACCCGGGGCCGGCTTCGCGCCGGTCTCCATCTGCTCTTCCCCGCTACCTTGTCCCCGATGGAGCGCGGGCAGATCGTCCTCGAGCACACGGTTGTCGAGGGTGAAGAAGAGCTCTGGCAGGAGGACGGCGGGAACTACGACGGGTGGTTCTGCGTGCGCACGGACCCGTTTCCGTGCCCGGCATCCGGCTGCTCGTTCGTGGCGGAGTTCATGACCGCGGCCCATCTGATCCTCGTCTGGCAGGAGCTGGACGACATCAATCTGCTCCGGCACGCCGCGCGGGCCCGCGACGTCGGACGCAACCCGCGCGTCACCGGCTACCGCTCCGAGTTCGGCCCGAGCGCGTCGTACTACGCCTGGGTCGCGGCGGGCCGCCCGGTGCACGGGGTCAAGGCGCACACGCAGTCGTGATCGGCGAGCGGCGGTTCGGCGAGTCCACGCCGTTCTCGCTCGGTGTCGAGGAGGAGCTGATGATCCTCGACGCCGAAACCTTCGGTCAGGTCGCTGCGGTCGACCGGATCCTGAGTGGCGTCGAGGGCCTGGAGCTGCCCGGCTCGTTGAAGACCGAGCTTTTCGCCTCGGTGTTCGAGATCAACACGAACGTCTGTGCGTCGGCCGTGGAGGTCGACGAGGCGCTGCCCGCTCTTCGGCGCGCCGCGGCGACTGCCGCAGGGGCGGAGGGCCTGGCGATCGCGGCCGCCGCGACCCATCCGTTCGCACGCCCCGAGGCGCAGCCGATCGTCAAGGAGGAGCGGTACGTCACGTTCGTCGGCTACGGCGGCATCTCGGTGCGCCGCCAGGGCGTGCAGGGGCTGCACGTGCATGTCGGCATGCCGTCGGGTGAGGACTGCTGGCGTTGCCTCGAGGCGATCGTCCCGTGGCTGCCGGTCGTGCTGGGCATGTCGGCCAACTCGCCCTGGTTCGCGGGGGAGCTCAACGGGATGGCATCGAACCGTGCGCCGATCCTCGCCGAGCTGCCGCGCGCCGGCGCACCGCCCGCGTTCGCGTCGTATGAGGAGTGGGAGTCGTGGGTCGAGAGGCTCGCTTCGCTCGGCGTCGCCGAGGACTACACGCGCATCTGGTGGGACGTCCGCCCGCATCCGAAGCTCGGCACGCTCGAGGTGCGTGTCCCCGACCAGCCGACGGACGTCCATCTGTCGGCGGCGTTCGCGGCGCTCCTGCAGGCGCTCTGCGCGACCGCGCTCGGCGACGGGCTGCCGGCGAACGCCCTGTTGCTCGCCGACCGCGGGCGGGCCGACTACAGCCAGAACCGCTGGTCGGCAGCACGGTTCGGCCCCCGCGCGCGGCTCATGCATCCGGACGGCTCGAGCTATGTGCCGGCGGACGAGCTCGGGGCCGAGCTGTTGGAGCTCGTCCGGCCCGCGGCGCGAGCACTCGGCGGCGCCGAGCTGCTCGAGCGCCTCGATCCCGGCGCCTGTGAAGCCGACCTGCAGCTCGCACCGGATTCGGCGCAGGCCGTGGCGGCGGATCTCGTTACCCGCTCGCTAGGCTGACGGTGTGGCTTCGGTCTCCGAGACGATCCAGGTCAGCGGCATTCGCTGCGAGAAGTGCGTGATGCGACTCGCGAAGACGCTCGAAGGCACGACGGGGCTCGAGGCCGCGAACGCCAACCTGATGGGCCAGGTCGTCCTCACCTATGACGACGGGTTGACGTCCAGGGACGCGATCGTCGAGGCGATGGCGCGCGGTGGTTTTCGCGAGCAGCAGTTCGCCTGAATTCGCCGGGAATCCAGGGCCGCGGGTGAGCGTTTATGCCCCTGCTAGGGTGGCCGCCGGATGAGCGAAAGCGCATCGTCAGCCGCCGACAGCCGTAGGCTCGCCCAGGAAGCGAGGGACCGTGTTCGCTTCGAAGAGGAGGCGCTGGAGTTGAGTGACCAGGTCTACCGCGTGGCCCGTCGCCTGGTCGGTTCCCGTGAGGAGGCCGACGACCTCGTGCAGCAGACCTACGAGCGCGCGTTCCGCTCCTGGCGTCAGTACACGCCGGGGACGAACCTCCGTGCCTGGCTCCTCCGCATCCTCACGAACCTGAACATCGATCGCGGACGCCGCCAGCAGCGGACCCCGCAGACGACCTCGCTCGACAACGAGGCCGGCGACTACTTCCTCTACAACAAGCTCGAGTCGCAGGTTCCCGACGAGAACCCGGACGAGGAGCGCGTGCTCGAGCGGCTCAGCCAGGACTCGATCGTCGAGGCGCTCGCCGACGTCCCGCACGACTTTCGCGACACGATCGTCCTCGTGGACATCGGCGAGTTCTCCTACGCCGACGCCGCGCAGATCCTCGACATCCCGATCGGGACCGTGATGTCGCGCCTCCACCGCGGCCGCCGGATCCTGAAGAAGAACCTCGCCGACCGGTCGGTGGCGGCATGATCATGCCGCTTGGCCGCCGCGACGCGGGCGTAGGCTCGACGGAGCCGGCCAGGGAGCGCAGGCGTCGGCTTGGCCGACGCCGGAGCGGAAAATGATCGACTGGTGCGACAAGTGCGAGGAGATGATGCAGCCGTTCCTGGACGGGACGCTCTCGGACCATGAGGTCCAGGAAGCGGAGAGTCACCTCGAGAAATGCAGTTGGTGTGCGAAGCGCTACCACTTCGAGGAGCGGCTACGGCATTACGTCCGCGTGGCCGTCTCCGAGCCGATGCCGCCCGAGCTGAAGGCGAAGCTCGCCGCGTTGCGCACGCCGCTCGACGCGTAGCCGGCTAACGCCGCACGTCGACGTCGCCGGGCGGCTGCAGGTCGGAGCAATCCACGAGCACGGGGGCGAGGGCCCTGCCGCCGGCGTCCGGGATCTCGCCCCAGGCGCTGCGCGCGAGCGCGACCGGGTGGCTGCGGGTGCCGTCGTAGCTGGCCGCGACGACGGGCTCGTCGCGCGCGAGCACGCGCTCGACCGCCTGCGGGTCGAGGTCGGGACCGTCGGCGAGCACGATCACCGCCCGCTCGACCTCGCCGCCCAGGGCTGCGAGCCCGCAGCGAAGCGACGCGCCCGGTCCGATATCCCAGTCCTCGCAGCTGACGACCCGAACGCCGGGAACATCGAGCTTGTGCGCGCCCTCGACGACGACGATCTCGGCGACGCTCGTCTGTTCCAGGGCCTCGAGCACGAACGGCAGTAGCTCGCGTTGTTTCACGCCGCCGTAGCGCGTCGACGCGCCGGCGGCGAGCACGATCGCGCTAGCCGACGTGGAGGGTCGCCTTCTCGATCTCGACCGTCTCGGTCGGTGTTCCCTCGCCGCCCGACGCCGGATCTCCGAGCTTGCCGATCTTCTGGACGACGGGCAGGCCGCGAACGACCTTGCCGAGCACCGCGTACTCGGGCGGCAGTCCTGCGTCGGGTGCCGTGACGACGAAGAACTGACTGCCGGACGCGCCTGCCGGGTCTGACGCGCTCTTGGCCATCGCCGCGACCCCGAGGGTGTACCGCGTCGAAGGGGGCGGCGGGTCGATCGTCGTGTACCCGGGGCCGCCGGTGCCCGTGGCGGTCGGGTCGCCTCCCTGGATCACGAAGCCCGGCACGATCCGGTGGAAAACCGTGTGATCGAAGAATCCCTTGCCGGTGAGGCTGGCGAACGACGCTGTCGTCGCCGGAGACGTCTTCGTGGCGAGCCTGATCGTGAAGCTGCCGCAGTTCGTCTTGAAGGTGACGTCGTAGGTCTTCGACGGCGAGAGCCGCGCCGTCGGCTTCGTCTCGTGCCGTGCCCCCGCCGCCGGCGCGGACACCGGGATGCAGCCGTTCGCGTCGGTGGTGGTCGTTCCCGACGCGTGCTTCGACCCGCCACCGCAGGCCGCCAGCGCAAGGGCGAGCACCGCGACGGCAGGCAGCCGCAGGCCGGGTGCCGGAGCCGTCACGGGCTCTCCGCGAGCGCGGCGAGCGCCCGCCCGACCAGTGCCCTGGCCACGTCGACCTTGTAGGCGTTTCGCGGCAGCGGCGTCGCGTCTTCCACGCTTCCGTCCAGGAGCCACGGGGTAGGAGCCACCCCCGCGAGCGCGACTCGCGTAACGCCCGCCGCGCGCGAGGCGGCGACACCGACGAGCGGGAACGCCCAGCGCTTGCGTTCCATCGCCTTCAGGTACACCGACCGGTCGACCGGCGGCAGCTCCACCGACAGCAGGAGCTCGCCCGGCTCGAGCGTCGTCGTCCGCCGGTCGTCCTCCGTCGGGACGCGGTAGAGGTCTGCGATCTGCAGCTGCCGCCGGTTCGTGCGCAACCGGGCGTCGAGTGCGAGCAGAGCTGCTGCGAGATCGGACGGATGTGCCGAGGCGCAGAAGTCGTTGGCGAAGATGGCGTGCTCGCGGTGCTCGCCTTCCTGCGCGAAGCACTCGTCGCCGCCATGTAGACGGCACGGCCATTTGAGGCGCCAGTACCAGCAGCGGGTCGACTGGAGCAGGTTGCCGCCGAGCGATCCTGCGTTGCGCAGCTGCGGGCTCGCGGCGAGGCGGCTGGCCTCGCGCAGCGCCGCGGGGATCCGACCGTCGCGCTCGAGCTCGGCGAGCGTGGTTCCGGCGCCGATCACCGGCCCGTCGATGCCGCGCGGGACGACGCCGCGGATGTCGACGAGCGTCTCGGCGCTCACGATCCCGCTGCGCAGAAGCGGCACGAGCTCGGTGCCGCCGTGCAGCGGCGTCCCGCCGCCGAGCTCGAGGCTAGACGCCTGCCGGAGCTCCAACCTTCTCCTTCGCCTTCACTTCGGCCTCGCGGAGCGCGCGCAGCATCTCCTCGCGGGAGATCGGCAGCTGGTGCACCTCGGCGCCGGTCGCGTCGCGGATCGCGTTCGAGATCGCCGCGGCGGTGGGAATGATCGGCGGCTCGCCGAGGCCCTTCGAGCCGAGGTTCGTGAGCTGCGCGTCGGGCTCGTCGATGAGCTCGCTGATGATCTCGGGCACGTCGGCGAACGTCGGGATCTTGTACGCGTCCAGGCTCGTCGTGAGGATCTGGCCCGTGCGCGGGTCGTGGAGACGATGCTCCGAGAGCGTGTGGCCGATCCCCTGGATGATCCCGCCCTCGATCTGGCTCGAGGCGCCGAGGGGGTTGATCACGCGGCCGACGTCGTGCACCGCCGCGATGCGGTCGACCCAGACCTCACCGGTCTCGATGTCGACGGCCACCTCGGCCACCTGGACGCCGAAGGTGAGCACCTGCATGCCGGTGGGGTTCGGGCCACGGCCGCCCTTGCCGAGGATCTGCGCGTCTTCGAGCAGGCCCACGATCTCCTCGAGCGGCGCGTCGGGCGTGCCGCGCTGCTCGGCGATCTCCTCGATCTGGTGCCGGGCGTCAGCGGCCGCTGCTCGCACCGCCGGCCCCATCGACGGCGTCGTCGACGAGCCGGCCGAGATCGACGCGAACGGTCCGCGGGCCGAATCGCCGAGTGAGACGGTGACGTGCTCGAGAGGGATGCCGAGCTCCTCGGCGGCGATCTGCGCCATCGCCGTGCGCGTGCCGGTGCCGATGTCCTGCATCGCGGTGACGACCGTTGCGCGCCCGTCCGAGCCGACGCGCACCCACGCGTAGCTCGGCGGCCCGCCGCCGCCGTACCAGATCTGCGACGCCATCCCGACCCCACGCTTGACCGTCGACGTCGAGCCTGCGCGCACCGCGTGCCGGCGCTCCCAGTGAGGCTCGGCCCGCCGGTAGCACTCGAGGAGGTTCTTCCCGCTGTACGGGCGGTCGTCGGCGGCGTCGTGGTTCGCATGGTTGCGGCGGCGAAGCTCCAGCGGATCGATGTCGAGCCTGGCCGCGAGCACGTCGAGCAGCGACTCGAGCCCGAACGTCCCCTCGACGAAGCCCGGTGCGCGGAACGCTTTCATCGGCGGCTGGTTGATCTTCGCCGCCCAGGTCGTCGTCTTGACGTTCTCGCAGGCATAGAGCATCTGCATCGGGCCTTCGACCGGAGAGGACCAGCCGCCCCAGCCCGTCGAGTTCACGTAGTCGCCGCCGAGGGCGGTGAGCGTGCCGTCGGAGCGGGCGCCGATCGTCAGGCGCTGCCTCGTGGCGTTGCGGTTTCCGGTAGCGAGGTTCTCTTCGCGGCGCGTCAGCGCGCAGCGCACGGGGCGGTGGGTCCGCTTTGCGAGCTCGATCGCGATGTACGTGTAGTCGTCCGGCTCGTTCTTCGAGCCGAAGCCCCCGCCCATGTAGTTGCACACAACGCGCACCTTGTCGGCCGGCAGCCCGAGATTGCCTGCGATCGCGTCCCGCACTCCCCAGATGTACTGCGTCGAGATGTAGACCTCGAGCGAGTCGCCGAGCCACTGCACAACGGCCTGATGGGTCTCCATCGAGTTGTGCAACACGACCTGGGTGGTGTACTCGCCCGTGACGACCACATCGGCCTCCGCGAGCCCCCGTTCGAGATCGCCGCGCTCGCGCACCCGCGGCTCGCCGATCAGCTGCCCGCGCGCCACCGCTTCATCGGGATCGGTCAGAACCTCGAGCTGCTCGAAGTCGACCTTGATCGCGTGGAGGGCCGCGCGGGCCTGCGCGTACGTGTTCGCGCACACCGCCGCGACCGCGGCGCCCTGGAAGCCGCACTCTTCATTGAGGACGTCGAGGTCGTTCGGCCCGACAGCTGCATGGACGCCGGGCGCGGCGAGCGCCGGCCCGAGGTCGATGCTGCGGACGCGAGCATGGGCATACGGCGAGCGCAGCACGGCGGTGTGCAGCATCCCCGGCAGCTGCAGGTCGGCTGTGTACACGGCCTCGCCGCGCGCGCGCTCGAGGCCGTCGATGCGCGCCGCCGGCCGGCCGACGATCTCGAGCGGGCCCGCGGGCCACTGCTCCAGCGCGTCCTCTTCGACGACGAGCCAGACCTCCTCGTAGCGGCCTTCGACTTCCTTCTCGGTGCGGATCAGTCTTGCCACGTGCGAATCGCCTCCTCGATCTTCGGATACGTGCCGCAGCGGCAGAGGTTGCCGGCCATGTTGTGCCGGATCTCCTCCGTGGTCGGATTCGGTGTCGCGGTGACGAGCGCGACCGCGCTGACGATCTGTCCCGGCGTGCAGAAGCCGCATTGGAGTGCGTCCTCACGCACGAACGCGTGCACCATCGGATGGTCGCGCAGGCCCTCGATCGTCGTCACCTTTGCGGATCCGACGCTGTGCACGAGCGTGATGCACGACAGTGTGGGAACACCGTCGACGAGCACCGTGCAAGAGCCGCAGTGCCCTTCGGCGCAGGCGATCTTCGTTCCTGTCAGCGACAGCTCGTCGCGGAGCGCCTCCGCGAGCGTCGTCCCGACCTCCGAGTGCACCTCGTAGGCGTGGTCGTTGACGAGCAGGTCAGGCAGCAGTGACCGCCTCGATGTCGGCGATGTGGATCAGCCGGTGCGTCAACCGGATCAACAGTCGTTGCTCTACCTCGTCCTCGAGCGACGGGATCGACAGCCAGAGATCGCGCGCCGCCTCGAGGAGCTCGCGGATCCGGTCGACCTCGGCGGCGTGGCCGTTCCGCTCGGCGCAGGTGTTGATGGCGAGGCCGAGGACGCCGATCGTGTCGGGCTGCCGCGTCCAGAGGAGTGGCGTCGCCATGGAGAGGTACTGGTGGATGCGCGCGAGCTGCATGGGCTGGGTGAAGAGCTCGCTCCCGACGGGCGTCGTCGGCTCGGGCAGCTCGTGGCCGTCGGCGAGGGCGTTCCCGGTGCCGCCGAGCATGCCGCGCAGCTGGGAGTCCGTGTACCCGGCGTACTGCGCCGTCTTGAGTGCGATCAAAATCGACGAGGGCTGCTGGCCGTAGGGATAGTCGCTTGCGTAGACGACCTGCTCGGGTGGCACCTGGCGATAGAAGTCGAGGAGGTCGATCGGGCTCCAGGTCGACGTGTCGAAGAGCACTCCTTTGCGGCCGGCCATGCAGCGGGCGAGCTCGGCGAGATCTGCGATCCCGGCGTGGGCGATGATCAGTCTCGCCTCGGGATAGCGGTCGACGAGCGCGCGCAGGCCGTCGGCGATCGGCGGCAGCCCTCGGCCGCCGTGGATCAGGATCGGCACGCGCCGCTCGGCGGCGAGCGCGAACACGGGGTCAAGCCGCTTGTCGGTGGCGGTGAACTTCTGCGCGCGCGGATGGAGCTTGATCCCGCGGGCGCCGAGATCGAGGCAGCGGCGCGCTTCCTCGATCGGTGTCTCGTTCAGGTCGAGACGCACGAACGGGATCAGACGGCCCTCGCTCCGCGCCGCGAAGTCGAGTGTGCGGTTGTTCGCTGCGCTGAACGCAGGGTGATGATCTGCCTCGTCGAGGCAGAACATGAAGGCGCGCGACAGGCCGTACTTCGCCATGAGCGCTTCGAGCTGCTCGTAGTCGCCGACCATGCCGTCGATGTCGTGCCCGAGGTGGAGGTGGGCGTCGAAGAGGTCGGTCCCCGGGGGCAGCAGCTCCTTCAGTTCGACGTCGTAGCGCTCGATCAGCGCCTGTGCTCTGTCGCGCGGCTCCACCAGCTGGATCCTAGTTAGAGTCACCGGCATGCCCGACGTCCTCATGTTCGCCGACACGTTTCGCTCGCCCGAGCTGCGCCACGAGGTGCCGCTCGGCATCCCGGATCCCTTCCTCTACGCGGAGCGAAACGGGGTCAAACACATCCAGATCAATTCGATGGAGGCACAGCGGCTGGGCGCACTCGGCCTCTTCGAGCTCCATCTCTCCGAGGAGTACGGCGTCGACGAGCTGATCGCGTCCGGCCTCACGTATCCGGAGATCCGCTCCGAGCTGGCGTCGCGCGCGGTCAAGGGGCTCGGAGTGACGAGCGCCGTCGTGCCGGAGACCTTCCCCGTGTGGCTTGCCGACCGGCTGCGGGCGGAGGGCGTCGAGCTGACCGTCGACGCGAGCTTCTTCGACGCGAGGCGGCGGGTGAAGAGCGCCGCGGAGCTCGCCGGGATGCGCCGGGCGCAGCGGGCAGCCGAAGCCGGGATGGACACCGCGCGCGACCTACTGCGCCGCGCGAAGCCGAACGGGGCGGGCCTGTCGTTGGACGGCGAGCCGCTCACGGTGGAGCGTGTCAAAGCCGCGATGTCGCAGACGTTCGCGGCGCACGGTGCGACTGCCGACGAGTTCATCGTCGCACCCGGCGCGCAGGGCGCCGTCGGCCACGACATGGGCTCCGGCCCGATTCGCGCCGGTGTCCCGATCGTCGTGGACATCTGGCCGCGCGACAACGAGTCGTTCATCTACTGCGACATGACGCGCACGTTCGTCGTGGGCGACGTCCCGGACGACGTGCGCGAGTGGCATCGCCTCTGCAAGGAAGCGCTCGACCGCGCGATCTCGGAGATCAGAGCCGGCGCCGACGGCCGTGCCATCTTCGACGGGACCTGCGAGATCTTCGAGGCCGCAGGCGAGCTCACTTCACGCACGAAGGAGCCGGGCAAGCCGCTCTCGGACGGTTTCTTCCACGGGCTCGGCCACGGCGTGGGCCTCGAGGTGCACGAGCAGCCCGGCATGGGGCTCGCGTCGAAGCTGCCGTTCCTGGCGGGTGACGTCGTCACGGTCGAGCCCGGCTGCTACCGGTCGGGCTACGGCGGCGTTCGGCTGGAGGACCTCGTGCTCGTGACTGCCGATGGAGCCGAGAATCTGACCCGGTACCCCTACGACCTCGAACCGTGACGACCGAGAGAGACATCGACACGCTGTTCCTCGAGGAGCGGCGGTATCCGCCGTCCGCCGAGTTCGCGGCGCAGGCGAACGCGCAGCCGGGGATCTACGAAGAGGACTTCGACGCGTTCTGGGAGCGTGAGGGACACGAGCGCGTTGCGTGGTTCGAGCCGTTCACGAAGCTGTACGAGTGGGAGCCGCCGTATGCGAAGTGGTATCTCGGCGGCAGCCTCAACGTCGCCTGGAACTGCCTCGACAAGCACGTCGAGGCAGGACGCGGCGACGCGGTCGCCTACTACTGGGAGGGCGAGCCGGAGGGAGACCGCCGCGAGCTGACCTACGCCGGCCTGCTGGCCGAGGTGACGAAGCTCGCGAACGCATTGAAGGAGCTCGGCGTCGGCAAAGGGACACCGGTCGGGATCTACCTCGGGATGGTCCCGGAGGCGCCCGTTGCCATGCTGGCCTGTGCGCGGCTCGGCGCGCCGCACACCGTCGTCTTCGGCGGGTTCTCGGCCGACTCGCTCTCGGGGCGCCTGCAGGACATGAAATGCGAGGTCCTGATCACGCAGGACGAGGCCTGGCGCCGGGGCGCGACGGTGCCGCTCAAGCGCACCGCCGACGAGGCGGTCGACGTCTCGCCGACGGTCAAGAACGTGATCGTCCTGCGGCGCACCGGCAACGACGTGCCGATGGCCGCGGGCCGCGACCACTGGTGGCACGAGCTCGCGGTCGACGAGTCACCCTGCCCGGCCGAGCCGATGGATCCGGAGGACCTGCTCTTTCTCCTCTACACGTCGGGCACGACTGCCAAGCCGAAGGGCATCGCGCACACGACCGCCGGGTATCTCGTCGGCGTCGCGACCACGCATCACTACATCTTTGACCTGAAGCGCGACACCGACGTGTACTGGTGCGCCGCCGACATCGGCTGGGTGACGGGACACAGCTACATCGTCTACGGGCCGCTCTGCAACGGCGCCACGTCGGTGATGTACGAGGGCACCCCGGACTTCCCCGACAAGGACCGCTGGTGGGACGTCGTCGAGCGTTACGGCGTGACCATCCTCTACACGGCCCCGACCGCGATCCGGTCGCACATGAAGTGGGGCCCTGAGCACGCGGCGAAGCACGACCTGTCGACGCTGAGGCTGCTCGGGTCGGTCGGCGAGCCGATCAATCCGGAGGCCTGGGTCTGGTACCACGAGCACATCGGCGGCGAGCGCTGCCCGATCGTCGACACGTGGTGGCAGACCGAGACGGGGATGATCCTGATCACGCCCCTGCCGGGAATCAGCACCACGAAGCCGGGCTCGGCAAGCCGGCCGTTCCCCGGGGTCGACGCGGCGATCTACAACGAGGCGGGCGAGGAGGTCGGCCCCGGCGGCGGCGGCTACCTGGTCTTGCGCAAGCCGTGGCCCGCGATGTTGCGCGGGCTCTACCAGGAGCACGACCGCTACGTCGACACCTACTGGTCGCGCTACCCCGGCGTGTACCTCGCAGGCGACGGCGCGCGGATCGACGAGGACGCCGACTTCTGGCTGCTCGGGCGCGTCGACGACGTGATGAACGTGTCGGGACATCGCATCTCGACGATCGAGGTCGAGTCCGCGCTGGTCGACCACCACGACGTCGCCGAGGCTGCCGTCGCGGCGCGCAACGACGCGACCACGGGCCAGGCGATCGTCGCGTTCGTCACCCTCAAGAGCGGAGTCGAGCCGTCGGTCGCCAAGCTCGACGAGCTCCGCGATCACGTCGCCAAGAAGATCGGGCCGATCGCGAAGCCCGCGAACATCGTCTTCACCCCGGAGCTGCCCAAGACCCGCAGCGGCAAGATCATGCGGCGCCTGCTCCGCGATGTGGCGGAGAACCGGCCGCTCGGCGACACGACGACGCTCGCCGACCCGACCGTGGTGGCGGAGCTCCAGGCGCGCGGCGCCGACGAGCAGGCGAAAGAGGACTGATGCTCACCGAGGGCGGCTCGCCGCTCTCCTAGCCGAGGGCTACCCTGCGCCGAGTGCTGACCGCTCTCGCCGCAGCTCTGGTGCTCGCCGTCGGTCCCGGCCAGACCGCAACCGTGCGTGTCCCCGTCGCGAACGTGTGGGAGGCGCCGAACGCGGGTCACCTGCCGCTCGATCCGCACGTCTGGCCGACGCCGGCCGTCACGGTTGCCGAGCGGCGGGCGCTCGTCGGGCACATGCCCACGCAGGTCCTCTACGGCGAGTCCGTGCTCGTGCTCGCGCGGCGCCCAGGCTGGACGGAGATCGCGGTTCCCGACCAGCCGAGCCCACTCGATCCGCGCGGCTACCCGGGCTGGGTGCGCGCGTGGCAGCTCGGCCCGGCGTTCGCCGCTCCGCTCGTCGTCACCGCTCGGAGTGCGAGGCTCCAAAACGGCACAGAGGTCGGTTTCGGCACGGACGTGCCGCGCGGCGCCGTGCCGGCAGCGGCAACCAGGCCGTTGCCCCACACCCGCGCCGATCTCGTCCGGACGGCCGAGCAGTTCCTCGGGCTCCACTACCTGTGGGGCGGGCTCTCGGCCTGGGGCTACGACTGCTCCGGGCTGACCTGGGCCGTCTACCGGACGCACGGGATCACCATCCCACGCGACGCCGATGCGCAGTTCGCGGCCGGCACCCCCGTCTCCCTCGCCAAGCTCCAGCCGGGCGACCTTCTCTTCTACGAGCATCCCGTGGTCGGCCACGTCGCGATGTACATCGGCGGTGGGAAGATGATCGAGGCGCCGAACTCGGCCAGCGAGGTGCGGATCGTCCCCGTGCGGACGAGCGACTTCCGCGGCGCGCGCCGGTTCTTCGGTGTCTGACACCTAGGTGTCAGACACCGTCTCGAAGCTCGCTCTCGCAGGAGCAATTGCGATCGTGCTCTTTGCGACGATCGGCCAGCTCTCTCATGACCACCATGTCTCGCTCGCCGGCTACGCGTCGGACGCGCTTCCGCTGCTCGCCGGCTGGCTCTTGCTCGCGCGGCTCACAGGCCGGTTCGTGCCGACGTGGCTCGGCGGCATCACGATCGGCGTCGGCATTCGCATGGTCGTGCTGGGCCACTACCGCTGGAACGAGCTCGCGTTCCTCGCCGTCGCACTCGTCTTCAACGGCGTGGTCGCGTGGCCGGTCTGGAAGCTGATCGATCGCTGAGCAGCCGCCGGAGCCTGGTCCGCACCGCGAACCAGGCTCCAGCGTTGCGAGCTAGAGCAGCGCCTCGAACTTCGACGCGTCGTCGAACGGCCCGATCACCGCGAGCCTCATGCCCTGACCGCCGATCACGTCCTGCGCGACCCGCAGCACGTCGTCGGCAGTGACCGCGTCGAGGCCCGCGAGCACCTCCGTCGGCTCGGCGGCCTTTCCTTCCAGCACCTCGCGGCGCAGCCCGAACGTGATCAGCCCGTTCGGGCTCTCGGTCTGCAGGACGAACCGCCCCTTCGCGAGCGACCGCGCCTTTTCCAGCTCCTCGGCCGGCACCGCCTCGTCGGCGAGCTTGCGGAACTCGGCCGCGATCACCTCGACCGCCTCCTCGGCCCGCTTCAGGTCGACGCCCGCCTGTGAGAACAGCGTGCCCGCGTCGGTGAACGCGGCATTGAGCGCGTAGACGTAGTAGGCGAGGCCGCGCTGCTCACGCACCTCGAGAAAGAGCCGCGACGACATGCCCGTGCCGAGGACCGTGCCGAGCAGCTGCAAGGCGTAGCGATCCGGATGGGCGAGCGGATAGCTCGGGAAGCCGAGGCAGACGTTCGCCTGGTCGGAATCCTTGCGGTGGATGCGCACCTTCGACTCGGACGACCGCTCGACCTGCGCCGGGGCCGGCATCCCGGAGCCGTTTCCGGGCATGTCGCCGAGCAGTCCTTCGAGCGTCGGCAGCAGGTCGTCGCCGATCATCCCCGAGACGCCGACCACCATGCGCTGCGGCGTGTACCAGTGACCGAGGTAGTCGAGGAAGGTCTGGCGTGTGGCTCCCTTGATCGTCTCTCTCGTCCCGAGTGTCTCCCACCCGAGCGGATTGGAGCCGAACAACAACTCCTCGTAGAGCGACGAGACGTAGTCGCGCGGTGTGTCGATGTACATGTTCATCTCTTCGATGATCACGCCCTTCTCGCGCTCGAGCTCCTCGCCGTCGAACTTCGAGTTGCGCAGCATGTCGACGAGCACGTCGAGCGCGACGTCGCGCTGCTCGCCCGCACAGCGGATGTAGTAGCCCGTGTACTCCTTCGACGTGAACGCGTTGAACTCGCCGCCGATCTTGTCGACCTCCATCGACAGGTCGCGCGCAGTCGGGCGCTTCTCGGTTCCTTTGAAGAACATGTGCTCCGCGAAATGCGCGATGCCGCGGTTGCCCTCGTCCTCGTAGCGCGAGCCCGCGGCCAGCATGATGTAGCAGGCGACCGACTGGGCGTGCGGGAGCGGTGCGGTCAGCACGCGCAGGCCGTTCGACAGGGTGTGGCGCTGGTACACGCTCATTCAGTGAGTCTCCTTCGTTGGTTCGCGGTCAGCGGGACCGACGTGCCCGCCTCATAGTCGTAGCCGACCAGCACGCTCCTGGCGTCGGCCACCAATCGTTCGCCCGACCAGATCTGGTGCTCGAGCGAGAAGCTCTTCGTGCCCACGTGCGCGCAGCGGCTTCGCACCTCGACGTCCTCGCCGGAGCGCAGTTCTGCCCTGAAGTCGATCTCGACCCGGGCGAGGATGAACGGCTCCAGGTCGCCGAGGATCCCGATTCGGGCCTGCTCGAGGTAGGTCGAATAGACGGCGTTGTTGACATGGCCCATGGCGTCGCAATCGCGGAACCGAACGTGCTCGCGCTGGATCCAGGGGTACGCGGCCACCGGCGCGATGGTATAGAGGCACCGATATGGCAGGTGAGACGAAGCAGGCGGTCTTCGCGCAGCCCGAGTGGCTACGAGGCGTCCCCACCAATCGTGAGCTCCCGCTCGAAGCGCGTGTGGTCTTCACCGGCTGCGGAACGTCCTTCCACGCCGCGCAGACCGGCGGCTTCGCGGTTCAGGCACTCGAGGCGGTGATCGTCCCGCCGATCGCAGACATCATGGTCTGTGTCTCGCACGAGGGAGAGACAGCGCTGACGATGGAGGCCGAGCGCTGGTTCGGCGGGGACGTCTGGCTCGTGACGGGTAACGCGTCTTCACCGCTCGCGCAGGCCGCAGACGAGGTGATCGTCTGCACGCCCGACGTCGAGCGGTCGTGGTGCCACACCGCGAGCTACACCTGTGCCGTGGCGGCGATCGCTGCCCTGAACGGCGAGGACATCGGCTGGCTCCCCGGGGCGGTCGAGGAGGCACTACGGCTCGAGGTAGCGGCACCGGCGCAGGACAAGATCGTCGTCGCCGGAGCCGGCCGAGACTGGCCGACCGCCCAGGAGGCTGTGCTCAAGCTGCGCGAGGGCTCCCACATCGCTGCCGAGGCGCACCACCTGGAGCAGTTGCTGCACGGGCACCTGGCGGCGATCGACGAGACGACGCGAGCGTTCGTGCTCGAGGGTGAAGGGCAGATCGCCGACCGCGCACACGACGCTGTCGCCGCACTGGAGCTGCTCGGTTGTGAGACGACGCTCGTCCCGACGGTCCATCCGGTTGTCGACATCGTCCGGTTCCATCTCCTGACGCTGGCCGTTGCGGACGCCCGCGGCGTCGACCCGGATCCGATCCGGCGCGAGCCCGGCTCGCGCTGGGCCGAGGCCGGCGGCGCGGCGTACCCGTACTGAGAGCCCGAGGGAGCCGGGCCCGATGACGAACCTGGCGGATGCGGGCGTCCTCGATTCGATCGGGCTTCTCTCGCGGCGGGAGGCGTCATCGCGCGAGCTCGTCGAGGCCTGCCTCGACCGCATACGCGAGCGCGACGGCGCGCAGAGCCACGACGGCGATCCGGACTCCGTCAACGCCTGGGTGCGCGTGTACCGAGACGACGCCCTTGCCGCTTCGGACCGCGCCGACGCACGGCTCGCCGCCGGGGACGCGCCGGAGCTCTGCGGTGTTCCCGTCGGGCTCAAGGATCTCTACGCCGTGGCCGGCAAGCCGCTCACTGCGTCGAGCCGGCTGCTCGACGAGGTGCCGAACGAGTCGTGCCCTGCCTGGCTGCGGCTCGAGGCGGCCGGAATGGTGCTGCTCGGCCACCTGCACACGCACGAGTTCGCGGCCGGCGGAACGACCGATCAGGTCGGCAACCCCTGGGCGCTCGACCGCTCGGCGGGCGGATCGAGCGGCGGCTCCGCGGCCGCGCTCGCGGCGCGGATGGTCCCGGCCGCGACCGGCACGGACACCGCGGGGTCGCTGCGCATCCCGTCGGCCGTCTGCGGCACGTCGACGATCAAGCCGACGCGGGGAACGGTGCCGACGCGAGGGCTCGTGCCGCTTGCACCGACCTTCGACCACGCCGGGCCGATGGCGCGAACCCTCGCGGACTGCGAGCCGCTGCTCGCCGCGCTCTGTGGTGTCGCCCCGCCGCCGCGGACACCGGTTCGCCGCGTCGCCGTCTCGCCCCGCTTCGGGCTCGTGGAGCTCGACCCCGACGTGGCCGATGGGTTCGAGGCTGCGCTCGGCGCGTGTCGTGAGCTCGGGATCGAGATCGTCGAGGTCCCGCCGCCCGCGGTCGAGCTCGACCTCGGGCTCGTCTTCCTCGATCTCGTCTGTGCCGAGATGCTCGTCTACCACCACCGGTTCGACGACCGGCGTGAGCTCTACCGCCCGTCGATCCGGGGCTTTCTCGAGTACGCGGAGCGCGGCGCCCTGTCGGCGGAGGACTACATCGGCGCCCAGGCACGGCGAACCGAGGTGACGTTCCGCTGGCTCGACTGGTTCGCCGAGCACCGGATCGATGCGCTGCTCGAGCCGACGGTGCCGATCGTGGCGCGGCCGCGCGGGCACGGGTACGACGAGCCGTTCACGGACGCCGCCGAGATCTCGTTCACGCACTACTGGAACTGGACGGGGTTTCCCGTCGCGGCGCTGCCGTCGGGCCTCGGCCGGCGCAGCGGCCTGCCCGTTGGGGTCTCGCTGATCGGCGCTACCGGGTGCGACTGGGACGTCCTCGCCGGGGGCGTCGCGCTGCAGGCCCGCCTCGGCGTCGCAGCAGCGCCGTTCTAGCCCGACCGGTCGAGCTCTTCGAGCAGCCTGTCGACCTCGTCCGCCGTGTTGTAGTGGACGATCCCGATGCGCACAGCGCCGTCGGGCAGGCCGAGCCGCTTCATGATCTCGACCGCGTAGTAGTTGCCGTCCCACACGGCGAAGCCGCGCTCGGCGAGCCGTGTCGCAGCTTCGCGCGGCGAGAGCGATTCGTGGTTCACGGCGAATGTCGGGACGCGGCCTTCCATGCCCTGCGGGCCGTGGAGCCGCCAGCGGTCGGGCAGTCCGTCCAGGAAGCGCTGCCCGAGTGAGTGCTCGTGGTCCGCGATGAACTCCCAGCCCACGTCGTCGAGGTACTCGACCGCCGCAACGAAGCCCGCGAGCAGCTCGTGCGCGAGCGTCCCGGTCTCGAACCGCCCCGCGACCGGCTCGTCGGGTGCGGGGCGCACCTTGTAGGGCCGCCAGCTCTCTGCGAGCTCCCTTCGCACGTACGCGAGGCCCAGATGCGGGCCGTAGAACTTGTAGGGCGAGCAGAGGAGCACATCGGCGCCGGCCGACGCGACGTCGATCGGGCCGTGTGGCCCGTAGTGCACGGCGTCGACCCAGGCAAGGGCGCCCGCATCGTGAGCCAGGCCGGCGACCTCCGCGACGGGCGTGATCGTCCCGACGCCGTTGGAGGCCCAGGGAAACGCGACGACGCGCGTTCGCTCCGAGAGGAGCGACCGGAGGTGCCCCAGGTCCAGCCGGCATTCGTCGTCGACTTCGCAGAACTGCACGATCAGCTTCCGGTCGTGCGCGAGCTCGAGCCACGGCGAGATGTTGCCGTCGTGATCGAGCTTCGTGCACACGATCTCGTCGCCTTCCCGCCAGTCGCGTGACGCGGTGCGTGAGAGAGCGAAGTTCAGCGTCGTCATATTCGCTCCGAACGCGACCTCGTCGACCGTCGCAGCGAGGAAGCGGGCTCCCGCCGTTCGCGCGCGGTCGATCAGCTCGTCCGAGCGTCGCGAGGTCTCGAACGCGCCGCCGAGGTTCGCGTTCGTGTCGCGCAGGTAGCCCGCGACTGCCTCGATCACGGAGTCGGGCACCTGCGTCCCGCCGGGGCCGTCGAAGAACGCGAGCGGCTGCTGGAGCGCGGAGAACCGCCCGCGAACCGCGTCGATCGTCGTGGGGACGGGCGCTTTCGCGGGCACAGCGGGGACGGTATCTGGGTCGTCCGGTCCCGGTCCTAGGGTGGCGGGCATGAGGCTCAGAACACTCACCGAGGCCGAGTGCTACGCACGCATCTATGGCGGGCACGGCGACGAACGGGTGAGCTTCGTGCGTCTCCTGCCGCGACGCGCCAAGCGCAGCAGCGTGGTGGGAGAGCACCTGCGTGGGAGGTTCGAGGAGCGCCTCGACCTGCGCGGGCCCGAGGCGGAGGCGGCATGACACGGACCTGCAGAACGTGGAACGCCCGCCGCTTGCCGAAGCAGGTCTCGGCCGGCCGCCGTCCCGCGCCCCCGTTCCCGAGCTCGTGGGTGTGCACGGCCACCTGGACCCAGCGCGTGCCACGCTGTCGGCCGCGTGGCAAGAAAGGCTGACTCCTCCTCGACCCCGAGCTCCGTCCCGGACGTCCTCGCGCCGGGACTGGTCTGCGTCTTCTGCGGGATCAACCCGGGGCGCGTCTCGGACGCTGCGGCAGCGCACTTCGCCAATCCGCGCAACGACTTCTGGCGGCTCCTCCACGACGCGGGTTTCACCCCACGGCTCTACGACCCGCAGGAGCAGTTCTCGCTGCTGGAGCTCGGCTACGGCCTCACGAATGCCGCCTACCGGACGACGCCGGGCTCGGGCGACCTGCGGCGCGACGATTTCGACGCGGACGCGTTCGACGACCGGATCGTGGCGGTCCGGCCGCGCGCAGTCGCATTCGTCGGCAAGGAGGCGTACCGCGGTCTCTATCGCGATCGCCCCGAGCTCGGTCCTCAGCTGCACTCGATCGGCCAGACGGGGCTGTACGTCCTGCCGTCGACATCGCCGGCGAATGCGGCCGTGCCCTACGACGAGCGCCTGCACTGGTTCCGCTCGCTGCGCGAATGGCTCGAGCCGGTGGAGCGCGATGCGGTGCGGGCGCTCGTCCTCGACCGGCAAGGCCGCGTGCTGCTCGTCCGATTCTGGGGCCCCGGACGTGACCGGTCGTGGTGGGGCTCCCCGGGGGGCGGAATCGAGCCCGGGGAGAGCCACGAGCAGGCGTTGACCCGCGAGCTCCTCGAGGAGATCGGGCTCGAGGAGCTCGAGGTCGGCCCGCTCCTCTTCGAGCACATCGGGCAGTTCCCCTGGGCGAAGCGGCTCTACCGGCAGCGAAACGTCACGTATCTCGTCCGTGTCGAGGAGCACGAGCCGAGTGCGACAGTCGACCTCTCGGCGGAAGGGGTGGCGGAGGTGCGCTGGTGGACGCTGGCCGAGCTCGCTGCTTCTCGGGAGCAGTTCGCCCCGCCCGACCTGCTCGAGCGCGTGCGTAACCTGGGCTCGTGACCGCGGTCCTCGTCACCGTCCACCTGCTGGCGGCCGGCATCTGGTTCGGCGGATCGACCGCGCTCGTCTTCGTGGGCGTGCCGGCGATCCGAACGCTCGAGGGCGAGCCGCGTGGCCGCGCGATGAAGGCGCTCGGGCTCCGCTGGCGGCCGGTCGGCTACGGCGCATTGATCGTCGCCGCCTTGACCGGGGTCGTGCTCGCCTCCCGCGACTGGCAGCACAGCACTGCCTTCCAGATCGTTCTCTGGACGAAGGTCACGCTGTTCGCCTGTTTGCTCGTGGTGTCGTATCTGCACAACTTCGTGCTCGGCCCGCGGCTTCAGGCAGAGATCCGCGACGGCCGGGAGCAGCGCACGCGACCGCGGCTCGTTCTCGTCGGCTGGGTCAGCTATTCGCTGACGATGGCGCTGCCGATCCTGGGCGTCGTTCTGGCGCGCCTCGTCGACTGAGAGGCGATGTACTGCGTCTGAGCCGGCTCAGAGGAAGCTCAGACCCGGCTCAGAGGAAGCTCAGAGCAAGTCGCCTGGAAGTGCGCCAACTTCGTGAAAAGAGTGTGGCGGGGGTCAGCTCTTCCAGCGATTCGTGATCGGCGTGCGGCGGTCGCGGCCGAAGGCCTTCGGCCGCAGCTTCACGCCCGGCGGTGCCTGCCGCCGTTTGTACTCCGCGCGATCGATCATGCCGACGGCGCGGTCGACGACGTCCGGGTCGAAGCCGTCCTGCGAGAGCTCTTCGCGCGAGCGGTCGAGCTCGACGTAGGCCTCGAGCACGCGGTCGAGCGCCGGGTACGGGGGCAGCGAGTCCTCGTCGAGCTGGTCGGCCCGGAGCTCGGCGCTCGGCGCCCGCTCGATGATCGAAGCGGGTATCAGCTCCCGGCCGGCGCGTTCGTTCAGCCATCGCGAGAGACGGAAGACGTCCGTCTTGTAGACATCCTTGATCAGCGCAAAGCCGCCTGCGAGATCGCCGTAGAGCGTCGAGTAGCCGACCGAAAGCTCCGACTTGTTGCCGGTCGCGATGACGAGCCAGCCGAACTTGTTCGAGAGCGCCATCAGGAGCGTGCCGCGGATGCGCGCCTGCAGGTTCTCCTCGGTGAGGTCGCTGTCGCGGCCGGCGAAGTGCTCACGGAGCGCGGAAGTGAACGCGTCGACCGTCGGCTCGATCGCGATCTCGCGGAAGTCGATCCCGAGCGACTCCGCCAGCCGCCCGGCGTCACTCCGCGTCGCGGTCGATGAATAGCGCGACGGCATCGACACCCCGTGAACGCGTTCGGCTCCGAGCGCCTCCACGCACAACGCAGCGGTGAGAGCCGAGTCGATGCCGCCGGAAAGACCGATCACCACGTCTCCGAAGCCGTTCTTCTTCACGTAGTCGTGCAGGCCGAGCTCGAGCGCGAGCCGCATCTGCTCCAGGTCGTCGAGTTGCGGGACGATGCGCGCCGGCGTCACCTGCCGCTGTTCTCGTGACGGCGCAAAGTCGACCTCGAACACGTCGACTGCCGCACGCTCGCGCGCGAGCGCGCGGCGGCGGACGTCGCGCAGCCTGCGCCCGACGGCCGCTGCGGGATCGACGTCGACGACGAGCAGCTCCTCCTGGAACCCGGCCGCGCGCGCGAGCACCTCGCCCTCGTCGTCGAGGACGACCGAGTGGCCGTCGAAGATCAGCTCGTCCTGACCGCCGACGGCGTTGCAGAGCGCGACGAAGCAGGAGTTGTCGAGCGCCCGCACCCGCAGCATCTCCTCGCGCTCGCGGTCCTTGCCGACGTGGAACGGTGACGCGGAGATGTTCGCGATCAGTTGCGCGCCGGCGAGCGCGAGATCCGTTGCCGGCGGCCCCGGCTGCCAGATGTCCTCGCAGATCGTGGGGCCGATGCGCACGTCGCCGAAGCGCAGCAGGAAGAGGTCGTCGCCGGGCGCGAAGTAGCGGTCCTCGTCGAAGACCCCGTAGTTCGGCAGGTAGCGCTTGCGGTAGATGCACCGCACCTCGCCGTGGGCGAGCACGAAGCATGCGTTGTAGAGGTCGGCGTCGAGGTACGGCGCGCCGACGAGTACGACGATGTCGCGCGCCGCCTGGGCGAGCTCGTCGACCGCCCGTCGCGCGGCGCGAACGAAACCGGGCCGCAGCAAGCAGGTCCTCCGGCGGGTAGCCGGTGACAACGAGCTCGGGGAAGAGCACCACGTCGGCGCCGGCGCCCTTCGCCTCGCCGAGCCATTCGACGATGCGGGCCGCGTTGCCGTCGACGTCGCCGACGACGCTATTGATCTGGGCGAGTGCGAGTCTCATCGGTTTTCGCCTCTCGGTCGAAAACTCTACCACGACGCTCGCGGAGCGCGGTCCGCCGCCAGGCGAAGTAGAGGCCGACGGCGCAGAGGAAGACCGCGAAGCTGGCGAACCCGACGAATGCCGAGTGCGTCTTGTTGCCGACCACGCTGAGCGCCGCCGCCAGGACGAGCGCTGCGATCAGGTACACGCGCAGGGTCTTCGCCGGCATCAGGCGCCCAGTATGGCGGCCGCACGGACCGCACCGTCGACCATGAACCAGAGCCCGGCGTCGTGCACGCGCAGCTCGACCGTGTCGCCCAGATCGAGCGGCTGCCGATACTCGAGCCGCGCACGGTGCGGCAGGCGCAGGCGGGCGGCCAGGTGCTCCTCGACGGGTGCCCAGTAGGCGGCGTTGTTGACGTGGCGAAGGCGATCGACGTCGGTCGCCCGCAAGCGCCACTCGAGCACAGCGGCTTCGTCCGGCGGGCCGGCAAGCTCGAGCCGCGTCGATGCGCGCCGGCCGGCCGCGGACTCCCCGTACACGGCCAGGAATCGCTCGCCGAGGCGTAGTGGCTGCAGGTCGGGACCGAGGTGGATCCACGTCATCTCGGCGTCGGCGCGGCCGCCGCGGTCTCCGCACAGCGACGTGCACCGGAGTGCGGCCGCCGCGGCGGTGCCGCCGCACCACGTCGTCAGCTCGACCTCGGTGTCGTCGAGGAACGGCCGCGCCACATCGAGAACGGTCCTGCGCACGACCCAGACGTGCTCGTCCGGCGCCCAGCCTGCGTCGAGGATGTCGTCGGCTGCAACGTCCTGCAGGAACCGCGCAATCGCATCGAGCCGGAGCCGGCCGTTCGAATCCGTGTCGGAGAGCCGGACCGGCCGCCGCGCGCGGTAGCGGCGCGCCGTCACGGCAAAAGACGGCGCACGCGCTCCTCGACCGCAGAGGCGACCGCCGCCTGCGCTGCCTCGTCGAGGTGCTCGACGTCGTCGCCGATCTCCACGTAGGACGCCACTCCGTCGAGGTCGAGCAGTTCGCAGTGGAGCTCGCCGCACATCTCTGCGAAGTGGGACCCGAGTCGATGACCGGCAAACGGTGGCGGGCAGACGACGAGGATCTCGGGCGGCCCGTCGTCGGGCCCGGACTCGGACGACCGTGCGACCTTGACGAGCCGGCCCACGGAGCGCGCGACGTCGGTCTCCGGCAGTTTGAATCGCTCGCCGACGTCGTTCGTGCCCAGGAAGATGACGAGGAGGTCGACCGGAGCGTGCGAGTGCAGGCACGGGACGAGGTACGGCAGCCCGTTGCGGCCCTCGCCCACCGGGCTGTCCATGGTCGCCGTGCGGCCGTTCAGTCCTTCGGCGATCACCTCCCAACGATCGCCGAGCGCGCGCTGGAGCCGGACGGGCCAGCGGGCGTCGCGGGGGAACCGCCGGCCGTTGCTCCCCGGGACGTAGCCCCACGTGTTGGAATCGCCGAAGCAGAGCAGGGTGCGCATCACCGTTGCAGGCGGATCGCGTTCAGGTCTCGTTCGCGCACCTCGTCGATGCGGCTGAGCAGATCGTCGACGTCGTCATGCTCGGCGTGGATGTACCGCCCGGCGAGCTCGTCGTACCTGCCCGTCGCCAGTTTGCGCACGAGCTCGGGGGCGAGCTCGGGCGGCGTCCAGGGCGCGTCTGCGGGGACGTGGCTCTCGGTCATCGCCGTCCGCACGAGGCCGGGGCTGAACACGAACACCGGGATCTCGAGCGCGTTGTTCAGCGTCTCGGCATAGCGGCACACCGCTGCCTTGGACGCCGTGTAGGACGTGTTGCTCGCGCCCGGCAGGTAGGCGGCGCCGCTGCCGGTGATCACGATGCGCGATACGCCCGCGGCGAGTGCTGCCTCACAGCAGAGATGCACACCGAGGACATTCACCTCGAACGTGTGCCACCAGTCGGCGTCGTTTCCGACCCCGGCGTTCGCGACGAGCAGATCGACGCGGCCCGTCGTCTCGAATCCACGATCGACCGACTCGCGTGAAGCGACGTCCATCTCGACCGCGCGTCCTCCGGTCTCGGCTGCGACGGCGTCGATCTCCCCGCGCGAACGGGCGGTGACGACGACCGACCAGCCGTCTGCCGCGAGCGAGCGCGCGATGTTGGCGCCGATGCCGCGGCCGCCGCCGGTGATGAGTGCAACTCCTTCAGCCAACTGCTGCTCCGATCTGGTCGAGTGACTCGGGATTCTCGAGCGAGGAGAGGTCGCCCGGGTCGGCGCCGAGCGCGGTCGCCTTCACCGCGCGCCGAACGATCTTGGCGGAACGTGTCTTCGGCAGCGCGTCGACGAAGAAGACCCGGTCGGGTTTGAACGCCTTGCCGAGCTCGGCCGCCACGTGCGTCGGCGACGTCGGTCTCGCGTCGTCTCGGCTCCGGGCAGCAGGCAGCAGAAGATCCAGGCCGTCTCGCCCTTGACCTCGTGCGGCACGCCGATCGCAGCCGCCTCGCGCACCGCGGGGTGGCCGACGGCGGCCGACTCGAGCTCGGCCGGGCCGATGCGCTTGCCGGCGATGTTCAGCGTGTCGTCGGAGCGCCCGTGCAGGAACCAGAAGCCGTCGGCGTCGACGGAGGCCCAGTCGCCGTGCACCCAGACGCCCGGGATTCGCGACCAGTACGTCTCGAGGTACTTGTCGGGGTCACGCCAGAAGCCGCGCGTCATTCCCGGGAACGGCCTGCGGCACACGAGCTCGCCGACGTCTCCCGTCCCGACCAGCGAGTTCCCTGCGTCGTCGACGACGTCCATCGCCATCCCGAGCGCAGGCCCGCCGACGGAGCAGGCCTTGATCGGGCCGACGGGGGTCGGCGAGAGGAAACAGGCGCCGACCTCGGTGCCTCCCGAGCAGTTGATGATCGGCACGCGCGAGCCGCCCACGTTCTCGGCCAGCCACCGGTACGGCTCGGGGTTCCAGGGCTCGCCCGTGGTGACGAACGTCCGTAGCGACGAGAGGTCGGCGGCCGGATCGCCGTGGGGCAGCAGCGCGCGAGCGAGCGTCGGCGAGAGCCCGAGCGAGGTGACCCCCTCGTCGGCCACGATGCGCCAGAGCCGGTCCGGACCGCGGCCAGTCGGGGGCGCCCTCCGCGAAGACGATCGTGCCGCCGAGCGCGCCGACGCCGACGACGGTCCAGGGCCCCATGATCCAGCCCATGTCGGTGGCGAAGTGCATGACGTCGCCCTCGTGGATGTCGGCCTGGTAGGCGACTTCGCGCGCGATCGAGACCAGGAAGCCCCCCTGCACGTGCACCACGCCCTTCGGCTTGCCCGTCGTCCCCGAGGTGTAGGTCAGGAGATAGGGGGCCTCCGAATCGACCTCGAGCGGAGGCAGTTCCCCCGGCCGGCCGTCCAGCTCGAACGGCGCGAGCACGACCTGCGCAGGCGAGCCGGATTCGCGAATCGCCTCCTCCAAGATCGAGAGCATCGGCACGCTGCGACCGCGCCGCCAGGACTCGCGCCGCGTGATCACGACCTTCGCCTCGCTCGCCTCGAGCCGCTGGGCGACGGCCGGCGCGGCGAACCCGGAGAAGACCGGCACCTGCACGGCGCCGAGATGAGCGATCGCATTCGAGGCGACGGCGACCTCCGGCGACATCGGCAGGAAGATTGCAACACGGTCTCCCGCGCCCACACCGAGTGCCGCGAGCTCCTCGGCGAGCCGCGTCACGTCGCGTGACAGCTCGGCGAACGTGAGGGTGCTCCGCGACCCGTCCTCGCCGAGCCCGACGGCCGCGACGGCATCGGGACGCCGTTCCGCCCAGCGATGCACGCAGTTGCGGGCGATGTTGAGCTCGCCGCCGACGAACCAGGTCGTCCACTCCGGCCCGCGCGAGTCGTCCAGCACCCGGTCCCACGGTCGCGAGAACTCGAGCCCGAGGTCGTCCACGCAGAGCGGCCAGAACCACTCCGGCTCGTCCTGCGAGCGCCGAACGAGCTCGTCGTAGCTGTCGACACCGGCGCGGCGCACGAGCCGCGTCGCGTTCGCGTGCTCGATCGTCGCCGCGTCCGGCGTCCAGACCACATCGCTCACGCGGGCAACCCTACTTGCGGCCCTCAGTTAGCGTCTGCTAACTTAGCGTGCGCTAACTTCAGCGGAGGTGCCAGGGGAATGAAGCGTTTCGTGACGCCGGAGAACAAGAAGTGGTGGACGCTTGCGGCGGTGTCGGTCGGGCTGTTCATGATCATGCTCGACAACACGGTCGTGAACGTCGCGCTCCCGTCGATTCGCTCTTCACTTGGCATGAGCATCGAGGGCCTCGAGTGGGTCGTCGCCGGCTACGCGCTGACGTTTGCCGCGTTCATGCTCGTCGGCGGCAAGCTCGCCGACTTCCTCGGCAGGCGGCTGATCTTCATGGTTGGCCTCGCCGTCTTCACGGGCGCCTCGCTCGCGTGCGGGCTCGCGCCGAGCGGCGGCTTCCTGATCGGCGCCCGCGTGGTGCAGGGCCTCGGCGGCGCGCTGATGAACCCGGCCACGCTCTCGATCATCACGGCCACGTTTGCGCCGCGGGAGCGCGGGCGCGCGATCGGCATCTGGGCAGGCGTCTCGGCCATGGCGCTCGCGATCGGGCCGCTCGTCGGAGGCCTCCTCACCGAGCACGTGAACTGGAACTGGATCTTCTTCATCAACGTTCCGATCGGCATCCTCGGCCTGTTCGCCACGCCGATCTTCATCGCCGAGTCACGCGACCAGTCCGCGCAGCAGCGGCTCGACATTCCCGGCCTTGCAGCGTCGGCCATCGGGCTGTTCTCTCTGACGTACGGGTTCATCGAGGCGAGCAACTACGGCTGGACGTCGCCGCGCATCATCGGGGCGTTCGCGATCGCAGCGGTCGCGCTCGTCACGTTCGGGCTGCTCGAGCGGCATCAGCGGGCGCCGATGCTCGATCTCTCGCTCTTCCGGAACCGCACGTTCAGCGGTGCGAACGCTGCGATGCTCTTCGTCGGGCTCGCGATGTTCGGCACCTTCTTCTTCGTCTCGCTGTACATGCAGAACGTGCTCGGGTACTCGCCGGTCGAGGCCGGAGCGAGCTTCCTGCCCATGACGATCCTCATCATCCTCATCGCGCCGCGCGCCGGTGCGCTCACCGACCGTGTCGGCTCGCGCTGGCTCGTCGGCGGCGGGATGACGCTGCTCGCAGGGATGCTCTTCTACTACACGACGCTCGGAGCAAGCGAGAGCTTCTGGGCGCTCCTGCCCGGGCTGCTGCTCGGCGGTGTCGGCATGGGGATGACGATGACACCCGTGACCGCGGCGGCGATGAGCGCCGTTCCGGTCGACAAGGCCGGCGTCGGCTCGGCCGTGCTCAACTCGGCGCGGCAGGTGGGCGGCTCGCTCGGGATCGCCGTGATGGGCTCGATCGTCGCAAGCGCCAGCAGCTACCTCGTCGGGTTCCACGACGCACTGCGCGTGGGCTCCTTCCTGTGCCTCGTCGGCGCCGTCGTCGCCGTGACGGCGATCCGCAAGGTCGAGCACCCGACCGAGCCGGCCCGTGAGCGGGCGGCGATGGCCGAGGCTGCATGACGCAGATGAAGCAGCGCCTGACGGCGGAGGCCCGCCGGCAGGCGGTGCTCGACACCGCGGGCCGTGTCTTCTCCCGTTCGAGCTACCGCGGTGCGACCACCGCGGAGATCGCACGCGAGGCGGGCATCTCGGAGCCGATCCTCTACCGCCACTTCGGCTCGAAGCGCGACCTCTACCTCGCGTGCCTCGACGAGGCCTGGGCGAGCTTCCGGGCCGGCTCCGAGCGCGCGATCGCCGCGGATCCGTTGAAGTGCCTCGGCGCGGTCGCCGACACCTACATGTCGAAGGGGAAGAAGATCCGCCTGATCGACCTCTGGATCCAGGCGCTCACGGTCTCGGCCGAGGACAAGGTGATCGCGGCCGCCTTGCGGCGCCAGGTCCGTGAAGTGCACGACTTCTTCGCCGGCCTGATCCGCGACGGCCAGGAGCGTGGCGCGCTCCACGCCGACCGGGATCCGGACGCCGAGGCGTGGATCTTCGTCGCCGGAGGCCTCCTCGCGACGATGGACAGCCGCCTCGGCGGGCTCCTCGGCGACGATCTCCAGCGGGTGCGCGCCGAGCGCCACCGCTGGATGGCCGCCGACGCGAGCGTCTGAGCACAGCCGTCCTGCCGGAAGAACCGCGGGTTTTCGCCTGGCAACCTGGCGTTGCCAGGGTTGGCAAGGGTCGAGAACGAATGTACGCTCCGACTCTGCGGCACGCCCCTGGGTCGGGTTCGCCGTGCTCGAAATCTCGAGAAAACACTGCGAACTGGAAAGAGGGGAACCGGGGATGAAGCGCACGAGGATTTTCCAGGGCCTTGCGCTCGTGGGAGCACTGGTGGCTGTCACGTGGCTCGTTGTCGTGCCGGCGTTCGGATCGAGTGCCGGCAGCAAGGTTCCTCCGCCGTCGGTGAGCGGAGTGCCTGCGACGGACTACTTTGCGAACGACACGCCGAACGACTGCGGCAAGCTCTTCTATCCGTCGGGCGGTGCACCCACGTATGCGTTCAGGATCAAGGACGGGACGAGCAAGAAGTACACCGACCCCGCGACAGGGGCGACGTTCACGCTCACCGTGAACCCGCCGAACTCCGGCTACCCGTCCGGCAGCGGGACTGCCAAGTGGCCTGCGTATACGAACGGCACCTATTTCAGCTTCACCTCCACCGGTGCCGCGGTCGTGGATGTCGGCGTCGACGGCGACAACGAGAAGGACACGACGCGGTACAACTACTCGGGCGTAGCCGGGGGCTCCGTCAGCGGTGACGGTTACCTGCATGCGAGCGCCCTCAGGACGAACTCGGATGGCAGCCCGAGGACGCTCGACGGCCTCGACGACATGAGCTTCTGTTACAACACGTTCGCCCCGATCTCCGGGACGGCGTTCATCGACGCAAACGGGAGCGGCACGAACGACGACGCGGTAGATCCGTCGGCGGGGGGCCTGACGGTGACGCTGTTCAACGGCTCCGGCACCTCGCTCGGGACGACGACAACCGCCTCCGACGGCACGTACACGTTTGCGAAGGAGAGCGTCGGCGCCGCCTACAAGGTGTGCATCGCAGCCCCGTCGGCGGACGCCAACGGCTACCTCCAGACCGTTCCGGCCTCGGGCCCTGCGTGCGCGGCGCCGGCGTCGGTGGGTTACACGATCGCGAAGCTCGGCGTGGGCGGCCAAAGCAAGCAGGACTTCGGGTTCGAGCCGCTCGGTTCCGTGGCGGGCACGATCTACGACGACGTGAACCAGAACCAGGCAAACGACGACAGCTCGCCGCTCTCGGGTTGGACAGTCACGCTCTACGGCGGTGCGCACCCGATCTCGATGCTGTCCAAGGCCGACGGCTCGTACAAGTTCACCCTGCCGTTCTCGACCTCCACGAGCTACACACTCTGCGAGACGCCGACCGCGCCGCCCTCGGGGCACACCTGGGCGCAGGACGTGCCTCTGCCCTCGACCAACACCATCTGCGGCTCGAACCAGAACGGGAACGGAGCTTCAGGAGCTCAGAACGAGCTGCTGAAAGGCTTGCAGTTCACCCCACAGACAATCAGCGACACGATCACCGGCAAAGACTTCGGCAACGTCGCGGCGGTGACCTGCAATCCCGACGGGTCCGTTCCCTCTCCCAACCCCGGGACCTACGACGTCAACCTGCCGCCCTCGACCTGCTCCACGACCGGCACGAAGGCGGACACCGGGTTCGTCGTCGACTCGGGCGTCCAGAACGGCACGCCGTTCGTCAGCGTCTGGACCGGCGACTCACAGGGCGCGAAAGTCCCCCTGCTCGAACACATCAACTTCCCCAATGCGCTGAACGCAGACGGGACGCTCCAGTACACACACCTCGTCTACACCGACGCGTTCCCCTTCACGGGCGCCCTGGTCACGATGCCGTCCTGCAAGGTCGACCCGCGGAGTAGCACCGATCCCACCCAGCTGTCGACGACTCCTACCGACTACTCGGATTCGAACAACTCGAGTGCCGTGCTTCCGGCAGGGGCGACGTCCTGCGTGATCGACCTGACACCCTCCGGCACCGTCGGCTCGCCTGGGTCACTCGTCGCGGACGTCTACTCCGACGTCGACGGCCTCCGGCAGCCCGGCTAAGTCGTAGGCGAGTTCGAAGGAGCTGCGCGAGACGGTCGAGCTCGCGCAGCTCCACTTTCAGCAAAACCGCCCCCAGACATGGAAAAGCCCCGGCTGCGGCACCCGGGGCTCTTCCTTGGTCAGGCGGGGCGCCGGCTGGGCGTCTCCGAATGGCAATGGCTCTGCGGCCCAGCCGTACCTTCGGGTTGTCGCCTCTGGCGCTCCCCCTGCACTTGGCCTGGCGTCCGGCCGTGGTGCAAGGTGGGCTTACCTTACGAGCCATGTCCGGCTCTGTCAAGTAGCTAGGTCAAGTGATTTCCAAAACCGCTGGTTGACAGGGAAAAGCCAGCAAAGATCCCCCTTTTGGGGGACTGTCCCCTTCAGGGGATTGCAATTCGGTCAAGCGTTCGGCATGCTGAGCCGCGTATGACTCCTCGCGCCGCACGAGTGAGCACGACGAGGGCGCCCCGGGCGCCCCGGATCGGCGAACGCCTGCGCCAGCTTCGTGTGGCCGCCGGGCTCACGCAGACCGGCCTCGCCGGCGACCGGTTCTCGAAGGAGTACATCTCCCAGATCGAGCGCGGCAAGACGCGCCCGACCGCGGAGACGGTCGAGTGGCTCGCGCTTCGGCTGGGAGTCGATGCAGGTTTCCTCGCGAGCGGCGTCTCGACCGACGACCGCGCGAAGGCCGAGGCGATTCTTGCCCGCGCCGAGTCCCTCCTCCAGGAGCACGAGCTCGACGACGCGATCGACGAGTACACGCGTGCCCTGCCGGCCGTGCTCGGAACGGGCGCGCCCGAGCTGCGGGTTCGCGCCTTGAACGGCGAAGGGATGGCGCGTGCCGAGAACGGCGACATCAAGGGCGGGCTCGCCCTGCTCGCGGAGTCGCGCGCTCTCGTCGAGGGTGAAGGCTTCTCCGACATCGACCGTGCCGAGGTGCTCTACCGGCTGGGGGTCTGCCGGTACCTGCTGGCGAGCATCTCGACCGCGGTCGGGCTCTTCAACGAGGCACTCGCGCTCGTGGAACGCTCCGAGCTCCCGTCCGACCGGTTGCGCCTGAACATCTTCGCCTGGCGCTCGCGGTGCTACCGCCGCCAGCGCGACTACGAGGCATCGCGCGAAGACGTCGAGCGCGCACTCGAGCTGGCGGCTTCGCTCCAGGATGCGCGAGCGCTCGGCGCCGCATACTTCCAGGCATCGCTGCTCGCAGAGCGCGACGGCCACTACGTGCTCGCGCGCACCTACGCGGAGCAGGCGAAGACCCAGTACGAAGAGCTCGCCGACCGCGCGAACGTCGGCCGGCTGATGAACAACCTCGGCGCCGTCGAGTTCCTGCTCGGCAAGCCGGAGGTTGCGGTCGATCACTTCAAGCAGGCCTTCGCGGTTGCGCTCGAGCTCGGTCGCGACGAGGAGGCGGCAAAGGCGGTCTCGTCGCTCGCGCAGGTTCATCTCCGCACCGGCGACGTCAAGAAGGCCGAGGAACAGGCTCGCCAGGCGCTCGACATCATCGCCGAGCGCCCCGACATGCTCGACGAGGTGGGGAACGCACGGCTCGTGCTCGGGCGCGCGTTGCTCGAGCAAGGTCGCCTCGACGAGGCTGAGGTCGCCTTCGCCGCGTCGGAGGATGCATTCGCGAGATTGACGTCGACCTCGCACCGGGCCGCCGCCTGGGTGGCGCAGGGAGATCTCGCAACCAAGCGTGGAGACGAACGGCGGGCTGCGGTGCTGTATCGCCGTGCCGCCGAGGCTCTCCAGGATTTCAGGTTCTAGTGATGGGAGGAGGTGTTCACTGTGGCAAACTTGTTCGCAACGCTTGTTCGGCGTCGCGCGGTTGTTTTGCTGGCGTCGGTTGTCGTTGCGGTCGTGCTCGGAAGGTTCGGGCACGTCGGCCTGTGGGACGGCCCAGCTTAGGTTTCTGACCAGGGCCCTTCGAGGCGCGCTCTCAAATGGGGAGCCGGCGCGCGCTCTACAACTCGAACGGGGCTAGGTCGTTGCCACCGATCTGTGCACCAGGACTCGCAGGTCGTGCACCACTTCTCTCGCATGAACATCCGCTCACTCGTGGACGCGTTGCTAGCCCACGCCCTCGGACGACCCGACACGTTCGACGACCACCTGCGGGATCCGCGCGCGCGGCGAGAGGCGCAGGCACATCCGAACGATCTCGGCGCAGTCCTCCGGCTGGATCATCTCGTCGGCGGTGAGGCCGGACCATGCTGCCATCGCCGTGTCGACGAAGCCCGGGCAGAGCGCGATCGCACGTACGCCGTCGCCGTCCAGCTCTGCGTTCTGCGACCGTGTCAGTGCGATCACGGCAGCCTTGGTCGCGCCGTACACCGTCAGGCCCGGCGTCGGCGTCGTGCCCGCTATCGACGCGAGGTTGACGATCCAGCCCTTCGTCTCCTTGAGCAGCGGTATCGCCTCACGGCTGACGAGGAGCAGCCCGCGCAGGTTGATGTTGAGCTGAAGATCGAGGTGCTTCGTCTGCAGCGACTCCACCGTGCCGGCGATCCCGATGCCGGCCGAGTTGACGAGGACGTCCATGCCGCCGAAGCGCTCCCTGTGCTCCGAAACGACGCGAACGCAGTCGTCCTCCTTGCCCACGTCGGCCGTCACGGGATGCGCGCCGATCTCCGCGGCCGCCACTTCGATCTTCGCCGCGGTGCGCGAGGCCAGGGTCAGGTCGTACCCCTCATCGCGCAACATGCGCGCGATCGCCAGGCCGATGCCCGACGAGCCGCCCGTGACGAGAGCACTTGGCATCAGTCGACCCTAAAGGAGTTCCGGCTGTGTGCGCGAATCGAGCGTCAGAACGTGTTCCTCTCCCCTGACGACGGCGGCTCCCCGGCCGCCGTTGTCGCGTTACGGTGCAGAGGTGAAGCTCACCGACCTCGCGACCGCCGGAGGATGCGCGGCCAAGTATTCGGCGTCGCGTCTCGAGGAGCTCCTACGCGGCTTCGTTCCCGCGGAGGCCGAGAACCTGCTCGTCGGGCTCGATCCCGCCGACGACGCGGCGGTCTACAAGCTCGATGAAGAGCGGGCGCTCGTCTTCACGATCGACTTCTTCCCGCCGATCGTCGACGACCCGGACGACTTCGGCGCGATCGCCGCGACGAACGCCCTCAACGACGTGTTCGCCATGGGCGGGGCCCCGCTGCTCGCGCTCTCGGTCGCCGCTCTGCCCGAGGAACTGCCGACCGAGATCGTCCGCGCGATCTTCGACGGTGCAGACCGTCAGGTTCGGGCCGCGGGCGCGATTCTCGCCGGCGGCCACACGATCCGCGACAGCGAGCCCAAGTACGGCCTCGCCGTCGTCGGCACGGTCTCCCTCGGGGGCATCTGGCCGAAGTCGGGCGCGCGGGCCGGGGACGCGCTCTACCTGACCAAGCCGCTCGGAACGGCGCTGGTGCTCGGCGGCGCGAAGCAGGGGCTCGTCGACATCGCCGGCGCCGTCAAGTGGATGCGCACGCTCAACCGCGACGCAGCCGACGTGCTGCGTTCGTTCTCGCCGAATGCGGTCACCGACGTCACCGGGTTCGGTCTGGCGGGGCACGCGCACGAGATGGCGAGCCGCAGCGAGGTGCGCATCGTGCTCTCGGCCGAGCGTCTGCCCGCCCTTGACGGGGCCCTCGAGGCTGCGCGGGCCGGTGTCTCGACGGCAGGGACGCGGAACAATCGCGAGTACGCGGAGCTCGAGGTCGGCGACGTCGCTCCGGAGCTCGTCGAGCTGGCCTACGACCCGCAGACCGCGGGTGGCCTGCTGGTGTCGTTGCCGCGCGAGCAGGGCATGGCGCTCGAGGCGGAGTTCGCGCGGGCGGGCCTCTTCCTCGCCCGCGTCGGCACTGTCGAGACGGGCACCGGCGTCGCGCTCGTCTCGTGAGGGCCCGGCCCGACGAGCTCGACGAGAGCTCGATCGCCGACGCCCTGCGAGAGGGCTGGGGCTTCGAGGTGGCCGTGGCGACCTACGCGGCGGTGGGCGGCGGCAGTTATCACTGGGAGGTCGTGGATACGGGCGGCGCGCAGGCGTTCGTCACCGTCGACGATCTCGGCCAGAAGGCCTGGCTCGGGGAGACACGCGACGAGGTGTTCGAGGAGCTGCGGTGTGCCTTCGACACGTCGGCGGTCCTGTGGGAAGGCGGTCTGGACTTCGTCGTCGGTCCGATCCCGGCGCGCGACGGCGGGACGCTGCGCCGGCCTCGATGCGCGCTACTCGATCGCGCTGTTCCCGTTCGTCGACGGTGAGGCCGGGACCTTCGGCCACTACGACGTCGAGGGCCGGCTGGCGGTGCTCGAGCTGATCGCGGAGCTTCATCTGGCGACCACTGCGGCCGGCGCCGGCGTGCGGATCGCTGGGCTCGCCGTGCCGGGCCGCCACCACGTGGAGACGGCTCTCCGGCAGCTCGACGAGCCGTGGACGGGCGGTCCGCTCTCGGAGCCCACGCGCGCCGCCGTGCGTGACCACAGGGACGGGTTGATCGAGCTGCTCGCGCTCGCCGACCGGCTGTCCGCCGAAGCGCAGACGCGCGGGGGCCGATGGGTCGTCACCCATGGCGAGCCCCACGCCGCCAATGTCATCCAGACGAGCGAGGGCAGGGTCCTCGTGGACTGGGACACGGTGGCGGTCGCGCCGCCGGAGCGCGACCTTTGGATGCTCGTCGACCCGGGCGATCCGGCCGAGCTCTATGTGCGGGCCACGGGCAGGCCGATCAACGACGCGGCCCTCGACTTCTTCCGCCTCGCGTGGGACCTCGGCGACCTCGCCGAATACCTCAGTGTGCTCCGGTCGCCGCACCAGGAGAACGACGACACGCTCCGGCAGTACGGGGCGGTGGTGAATTGCGGCGCCACGAGGGAGGCCTGGTCGGCGCTGCTCGACCCGGACTAGGCGAGGTCGCGACGGCGGCGCACGACACGCTTGCGGCGTTCGACCAGCTCGGCCTCGAGCTCCCGCAGCGCTGAAAGCCGGCGGCGGACGAGGCTGAGCTGGGTCTCGATGTGCGGCAGCGCCTCGTCGAGGAGTGCGAGCTGCTCTTCGCGCGAATCGGTCTCCTGGAACCGGCGGCGAATCTCGGCGCGGACGTCTTCGGCCGCGATCATCGAGCGCAGCTCATCCAGAGACAGGCCGAGCAGGTCGCGGAGCCGTGTCAGTTCGGAGATACGCTCGACGTCCGACTCGGTGTAGACACGATGCTTGCCGAGCTCGCGCTCGGTCCGGGGGAGCAGGCCGAGCTCCTCGTAGTACCGGATCGTGCGCGGGGTGACGCCGCTGCGTTCCGCGATCTCGCCGATCCGGAGGGTCATGCAGCTCGCTCGAAGGCAGGTTCGGCGTACTCACGCACGTGTGCCGGCCGCAGCATCGAGATGCCGGCCCCGAGCAGCGAGATCCCGGCGAGCACCCACAACGCCACGTGCAGGTTCGCGATGAA
Source organism: uncultured Thermoleophilia bacterium (assembly GCA_963703445.1). Classification (GTDB taxonomy): domain Bacteria; phylum Actinomycetota; class Thermoleophilia; order Gaiellales; family Gaiellaceae; genus PALSA-600. The sequence continues at coordinate 76,706 of CAVPEK010000005.1, read as the reverse complement.
CGGCTGCAGCTGCTCGGGCGAGAGGCCGGATGCCAGGCCGGAGAAGATCTTGAACAGAACGTCCTTCGGCACCGCCTCGGTGACGATCGCCATCACGAAGGCGATCGAGATCACGGCGCCGGTGTTCTGCAGCATCACGCGCACACCGGCGGCGACGCCGCGGCGGTGCACGGGGACGGAGCCCATCATGGCCGCCGTGTTGGGACTGTTGAACATGCCGGAGCCGATGCCGACGAGCGAAAGCCAGAACGCGCTCCACGCATACGGGGTATTCGCCTGGAGCGTCGTCATGCCGGCGAGCCCGATCGCAGAGAGGAGCATCCCGCCTGCGGCGAGCGCGCGTGAACCGTGCCGGTCCGCGATCGCGCCGGCGATCGGCGAAGCCACGAGCATCCCGATCGCGAGCGGCGCGAGCTCGAGCCCGGCCATGATCGGCGACTGTCCCTGCGGGCCCTGAAAGTAGAAGACGAACAGGAACAGCAGAGCGAAGCGGGAGAGGCCGTTCAGGAAGGCGGCCGCCGAGGCAGCCGTGAAGAGCCGGTCGCGGAACAGATCGAGGTCGAGCATCGGTGCGCGCGCGTGCCGTTCGATCACGATGAAGAGCGGCAAGAGGATCACCGCAGCGAGAAGGCCGCCGATCACCAGCCAGTTGTCCCAGCCGGTCAGCCCTCCCTTCGAAAGCGCGAGCACGAGACCGGTCAACCCGACGACGAAGGTCGTCACGCCGAGCAGGTCGAGACCGTGCTCCTTGCTGCGCCCGGATCGTTCCTCCAGCACGAGGGCGCCCCAGATGCAGCCGATCAGGCCGAGCGGGACGTTGAACCAGAAGACCCACGGCCAGTCGATTGCTACGAGCGCGCCGCCGAGCACCGGCCCGATCACGAGCCCGACCGCCGCGACCATCGTGTTCGTCCCCATCGCGAGCCCGAGCTCTCGGCGTGGGAATGCGTCGGTGACGAGAGCTGCGGCGTTCGCGAACAGGAACGCGCCGCCCACGCCCTGCAGGACGCGCCACAGGATCAGCTCGGTGCCGCTGCCCGCGAAGCCCGCGCCCAACGAGGCGAGGGAGAAGACGAGGAAGCCGAGGACGTACGCCGTCTTCCGCCCGAAGAGGTCGGAGAGCCGTCCCGCCGTGAGCACGAGCACGGTCGAGACGATCATGTACGCGAGGATCACCCAGACGAGCTGCAGCAGTGTCGTGTGCAGGCTGCGCTCGAGATCCGGCAGCGCGATGATCAATGTTCCCGAGTTGACGGTGGCGAGCAGCATGCCGAGGCTCGTGCACGAGAGCACCCACCACTTGTAGTGAGGGGAATGGCGGCGGGTCGACAGGAATCGCATCTTTACGTCAACGTCAGATTACCAGGACCAAGTGCCGCTACAGTTGCCCGCGAGATGGAAGCCGGCGCCCAGCCGCTCGCCCGCGCGCGCTCGCTCGCGCTTTCGCCCACTGCCTTTCGGCGGCTCGCGCTGGTCAACGCCGGGATGCTCGTCCTGATCGTCGCCACGGGCGCGACCGTGCGTCTGACCGGATCCGGGCTCGGCTGCGAGCACTGGCCGGGCTGTGCGCAGCACCACTTCGAGCCGAAGAGCTACCACAGCTACATCGAGTTCTCGAACCGCGTGATCGCGTTCTTCACGATTCTGGTCACACTCGCGACCTGGGTGCTTGCGCCGCGGCTGCGGTGGCTCGCCTTCGTCATCTTCTTCGGAACGTTGCTGCAAGCGCCTCTCGGCGCGCTGACGGTGCACTTCCACCTCAACCCCTGGCTCGTCCTCTCGCACTTCCTGCTCTCCATCGTCGTCCTCACCCTCGGCGTCCTCCTCGCGATCGAGACGCGCGCGCGCAGCCGAACGTCGCTTCCCGCGTGGGTGCCGCGCGTCGGGCTGCTCGTCGGGCTCGCCGCGCTCGTCCTGATCGTCAGCGGGACGTTCGCGACCGCCTCAGGTCCGCATCCGGGGAGCGCGGTCGTCCGGCGGCTCTGGTCGTTCCAGCCGGCGGTCTACTGGCACGTCCGCGCGACCGCCGTCTTCGGCATCTCGTTTGCGCTGCTGCTCGTCTGGCTGGTCCGGACCAGAGCCCCACAGGTGCAAGGCGCGCTCGTTCTGCTCGGTCTGCTCGCTGTTCAGATGGTGATCGGCGAAACGCAGTACAGAACGCATCTGCCGTGGTGGCTCGTGCTCGTGCACGTCACCATGGCGGCGACGGTCTGGGTCGCTGTCACTGCGTTCGTCTACAGCCTGTGGCGCCCGCGTAGGATGAGTGGATGACGGAGCTGCGGCTGAACTCCCGCCCCGACCTGGACCGTCCGGTCATGATCGCCGCCTTTCGCGGCTGGAACGACGGGGGCCAGGGCGCCTCGCTCGCCGGCGCCTACCTTGCCCGCGCCTGGGCCGGGGAGGAGTTCGCGTCGATCGACCCGGAGAACTTCTACGATTTTCAGGCGACGCGTCCGATGGTCTCGCTCGTCGACGGCTACACGCGCCGGATCGACTGGCCGGAGAACACGTTCATGCACGCTCCCCTGCCCGGCGCGGAACGCGATGCGATCATCCTGCTCGGCGTCGAGCCGAACCTGCGCTGGCGGACCTTCTCGGAGTTGATCACGGGCATGGCGAAGGACTTCAAGGTCGAGCTCGTGATCACGCTCGGATCGCTGCTCGCCGACGTGCCTCATACGCGCCCGTCGCCCGTCACCGGGAGCGCGACCGATCCCGACCTGATCGATCAGCTCGGCCTTCAGGCCTCGCGCTATGAAGGGCCGACCGGGATGGTCGGTGTTCTGCACGACGCGTGCGCAAGCGCCGGCCTGAAGTCGGCGAGCCTGTGGGCCGCGGTCCCGCACTACGTCTCGCTGACGCCGTCGCCGCGTGCGGCCAAGGCGCTGGTCGACCGGCTGGGCGACCTGCTCGGCGCAGACGTCGACACCGCGGAGCTCGACGAGGCCGCGGATGCCTATGCGCAGCAGGTCAGCGAAGCGGTCGCGACCGACGAGGAGACGTCGGCCTATGTCCAGGATCTCGAGCGCCGGGTCGATGAGCTGGCCGACGAGGCCGACCTGCCGTCCGGCGACTCGATCGCCGCCGAGCTGACCCGCTTCCTGCGGGAGCGCGAGAACGATCAGGGCGACGACGACGTCGCCCGCGAGTACTAGCCTCGCTCAGCCGAACGTGAACGAGTACGCCTGGATCCCGGGCGTGAACCGCAGCTCCAACAGCCCGGATTCCAGCGCCTGTGACGAGCGAACCGTGTAGAGCCGTTGTGCGTCGACGTGGATCGTGCCGGCCGGCTTGCCGTCGACCAGCGCGTGAACCGTGCCGTGGCCGCCCAGCACGATGTACACGTCGCGCGCCTGGTAGCGGAGCCGGAGGCGCGCGTTCTTGCCTGCAACGATCTGCTGGCCACCGACGCGCCACTGGCCGTCGTACGAGAGCGTGTTCTCGGGGATCGTCGAGGCGAAGTGATACGTGTGGTCGACGTTCGGGACCGGGCGCGTGCCGACGTAGTTCGACAGGCGCTCGTAGCCCAGGTAGCTCTCCGGCGTCAGCAGGCCCGTCGGCGTCACATCCGCCAGCTGCCTTGCGTGCGCACCGTTGTCGCCGAGCAGCCTTCGGATCAGCGCTTCCGTCTGCGGGTACTCGCCCTCGCCGAAGTGCGTGTGGCGAACGTGCCCCTGTTTGTCGATCAGGTACTCGGCGGGCCAGTACTCGTTCGCGTAGTTGTCCCAGGTCTTGTAGTCGTTGTCCTGCATGACCGGGTAGGGGATGCCAAGTCGCTTGACTGCCGCGCGTACGTTCGACGTCACGTGCTCGAAGGCGAACTCCGGGGTGTGCACGCCGATGATCACGAGCCCCTTCTTGTGATACGCCGCGTACCAGGCCTTGAGGTGAGGCAGCGTGCGCAGGCAGTTGATGCACGAGTACGTCCAGAAGTCGACGAGCACGACCTTGCCGCGCAGCGACGCGAGCGTCAGCGGCTTGGTGTTGATCCACGCGCCGCCGGCATGCAGGGGCGGTGCGACGCCGTAGTTGGGCAGGCTGCCCGCCGGGGTCTTGCCGATCGCCGCGAGCGCCTGGCCGCCGCCGCGCACCTTGGACAGCTCGCGTTTCGCGGTGGAGTTGTCCTCGATCTTGTTCTGCAGGAACGACGTATAGCCCGGCGTGAGCGTCGCAAGGTTGTCGTCGAAGTGGAAGACGAGAGCGAACGCGACCGCGGCGATCAGTGCGCCCGAGACCATCCTCACCGCCTCGGCGTGCCGGCGCAGGCGACCGGCAGCTTCCTGTCCGCCGCGGGCGATCAGGAGCATCGGCAACGCTGCTCCGGCGGCGTACGCGAGGGTGAGCAAGATCGCGCGCAGTCCGACGGAGTTGTTGGCCGCTACGACGGTGACCGTTGCGAGCACCGGCCCGGCGCAGGGGACGAACACGAGCCCGAGCGTCACGCCGAGGAAGAACCCTCCGCCGACACCACCCGGGCGGAACCGCGAGAAGAATGCGAGCGGCCGTTCGATCAGCTGGCCGACGCGTGGAATGAGGAGTGTCGCCGCCATCACGAAGAGGAGGACGATCGCCGCGTTTCGCAGGAAGTCCTCGGGGAGGCCGAGTTGGTCGAGGAGCCACGCCGCGAACAGGGTGAACACGGTGAAGCTGGCGACGAGCCCGGCGACGATGCGAAGCGGCTTGCGACCAGACGCGCCCGCGGCGAGCAGGATCGGCAGCACCGGGAGCACGCACGGCGAGACCGCGGTCACCACCCCCGCGAGAAAGCCGATGGCGAGCAGAATCAGCATGTGGTACTCGACCCAGTCTGCAGGTGATTCGTTACGAACCTGGGATCGGTTTCGGCCGCGCCTCGACCAGACGTGTCCCGGGGCCGTGTCCCGGGGTCAGACCCCGGACCGGTCCGAACTAGGCAGCGTCCTCGGTGGGCACGGCCTGCTCGGCCGGTGCCGGTGCCGGAGCGGGACTCGCGGGTGCGGTGCCCGGCTGCGCTCCGTCCGGGGCCTGGCCGCCGGTCTCCGCCGGCTTTCTGCGCCTGCGCCGCCGCTTCTTGGCGGGGGGAGGCTGGCCCTCGGCCGGTCCCTCCGCGGGCGGGCCGGTCGTCGCGGCCGCCTGGGTCGCGCCGCCCACTGCCTCGGTGCCCGTCTTCTTCTTGCGCCGCCGCCGGCGGCGCGCACGCGACGGGCCGGTCTTCGGCTGGGGCAGATTCTCCGCGATCCAGCCCGCGACCTCCTGGATCGTCCCGAGCCGCTCCCGCGCCGCCTCCAGCAGTTGCGTCGAGCGCGGCGTGTAGCCCTCCGCCGAGGCGAGCAGCGCTGCTCCGACCTCATGTGGCATCTCGAGCGCGGCGTTGACGAGCTTCGCTGCGTTCTCCTCGTGCCTGTGGCCGCGTGAGTTCGCAAGCGCGCCCAGCAGGCGTTTCGCGTCCGGGTACTCCTGCGATGCCTTGCGGTCGAGTTGCTTGCGTACCGCGCGGGAGAGCTTCCAGGTCCAACGCGCGAGGATCTGATCGGGTGCGTCCGCCTTACCGTCGGCGATCGCGCGCAGCATCGTCCGAACACCCGCGGCGCGGTCCTTCTCCCACGGTGGAGCCTGCGTGACGAGGGTGACGAGATCGTCGAAGTCAGCACGCTCCACCTTCATCGACACACGGTCTGCAAGCGCGATCAGCCTCAGCCGCCGGTTGGGGTTCTGCGCCGCGCACGTCGACAGGAACTTCTCCATCGCGCGCTTCGACGCGCCGCGCGCGGTCAATTTCTCGACGAACGCGGCGCGCTCGTCGAAGCGCAGCTGGCGGCCGGCGATCTCGCCCCAGAACTCCTGCTCGTCCTCGTCGAGGAACTTCGGATCGACACGCTGCCACTCGCGCGCGATCACCACCTTGCGCCGCAGGACGTCGGGCGTGACGGGAACGAGCCATGACGCCGGCGTCAGCTTCCGCCTCGCCCGCCGCTGGGTGCGACGCCGCGGAGCAGGGGTCACCCGCGCGCCTTCGCGGTAGAAGTCTGCGTCGAGGAGCGAGTGCAGCGACACGACGCGTTCGTTGTGCGTTGCTGCCTTCGGCGTGAAGTCGACGACGATTCCCGCTTCCTTGCGCGGATGGATGCGCATGATGCGGCCGATCCGCTGCTGGTAGACGCGCTTCGAGGCCGTCGGGGCGAGATGCATGACGATCGTCGCCCGCGGCGAGTTCCAGCCTTCTGCGAGCAGCATCGCGTTGATCAGCACGTCGATCTCCGCGCGTTCGTACGCCGCCAGGATCTCGGCGAGCTTGACCGGCGGCGTGCGGCCCGACACTGCCTCGGCCTTGATGCCTGCGGCGCGGAACGCCGTCGCGAGGTTGTAGGCGTGGTCGACTCCGGCGGCGTACACGATCCCCGGCGTATCGCCGAACCGCTCGCGGTAGAGCGTTGCCGCCGCCATGTTCAGCGCCTCGTGGTCGAGGGCCTGGGCGAGCGCGCGCTCCTCGAAGTCGCCGCCGACGATCGGCACCTGATTGATCGCTGCAACCGGTGGGACGCGCAGGCAGCGCAGCGGCGCGATCAGGCCGCGACGCGCGGCGTCGGCCAGAGGCAGGTCGTCGACCGACGCGGGGAACACGTCGGAGACCTGCTTGGCGATCAGCTCCTCGGTCGCGGTCATGCCGATGTAGATCGGGTCGCTGAGCGAACGGATCGCGGTCGATGTCTTCTCGCCGAGCGCGGTGTGTGCTTCGTCGCAGATGACGAGCTCGTATGCGTCACGCGCGATCTCGTCGACGTGCCGCGCGAACCACGCGTAGGTCTGGATGGTGATCGGGTTGGACGGTCGCGGCGCGGTCTGACCGGTGAGCACGGCGTCGTGGAAGCGCGAGCCGTAGCCGTGCTCGGTCAGCTCGCGGCGGAACTGATCGACGAGCAGACGGCGGTGGGTGAGGATCAGGACGCCCTCGGTGCGCGCGGCCTCGACGAACCCGGATGCGGCGATCGTCTTCCCCGAAGCGGTGGGATGCCGGAAGCGGTAGCGGCGGATCGCGCCCGGGTCGGCCTCGACCGGCGGCTGCTCGGCGTCCTCGTCGGGCTCGCTCTCGCTCTCGACCTCGATGTCGAGCTCGAGCTCGTCGTCGACCTCGTCCTCCTCGTCCGGCTCGTCGTGGCCGTTGCCGTTCTCGCCCTTCTGTGCCGCGGCGATCAGCTCGGTGAGCATTCCGGCGAGCGCGTCCACCTGATGGCGGCGGAGCTCGGTGCCGGATGCGAGATGCGGCGGCTTCTCGGACAGGACACGTTCGAGCCCGAGCAGGAGCGCGTAGCGCACTTTCCACTCGGTCGACGGTGCATCGCGTCCGGCAGTCAGCTCCGCGAGCCCGTCGTCGAGTGCGCGGCGACGTGCGGTCCCGGGCGCCAAGACGACGTCCGGGTCCTCGTCGGGACGCAGGAAGGGCTCGCCGGCCCATGCCTCGGCTCGGAGAGCGTCGGCCCGGATGGCCAACGCGTCCCCCGATTCTCTCGGAGAGTGCGTAATGGTTTCTGCCAATGCCTGCGGCACATCTCACGTGCCGCCTCCTCAAAGGGTCGCGCCCGCGGGTTCAAGCCCCGTTTCGCGTAGCGCAGGCGCAGAATAGCCGATGCGTCGGATGCCCGTCGGACGGTCGGGCGGAGCCTGAATACTGGAGGCATGGAGCCGGGAGCCTGGAATCGTCCCTCCCCGCGGTTGAGCCACGTCCGGCACGTCGAGGCGCTGGTCCCGACCGTGTGCGCGGCGGTGGCGATCGCCGTCCTCCTCGGGCTGAAGGAGGGTGCGCTCGCAGCGGTCGCCGGTGCGGTTGCGGTGATCCTCGCCGGCCTGGTGCTCGACCTGCTGCTCCAGCGTCGGGTCGGCGCCTGGGGCTACCTCGAGCGGGAGGACGACCTGCTCGTGCGGCGCGGTCTGATGGTCCGCCGGCTCTCTGTCGTGCCGTATGGGCGCATGCAGTTCGTCGACGTGACGGCTGGGCCCGTCGAGCGCTCGTTCGGGCTTGCGACAGTGCGCCTGCACACCGCGGCCGCCGCGAGCGACGCGCGTATCCCGGGGCTCGATGCTGCAGAAGCCGCACGCCTGCGCGATCAGCTTGCCGGCCTCGGCGAGGCCCGCGCAGCCGGGCTATGAGCACCTGGCATCGCCTGCATCCGCTCTCGCCGGCAGTGCGCGCCGGGCGAGGGCTGATTGCGATCGCGGTCATCTTCCTGCCGACCCTCGTCTCGGGTGGCACGAACAGCTGGGACGTCGCCTGGCACTTCATCGCGGTCGGGGCGCTGGTCGTCCTCGGAGTTGTCTCCTGGCTCGTCACCCGCTGGCAGATCGACGGCCACGACCTGCGGATCGAGACCGGCCTGCTGCGCCGAAGCTCGCTGCGCTACCCGCTCTCGCAGGTCCAGGCGATCGACACCGTGCGGCCCGGTCTGGCGCGCGTGCTCGGGCTGGCGGAGCTGCGGCTGCGCATGGGCGGCACCGGCGGTGCCGCGCGCCTCGCCTATCTGCCGGTCGTGCAGGCAGACGCCCTGCGGGCACGGCTCCTGGCGTTGTCTCAGGGCGCGCACGAGGAGACTCCCGAGCCGGTCGACCATGAGCTCGTGCGAGTGCCGCCCGGCCGCGTTGCGGTGTCGCTCCTGCTGAGCGGCCCCGCCGTCGTGCTCGTCGTCTACCTCGCGGCGCTCTCCGCCGCGAGCTCTGCCGGGAAGCACGGGCTGGTGGCGGTCACATTGCCGATCCTCATCGCCGATGCGATTGCCATCTGGCGGCGCTTCAACCGCTCATTTCACGCCACGGTCGCCGAAGCGCCGGAAGGGCTGCGCGTCCGGTCGGGTCTCGTCGAGACGACGGCGGAGACGATTCCGCGCGGCAGAGTTCAGGCCGTGCTGCTGATCGAGCCGTTTCTGTGGCGTCCGTTCGGCTGGTGCCGGCTCGAGGTCGACGTTGCCGGCCGCGTTCGGGATCGCTCCGACGCCGAGCGGGGCAAGCGGCGGTTGCGCACCCTCCTGCCGGTGGGGACGCGGGCCGAGGCAGCGCGTCTGCTCGCACTGCTCGTGCCCGGTGCGCCGGAGTCAGCCGGCAGGCCGCCGCGCCGTGCGCGGTGGAAGTCGCCGCTTCGCTACCGGAGACTGTCGTTCGGCTTCGACGAGCGCTACGCGGTGACGACAGGGGGGCGGCTTGCGAGAACCGCGTCGTGGGTGCCGCTGACGAAGGTCCAGAGCCTGCGCCGGGTCGAAGGCCCCACGCAGCGGCGGCTTCGGCTGGCGACCGTCTACCTCGACACGGCGGGCAAGAACTTCGGCGCCGCGTTTCGCGATCTCGACGAACGCGACTCCCAGACGACCCTCGCGACGTCTCACCGAGCTCGCGCGCGCGGCGAGGCGCGCGTGAGCCTCTTCTCCGGCACGGCGAAGTGGTACGTCCGCTACCGGGCCGGATACCCGCAAGAGCTGATCGAGCGTCTTGCGGCTGCGGCGGGGCTCGATGGCACCGGGCGGCTGCTCGATCTCGGAACCGGCACAGGCCAACTCGCGGTGGCTCTTGCTCCCTATGTCGCGCAGGTCGTAGCTGCCGACCCGGAGCCAGAGATGCTCGCCGAGCTTCCCGCCGGCATCGAGCGGCGGCTCGCGCGGGCCGAAGACCTCGACGAGTCGTGGGGCACATTCAGGCTCGTGACGATCGGCCGTGCGTTCCACTGGATGGACGGCGCCGTTGTCATGAACCGGCTCGCGCAGGTGACGCGTCAGGTCGCGCTCGTCGGCGACAGGCTCGAGGAGAGCGACGCACAGCTGACCCTGCTGGCCGTCGCGCGGGAGTTCTTCGGCGAGCGGCCGAAGATGAAGCAACCGAGAGTGCTTTACGACCAGGCGCTCGCTGCGTCGGTCTTCTCCGACGTCGAGCAGCTGACCGTCGAGTACGAGCGCACCCGCACGGTCGAGGACCTGATCGGGTTCGCTTACTCGACCTCATTCGCGTCGCCGGCGCGGGTCGCCGAGCGGCGCGACGAGTTCGAGCGGGAGCTGCGCGCGAGGCTGCAGCCGGTCTACCACGAGCGCGTGCGAGTCGATGCGTTTCTAGGCCGCCGCGTCGACCAGTGACTCGAGCCGGCCGACGAGCCAGGGCAGTTCGCTGCGCTCCGCCTCGAGCACGTCGCCGTGGAACTGGATCAACACCGCGCCGTCGGGCGACAGGTGATCCCCCGCGCCCGCGATCAGGCGCCTGTAGTGATCGAGCCCGTCGCCACTCGAGAAGACGGCGGCCGGCGGCTCGCTGTCGAACCCGGGCGTGTCGGGTGCGAGGTACGGCAGGTTTGCGACGATCAGGTCGAGGTCGCGCGGCAGCCCGTCGAGGAGGTCGCCCCGCACGAGATGCACGCGAGCGCCCAGCCGGTCGGCGTTCAGCGACGCAACGTCGAGCGCGCGGGCGCAGGTGTCGCTGGCCCAGACCTCGATCTGCGGTGCGCGCAGAGCGAGCGTGATCGCAACCACACCCGACCCGGTGCCGACGTCCGCGATGCGCGCCGGCTCGCCGGCGATTCGTCCGAGTGCCGCGTCGACCAGCCGCTCGCTCGTCTGGCGCGGCGAGAAGACCCGCCCGGGGTCGGTGACGAACGTCAATCCGTGGAAGCGCGTGCTCATCTCCTCTAGTACAACGTAGCCCGATGGACTGGATTCCCTTCTCGGAGGAGAAACAATCCCGCTATCAGGAGCCGCACGGCGAGTTGGACGAGCGAGGGCTCGTGCGCCAGGGGAACACGGCCTATGCCGCCGCGCTCGCCCTGCTGATGGCGGGCGATCCCGCAGCCGAGGAGTGGTTTCGCCACGCGGCCGCACGCTGGCGCGAAAGCTGGGATGCCGGCGAAGAAAGCGATTCCTGGGGACGCCCGATCGGTGCGATCAAGGCCTCGCTGCTCGCCGGCGACCCGGAAGTCGCCGACTACGCCCGGTGGACGCTCGAGCTCGGCGCTGCGACCGCTGAGTCTCCCATCGGCCGGTACGCCGCCACGCTCGCGCTGCTCGCACTGGGGCGCTGGGCCGACGCGCGTCTGGCCGCCGAGTGGTTGCGAGACCGTGACGACTTTCCGCGCGACGTCGCCGCCGCGCTCGCGTTCATTGCCGCGCACGACGTGGTGGGCTACTGCGACGCGGTGGAGTCCGTCGTGGCATCGTTCGAGGCGCGCGAGCAGTTCCTGGAAGACGCTGCGGTCGCCGACACGGCGCTCGTCCTGGCGACGCTCGCGCGGCGCCGTCACATCGACGAGCCGCTCCCGGCATCGCCGATGCTCCCTGCGTGATCAGTCCGTGTCGCCCTGCGCGATCGTCGGGTGGAACGCGACGGTGATCGTCTGCTGCGGATGCGACTCGTCCTCGAGCTCGGTCAACCTCTCGACGAGCTCGTTCAGCAGACGGCGCACCGTGTCGGCGTCGAGTTTCGTGTGCACCTGTGCGCTTCGGAACTCGCCGGCTTCTGCGTAGAGGTCGAAGCCTCGCTGCAGCTCGCGAAGCTGGGCTGCCTGAACCTCGCTCGCGAGCCCGGCCGCACGAATCTCCGGGCCGATCTTGAAGTGCTTCGCCACGGGCCGGTACGGCTTTTCCCGGCCGACGGACGCTGCGAGCTCGATCAGCCCCGCGCGATGGAGCATGCGCACATGGAAGTGCAGGTGGCCGGGGTCGACCGAGAGCTGCGCCGCGAGCTCGCGGTTCGTCAACGGGCGACCCGCGTCTCCGAGCACCTGGAGGACCTTCAGACGCAGCGGATGACCGAGTGCCTTGAGCTGCTCCGGCCGCTCGATCTCCAGAACATCCTGAGGTGCCGACGACGGGTCGGGTGTGCTCATCGGGTCTCCAGCTTCGCCGCTGCGGGCGGGTCGAGGAAGACCTCCACCGGCACCGGTGCAAGCCGAGAGAGACTCGCCGTCACCTCACGGCTGATCTCGCCGCCGAAGGCCTTTGCAACCGCGTCGGCCTTTCCTGCGCCCGCGACGAGGAAGACGATGCGCTTGGCCGAGTGGATCGCCGGCAGAGTCAGCGTGACCCGGTCGACGAACGGCTCGAGCCCGGCGGGCCCCCAGGTGACGCGGCGGTCCTCGACCTCGGCCTGCGGCGAGCCTCTGAACAGCGATGCCATGTGGCCGTCGCTCCCGAGCCCGAGCAGGAGCAGCTCCAGGTCGACGCCGGCCAGGGCGGACGTCGTATTCGTCGGCCGCAGCCGACGGCTCGAGCTCGCCGCGCATCCGGTGCACGGCACTCGGGGCCACCGCGAGCCGGTCGAGGAGCGTCTCCTTGCCGAGCCGGTAGTTCGATCGCTCGTCGTCGGGCGGCACGCACCGCTCGTCGCCCCACCAGACCGTGACCTGGCTCCAGTCGGGCTGGAGCCCGGCGGCGAGCTCGTAGGCGTCGCCGACCGACGCCCCGCCCGTCAAGCACGATCGAACCGCCCTGGCCCGCTCGCTCCGCGATCAGCTCGCCGACGGACCGGATCGGGTCGTCGACGACGTGGAGGTCAGGCAGCTGCGACATGGGGCAGGGGTATGAAACCACGGCTGAAGCCGGTCAGGAGATACACGCTCGCGAGGCCGGCCCATTCGCCGTACGGCTCCAGGAGCACGTCGGCTTCCTCCGGCTCGGCCCACCGTCCCCAGAGCGCGGAGGCGAGCTTCGCCAGGCCGAGGTCGCGTGCCAGCCCGTGCTCGTAGCGGCCGAGCCCTTCGATGCAGACGACTCCGACCGACCAGGGCCCCAGACCGCGCTCACGTGCGAGCCGTGCCGCGACCGCGTCCGACGGCTGTTGCTTCAGCCGCTCGAGATCGAACGAGCGGCAGAGCCGGATCAGGCACGCGGCGCGACGGGCGCCGAGCCCGAGCCTGCCGAGCTGCGCCGGCGAGAAGCGCGCCAGGTCGGCCGACGTCGGCGGCGCATGAAGCCCGGCGTGCTCGGGCGTCGCGGCGCGGATGATCGTGCGCTCGATCTGCCGCGCCCGGCTCGCCTGGATCAGCTGTCCTGCGACCGCCCGCAGGAGCGCCTGGGCAACCGTTCCCGTTCTCATCGGCCGGAGGCCGCGCACGCGCCGGAGCGTCTCGCCGAGCAGCGGGTCGCCGGCGAAGCGGCGCAGGAACTCCGAATGGTCGTCATCGAGCCCGAGCGCGAAACGGACGTGGTCGACGCCCGCATCGCTCTCCGCCGCAACGACGATCGTCCCGTCGGCCCGCTGCGTCGCCTGCACGAGCTCGAGCCGGTCGTCGACCCGCACGGTCGCCCGGTAGATGCCGTCGGCGACGACGCGGGTCGCGTCCGAGGCATGGCGGCCCGACATGCGGAGGGAGTACGGGCCTTGCGGGCGAAGCTCGGCACGGACGGGCATCCGCCGAGTCTAGGGATACGCTCAGCCGATGCTGCGCCGGGTCGCGTCGCGGGTGTCCATGCGGAGCCGCCGGCGGAAGCTCGATCTCCTGCTCGAGCTGCTCCAGCCGGGGCCGGAGACGACGGTGATCGACGTCGGCGTGACCGACGCGCCGTTCGGGCGCGGCTCGTCCGACAACTTCTTCGAGGCGCTCTATCCATGGCCGGACCGGATCACGGCGGTGGGGCACACCGAGCTCGATCGGTTCACCGCTGCGTTTCCCGAGGTGCGCGCTGTGCGGGCCGACGGGCGGGACCTCCCGTTCTCGGACGGCGAGTTCGACCTCGGCTTCTCGAACGCGGTGGTCGAGCACATCGACGGCGGACGCTCCGGCCAGCAGCGCTTCGTGCACGAGCTGTGCCGGGTCTCGACGAGCGTCTTCGTCACGACCCCGAATCGTTGGTTCCCGCTCGAGGTGCACACGCTGCTGCCGTTCGTGCACTGGCTGCCGGCAGGTGCCCGGCAACGCGTGATTCCGTTCGACGACGTGCTCGACCCGCTCGGCCCGAAGGAGCTCGCCTCGCTCTTTCCTTACAGCGTGCGGGTAATCAACACGGGCATGACGCTGATCGCCGTCGGTTCCGCGTGAAACGCTCCGTCGTCGCGCTGCAGGTCCTGATCGTCGGGCTCGCACTGCACAACGTGGCGATGGCCCTTCTCTGGCGCGCCGGCGTGCGCGGAACCGCGCTCACGGTCGTTTCGGCGTGGAAGGACGTGCTGCTGCTCGTTGCGCTCGTGCTCGTCGTGCGGGAGCGCCGCCGTTTGCCGTTCGACGGCCGGCTCACGGACTGGCTCGCGCTCGCCTTCGGTGCGCCTCGTCGTCGTCTACGGGCTGCTGCCGCAGTCGTGGCTCGGTGGCGGCGCAACGCACCGGGGGGTCCTCTACGCCGCGCGCCACGACCTGCTGCCGGTCGCCGCGTACTTCCTCGGCCGTGGGCTGCAGCTGACCGACCGTGAGCGCGCCCGGCTCTGCCACACCGTGCTCGCGACGGCTGCGTTCGTCGCCGCGTTCGGGCTGATCGACGTGTACGCGGTCCCGCTCTCGTTCTGGCGGCCGGCCGCAGGCTGGTTCCGCGACCAGCTCGGGCTCGTCTACTCGGCGGGCACGTCCGGACTGCCGGAGAACTTCGTCTACAACGCCGGCAACGGCGTCGTGTTCCGGCGGCTGACCTCGACGTTCCTCTCGCCGCTCGCGACGTCCTATCTGCTCGTGGTCGCGTTGTTCTTCATCCCGATGCGGCGCCGTTGGGGGCCGCCGCTCGGCCTGCTGATCTTCGCAGCGCTCTTGTGGACGCACACGCGTTCGGCGCTACTCGTGCTCGTCGCCGTGCTCGTCCTGCGTGCGATCGTGCGCAGGCGACCTCGGGCGCTGATCTGGGCGGGTGTGGTCGCAGTGATCGCGTTCGCCTTCGTCCAGGGCTACGACCACTTCGGGCCGCGCACGCACTTCACCGCGACGCGAGCTGCGGGTGCAGGAGCAGATCGCTCACAGTCATCCGCGCGCGTCGAACGACGCAACGAGCGCGAACGAGTCGTCGACGAGCGAGCATCTTGCGTCGTTGCGCGACGGTGGGCGCACGGTCCTGCACCATCCGTGGGGGTTCGGGCTCGGCAACTCCGGCGTCACCGCCGCACGCACCCACGTCGCCGTGAAGGCAGGCGAGTCGACCTACACCGAGCTCGGCGTCGAGACCGGGATCCTCGGCATGCTCGTCTTCATCGCCTGGTCGCTCGCGCTCTTGCGGTCGACGCTGCGCCGGCGGGTGTGGGTCGGCGCAGCCTTCGCAGCTGTGCTCTTGCTCGGCTTGCAGACCGATGTGATCGGTGTGCCGTGGATCGCAGTCACGGTCTGGGCGTTCGCCGGCGACTCGGCGTGATTGCAACAACTTCGTGCCGGTCCTGAACGGACACTTGCGGCGCCTGCCGCCATTCGTACCGTTGCAGGAGTGCGTCTCTCGCTCGATCGAGATCGGCCTGTTCGTCGGTGCTGCCTTTGTCGTCGTCACGGCGCTGCCGCGCTGCTCGGGCAGCGGCCCGGCGACGGCGGTCGTGCGCGCGAGCTGGGCGCGAACTCCCGGCGTCCTCAATCCGGCGGTCACGCAGGCGACGATCCGCGCCACGATCTGCACGCGCGGCTGGACGCGCACCGTTCGGCCACCCGTCTCGTACACGAACGCGCTCAAGGTGCGGCAGCTTGGGCAGTACCGCCTGCGCGGCCCGCCCTCTGCCTTCCAGGAGGACCACCTGATCAGTCTCGAGCTGGGCGGCAACCCGACGGACCCGCGGAACCTGTGGCCCGAGCCCTATCCGCGCGCGGCGGCGGTCGACCGGATCGAGAACGAGCTCAATGCCCGCGTCTGCGCCGGGTCGCTCACCCTCGCTGAGGCCCAACGCCGGGAGTCGTCGCTCAAGCACGCGTCGGGTTGAGGGATCGCGGGGCGGGAGCGTTACGGCGACAGCGCGGCGGTCATGCGCGCGAGCAGGTCGAGCAGCTGCTTGCGGTCCGGGCCGGTGAGCGCCCCGACGGCCGGCTCGAAGGCGGCCGCCGCGCGGGCCTTGCGCTCGTCGACCAGCCGGCGGCCGGCCGGTGTGAGCTCGATCCGCACGGCCCGGCGGTCGGCCGGGTCGGTCTCTCGTGCGACGAGGCCGAGGTCGTCCAGGACTGTCGACCGTGCGGCTCGCCGTGGGGGCGCTCGTCCCGATCCGCGCAGCCAGGTCGTTCAGGCGCAGCGGGCCGGCGTCTGCGATCTCGATCAGCGCGATCCGCTGGGTCGCCGTCATCGCCGGCCCCTCGTCGGTGCCGGCGGTCATGCGGGTGAGCACCCGCAGCAGCTTCCCGAGCTGCTCGAGGATCACCGTCGTGTCGGCTGCGGCGCTCATCTCCCGCTAATAGTTGCATATCGCAATAATTTCATCTTGATGGTAGTATTCCCGAGGTGACGGACACCGCCCTCGAGCCGCAGCCGCGCGTCCGCGCGATCTTCATCGCGCTGATGCTCGTGCTCCTGCTGGCCGCGCTCGACCAGACGATCGTGTCGACGGCGCTCCCGACGATCGTCGGCGACCTCGGCGGGATCTCCCACCTGTCGTGGGTGGTGACCGCGTATCTCCTGACCGCCACCGTCTCGGGCCCGCTCTACGGCAAGCTCGGAGACCTGCACGGCCGCAAGCGCGTCCTGCAGGCCGCGATCGTGATCTTCCTGATCGGGTCGGTGCTCTGCGGCCTCTCGCAGTCGATGACGCAGCTGATCGCCTTCCGCGCCCTGCAGGGGCTCGGCGCGGGCGGACTGATGGTGGTGACGCTCGCGGTCGTCGGCGACATCATCCCGCCGCGCGAGCGCGGCAAGTACCAGGGCTACTTCGGCGCGGTGTTCGGCGTCGCGACCGTCATCGGCCCGCTGCTCGGCGGCTTCTTCGTCGACCATCTCTCGTGGCGCTGGATCTTCTACGTGAACCTGCCGGTCGGCGCGATCGCGTTGACGGTGATCGCCGTGACCTTTCATTCGAAGGAGGTCACGCGGCGGCACACGATGGACTACCTGGGCGCGGCGCTCCTCGCCGCCAGCCTCGGTGCGATCGTTCTCTTCACGAGCCTCGGCGGCACCACCTGGGGGTGGGGCTCGCCGCCGGTGATCGGGCTGATCGTCGCGAGCGTGATCCTGCGTGCCCGCGTTTCTGTGGCAGGAGAGCCGCGCTGCCGAGCCGATCCTGCCGCTCGAGCTCTTCCGCAATCGCACGTTCGCGGTCACGAGCGCCGTCGGCTTCATCGTCGGGTTCGCGCTCTTCGGTGCGATCACGTACCTGCCGCTCTTTCTCCAGGTGACCAAGGGATCGAGCCCGACTCGCTCCGGGCTGCAGCTGACGCCGCTGATGGCCGGAGTGCTCGTCACGTCGATCGTGAGCGGGCAGGTGATCTCGAGGATGGGCCGCTACCGGTTCTTCCCGATCGTCGGCACGGCGATCATGGCCGTCGCGATGCTGCTGCTCGCGCAGCTGCATGCAGGCACGAGCACCTGGGTCGCCGCGTTGTTCGCGTGCGTGCTCGGACTCGGTCTCGGCATGGTCATGCAGGTGCTCGTGCTCGCGGTCCAGAACTCGGTCGACCCGTCGATGATGGGCGTGGCCACGAGCGGCTCGACCCTCTTCCGCCAGATCGGCGGCTCGATCGGCGTTGCCCTGTTCGGGACGATCTTCGCGAATCGCGTGCGCGTCGAGCTTGCAGCCCGGCTGCCCGCTGGAGCGCACATCCCGAAGACGATCAACCCGGCCGGCATCCGTCAGCTGCCACCCGCAGCACACGCGGCGTTCGCGGACGCTTTCGCGGCAGCGCTGCACCCGGTCTTCCTGATGGCTGCAGGCGTCTCGGTGCTCGCGTTCGCCCTCACGTGGCTTCTGCGTGATGTGCCGCTCCGTACGAAGGCGAAGACGGGCGAGGCGGTTCCCTCACCCGCCAGCACGCTCGAAGCCGCGTAACAACGCGGCCCTCTCGTGCCATCTCCTTCCATGACCGCGATCATGGAGGGGGCCAGATGAGATCGGATGCCGAGCTCATGCGTGCAGCGCGGAAGGATGCGGTCGCATTCGGCGAGGGCCTCGCCTATGACGACGTCGCCGCCGGCCTGGGCACGACGCCCGCCGCGGCCCGCGTTCGCGTTGCGCGCGGTGTCGGGCACCGTCTACCAGACCGTCGACAAGACCCAGCACGTGAACGGCGGCTGCCGCTCGCTGAACAGCGAGGGCACGGAGTGGGAGTGCTACATCGGCCAGGCGGCGGTCGACCAGCAGATCATCAGCCAGGGTTTTCTCGGTCACGTCGAGACGGCACCCGGCGTCGGCTGAGCCCTGGAACCTCTTAGGGATTCCACAGGGCGAGGTGGTTTTCTCTGAGCAGTGTTCTATCTGCGTTACGTCAGGAACGAGCTCGTGCGCCGTCGCGCGCGCACGATTCTCACGGCACTCGGTCTCGGCCTCGGCGTTGCGCTCGTGATCGTGATCGCCGGGGTCTCGAGCGGGCTGAACAAGGCGCAGAAGAAGACGTTGAACCCGCTGGCCGGGATCGGCACCGATTTGACCGTCACCCTCACGCCCGCCCAGCAGGACACGGGCGGTTTCCAGGGTCCCGGCGGCGGCGGTGGGAACCGTGATCTGATCCAGTCGAATCTCTCGGTCGTCACCGACCTGTCGAAGCTCGGCAAGCCGGGCACACACTTCGTGCACGACTTCTTCCTGCCCGGGTCGCAGCTCACCTTCAAGCAGAGCGCTGCCAGTCAGATCTCCTCGATCGCGGGCGTCGCCCAGGTGACGCAGGGCCTGACGCTGCTCGCCGAGCATCAGGAGGGCGTCGTGCCGAAGATCGTCGCGACGCTGAAGACGGCAGCGAAGACCTTCAACGTGCAGCGGAACATCCCCCGCCCGACTGCGGCCCAGTTCGCGCAGATGCAGGCGTGCTTTGCGAAGCAGGCCGCGAAGAGTGGGAACAGCACGACGCCGGGCCAGGGCGGTGGGTTCGGCGGCGGTGGGGGCGGCTTCGGCGGCGGACGCGGCATCGACCGTGGCGCGTTCTCCAAGTGCCTGCCGGCGTCGCTGCGCCGGATCCGGGCCCGCTTCACCTCGCCGAGCCAGACGCTGCGACAGGTCCTGAACCCGCCCCAGACGAACATCACGACGACCGCGTACACGATCGGCGGCGTCGACCAGACGCATCCGACGATGGGCGTCGTGACGACGTCGCAGGTCACGAAGGGCCGCTTCCTCTCGCCGGCCGGCGGCCGCGAGGCGCTCATCTCGCAGACCTATGCGGCGAAGCATTCGCTGAAGGTCGGGTCGACCCTCGACCTGAACGGGACGAAGTTCGTCGTCGTCGGGCTCGTCAGCCCACCGCTCGGAGGCCAGAGCGCCGACGTCTATCTGCCGTTGAAGCAGCTGCAGACGCTTGCGAACGAACCCGGGCTCGCGAACGTCGTGCTCGTCCGCGCGGCCAGCGGCAAGGACGTCTCGCAGGTGAAGCAGGCGATCCAGACGGCGCTGCCGCAGGCTCAGGTCGCGAGCTCGAAGGACGTCGCCGACAAGATCACCGGCTCCCTCGTCGACGCGTCGAACCTCTCGCACGACCTCGGCTTCGTCCTGTCGATCATCGCAGCGGTTGCCGCATTCGTGCTGGCCGCGCTGCTCACGCTGTCGTCCGTCGGCAAGCGCGTACGGGAGCTCGGAACGCTGAAGGCTCTTGGCTGGACGCAGCGCATGGTCGTTCGCCAGATCGCCGGGGAGTCGGTCGCCCAGTGCCTGATCGGTGGGATCTTCGGCATCGTCCTGGGAGTCGTGGTGTGTCTCATCATCGGCGCATTCGGGCCGTCGCTCACCGCGAGCTCGCCCACCGGCGGCGGCGATCTCCTCGGCCTGGGGGCCGAAACGGCGCGCACGGCGAGCAGCACGATCTCCCTGAGTGCGCCGGTCGGCGTCACCATTCTCGCGATCGGGTTCGGACTTGCCCTTCTGGGTGGCCTGGTCGCCGGGATGGTCGGCGCACTCCGCGCAGCGCGGCTGAGGCCGGCCGATGCGTTGAGGACGGTCGAGTAGTGGAGCCGCTCTACACGCTGCGCGGCGTCACGAAGTTCTTCCAACGCGGGCCGACGACCGTGCGCGCGCTCGACGGGATCGATCTCGAGATCGCAGCCGGGGAGTTCGTCGCGCTCGAAGGCCCGAGCGGTTCGGGCAAGACGACCCTGCTGCAGCTGCTCGGCGCCCTCGACCGACCGAGCGGGGGCGACGTTCGGTTCGAGGGCGCCGACCTCGTCGGCCTCCCAGACCACGATCTCGCCGAACTGCGCCTGCGCTCCTTCGGTTTCGTCTTCCAGCAGTTCAACCTCATCCCAACGCTGACCGCGGTCGAGAACGTCGAGGTGAAGCTCGTCCCGGCCGGCGGCGATCGCGCCCGCGCGCTGCAACTGCTCGACGAGGTGGGGCTCGCCGAGCGAGCCGATCACCTGCCCGCACATCTGTCGGGCGGCGAGCAGCAGCGGGTCGCGATCGCACGGGCGCTCTCGGTCGAGCCGCGCGTCGTGCTCGCCGACGAGCCGACCGGCAACCTCGACTCGGCGACCGGCGGGGAGATCATCGACCTGCTCGAGAATCTGGCGAGGGAGCACGGTTCTACCGTCATCGTCGCCACCCACGACTCGGACCTGGCGGCCCGGGCGCCGCAGCGGCTGGCCATGCGCGACGGCAAGCTCGTTGGACGACCGGCGCCTGCCGCCGCGTAGGCCGGTGCTATAACGGCCTAGGTCGTGGCCAAGCCGGTCGAGCAGCTCGAGTCGGTTGTCATCCGCTTCGCGGGTGACTCCGGCGACGGGATGCAGTTGACGGGCGGGCGCTTCACCTCCGAGACGGCCCTCACGGGCAACGACCTCGCGACCTACCCGGACTTTCCCGCCGAGATCCGTGCGCCCGCCGGCTCGCTGCCCGGCGTGTCGGGCTTCCAGCTCCATTTCGCGGACCACGACATCCTCACTCCGGGCGATCGCCCGGACGTGCTCGTCGCGATGAACCCGGCAGCCCTCAAGACGAACCTGGCCGACCTGCCGAAGGGCGGCACGCTGATCGTCGACACCGACGCCTTTACGGACCGCAACCTGAAGAAGGCCGGCTACGACTCGAACCCGATCGAGGACGGCTCCCTCGCCGACTACCAGGTGCACGCGGTGCAGTTGACCGCGATGACGGTCGGTGCGTTGAAGGAGATCGAAGGGGTGACGGCGCGCGAGGCAGAGCGCGCGAAGAACATGTTCGCGCTCGGTCTGATGTCGTGGCTCTACGGCCGCCCCACCGAGTCGACGACGACGTACATCGAGAAGAAGTTCGCCAAGCGGCCGGAGATCGCCGAGGCGAACCTGAAGGCGTTCAACACGGGTTACGCATTCGGCGAGACGTCCGAGGCGTTCGCGGTTCAATACGAGGTGAAGCCCGCGAAGCTGCCGCCGGGCCGGTACCGGCAGATCACGGGCAACTCCGCGCTCTCATGGGGCCTCCTGGCCGCGTCGAAGCTCTCGAAGCTGCCGCTCTTCCTCGGTGCGTATCCGATCACGCCGGCGTCGTCGATCCTCGAGGAGCTCGCGAAGCACAAGGCCTTCGGCGTGCGCACGTTCCAGGCCGAGGACGAGATCGCCGCAGTGGGCGCAGCCCTTGGAGCCTCCTTCGGCGGCGCCCTAGGCGTGACCACCTCGGCCGGTCCAGGAGTTGTCCTGAAGTCGGAAACCGTCGGGCTCGCGATCACGCTCGAGTTGCCGCTGCTGATCGTCGACGTGCAGCGCGCGGGCCCATCGACCGGGATGCCGACCAAGCCGGAGCAGGGCGACCTCCTGATGGTGCTGCACGGCCGCAACGGCGAGTCGCCGGTCCCCGTGCTCGCCTGCGCCACCCCGGGCGACTGTTTCTACGCCGCGATCGAGGCGGCCCGCGTTGCGGTGACGTATCGCACCCCCGTGTATCTCCTCAGCGACGCGTATCTGGCGAACGGCGCCGAGCCCTGGCTCGTGCCGGACATCTCGTCACTGGCGCCGATCGACGTCGAGTTCGCTTCCGCAGACGGCGGGGAGTTCGAGGCGTACAGGCGCGATCCCGAAACGCTCGCGCGGCCGTGGGCGATCCCCGGCACGCCGGGCCTCGAGCATCGCATCGGCGGGCTGGAGAAGGCGAACATCACCGGCGCGATCTCCTACGACCCCGACAATCACGATCTGATGACGCAGCTGCGCGCGCAGAAGGTGGCCGGCATCAAGGTGCCCGACCTCGAGGTCGACCATCAGGAGGGCGCAGACGTGCTGGTGCTCTCCTGGGGCGGAACCTACGGCCCGGTGCATGCGGGCGTGCGTCGCGTGCGCGCCGGCGGAGGCAAAGCGGCGCACGCACACCTGAGCTGGCTCAACCCCTTCCCGGCGAACCTCGGGGACGTGCTGCTGAGCTACGACCGGGTGCTGGTCCCGGAGATGAACCTCGGCCAGCTGTTGCAATTGATCCGCGCCAAGTACCTGGTCGACGCGGTCGGTTACAACCGAGTCACCGGCAAGCCGTTCAAGGCCGGCGAGATCTGCGACGCGATCGAGGCAGTGCTATGACCAGGATCCCCATCGAACCTGATTCGGCGCAGCCGAACCAGATTCGCGAGTTTCGGCCGGAGCGTTAGTTGTCCGAACTGAAGCTCACCGCGAAGGACTTCAAGTCGGACCAGGAAGTTCGCTGGTGCCCGGGCTGCGGCGACTACGCGATCCTCGCCGCCGTGCAGAGCTTCATGCCCGACCTCGGGCTCGAGCGCGAGAAGATCGTCTTCGTCTCGGGCATCGGCTGTGCCGCACGCTTCCCGTACTACATGCAGACCTACGGGATGCATTCGATTCACGGCCGTGCGCCCGCGATCGCGACAGGCCTTGCGGTCTCGCGCCCCGATCTCTCGGTGTGGGTCGTCTCGGGCGACGGCGACGCGCTCTCGATCGGCGGCAACCATCTGATCCATGCGCTGCGCCGCAACGTGAACATCAAGATCCTGATGCTGAACAACCAGATCTACGGCTTGACGAAGGGGCAGTACTCGCCGACGAGCGAGCAGGGGAAGGTGACGGGCTCCACACCGATGGGCAGCGTCGACTATCCGTTCAATCCGCTGAGCCTCGCGCTCGGGGCGGAGGCGACGTTCGTCGCCCGCGCGATGGACATCGACAAGCCCGGGCTGACCAGCGTCCTGCGGAGGGCGGCAGCCCACAAGGGCGCGGCCTTCGTCGAGATCTACCAGAACTGCAACATCTACAACGACGGCGCGTTCGACTTCGTCCGCGAGGAGAAGGAGAACCGCCTGTACATCGAGCACGGCAAGCCGGCGGGCGATACGGGCATCACGCACGACGAGACGGACTTCGCCACGGCGTTCGCGCTCTCACGGATCAACTACGCGCAGCACGGCGTCGTCCCGCTCGGCGTCTTCAGAGACGTCCCGCGCGACAGCTACGACGAGCTCGTGCAGGCCCAGCTCGACAACGCCAAGGGCGACGGCGACCTGCAGGCACTCGTCGGCTCCGGCGATACCTGGGCGATCAGCTAGCTGATCACACGACGAGCGACTTGGAGGCCTGGCGCTCGCGCGGGATCCGCACGACCTTCCAGGCCAGCCCGAGCTTCTCGAGCCCGGTGATCACCCAACCGCCCGGGTCGAGCGCGACTTCCGACCGCCGCATCCCGTGAAACGCCGACGTCGGGAACGCGTGGTGGTTGTTGTGCCACGACTCGCCGAACGAGATCAAGCTCATCAGCCACACGTTGCGGCTGTGATCCGGCGTCTTGAAGCGCCGCCTGCCCCAGAAGTGGCAGACCGAGTTGATCGAGAAAGTGACGTGGTGGAGCAGGAAGATGCGGATCGCCCCGCCCCAGAGGAGCGCGGTCAGAGCGCCCTGCCAGGTGCCCGAGATCGCGTAGCCGATCGCGGCGGGCACGACCAGCGACAAGACGAGCCACATCCAGAAGAGCTTCGAGATCTGCTTCATGCCGCGCTCGGTGAGCATGTCCGGCACGTACTTCGTGAGCTCCGCGCGACCCTCGGCGACGAACAGCCAGCCGACGTGCGCGTGAAAGAGATTCTTGGCGGCGGCGATGAAGCCGTTCCCGGAGCCCGTGTGGGGGCTGTGCGGGTCGCCTTCGACGTCCGAGAACTGGTGGTGCTTGCGGTGGTCGGCGACCCACACGAGCACCGGCCCTTCGACCGCCATCGAGCCGAGGATCGCGAACGTCCAACGCATCCACTGCTTGGTCTGGAATGCGCGATGCGTGAACAGCCGGTGATACCCGACCGTGATCCCCACACCCGTCAGGACGTAGCCCACCGTCGAGCAGAACGAGGTCGGTCCAGCTGACCCACGTGTTCCACAGCAGTCCGATCGCGGCCACGAGTCCGACGAACGGGAGCACCACTCCCAGGAGGTTCGCGAACTTGTGCGCTCGTGTCATCTGGCGGGACGGTAGCTTCTCCAGCCGTGGGCGGGGTCGTCTACCAGGTCTATATCCGCTCGTTCGCAGACTCGGGCGGTGACGGAATCGGCGACCTGCCAGGGATTGCGGCGCACCTCGACTACTTAACACAACTCGGGATCGACACCCTCTGGCTGAGCCCGGTGCACCCCTCGCCGAACGTCGACTGGGGCTACGACGTGGCCGACTACCGGGCCGTGCACGCCGATTACGGGACTCTCGACGACCTCGATGCGCTGATCGCCGGCGCAGGCGCGCGCGGTATCGACATCTGGCTCGACCTCGTGCCCAACCACACCTCGGACCGGCACCCGTGGTTTCGCGACCGACCCGAGTACTACGTCTGGTCGGAGCGGATTCCGAACGACTGGAAGTCGGTCTTCACCGGCGAGGCCGCCTGGCGGTTCGACAGCACGCGACGGCAGTTCTACCTGCACCAGTTTGCGCCCGAGCAGCCCGACCTCGACTGGTGGAACGCCTCCGTCCGCAACGAGTTCGACGACATTCTCCGCTACTGGTTCGACCGCGGCGTGACCGGCTTCCGGATCGACGTCGCGCACGGGCTGATCAAGGACCGGCGGCTTCGAAGCGGAGAGAAATACATGCGCGACCGTCCTGAGGTGCACGAGATCTTCCGCCGCTGGCAGGAGGTCGCCGGCGAGTACATCCCCAAGCCGACGCTGATGGGGGAGACCTACGTTCCGCTCGAGAGGCTCCCCGCCTACTACGCCCACCTCGACCTCGCGCAGAACTTTCCCTTCCTGAAGGCCGACTTCGACCTCGACGAGCTGCGCCCCATCGTCGAGACGACGATGGCGGAGCTGCCGAAGGGCCGTGAGCCGGTCTGGTTCGGGTCGAATCACGATCACTCGCGGATGGCCACTCGCTGGGCGGGCGGCGACGAGCGCAAGCACGAGGCGGCGCTGTTCCTGATCCTCACGCTTCCCGGCAGCGCGATCCTCTACCAGGGAGACGAGCTCGGCCTCGAGGACGGCACGGTCCCGAAAGATCGCATCCTCGATGTGGCCGACCCTCCGCGCGACCCCGAGCGCACGCCGTTTCCGTGGACGCGCGGCGGCGACGAATGGCGGAGTCCCTGGCTCCCGCTGACCGACACGTCGCGCAACGCCGAGGACAGCTCGATCCTCCCGTACACGCGTGACCTGATCGCCCGCCGCAGGGAGCTCGGCGACGGCTACCGCACGCTTCCGAGCGCCCGAGGTGTGTGGGCCTACGCACGCGGCGAGACGACGTGCGTCCTGAACATGACCGGCGACACCGCCGAGCACGACGGAGCGATACTCCAGCCCTGGCAGGGGCTGATCCTGCCCTCGTCCTAGAGAAAGGATGAAGACGTGAAGGACTTCAAGGAGTTTCTCCTCCGCGGCAACCTCGTCGACATGGCAGTCGGCATCGTGATCGGTCTGGCGTTTGCCGCGGTCATCACCGCACTCGTCGCCGACCTCGTCACGCCGCTGATCGCGGCGATCGGCGGCAACCCGGACTTCAGTTCCCTGAGCTTCACGATCAACAACAGCCACTTCCTCTACGGCGCCTTCATCAACGCGCTGATCACCTTCGTCGTGATTGCCGCCGTCATCTTCTTCCTCGTCGTCAAGCCGGTGAACGCGCTGATGGCCAAGCGCCGCGTCGAAGGGCCCGACGAGCCGGACGTGCGCTCCTGTCCCGAATGTCTGAGCGAGATCCCGAGCGCCGCCAGGCGCTGCGCGTTCTGCACCGTCGAGCTCGCGCCCGCCTGAGCCGTGCCGGAGGACCACTTCGGCGAGCGGGTCGCCGCCCGGTACGACGACGATCCGGTCATGTTCGATCCGGCGGTCGTCGGCCCCACGGTCGACTTCCTTGCGGGTCTCGCGGGGAACGGGGCCGCGCTCGAGCTCGGGATCGGGACGGGGCGAATCGCGTTGCCGCTCGCCCAGCGCGGGGTCCGCGTGCACGGCATCGACCTCTCGGAGGCGATGGTCGCACGGCTGCGTGCCAAGCCTGGCGCCGAGGAGATCGGCGTCACGATCGGCGACTTCGCGTCGACCGTCGTCGAAGGGACGTTCTCGCTCGCCTATCTCGTCTTCAACACGATCATGAACCTGACGACGCAGGACGAACAGGTGGCGTGCTTTCAGAACGTTGCCGCCCACCTCGAGCCGGGCGGGTGCTTCGTGATCGAGGTGGGAGTCCCGGGGCTCCAGCGGCTTCCACCAGGCGAGATCTTCCAGCCGTTCACCGTCACCCCGACGAGGCTCGGCTTCGACGAGTACGACATTGCGGCGCAGGGCCTCGTCTCGCACCACTACTCGGTCGTCGACGGCTCGTTCAACCGTCAACTCCGTGCCGTTCCGCTACGTGTGGCCCGCGGAGCTCGACCTGATGGCACGGATCGCCGGCCTGGCGCTCCGCGAGCGCTGGAGCGGGTGGCTGCGCGAGCCGTTCACGAGCGACAGCACCACGCACGTCTCGGTCTGGGAGAAGCCCGCCTAGGTGAGTCTCGTCGAGCCGTCGTCGCCGATCGTCCAGTGCGGGTTGTGCGCGACCTCCCACGGGTGGCCGTCCGGGTCGACGAACACCCCCGAGTAGCCGCCCCAGAACGTCTCCGCACCGTTCCGGGCGATGTGGGCACCCGCTGCGCGGGCATCGGCGATCGCAGCGTCCACCTCGCCGGGCGAGCGCACGTTCAGGGCGAGCGTGACCCCGCCCCAACCGCCTCCGTCTGTCGACGCCGCTGTCCTCGGCCAGGCGGTCGCGGTTCCAGAGCCCGACGATCATCCCGGCGGTCTGGAAGAAGACGACGTCGTCCTCGGGCTCGGCGCGCGTCACCCAGCCGAGCCTTTCGTAGAACGCACGTGCACGGGCGAGGTCGGCGACGCCGAGGGTGACGAGGCTGAGCCGCTGCTCCATCAGCGCGGTGGATGCCCGAACTCGCGCATCAGTGCGTCGAACTGCTCCCATCCGACCGACCACGTGCGCTTCGCCTTGCCAGGCTTCCAGTCCAGCGAGCCTCGGCTTGCCTTGAGCACGCCGAGCCGCTCGCCGTCCTGCTCCACGATCACCTTGATGTCGACGTTCCCGACGGGCAGCTCGTGGTCGATCTTCAAGCCGACGGAGTGTGCCATCGGCCGAGTTTATGTGTTCGACCGAATCCGATCCCGGGAGGTCGCAAGGCAGGGACCGGCCAGGCGAGGTGGCCGCGCTAGTACCAAGATGGCCCGTACTGCTGGTATGGCGCTTCGAGTTCCTGCGCTTCCTCGTCGGTCAGTTCGAGGCCGAGTGCGGCGACCGCTTCCGGCAGGTGGTTCGACTTGGTTGCGCCGACGATCGGCGCGGCGACGAGCGGGTTGCGCAACACCCACGCCAGCGCGATCTGGGCCATCGTGACACCGCGCGCTTCGGCGAGTTTCTGTACGGCGTCGATCACGGGTTCGTCGTACGGGGAGTCGAACGCCTGGACGACCTTGTCAGTGCTCGAGCGCTGGCTCTGCTCGCCGGCCGGGCGGGCGAGACGGCCTTTCCCGTTCGGGGAGTACGGCAAGAGAGCGACCCCCATGTCGCCGCACATCGCCATCAGTTCGGGCTCGTCGTGCCGGCGCAGCAGGTTGTACTGATTCTGCATCGACACGAACCGCGTCCATCCGCCGAGGTCAGCGGCGTGCTGGAGCTTCGCGAACTGCCACGCGTACATCGAGGAGGCGCCGATGTAGCGCACCTTGCCCGCCTTGATGATGTCGTGGAGCGCCTCCATCGTCTCTTCGACCGGAGTGTCCGGGTCGAAGCGATGGATCTGGTAGAGGTCGATGTAGTCCGTGCCGAGCCGGGCCAGCGATGCATCGATCTGTTCGAGGATCGCTTTCCGAGACAGGCCCTCGCCACCGGGGCCGTCGTGCATCCAGCCCCGCACCTTCGTCGCGAGCACGATGTCCTCACGGCGGGAGTAGCGGGTGATGGCGCGGCCGACGACCTCTTCGGAGGTGCCGAGTTGGTAGACGTTCGCGGTGTCCCAGAACGTCACGCCGAGCTCGACGGCCTGCTGGAAGAACGGCTGTGCGAGCTCCTCGGTCAGCGCCCACGGGTGGGCATTCGGGGTGGTCGGATCGCCGTAGCTCATGCAGCCCAGGCCGAGGCGGCTCACCTTGAGGCCGGTGTTTCCTAGGCGGGTGTATTCCATCTCGCCTTCCTCGAGTCGTACGGACCACCGGGCGGCCAGAGCCCCACGAAGCTGTCCGCACTGGTCTTTGGCAGCCGACCCACGTCGCGAGATCCTATGGTCGGAGGCGCCGAGCCGAGCCGGTGAAGGTGCTGAGATGGCGAACGGCCGCTTACGCAGCCTGCAGGCGGAGGCGGCGCATGAGAGCGAGCGACGCAGCGTTGCCCGGGGCGATGTCTGCGCGGAACGACTCGATCCCCGCTGCGCGCGCGTCTGCGGCGAGCCGGTCGACCAGCAGCTTGCCGACGCCGCGGTGCTGCCAGTCGTCCGCAACCGCGAACGCCACCTCGGCGACCCTGCCGTCTCGCACGAGCCGCGCCACCCCCACGGGCTCGCCCTCGACGTAGGCGATCAGCACGTGGTGGTTCGCGTCGACGCGCGTGAGGAGCTCGCGATCGGCGGGTAGGAGCACGTTCTTCGCGCCGCCGAAGCGGAGCCGGCGCGAGACCGGGCCGAGCCGGTCGAAGACGGCCTGGATCGCCTCGACGTCACCGCGCCGGAGCGGCCGAATCGTGACGCCGTCAATGCATTCGCTCTGCATTCAGGCCATGCTGCCGACAGGCCATGGCCTGCCGCGTCGGCACGACGGGCCATCTTTGCGAGATGGCCCGTCCGGGCCACTACGCTTCGACTGATGGAGCAGGAGATTCGCTACCTCGACTTCGAGGGGCGGCGCCTCGCCTACTCGACCTACGGCGAGGGGCAGCCGATCGTCGTCGGCCCGCGCTGGGTCTCGCACCTCGAGGAGGAATGGGCCGACGCCGACCAGAGGCCGTTCTACGCCGAGCTTGCGCGCACCCATCGCGTCGTGCGCTTCGACCGGATCGGCTGCGGGCTCTCGTCGCGCGAGCTCGACCCGCGGCCGACCGTGGAGTCCGAAAGCCGGCAGCTCGAGGCGGTGATCGATGCCGTCGGCGGGAGCGCGATCGTGTTCGCGTCGTCCTGCTGCTGCCTTGCGGCCTCGCAGCTCGCTGTGCGCCGACCGGGCGCGACCGACAAGATCGTCTACTTCGGCGGCTACGCCACTCGTAACGACATCCCCGAGGCGACGAAGGCATCGCTCATCGCGTTCATCGGGTCGAACTGGCGGCTCGGGGCGCAGATGCTCGCCGGTCTCTTCGACCCGCACGCGTCGGGTGACGCGATCGCGCACCACACGAAGATGCAGCGCGCTGCTGCGAGCGCAGAGGCAGCTTCGATCTTCCTCGAGCTCGACCTCAGCGCCGACCTGCGCGACCTGCTCCCGCGGGTCGCGGTGCCCGCGTTGGTGCTGCATCGCCGCGGTGACCGCACCGTGCCGATCGGCCGGGGCCGCGAGCTTGCCTCGCTGCTTCCGAATGCGCGCTTCGTGCCGCTCACCGGCGACTCGCACCTGCCGTGGCGAGAAGACCAGCGCGAGCTCTTCCGCGCACTTGCAGGCTTCCTGTACAGCGACGCTGCGCCCGCACTGGACGGCCCGTCGCCGCTCACTTCCCGAGAGACGGAGGTGCTGCGCCTGGTCTCCACCGGCATGTCGAACCGCGAGATCGCCTCGACGCTCGTGCTCAGCGAGCACACGGTGCACCGCCATATCGCGAACATCCTGCGCAAGCTGTCGCAGTCGACCCGGGCGAGCGCGGCGACGCACGCCACGCGGGTCGGTCTCATCTGAGCCGCAGGTGCGACGGCGGAGGCCGGCGGCGCCGCAGGGCCGTCGCCCTCCGCCTGTCGCACGCGGGACTATGAACCCATGGCGTAGGAGTTGCGGTGGCGGTGCGTATGAATCGGTGTCAGCGCCGGAAGGCCGCGATCCGTCTGCCGACCGTCTCGCCCTGATCTTCCTGCAGGAAGTGACCGGCGCCGGGCAGGGGTGGATCGAGCTCGGCGTTCGGCAAGAGCCCTGCCATCACCTCCGCGGCGCGGCGCGAGAAGATCGGGTCGCTGTCGGAGAAGAGGACGAGCGCCGGGCGGTCGAACGAGCGCAGCTCCTCGCGCACCTCGAGCATTCGCGCCGCGTTCGGGTGCTCCGAGCTGGTCGGCACGAGCTCGGGGAACTGCACGATCCCGACCCGCGCCTCCGGCACCGGGAAGGGCGCGTCGTACGCGGCGATCACCTCGTCGCTCACCGGCTGCACGAGCGAGAGCCGGATCAGCTGCCCCGCCACGATCTCGGTGCCGACGCGCCGCATGAACGCCTGAAACCTCAGCCACTCCTCACTCGGCGCGCGCGCGCCGATTCCCGTGTTCAGCACGACGAGGCGGGCGATCCGCTCCGGGCTCTCGACCGCGAAGCGGAAGCCGATCGGGCCGCCCCAATCCTGGACCACCAGCGTGATGTTCCGCAGGTCGAGCGCCGCCGCGAACCGCGAGATCGACGTCGACGTGCCGGTCGTAGGTGTAGAAGCCGGGCTCGGTCGGCTTGTCCGAGCGGCCGAAGCCGAAGTAGTCGGGCGCGATGCAGCGCGCCGAGCCGACCAGCTCGGGAATGATCTTGCGGTAGAGAAACGCCCACGTCGGCTCCCCGTGCAGCAGGACCACCGGGTCGCCGGCTCCCTCGTCGACGTAGTGCATGCGCAGGCCGTCCTGATCGAGGTAGTGCGGCTCGTAGGTGTATCCGGGCAGATCGGCGAAGCGTTCGTCCGGCGTGCGATACACGCTCATCGGCGTCAGCGTAATCCGCAATAACCACGGATGCGGGTTTTAGGAGGATTGCGCAGCCTGCCGGGTGTGAGCGCTCTCGACCTCGCCCGGTGGCAGTTCGCCGTCACGACGCTCTATCACTTTCTCTTCGTCCCGGTCACGATCGGGCTCGTCTGGTTCGTCGCTGCGTTCCAGACGGCGTGGCACAGGACCCACGACGAGCGCTGGCTGCGGCTGACCCGTTTCTTCGGCAAGTTGTTCCTGATCAACTTCGCCCTCGGCGTCGTTACGGGCATCGTGCAGGAGTTTCAGTTCGGGATGAACTGGTCGGCGTACTCCAAGTACGTCGGCGACGTCTTCGGTGCGCCGCTGGCGATGGAAGGGCTCGCTGCGTTCTTCCTCGAGTCGACGTTTCTCGGTCTGTGGATCTTCGGCTGGGACCGCCTGAAGCCGAAAGTCCACCTCGCGACCATCTGGATCGTGGCGATCGGCTCGACCGCATCGGCGTACTTCATCCTCGCGGCGAACGCCTGGATGCAGCACCCCGTCGGCTACCGGATCAATCCGGTCACGCATCGGGCGGAGATGACGTCCATCGCACAGATCCTCACCAACTCGACGCTGATCCGGGCGTTCGGTCACACGATCGCGGCCGCCGCGTTGACCGGGTCGATGCTCGTGCTCGGCGTCGCCGCGTGGCACCTGCGGAAGAAGTCAGACGTCGCTCTCTTCGGGGTCGTGCTGCGGGTCGGGCTGTGGACGAGCCTCGTCGCAGCGATTGCGACGTTGTTGCTCGGTCACGCGCAGGGACAGCTCATGACGAAGCAGCAGCCGATGAAGATGGCTGCCGCCGAGGCGCTCTACGAGACCAAGTCCGGCGCGCCGTTCTCGCTCTTCGATCTCGGGCCGTGGCAGGCGCGGCCGTCGAAGTCGCTCGTCTCGATCGCGATCCCCCACGGCCTCTCGATCCTTGCCGACAACTCGTGGAACGGAAAGGTGCTCGGGATCAACGACATCGAGGCGGCGTATGTCGCCAAGTACGGGCCTGGTGACTATCGCCCGATCGTCGGCATCGACTACTGGAGCTTCCGGATCATGACCGGGCTCGGGACTCTCGCGCTGCTGATCGCCGCGATCGGGCTCTGGCTCGCCCGCGTGCCCGGCCGGATCGAGCGGTCGAAGCGCTATCTGCGGATCGCGGTCTGGGCGATCGCGCTTCCGCTGGCCGCCAACCTGGCGGGCTGGCTCTTCACCGAGATGGGCCGGCAGCCGTGGGTCGTCCAGGGCCTGCTCCTGACCAAGAACGCTGTCTCGCCGACCGTCGGCCCCTGGTCGGTCGGGCTCACGCTGGTCGGCTTCACCGCCCTCTACGGCGTCCTCGCCTTCGTCGAAGGACTGCTGATGATCCGCGCCGCACAGGCCGGGCCAGAACCGGAAGGCACGTATCCCGACTCTGCGGACGGCACCCCGATGACCGTGCCGGCCCTGACCTACTGATGCTCGCCGCCACCGCAACCCACGGCTACTGGAACCTGCAGTCCTTCTGGTTCCTCCTGATCGCCATCCTCTGGATCGGCTACTTCGTCCTCGAGGGCTTCGACTTCGGGGTCGGCATCCTGCAGCGTTTCATCGGGCACGACGAAGAGGAGCGTGGCACGCTGGTGCACACGATCGGCCCCGTCTGGGATGGGAACGAGGTGTGGCTGATCGTGGCCGGCGGGGCGACGTTCGCTGCGTTCCCCGCGTGGTACGCGACGCTGTTCTCCGCCTTCTACCTTCCTCTGTTCGTCCTGCTCGTCGGTCTGATCGTCCGTGGGGTGGCGATCGAGTACCGCCACAAGCGCGCGGACGCGCAGTGGCGCCGCCGGTGGGACACGCTGCTGGCCGTCTCGAGCGCCGTGCCGGCGTTGCTCTGGGGCGTTGCGTTCGCGGACTTCGTCCGGGGCATACCGATCTCGAGCAACGGCACGTTCACCGGGAGCCTGCTCGACCTGCTCGTTCCGTACGCCCTCCTCGGCGGGCTCATGACGCTGGCGCTGTTCACGTTCCACGGAGCCCTGTTCCTCACCCTTCGGCTCGAGGGCCCGCTCGAGCGACGCGCGCGCCGCGCCGCGCTCGCGTCAGGTCCGATCGCGGCCGTCCTCGTGCTCGTCTTCCTGGTCTGGACGTACGTCAACGCCGTGGACGCACACGAGAAGGGCATCGTTCCGGGGATCATCCCGATCGCAGCGATCGTGCTGCCGTTCGTCGCCGGCACTCTCGCCCGAGCGGGTCGCACTGCGTATGCGTTCACGGCGACCGCGCTCTCGATCGTGCTCGTCTTCGCCACGTTGTTCCTGAACCTCTACCCGCGCGTGCTCGTCTCGAGCACCAACAAGGCGTACAGTCTGACGATCTTCTCGACGAGCTCGACCCACTACACACTCACCGTGATGTCGATCGTCGCGGTCGTGCTGATGCCTGTCGTCCTCGTCTACCAGGCCTGGACGTACTGGGTGTTCCGCGCGCGCCTCAAGGGTGAGACGGCGACGCCGCTCGAGGCGATCGCGCGTTCGCCCCTGGGCTCCGGCACCTCGACGTAGGCAATGCGCCCGCTCGACCCGAGGCTCGTGCGGGAGGTTCCTGCCGTGCGCCGGTACCTCGGGGCGTGCGGTGTGCTCGCGCTTCTGTCCGCCGCAGCGGTCGTCGCGCAGGCGGCGCTGCTCGGCCGGATCGTCGCGGGTGCATTTCTCGGCCACGAGGGGCTCGACACGCTCACCCGTCCTCTGATCGCGCTCGCCGCGGTCTCCGTCGCGCGCGGCCTCCTCGGTTGGGCGTTCGAGAGCGGTGGCGCGCTCACCGCCGCAACCACGCTGGCGACGTTGCGCGAGCGGGTGCTCACGCAGCTCGTGCGGGCCCGCCCCGGCGGGCTCGGTCCGCTGCAGGCCGGGGAGGTCGCCGGCGCCGTGCTCGACGGCGCCGATTCGCTCGAGCCCTACTTCGCCCGGTTCCTGCCGCAGCTCGCGCTCGCGACGGTCATCCCGCCCGTCCTCCTCGTCTGGATCGCGCTGCACGACCTCACATCCGCGATCGTGCTCGCGTGCACGGTGCCGCTGATCCCGATTTTCGGGATCTTGATCGGCAAGGCGACCGGGCACGCGACGATGCGCCGCTGGCGGGCGCTCTCGCTCCTCTCGACCCACTTCGTCGATGTCGTGCGCGGCCTCCCGACCTTGCGCGCGTACCGGCGCGGTGCTGCGCAGACCGATTCGATCGCGACGTACACCGACGACTACCGGCGCGCCACGATGTCGACGCTGCGCATCGCCTTTCTGTCCGCGTTCGCACTCGAGCTGGCGGCCTCGCTCGGCACTGCAGTCGTCGCCGTTGAGCTCGGCATCAGGCTCGTCCACGGCACCGTTGCCCTCTCACCCGCGTTCGCGATCCTCGTGCTGGCTCCGGAGCTGTACGCGCCCCTGCGCACGGCCTCGGCTCAGTTCCATGCGAGCGCCGACGGGCTGACGGCGGCGGGCCGCTTGTTCGAGTTGATCGATCTCGCGGCTCCGGCAGTCGCGACCGGTGCGGCTCCTGAGCTCGGCGTCCTACGGCTCGAACAGGTTGGCTTCTCCTACGCGGGACGTGGCCGTGTGCTGGACGGGGTCGACCTGGAGCTACAGCCGGGCGAGCGGGTCGCGATCGTCGGGCCGAGCGGGGCCGGCAAGTCTACGCTGGTCGCGCTGCTCCTCCGCTTCGTCGAAGCGGACGCCGGCCGTGCAACGGTCGACGGCGTCGACCTCGCCACGGTCAGTCCGGCTGCCTGGCGCCGGCAGCTCGCCTGGGTCCCCCAGCGGCCCCTGCTCGAGCCGGGAACCGTCGCGGAAGCGGTCCGGCTGGGCGATGCCTCGGCTGCCGACTCCGAGGTGGCAGCGGCCCTCGCAGCGGCAGGCCTCGCTGTTCGGCTCGACGCGCAGGTGCACGAGCTCTCCTCCGGCGAGCAGCGCCGCGTCGCGTTCGCGCGGGCGCTTCACCGCCGTGCGCCGCTCTTGCTGCTCGACGAGCCGACGGCGCACCTCGACGCGAGCTCGGCCGAGCGGATCGTCGACGTGCTCGCTTCGCTGCCGCGCACGCGGGCCGTGATCGTCGCCACGCACGACCCTCGCGTGCTGCGGGCGGCCGATCGCGTGCTCGAGCTGCGGGGTGGCCGGCTCTGCGCTCTCGAGCCGGCGGAGGCCGCATGAAGCGGCGGTTCGCAGCAGCGATCGCCCTGTCGACCCTGACGCTGGCTGCCGGTGCCGCACTGCTCGCCACCTCGGGGTACCTGATCTCGCGCGCGGCGACACGTCCGGACATCCTTTCGCTCACGGTCGTCATCGTGGGCGTCCGCTTTTTCGCGCTCGCACGGGCGGGACTGCGCTACCTCGAGCGACTCGTCTCGCACGACGCATCGTTTCGCTACCTGTCGCAGGTGCGCGTGCGGTTCTTCGCCCGGCTCGAGCCTCTGGTCCCGAACGACGTCGGCGGGGCACGGACCGGCGACCTGCTCAGCCGTTTTGTCGCGGACGTCGACGCACTACAGCACCTGCTCGTGCGGGTGATCGCGCCTCCGATCGCGGCGATCGTCGTCGGTCTCGGCGCCGTTGCGGTAGCGGTTGCACTGGCACCGGCGGCTGGGCTTGCGCTCGCCGCCGTGCTGGCCTTCGGCTCGGTCGTGGTCCCGCTGGTCGTCGTCGGTCTCGCGCGCGCAGCATCGCGCCGCCGCCCTGCGGAACGCGCCGTCGTCGCGAGCGGTGTCGTCGAGCTGATCGATGCGTTGCCGGAGCTCGTCGCCTACGACGCGGCCGCCAACCGGCTCGCGCGGCTCGTTGAAGCGGATCGGAAGTTGCGGCGCTCCGCGCTGCGACAGGCGCTCACCCTCGGTGCAGGGGACGGCGCCGAGCTCGCGCTGGGCGGAGTCGCGGCGGCGGCGGTGCTTGCCGCTGCGATCCCGGCAGTGCGCTCCGGTTCACTCGACGGTGTCATGCTCGGCCTGCTCGCTCTGCTCACGCTGGCCGTCTTCGAAGGGGTCCGCGCACTGCCTCCGGCGGCCGAGCAGTTCGTCGCCACGCACGCCGCCAACGCACGCCTGGTCGAGCTGACGGCGCGGGAACCGAGCGTCACCGATCCGCCGGCCCCGCGTGCGCTCGAGGGTGCACCCGTGGTCGAGCTCGAGGATGTTCACGTTCGTTATGGCCCGGACGAGCCGTGGGTGCTGCGGGGCGTCGACCTCACCCTCGCGCCCGGCCGTCGCATCGCATTGCTCGGCCCCAGCGGCGAGGGGAAGACGACGCTTGCGCATCTGCTCGTCCGGTTCAGGGATCCCGATGTCGGCCGCGTCACGCTGGCAGCCCACGACCTGCGCGAGTACAGGCAGGACGACGTTCGCCGCACCGTTGTCCTTGCCGGGCAGGATGCGCATCTGTTCGCGACCACGATTCGCGAGAACGTCCGCCTTGCGCGGCCGGAAGCCGGCGAGGACGAGCTCGTCGCGGCACTACGACGTGCCCGCGTCTGGGACTGGGTCGAGGCGCTCCCCGACGGGCTCGACACCCAGGTGGGCGACGCGGGGTCGCTCGTCTCCGGCGGTGAACGCCAGCGGATCGCGCTCGCGCGAGCCTTCCTCTCGGGTGCGCCGCTGCTCGTGCTCGACGAGCCGACGGCCCATCTCGACGACGAGACTGCGGGCCGGCTCCTCGACGACCTGCTGGACGTGGCGGGCGACGACGGTCTCCTGCTGATCACGCACTCGCCGCTTCGACTCGAGCGTTTCGACACCGTCCTCGAGCTCGTTGACGGTCGCCTCGCTCAGCTCTCGCCGGGATCCTGGAGCACGACGCGCTCCGGGCGCCGCGTTGGCAGCTCCGACCCGACGTAGGAGCTCACGGCTTCGCCGATCCCGACGTCCTTTCCGGCCCGCTCCGAGAGGAACCAGCGGTGCTCGAGCACCTGGTGAAAGACCTCGGCTGCCGGCAGCGCCGCCCACAGCTGCTCGGGCACGGCCGCCATGGTGGGTTCGAACACCTCGTCCCGCCAACGCGCTGCGACCACCGACTCGGGAAGGCTGCGCTTCTGCTGCCGTTCGAGAGACTCGCGGAAGCGCGCCAGGTCGTTCAGCATCCGGCGTGCCTGGTTCTCCTGGGCGTCGAGCCCGGTCAACCGCAGCAGGCGGTGCCGATGGTGTCCCGGCTCGACGACGTGGGGATCGAGCCGCAGGCGGTATCCACCGGGCATCGCTTCGAGCTGGATCTCCTCGACGTCGAAGCCGAGCTCATTGAGGCGCTCGAGACGCTTGTCGACCCGGTAGCGCTCGTCCGCGCCGAAGACCTCTTCCCGCATCAGTTCGTCCCAGAGCGTCGCATAGCGCCTGCCGACCTCAGCACCGGTCTCCTCGGGGTCGAGGTCGGGCGGCAAGCCGACCTCCGCGTCGACGTCGAGCAGTTCGCCGACGATGTTCATCTCTGCGATGTCGAGGTCGTAGGCGCGCTGTCCCGCCGACAACTCGCCGTGCAGCTCTCCCGTCTCGGCATCGACGAGGTACGCCGCGAGCGCGCCGGCATCGCGCCGGAACAGGGCGTTCGAGAGCGAGCAGTCGCCCCAGAAGAACCCGCGCAGATGCAAGCGGGCGA
The DNA here is from genome assembly GCA_963703445.1 of uncultured Thermoleophilia bacterium. GTDB lineage: Bacteria > Actinomycetota > Thermoleophilia > Gaiellales > Gaiellaceae > PALSA-600. Next base: position 38,840 of record CAVPEK010000005.1, on the reverse strand, counting down.
GCAGTTCAGCGAGTGCGTTCAGCAGATGTGTCCGCAGATCGCTGATCGCTGCGCCGGCGAAGAGCGTCCGGTAGGGGAGGGAGTACTCGAGGTGCCTCGTGATCAGGATCGCGTCGAGGTCCCCCGTTCGGCCGGTCGCGAGGCCGACCGCCTCGACGATCGGCAACCCCTGGCCCTCGAGGCGACGCAGGAGCGTCCACTCGCGGCGGGCCGGGCGCTCGGGCAGTTCCTTGAGCGCATAGAGGGCGCCGTCGTACTCGACGAAACGGACCACGTGGCGGCTGATCCCGCGGATCAGATTGACGATGCGCGGCGACGTCCATTCCTCGAGCGGCGTCTCCCAGGGCAGGTCGAGGAAGCTCGGGTGCCCCGTGCGCGTGGTCAACTGGAATGCGGCCGGCATCAGTCGCGTGCGATCGTGGAGTTGTCGAACGCCTGCACGCCGCCGGGGCTCGCGATCACGGTGTTGTGAGCGACCGTTGCTTCGGCATAGAAGTAGGCCTCGATCGCGACGCCGTGGCGGCTCGGGTTGGATGTCCCGTCCACCTGCGCACCGGTGATCGTGTTGTGCTTGATGTCGCACATCGAATGGTCCAGGCAGATGATCCCGATCCCGCGAGCGCTCTCGACCTGATTGCCGCTCGCCATGTCCATCGACATCTCCGCGAGCGAGATGCCGCGCTCGGAGGTCCCGATGACATGGTTGTCCATCACGTCGACCATCGACGAGTGAGTGGCGATCCCCTCGCGCACTCCGACGATCGTGCAGTTCGAGACCATGCTCATCGGACGGCCCATCGAATAGGAGATGAGGACGCCGGTTGTGAGCGGGCCGGCCGGCGCCGTTACCGAGCAGTTGTCGATCATCACGCCGGCATCCAGCGCCCGAATCGCATCGAGGGTGAAATGGAGCACGCGCACGTGGTCGAGCATCACGTGCTGTGCGTGCTCGATGTCGACCCCGTACTCGCCGCCGACGATTGTCACGTCGCGAAGTGTCACGTGATCCGCGCGAATGCGGATACCTCCCTGCACGACTCCGCCGACGAGAGTTTCCGCGTGGCGGATCACGAGCGGTCCGCGCACGGTGCCGTGCAGATGAACGGTCGGCGGTCGAACCGCGTATGCCCCGCCAAGGCCGCCGACCACCACGACCACGATGGCAGCCGCCGTGAGCGCGCCGGCGCGGCCGGGCTCGCCGCCGGCCTCCGCGTACTCCAGCCGGAGCCGCGGCAGCAGACCGTGCGCGAAGACCTGTGCGGACAGCCAGCCGACCGCATAGAGAAGCAGTGCAAGCCGCAGCGGAGCGGCAATGCCGAGATAGCGCATCGCCGGGTAGAGGATCGCCAGCTCGAGCACGCCGAGCGGCACGGCCAGCCAGGCCGGTTGATACGAAAGGACGCGGTCGTAGACCGCGGCGTCGAGCAACAGACCGACCGCGAGCATCAGCGCGACGAGCTCGATCGCCCACCAGCGGTGCAGGGCGAGCGCGAGCAGCAGCGCCGGGAGCATCGCGACGACGCGCGATTGGATGCGGCCCTTCAGCGTGTACGACATAGGCGACGTAGGAAGGCGCGGGCGGCGTACTTCGCGCCCGCGATCGTGTCGGCCGCCGGGAACGCCCACTGCGCCGCGACCCCGGAGAGCGCGAGCGTGCGCGTCTCGTCGGTGAGGGTGGGGATGGTCGAATCGGGGTCGAGCAAGATCCAGTGCTCGTGGGTCGGGAGCGCGTGCGAATCAACCAGGTCCGAAAGGAGCGGATCGTGGCGGTAGCCCTTCCGGAACCCGGTCGCACAAATCACCTGCAAATCGGAGGGCCACGTCTGAGCTTCCTCTGAGCCGCGTCTGAGGATGGTCAGACGCCCCTCAGACGCAGCGCTGTCGAGCGGCCTGTCCCACTCGGGCCCGGCCGGGAAGGACGGGGCAGCGAGCTCGTGCAGCTTCGTTGCCCGATCGTCGGCGCGCAGGGCGTGGAACGAGGCGAGGCCGCGCTTCGAGAAGTACGGGCGCGGGACGTTCAGCGGACGGCGCAGCGGCTCGCGGCGTCGGATCGAGATCACCTCGGCTCCGGCGGCGAGCGCATTCAGCCACTCCGTCGCCGCCGCCATTCCGGCGCCCACGATCGCGACCCGAGACGCGTACTCGTGCGGTTCATACGCGTGGACGGCGTTGGGGATCCGGGCGAGCCCCGGGTGCCCGGTTGCGACCAGCACGTGTTCGAACGGCCCTTCGCCGTCGAGCTCGAACCCGCAGTCGACGGCGCGGATCCGCTCGACCCGACGTTGCACGAAGCTCTGCCCCCAGCCGCTCTCGTCGACGATGCGGCCGGTATGCCGGACGAAGTCCTCGACGAGCGGGTGGTAGCGGTTCGTCGCCGTCTGCAGCATCGGCTTCAGCGTCCCCTGACGCAGCGTCTCGCGCACCGCGAGCCCCGGAAACGATGACGCTGCCACGTGCCCGTCGGACTCCGACCGCATCCTCCGCTGCCTGATCGCTGCCGCCCGTTCGCGCCACGCGGCGGTCGGGTCCTCGTGCGTGCCGAACACCGTCAAGTCTTCCTGCCGGATCCCTCCGTGCCGGAGCGTCGCGTAGCCTGCGATCGCAGCGAGGCCACTTCCGACGATTGCACAGCGCACGGCGCCTACTTGACCGAGCCTGCGAGCAGCCCCTGCACGAAGTACCGCTGGAAGGCGAAGAAGACAGCCAGCGGGACGATCAGCGAGATGAACGATGCAGGCGCGATCACGTCGATGCTCGTGCCGAACTCGCGCAGCTGACCGAAGATCCACACCGTGATCGGCTGGACGTTCTGCCCGAACGTCAGCGCGACGATCAGGTCGTTCCACGTCCACAGGAACTGGAAGATCGCGAGTGATGCGATCGCCGGCAGGCCGAGCGGCAGGATCAACTTCACGAAGATGCGGATCTCCGACGCGCCGTCGATGCGTGCCGACTCGAGGATGTCCTTCGGGAGCCCGATGAAGAAGTTGCGGAGCAGGAAGATCGCGAACGGCAGCCCGAAGGCGGTGTGAAACAGGATGATGCCGAACACCGTGTCGAAGAGCCCGAAGGTGTCGTACAGCCTGAACATCGGGATCAGCGCCATCTGCAGCGGCACCACGAGCAGCGCGATGTTGCCGAGGAAGATCCAGTCACGGCCCGGAAACTCGAGCCACGCAAGCGAGTAGCCGGCCAGCGCGCCGAGGATGACGACGAGCACCGTGTTGCCGATCGCGATCTCGGCCGTGGTCTTCAGCGCGGTCAGCAGGCCCTGGTTGTGGAAGAGGGCGTCGTAGTTCGACCATGTCGCGAGGCTCGGCTTGGTGAAGATCTTCCACCAGCCCTGCGACGCGAGCTGTGACGCGGGCAGGATCGACGTGATGAAGAGGGCGAGGGTCGGGATCAGCCAGAGCAGGCCGAGCACGATGAGGACGATCTGCGCGGGCACCTTCGTGACGAAGCGCAGGATCCGATGCGCGATCGCGTCCGCCGGTTTGGGGATCACGATCGGCGCGGTTGCGGTTGCCACCTAGGCCTCCCTCTTGAAGCGGCTGATGTTCAGGATGAGCACGGGGATCACGAGGATGAAGAGGAACACGGCGATCGCGGAGCCCGTGCCGAAGTCGTTCACGCCGCTGAAGGCTGTGCGCCACATCGCGAGCGCGATCACGTTCGCGTTTGCCTGCACCGACTCGGGCGCGAGCGCAAGCACGATGTCGAACACCTTCAAGACATTGATGAACATCGTCACGAGCACGACGGTGATCACCGGCCAGAGGAGCGGCACCGTGACGCGGCGGAACGTCTGCCACTCGGTAGCACCGTCGGTCCGCGCTGCCTCGAGCACGTCTCGGGGCATCGAGGCGAGACCGGCGGCGATCACCACCATCGCGAACCCGGCCCAGATCCAGATGTAGGCGATCAGGAGCGACGGGATGATCAGGCTCGGCCCGAGCCACGCGTAGCCCGCCCACGGCTTCGCGAACGTCGACGCCCCGACGCCGGCCTGGTAGGTCCCGGGCTTCACGTTCGTGAACTCGAAAACGCCGCTGGGGTCGGTCGTCGCCTTCTGGACCGTCTTGCCGTTCTGGTCGAGCTCGACGCTGACCCCCGGGAGGCCGAGCTCGCCCCGCTCGACCCTGCCGGGCACGCCGCCGCCCGGCTTGAAATCGCGCCAGACCGTGCCGACGATGTCGCCAGGCTTCGGCTTCGGTGCGACGGCCTGCCTCGCGCCGGCCGGCACCGCGGTCGGCGGGATCGCCGTCAGGCCGATCAGCGCGACGCCGCCCGGATGAAGCGGCGTCTTCAGGATCAGGCCGCCGTGGCTCGGGATCACGCCGGCTGTCGACGGGGCGGCGCTCGCGAGCACGCCCGCGGGAGTGAAGACGTTCTTCGCTGCCTTGCCGAGCGCGTTGATCGCGCCGAGGTTCGGGTCCTGCTGGTACATGATCCGCCACGTGACACCGGTCGCGAACGCAGAGATCGCCATCGGCAGGAAGATCACCGTCTTGAACGCCACCGACCAGCGCACCTGCTCGGTGAGCACCGCGAAGATCAGGCCGAACGCGGTCACGAACGCCGGCACGACCGCGACCCAGATCGCGTTGTTTCGGATTGCGATCAGCAGCTCGTGCGTCGTGAAGATGCGCTTGTAGTTCGCGAGCCCGACCCAGGTGCCCAGGTAGCCCTGCTGGCCGAAGAAGCTGCGGACGATCGTGTAGACGGCCGGATAGATGATCCAGACCGTGAGGACGAACGCGGCAGGGAGGAGGAACAACCCGCCCGTCACGTACCGACCGAACCGTCTCGGTCCGGCGGAGGGTGGAGCCGCCGCTACCGGCGGCTCCACCGCGATCCCGCCGTCAGCCAATCGCTACTTCCCCTTCTTGTACGCCGCCGTGGCGGCCGTCTCGAGCTGGCTCTGGACCCCGCTGACGTTCTTCGGGTTCCGCAGGAACGTCTGGAAGATGCCCCATTCGCCCTGGCCCGTCGTTGCACCGAAGGAGGCCGGCTGTTCGTCGGACATGTCGAACACGACGGCCTTGGCGCTGCCGACGGCTTTCTGGTTCGCCCGGTCGATCGCGTCCGGGATGACGCTCGGGTTCAGGTTGTGGTTACCCGTCGCGAAGCCGCCGTGCTTCGCCCACGCCTGGGCCGCGGGCGCCGTGGCGAGGAACTTCACGAACGCCTCGATCGCCGGGTTGTCGCGGAACGTGACGAAGAGGTCGCCCGAGATCTCGACCGCCCCGGCGTCGGCGCCGGGTGTGATCGACGGGAACGGGGCGACGTTGAAGCCGGTATTCGCCTTCGCCTTCGTCGAGCTGAGAATGACGCCTGCGACGAAGTCGCCCTCGAGGACGATCGCCGCCTTCGGCGGGCTCGAGAATGCGTTCGTGACGGAGTCGTTGAAGTTGTACTGCAGGGCGCCGCTCGAGCCGCCTGCAAGGTTCGCCGAATTGCCGAGGATCTGCCCCATGTAGGTGAGGGCCTTCTTGACGGACGGATCGGTCCACTTGGTCTTGTGCGCGGCGAGTGAGTCGTACTTCGCGACGCCGTACGTCCGGAGATAGATGTTCTCGAACAGATCCGTGAGCGTCCAGCCGTCCGCGCCACCGACCGAGAACGCCGGCGTGCCAGAGGCCTTGAGCGTGTTCGCATCCTTGATCAGCTGCGCCCAGGTCTTCGGCGCAGTCACGCCGGCGGCCTTGAAGGCGGGCACGTTGTACCAGAGCAGCGACTTGTTGCTCGCCTTGAAAGGAAGCGCGTACATCTTCCCGCTGAAGGTGCCGAGTTGCTGCCAGGACGCGCCGAAGTTCGACGCGATCACCGGCTTGGCGTACGTGATCGGCTTCAGGTGCCCCTGCTGCACGAGTTGCTTCACGTAGCCGGGCTGCGCGATGTCGGCCATGTCAGGCGGGTGGCCGCCCGTGATCGCCGTCGCGAGAACGGTCGGCAGGTTGTTGCCGAGGGAGTGGTAGTTCACGTGCACCTTCGGATAGACCTTGTTGAACGCCTTGATCACGTCGCCGAAGGCCGTTGCCTCGGAGCCCGTCCAGATGCCGTCGAACGAGACGGTGCCTGAGACGGCCTTCGTGGACGATGTCGAGCTGCTCGAGGCCGAGCCTCTGCTCGCATAGGCTGCGCCCGCTGCGAGCGCCGCGACGATCACGGCGATACCGAACCATTTCCGCTTCATCAGTCTCCTTTCGAGGAGTCGTAGATGCCGTTGCCCGTTGTCTGGTCGAAGAAATGGAGGGCGCGCGTGTCGACCACGGCACGCACCTGCTCGCCTTGCTTCACCTGCGAACGCGCCCCGAAGCGGCCGACGATGACTGCTTCGCCCTTCGTCGACGCCGATCTGGGCGGTCGTGTCGGCCGCGCCGACATCCTCGGCGAGCTCACGCATCTCGTCCGTCTCGGCGTGCGCCGCCTTGATCGCGAAGTGGGCCATGATCTCCGACCCGAGCGCCTCGCGAAGCTCCAGGCGGCCTTCGAGGATCCGGTCGGCAGGCGCGCCCGTCTCGAGCGCCGCGTCCTCGAGGTCTTCCGGCCGGATCCCGATGATCACCTGCTTTCCGACGTAGTTCCGAAGTCGCGGGCCGCGCATTCAGGGTCTCGGCCCCGAGCGCGAGCGTCTGCGCGCCGATCTTGGCCGAGAGGGAACCGTTCGAGGCTTCGATCGTCGCGTCGAGCAGGTTCATCGCGGGGCTGCCGATGAAGCCGCCGACGAACAGGTTCACGGGCCGGTCGTAGAGCGTCTGCGGGTCGGCGACCTGCTGGAGCTCGCCCTTCCGCATCACTGCGACGCGGTCGCCCATCGTCATCGCCTCGACCTGGTCGTGCGTCACGTAGATCGTGGTCACGTTCAGGTCGGACTGCAGCTTGGCGATCTCCGCGCGCGTCTGGACGCGCAGCTTCGCGTCGAGGTTCGAGAGTGGCTCGTCCATCAGGAACGCCGCAGGCTCGCGCACGATCGCGCGGCCCATCGCGACGCGCTGGCGCTGGCCGCCGGAGAGAGCGCGGGGCTTGCGCTTCAGCAGGTCCTCGAGCCCGAGCAGCGACGCCGCCCGCTGCACGCGAGCGTCGATCTCCGCCTTGGGCATCTTCTTCAGGCGCAGGCCGAATGCGATGTTCTCGTACACCGACAGGTGCGGGTAGAGCGCGTAGCTCTGGAACACCATTGCGATGTCGCGGTCGCGCGACGGGACGTAGTTCACGATCCGGTCGCCGATCTTCAGCGTCCCCTCGGAGATCTCCTCGAGGCCTGCGACCATGCGGAGCGCGGTCGTCTTGCCGCACCCGGACGGCCCGACGAGGACCATGAACTCCCCGTCCGCGATCTCGAGGCTGACGTCGTTGACCGCCCGAGTTCCGTCGGGGTAGATCTTGCTGACCCGGTCGAAAGCAACCTGCGCCATCCTTCACAGGTCGATTTGTCCAGTTGGTGAACGGCCGAAACTCCGCGCGGGCTACGCGGCGAGCTGCTCGGGCTCGGGGTCGGCGCGAAGCCGGGCCGGAGCGGACGCTCGCGGCAGCTTTACGGCGGCCGCTCCGAGCGCGGTCATGGCGAGTGCGCTCGCCCCACCGACGGAGAACGCCAGCTCGGTGCCGCCGCGGTCGCACATGAAGCCGACGAGCAGTGCGCCGAACGGAGCGAGGCCGTTCCAGGCGTAGTAGTAGAGCCCGAGCACGCGGCCGCGGATGTAGTCGGGGCTCGCGAGCTGGATCGCGGTGTTCGAGTTGGCGGAGTAGCTCGTGAAGAAGACGCCACAGACGAAGAGCACCACGCCGGCGAGCGCGATCGAGTGGAGGGGCGCGAGCACCAGCTCGCACAGGCCGAAGCCGGCCGCGCCGATGAACATCACGCGCCAGCGGGTGGTCGCCATCATCGCCGCCGACAGCGCGCCGACGAGCGCGCCCGCGCCGAAGCAGGCGGAGATGATCCCGAACGTTCGCGGCCCCGCATCCAATGTGTTCTTGGCGAGCAAGCGGGAGGACGATGTTGAAGTTGAAGCAGAAGGCCGAGAACACGGCCATCATCGAGATGATCACGAGCACCGTTCGATTGCGCCGCGCATAGCTGAACCCCTCGCGTGTGCCGCGCCAGAAGGTCGGGTGCCGGCGGTCGAGCAGCGGGTAGAGCTCCGATTTGCGCATCGCGAGCAGGCCCGCCAGCACCGCGACGAAGCTGGCGGTGTTGATCGCGAACGCCCAGCCTGCGCCCCACGTGGCGATGACCACGCCCGCCAGCGCGGGCCCGAAGATACGCGCGATGTTGAACAGGCTCGAGTTGAGCGCGATCGCGTTCGGCAGCTCGTCGCGCCCGACCATCTGGAAGGTCAGGTTCTGTCGCGACGGCGCATCGAAGACGAGTGCTGTGCCCGTGAGAGCGGCGATCGCGTAGACCTCCCACAGCTGCAGCTGGCCGAGCAGGGTGATCGTTGCGAGCACGGCGGAGAAGAACATCTGCACGGATTGGGTCGCGAGCACCACCCGGCGGTTGTCGAGGCGGTCGGTGACGACCCCGGCGAAGAGGCCGAGCAGGGTGAACGGCCCGAAGCGGCAGATCGCCAGTAGACCGACAGCGAGCCCGCGCGAATGAGGCGCGAGCTGCACGACCACCCACGCGAGGGCGATGTTCTGCATCCACGTCCCAGCGACCGACGTGAGCTGGCCGGCGAAGAAGAGACGATAGTTGCGGTGTCGTCGCAGCGAGGCAAACGTGCGACGAGAAGCAATGCGAAGCAGGGCCACCTACTCGTCGCCCAGCAACTTCTCCAGCGCGTCGATTGACCCTTCGATGCTCTCCCGCTCCTCGGGCTCGAGGCGCTCGAGGCGCTCGACGAGCCACGCGGTTCGTTTCTTGCGCACCGACTTCAGCACCTTCTCGCCCTCGGGCGTCAGGGAGAGGCCGATGCGGCGGCGGTCGGAGGCGCGGGTGCGCTCGATCAGCTTCGCCGCCTCGAGGCGGACGAGATGGCCGGACATTCCCGGCGCCGAGACGCGTTCGCGCTCGGCGAGCTCGCTCGCCGTGATGCCGGGCGTGTGCTGGATCGCAGAGAGGAGCGAGACCTGCCCGCCTGTGACGCCGAGCGAGTGAATCTCCCGGCGGAGCTCTCGTGCGAGCCGGAGCAAGACCGGCCGGAGCCGGCCGGCAATTGTCATCGGGTCGTTAATCACGCGAATCATTAACTTCATTAACTATCATAGCTAAAATTGCCAGCTGCCGTCGGCAACCAGCCGCACGCGCCGGCCCGTCTGCGTCACCCCGAAAGCGTTGAGCGCATCGGTCCCGATCATGACGTCGATGTGCGTCCTCGACCGGTTCACGCCGAAGCGCTTCTGGCCGATCGGGACCGTGCGGGTCTTCGCGAAGCCCGAGCCGAACGCGATGTGCGCGGCCGCGTTCTCGTCCAGGAGCTCGTTGTAGTAGATCCGCCCCGTCTGGCCGATGCGCGACGACGCATCGACGAGGGCGACCTCGCCGAGCCGGTCGGCGTTCGGCGCCGCGGCAAGATAGCGCGCGAGCCAGTCGCGGTCGGCCTCGCGCTTCGCCTTCAGCCGCACGAGCCTGCCGCCGCGAAACTCGCCGGCCAGCCCCTCGATCATCCGGCCGCCGAAGCTGCGGGGGCGCGAACAGCGAAATGTCCCTTCGGTTGCAGCGGCGTCGGGCGAGATGAAGCACTCCTCGGTCGGGACGTTCATCGCGATCCTGCGGCCCCAGTGATCCTGCTCGCCGCCGCCCCGCCAGATCGAGAACGGCGCGATCTTCAGGCGCAGGTCGGTTCCTTCGTCGACGACCTGCAGCTCCTTCAGGTCGAGCTTGGTCAGCCGGGCGGCGCGCCGGCGGAGCGCAGTGAGATGCTGCGTCCAGCCCCTGTGGCCCGGGGGGTCGCCGGGCCCGAGCCGGCAGAACCAGAGGAGGTCTCGCGCGAGCCTCCGCGTCGCTTGCGCGGCGTCGACGCCGGGGAAGACGCGCGCAGCCCAGGCGTCGGTCGGCCACGCGCAGATGGTGCCGCGCAGCCGGGCCTCGCGCCGAATCCGTGCGAAGTGCGGGTTGCGGCGTCCGTTGTCGGCTGCGACCCGCTCGGGAGCGAGGCCGGCCACGACGTCGAGCTCGTATTCGCCCAGCACCTGCACGATCGCCACCTTCTCCTCGCCGAGCGCTCGCGACTGTGTCCTGCTCCACGGCGTCTGGTGGCCGAGAGCTGCCTGCGCGGCGTGCTGGATCTTGGCTGCATAGACGCGGTTGTCCTCATACGCCACGTCGACGGCGAGCGCGCCGGCTCGATAGGCGGCCTCGGCGAGCGCGACTGCGAGCTCGCGGTGGCCGAGACTGACCATCTCCACCAGGGTGTCGTCGCGCCGAAAGGCGATGCAGCCGCGGACGATCAACTCCGCGTAGCGCCGGAGCTCGTCCGGCTTCATGGGTCCTGCCCGCATCCGGGGAGACGCTAATCGCTACGGTCAGGCAATGCCGAATCCCCTGGACTCCCTGAAGGCGCTCGGGGACCAGCTGCGCGCCCAGATCGGGGAGGAGCTCGACCTCGATGTCCTGCGCCGCCAGGAGCCGGCGCGCCCGCTGGAGGAGCTGCTCGCCGAGCTCGAGTCGCTGCCCGGCCTCGAGTCGGTGAAGGAGCAGGTGCGGGCGCTCGTCGCCTTCCTGCGAGTCCAGGCGCGGCGCAAGGAGGCGGGGCTCTCCGAGACGGCGACGATGCAGCACCTCGTCTTCCTCGGCAACCCGGGCACCGGCAAGACCACCGTGGCGCGGCTGCTCGCGCAGATGTATCGCTCGATGGGCCTGCTGAAGCGGGGCCAGCTCGTGGAGGTCGATCGGGCCGGGCTCGTCGGGCAGTACGTCGGTCTCACCGCCGTGAAGACCGAGCGCGTCGTGCGCAAGGCCCTCGACGGCGTGCTGTTCGTCGACGAGGCGTACGCGCTTGCGCGGGAAGGCGAGCGGCTCGATTTTGGCGACGAGGCGATCGAGACGCTGCTGAAGCGGATGGAGGACAACCGCCACCGACTGGTCGTGATCGTCGCCGGCTACCCGCGGCTCATGCGCCGCTTCCTCGAGTCGAACCCGGGTCTGCGCTCTCGCTTCTCGCGTGAGATCGATTTCCCGGACTATTCGACGGACGAGCTGGTCGCGATCTTCAGCCGCTTCGCGGCCGACGCCGAGTACACGCTGGGAGATGGCACGAGGGAGGCGCTGCAGTCGATCTTCGGCGGGGCGGAGCGCGACGAGCGGTTCGGCAACGCACGCTTCGCGCGCACCCTGTTCGAGCAGTCGCTGAACGCGCAGGCGCTCCGGCTTGGAGAGGGAAACGTCGAGCAGCTGGGCTATGCGGAGCTGATGTGCGTGACGCCGGAGGATCTCGTCGCGGGGGCCCGAGCGCTCGGCGAGGAGCCGGTCGCCCCGCGCGGCGGCTGGTTCGGCAGGAGGCGCTAGAACTGCAGCTGCTCAGCGTCTGGGACTACGAACGGCTCGCCGCGGAGCGGCTGGACCCGGGCGCTCACGGGTACTACGCCGGGGGCTCGGGAGACGAGCTCACATTGCGCGACAACGTCGCCGCGTTCCAGCGCTGGCAGCTTCGACCGCGCGTGCTGGTCGACGTCGCAGGTTGCACGACAGAGACGACGGTGCTCGGGCACAAGCTCTCGATGCCGCTCGCGATCGCGCCCGTCGCCTTCCAGCGTGTCGCGCACCCCGACGGGGAGGTGGGCATGGCCCGCGCGGCGCTGGCGGCCGGCACCGCGGTGTGCCTCTCGACGATGTCCACGTCCACGTTCGCAGAGGTCGCGCAGACCGGCGCGCAGCGCTGGTTCCAGCTCTATGTGTTCCGCGACGAGCAGATGACCGCCGAGCTCGTTGCCCGTGCGCGCGATGCAGGCTTCACCGCGCTCGTGCTCACCGTCGACACGCCGGTGCTCGCACGGCGCGAGCGCGACCACCGCACCGGGTTCACGATCCCGCCCGAGATCGCAGTCGCCTCGCTGGGGCAGGGTGGCCTCACGCCGGCGGAGGCGTTCGCGCAGGTGTCTCCGTCGGTCTCCTGGCGGGACGTCGAACGCCTTGCGTCGGACTCTGGCCTGCCGGTCGTCGTCAAGGGCATTCTGACCGCCGAGGACGCACGCCTGGCCTGCGAGCACGGCGTTGCGGGCCTTGTCGTCTCGAACCACGGCGGGCGGCAGCTGGACGGGGTGTCGGCGACGATCGACGCGTTGCCGGAGGTGGTGGACGCGGTCGACGGTCGGATCGAGGTGCTGCTCGACGGGGGCGTCCGCCGGGGCACGGATGTGGTGAAGGCGCTCGCGCTCGGCGCTCGCGCCGTCCTGGCCGGACGCGCACCGCTCTGGGGGCTGGCGGTCGACGGCGAGGCGGGGGTTCGCGCGGTGCTCGACCTGCTCCGCGACGAGATCCTCGTCGCGCTCAAACTGGTGGGCGGCAGTTCGCCCGCGGACGTCACGCGCGACCGCGTGCAACCGCGGGCCTCCCGTTTACCCTGATCGGCATGAGGTGGCTCGCCGCGCTGACCGTCGTCGCTGCGGCAGCGTTCGCGCTGGGGGCCGCGCACGGCCGCGCAGATGCTCCTGCCGCGTGCGGGCTGCCGGCGAACGGCCCGCTGTGGATCGACTACGCGGGCCACAACGCGCCGATCGTTCCCAAGCCGGGCCTCATTCTCGCGCTGTCGTCGGGCACCGTCCTGCCGGCGCAGTTCCGTGCAGCCGGCGCAGCGACGATCTTCTTCGATCTGCATCTGAACGACCGGGTGGGGACGCCGAGCGCCCCGGCCGACCCGGCGACGATCGCCGCCAAGGCGCAGAAGGAGTTCGACTTTGCGGTGGCGGTGACCGGTTGCCGTGCGCCGCTGATTGCGGAGAACGAGCTCTTCGGCGCACAGACGCCGACGCCCTGGACCGCCACCACGGTCCAGTACCGGGCCAACGTGCTCGCACTGCTCGCCGCGCTGAACGCGCTCGGCGCGACCACGGCGATCACCATCGCGAACCCCCCGTACCTCGAAGGCGACGCGGCGGACTGGTGGCGCGACGCCGCCCGGGAGTCGATCCTCGTTCGGCAGGTCTTCTTCACCGCGCCGCGGCCCAAGGGCCTCTACGCGCTCGGCCCCGAGCGCGCAAGCCGTTCGATGCGGCAGGGCATGCGCGGGCTCGTCGCTCACTTCGGGCAGATCGGGATCCCTGCGAGCCGCGTCGCGCTCGAGCTGCAGTTCCAGTCGGCTCCCGGCGAAGGTGGGCGGCAGGGACTGGAGCCCACCGCGGCGTGGCTCGAGTTCGTCAAGCTGGAGGCACTCGCGGCGAAACAGGTTGCGCGCGAGCTGCCGCTGCAGGGGATCTGGTCCTGGGGCTGGCCGTCCTTCTCGGCGGCGGGCAACGACCCCGACAAGCCGGCGGCTGCCTGCGTCTACCTCTGGGCGCGTGACCCGCGACTCTGCAACGGGCCCGCGCTCGCGGGGCCCGGCTTCGACGCGTCGCGTACCGAGGGCGAGCTCGCGCTGCCGGCCGGTGTGCGCTGCACCTTCGGGCCGGCGCGCATCCTGAAGAGCGAGGTCGGCCGAGCCGCGGCGCTGACCGGCGACCTCCAGTCGGCGGCAACAGCCCTGCTCCAACGGGCCGTCCTCAGGAGCGAGGAGCCGGTCGACCCGCAGACGGTGCTCGCCGCCGAGCGGGCGATCGTGCGCGACCGCTTCGGCCGAAGTCCGGTGCGCTACCGGGCCGCGCTCGCCGCTGCGCGGCTGACGGTCGCAGACGCGCGGTCGATCATCGCCGACCGCCTGGCTCGAGACCGCGTCGAGGAGCGGTTCAGGCCGCGACCGGCCACCTCGTCGCAGGTCACGGCCTTCCTCGCCACCTACGCGGCGACGCGCGTCCGACTCGTCTCGGTGGCGCCGGAGGCGCCGTGGCTCGGCGATGTCTCACGCGGGTTCGCGGTGGAGACGATCGCTCCGGCCGAGGTGTTCACCCTGCCGCAGACCAGAAGCTCGTCGATCGACACCGCAGACGGCCGGTTTGCCGTCCGGCCGCTCGGCCCGCCGGTCCCGCTGCTCGGACTGCCGGCGGCCGACGCCCAGGAGGTCGCCCGTCGCGTGCTCGGCCGGTTTGCCCGGGACGACGTCTACGAGCGCTGGTTGAACCGCGAGGAGGGCGAGCTGCTGACGACGGCCGCCTGCGCCCGCGATGCGCTCCCGGCGAAGGGCGACGTCGACCTGACGGCCTGGGCGCCGTTTCTCGGCGACTGAGGTCCGGTAGCGTTCCGGTATGCGCTCGCCGTCGTTGCGAGGCAGGCTCCCCGCCGGCAGCGGCCTGTTGTTGATCCCTGCCGCCTCGCTCGTCGTTCATCAGCTGCGTTACTGGCTTGCCTACGGCTCGCGCGCGAATGCAGAGCTGACAGCTCAGGGGCACTCCTACCTCTACTCGCTGACACCGTGGTTCGTCTTCGCGCTCGGCATCGGTCTCGCGCTCTTCCTGCGCCGCGCCGCGCTCGCGTTGCGCACAGGTGATGCGGGTGTGTTCTCGCGCCGTTCGTCGCTCATGGTCTGGTTGCTCGCCTGGGCAGGTCTGGTCGCGATCTACGCGCTGCAAGAGCTGCTGGAGGAGCTGCTCGCATCGGGGCATCCGGGTGGCTTCGCCGGCGTGTTCGGCCACGGTGGCTTCTGGGCGGTTCCCGTGGCGGCGGCAGTCGCCGGTCTCGTCACTCTCTGCCTTCGCGTCGCCCGTGCGGTGCTGCGGGTTGCGGCGGAGACGCGGCTGCGTCTCTGGCCTCGCTCGCTCTCCGTCGCGGCTCTCGCCGGACACTCGCTCGTCGCTCCGGCTCCGCTCGCCCGCTCCTACGCGGGCCGTGCGCCACCGCTCGCTCCGGCTTTCCGTTAATCGAGTCGCAGGCCGTCGGCCTGTGGAGCCGAGAGAACTCGAGCGAGCAAGCGATCGGTCGTGCCGTTCCGGCGTCCGCCACCTTCGCGGTTCCCACGAGCACTCGGGCTCCAACTCGATCTGACCACACCTCGTGAACGAAGGAGCCATCGACGTGAAGAAAATCTCCTATCTGGCCGCAGTGCTCGCCGCGCTCGCTCTGCCGGCGGCGGCGTTCGGACACGCGCGGGTGAGCCCGCCGGTCTCGCTCGCGAAACAACTCCAGCTCTACAGCCTCACGGTGCCGACGGAGAAGGCGAACGTCACGACCACGAAGATCGTCCTCACGGTCCCCGCCGGGTTCTCGATCGACTCATTCGTGCCAAGCCCGGGCTGGCAGCGTGAGCTCGCGCAGACCGGGTCGGGAGAGAGCGCCGTGATCCAGAAGGTGACGTGGTCGGGGGGCGACGTCCCGACGGAGGACGACTCGCTCTTCCAGTTCCTCGCCGAGCCGTCGTCGAGCGGGAAGTACACCTTCCAGGTCCAGCAGACCTACTCCGACGGCTCGATCGTCAACTGGGCGGGCTCGGAGTCGTCCGACGCACCGGCTCCCACGATCGAGGCGAAGTCGTCGCTCGGCGGCGGCAGCACTCCGGTGGCGACGATCATCGCGATCGTCCTCGGAGCGCTCGGCGTCATCCTGGCCGTGGTGGCGCTGATCACACGCGGCGGCGGGAAACGGGAACTGGCGTGACGCAGCGGGGGCGTGGCGTTGTCGTCGCGACGCTCGTCGCGTTGGCTCTGATCCTGCCGGGGGTGGCGTCTGCGCATGCCTACCTGGTCAAGACAGTGCCCACGCCGAGCGCGAACCTCAATGCTCCGCCCCCGGCCGTCGCCCTGACCTTCGACGAGGCGGTCGAGCCGCGCTTCGCGATCATCTCGGTCACGAACGCTGCCGGCCGCCAGGAGACGACCGCCCCGGTCAGCCGCTCGCCGGCAAATCCCGACACGCTCGTGGTGCCGTTGCGCCCACACCTGCCCGAGGGGTGGTACCTGGTCTACTGGCGCGCGATCTCGGTCGACGGACACCCAGTCCAGGGCGCATACACCTTTGCGATCGGTCCAAATGCAGGGCCGCAGCCCCAGTTTCCGGTGCCGTCGGTCGCAGAGACCTCGACCACACCCAAGCTGCTCGTCGCGCGCTGGCTGCTCTTCCTGAGCGTGATGATCGCGATCGGCCTCTTCGTGCTGCGGATCGCGATCGCCCGGCCGCTTTTGCGGCGGGTCGCAGGGACGAGCCTCCGGGCCGTGACGATCGCCATGGTCGCGTTCTCGGCGCTCGGACTGCTCGCGATCCCCGTCTATCTCGACATCGCGACCTCGATCGACTCGCTGCGGTCGGACCTCGCGGTGGGGACGCTCGTTCCGCTGTTCCGGGTGACGGCGTTCGGGCGCGGCTACGTCGACATGGAGATCTGCTTTGCACTCTTCTGCGTCGCCTCGTGGATCGCCGTCTGGGTCGACCGCCCCGAGCGCGAACACCGGTCGATCGCCGAGCTGGCAGCCACCTCGGGCGCCTTCGTCGCCGCGGCGGCTGTGCTCGTTTTCCCCGGCACGTCGGGGCACGCGGGCCAGACCTCGCCGCGCGGCCTCTCGCTGCTGCTCGACTGGCTTCACCTCGCCTCCGGCTCGATCTGGCTCGGTGGGCTCGTCGGCCTGCTGCTCGTCTGGGCCACCCTTCCCAGGGTGAGCCGGCTCGCCGGACTCACCGTCACGGTCCCGCGCTTCTCCAACGTCGCGTTCGTCTCGGTGCTCGTGCTGATCGCCTCGGGCACCGGCGCGACCATCATCCACATGCCGACCGTCGCTTCTCTCTGGCAGACGTCGTACGGCAAGACCATCCTCGTCAAGATCGGCCTGCTGCTGGCGGCGATGATCCTCGCCGCCTTCAATCTTCTGCGCACGAAGCCGCATCTCGACGCCGCGCGAGAGCGGCCCGAGCTCGGCCCGCCTGCGACGAAGATGTTGGGCCGGCTGGTCACCGGAGAGGCCGTGATCGTCGCGTGCGCCGTCTTCGCTGGGGCACTCCTCTCGAGCCTCGCACCACCCGCGAAGGCGCTTGCCGAAGTGGGGTCGGCGGTTGCTCACGTCGGCCCCGGCAACGTCGTTCAGGTGGTCAAGAAGAACGGCTATACGATCAAGATCCTCGTCTCCCCGAACCGGGCCGCGGTCCCGAACAGCTTCGCGCTCCAGCTCACCAGGGGAACGACCCCCGTTCGCGGTGCCGAGGTGACGCTCCAGTTCGCCATGCTCGACATGGAGATGGCAAACCAGAACTATGCGCTCGCCGAGACGCGCCCCGGCATCTACTCGCGGCCGGCCCCGGCGCTCGTGATGGTCGGCCACTGGGGCCTCACCTACACGATCACGCCCAAGGGCGGCCAGCCCTTCTCCGTCCTCGTCGTCGACCACGCAACCGGATGAACCAGACCCCGAACACGACCCGCAGCATCCAGCTCAGGCTCTTCGCAGCCCTGGTTGCTCTGGGCGCGGGCGCCGCCGCCGCGATCATCGCCATCCTCGTCATCCACACGGTCCTCGGCTGATGTCCGGCAAGCGACTGCTCGCCCCGATGCTCGCGTTCGTCACGCTCGTCGGTCCCGGCGTCTGCCTCTGCACATCCGAAGTCGGCAACGGTCGCGCTCGACTACCGGCTCGTGCTCGACCGCGCCACTCGCGCGCTCCCGAATGTCTCAGTGCGGATCCTGGACGGCGACCGCTCGTTGCGCGTCGGGGTCCGGCACGGCCGGCTGGTCGTGCTCGGCGACCTCGCCGAGCAAATGCTTCGCATCGACACGACCGGCACCTGGGTCAACGAGGCGTCCGTGACGGCGCAGGCGGCGCGGCTCACCAAGGCCGGAACGGGCTGGCGTCGCATCGGCGGCTCGACGTTCACCTGGCATGACCATCGTCTTGCGCCACCGCCGTACGACGGCGGGCGAACCGGCACGGTCGCGAGGTTCACCATCCCGGCCACGTTGAACGGTGAGCACGTGACGCTGGGCGGCGCGTTCGTCCGCTACCGCCGACCATCGCCGTGGGCCTGGCTGGCCGGCGTCGTGATCCTCGTCGCAGCCGCCGTGGCAGCGACCCGGCTCCTGCCGAAGCTGCGGCCGCAGTTCGCGCTCGCCCTCGGCATCCTCGCGGGGCTCGCTGCGTTGACCGCGTTCGTCACGTTCGGCATCGCGGATGCACCGAATGGGCAGGCCGCCTGGGCGCAGATCGGCCTCGGTCTCGCCTTGGCCGGGGCAGTCGCGATTGCGCTCATCCGGCTCGACGGCGAGCGCCGGATCGTCCTGGCGGGCCTGGTCGGCGCTGCGGCTGCCGCCGCGAGCCTCGGCTCGCTCGGAGTATTCCGCCACGGCGTGGTCGTCTCGGTCCTCCCCGGAGCGGCGAGTCGCACCGTGTGCGCGCTGGCGGTCGCCGCAGGGATCGCGTCGGCTGCAGCGGCGTTCGTCGGTCACCAGGGGGCGTCGTGATCCTGTCGCCGCCGCCCGTCTACCCATGGCCGATCGGTGTCGGCCCGCGTTACCACCCGACGGCACACAACCCGGCGGTGAGCGCCGGCCGGCCGGTCGGTGTCCTGCGTTGCTCGAGCGGCGGCGCGAGCCTTCGCCGTGCATATCGAGCTCTTCGCGCACCGCCGGGTCGTGATCGTTCCGCCCGGCATCGGCGTGGGCCCACGCGGCTGCAGCTACCCGCTGCACACGACCGCGCCGACGGGGGTCGTGCATGTCTCGCGGCACGGGTTGACGCTCGGCGACCTGTTCCGGGTGTGGGGCCGACGCCTCGGACCGTCGGCGCTGCTGTCGTTCCGCGAGCGCGTCTCCGTGTTCGTCGCCGGCCGGCGCCGGCTCGGCGATCCCGGATCCGTTCCCTTGACGAGGCACGCACAGATCGTGCTCGAGGTCGGCGGCTACGTCGCCCCTCATCCCAGCTACCTCTTCCCGAAAGGAGACGGATGACCCGCCGCCTGCTGCTCGGATCGCTCGCGCTCGTGTTGCTCACAGCCGGTTGCGGTGGCTCGTCGAAGTCGGGGGCCCCGACGATCGGCGCAGCGCGTGTCTACGCACTGACCGACTTCCAGCCCTCGGCGCCGGTTGCCCCCGGCAAACCGACGCGGGTCTCGTTCAAGATCACCGAGCCGAACGGAACGACGTTGACCAAGTTCAAGCGTGGTCCCGGCCCGCATACGGGCGTGCACCTGATCATCGTTCGCAAGGACCTCGCGACGATCATTCATCGTCATCCGCCGATCGCGCCCGACGGGACGATCAGCGAGACCGTCGTCTTCACGAAACCGGGGCCGTACCGCGTCGTCGTCGACGTCTACCCGAGGACCGGGCCGCAGCCGAACTTCCAGCTCCAGGGATCCCTCCGCGTCGCGGGGGCGTACCACCCGCAGAAGCTCCCTCCGTTCGCGGCGACCGACGTGGTGAACGGCTACCGGATCACGATTCACGGACGGCCGACGCTGCACGCCATCCAGGCCGGCACGCTGAACGTCACGGTCACCGGCCCGGACGGCAAGCCGGAGACGTTCACGCCCTGGTACGGAGCCCTCGCGCACGCGATCTTCTTCCGTGAGGGGACGCTCGACTACTTCCACACCCATGTCTGTGCGCCGGGCGCGTCCGGCTGCACGAGCGTCTTCGGCGGCGCCAAGGTCACGGGCAGCTCGTCGACGCCCGGGAAGCTGACGGTCGGGGTGCTCGTGCCGGTGGCCGGCACGTGGCGCCTCTTCCTGCAGACGAAGGTGAACGGCCGCGTCCTGACGGCGCCGTTCACGCTGGCGGTCAAACCGTGAAGGTGGCCAGGCGCGTGTTGCTGCTCATGCTGGCCGCGGCGCTCGTCGTGGTCCCGCTCGCGCGCGCGGACGGTGACCCGGCCAGCGACTACCTGCTCACCCGCTCGACCTTCGTGCCGCCCGACCTCGGCATCTCGACCGCCGACGCCGCTCGGCTCTCGGCGACGGTTGCCGCTGCCCGGTCGCGCGGCTATCCGATCCACGTCGCGTTGATCGGAAGCGCCTACGACCTCGGATCCGTCGTCTCGCTCGACCGCAAGCCGAAGCAGTACGCCCGTTTCCTCGGAACGGAGCTGACGCTCGTCTACCACGGCCGTCTGCTCGTCGTGATGCCGAACGGCTTCGGCGTGTCGCGCGCCGGCAAGCCGCTCCCGGCCGCTCAGCGCGTCGTCGACCGCCTGGCGGCGCCCGGCACGGGTGGACCCGCAGCTCGTCCAGGCCGGCATCGACGGTGTTCGGGCACTCGCGGCGGCGTCCGGCGTGCACGTTCCGCCGCCGCAGCTCGCGTCACAGAGCAGCAGCGGCATGAGCACGGTCCAGTGGGGGCTCGCCGGCGGTGGCGTCGCTGCGCTCCTGCTCCTGGGTGGGGCGGCGTTCTTCGTCGTCCGCCGTCGCCGGGGCGGGTGACTCCCAGCCGACCGGTCGTGAAATGATCGTCGGTGGCTCGATCTGGCTCTCGATTCTGAAGGGACGTGCAATGGATTTCTCCAAGCTCACCCTCGGCTCAAAGATCGTCGCCGGCGCTGGGATCCTCTTGCTGGTCGACTCGTTCTTTCATTGGCAGGAGGTGAACTTCGGCCCGATCTCCGCCGGGGTCACGATGTGGCACGGCTGGGGAGTGCTGATCGGCCTGACGCTCCTTGCGATCCTCGCCTGGGAGGCGGTCCAGCTGACCGAGACCAAGATCGCCGTCGGCCCGCTCAGCCCGACGATGGTCACCATGCTCCTGGCTGCGCTGCTCGTCCTCTTCACCCTGATCAAGGTGCTTTCGAACGACTACGTCGCAACCTGGGCGTGGGTCGGGCTCGTCCTCTCGATCGTGGTCGGCGTGGGCGCCTGGCTGAACATGCAGGAGGCAGGCGAGTCGCTCGGCGACCTGAAGTCGTCGTTCACGCAGGCCGGCCCCAGCGCGCCCGCGCCCGCGGCCGAGGCTGCACCGGCTGCGGCGGCCGACCCGCCTTCGGCGCCCGGCACGCCGGCTGCGGCGCCGGAGATCGATGCGGGTCAGGTCGACACGACGACCTGACCGCT
Source organism: uncultured Thermoleophilia bacterium (assembly GCA_963703445.1). Lineage (GTDB taxonomy): Bacteria > Actinomycetota > Thermoleophilia > Gaiellales > Gaiellaceae > PALSA-600. The sequence continues at coordinate 17,854 of CAVPEK010000005.1, read as the reverse complement.
GCAGGACGCGGGCGAACTGCCGTTAAATCCTCCCCGTCCGGGGGCTGGACGCGGGCGGAGGCGTCGCGCAGACTGGGGCTGGCATTCCGCCGGCGAATCCGAATTGTGGGGGAGAGATTCTTGAGCAATAGCCGCGTCACCGTCGTTGCGATTGGAGCTGCGCTCGTTCTTGCCTTCGGCGCGGGCATCGGCTCCGCCGCCGGCAACGGCGCCCCCGCTGGATCCGGGAAGCCCACGGTGACGCGCGACCATGGCCGCGGCCATTGGTATGAGCGCGCCTGCGACGCGACTCGCCCCGGGGTGGCGAGCTGCGAGGCCCAGGTGGTCGCCGCAGCCGACGGTACGCCGCTTGCGACCGGAACGCCCCCGGCCGCTGCGTTCGGCCCGGCACAGTTCCACTCGGCCTACAACCTGCCGACGACGGCGCCGAACGCACAGACGGTTGCGATCGTCGACGCGTTCGACGACCCCAACATCGAGTCGGATCTCGCGAACTACAGCGCCTACTACGGCCTGCCTCCCTGCACCACGGCGAACGGCTGTTTCAAGAAGGTCAATCAGAGCGGCGGCACGCTCCCCCCGATCAAGGACCCCGGCTGGTCGCTCGAGATCGCCCTCGACGTCGAGACTGCGCATGCCATCTGCCAGAACTGCAAGATCCTGCTCGTCGAGGCCACCTCGGCGACCACCGCGAACCTCTATGCGGCCGAGAACGAGGCGGTCAAGCTCGGCGCGACTGCGATCTCGAACTCGTGGCTCACGGGCGAGTACTCGGGCGAGACGGCCGACGATGCCAACTTCAACCATCCTGGCGTCGCCATCACGGCATCGTCGGGCGACAACGGCTACGGCGTCGGCTACCCGGCAGCGTCGCGCTACGTGACGGCCGTGGGCGGCACGACGCTGGCGCTCGGTTCGGGCGGTTCGTACGGCGGCGAGTCCGCCTGGTCGGGCAGCGGTTCAGGCTGTTCGGCCTACGAGCCCAAGCCTGCCTGGCAGACGGACACCGGCTGTTCGCGCCGGTCGGTCGCGGACGTATCCGCTGACGCCGACCCCAACACCGGCGCGGCGGTCTACGACACCGTCTCCTACTTCGGTCAGACCGGCTGGTTCCAGGTCGGCGGCACGAGCCTCTCCTCGCCGCTCGTGGCCTCGGTGTACGCGCTGACCGGCAGCTACGGCGGCCCGTCCGCCCCGTACGGCAATGCCGGGTTCCTCCACGATGTCACCACCGGCTCCAACGGCAGCTGCTCGCCTGCATACCTCTGCACCGGCGTCGCCGGTTACGACGGGCCGACGGGCCTCGGCTCGCCGAACGGCATTGGCGCCTTCTCCGGCGGCTCCGCCCCGGCACCCGACTTCTCACTGAGCGCGTCGCCGGGGTCTCAGACCGTGACGGCGGGTGGCGGCACCACGTATTCGGTGTCTGTCGCCTCGAGCGGCGGCTTCGCGGGCTCGGTCGCCCTCAGCGCGAGCGGCCTGCCGGCCGGCGTGACGGCGAGCTTCAGTCCGGCGTCGACCACGACGACCTCGACGCTGACGATCACGACCTCGGCGGCGGTCGCCCCGGCGAGCTATCCGTTCACGATCACCGGTATGAGCGGGCTCCTGACTCATTCGACCGCGGCGACCCTCGTCGTCCAGGCCGCGTCCCCGACCGGCGACTTCTCGCTCAGCGCCACGCCGGCATCTCAAACGGTGACCGCGGGTGGCGGCACCACGTATTCGGTGTCTGTCGCCTCGAGCGGCGGCTTCGCGGGCTCGGTCGCCCTCAGCGCGAGCGGCCTGCCGGCCGGCGTGACGGCGAGCTTCAGTCCGGCGTCGACCACCACGACCTCGACGCTGACGATCACCACGTCGGCTGTGGTCGCCCCGGCCAGCTATCCGTTCACGATCACGGGCAAGAGCGGCAGCCTCACTCACTCGACCGCGGCGACCCTGGTCGTTCAGCCCGCGTCCACCACCGGCGACTTCGCCCTCACTGCGTCGCCCGCATCCCAGCAGGCCCCGGGGGGCTTCAAGAGCACCTCATTCACGATCACAGTCGTCCGCGGGAGCGGCTTCACCGGATCGGTCACGCTGAAGGTCGGCGCGCTGCCGGCCTCCTTCAGGGTCGTCTTCGCACCGAACCCGGCGACGACCACGGCGAGGATGACGCTGACCGGGCAGGGCGGCGGCTCGACCTCGAGCACGATCACGATCACGGGCACGAGCGGCAGCGTCTCCCATTCGACGACCGTCACGCTGATTCACTAGGCCCCCGCCGCCCTTGCGGTGGTTTGACCCGGCCGGCCGAAGGGTAGAGCCGCTAAAGTCCCCCGCTTCGACTGCCGATCAACCGGCTGTCACCCAGAACCCCCCGTAGGGCGCCCGACGGGCAATTGTGCTCGTCGTGCTCCAACCAATGCATCACGCCGCAGCCACAGCCCTCCGCAAGGCAGCCGCCAAGGCGCCGCTACGGACCTCGAGCCGCGTCGCGCTCTTTGTCTTCATCGCCGTGCTCGGGGTGGCCGTCGGGCTTTCGGGTAGCTCCACGAAGCCGGTCGCTGCGGCCGTCCAGACCGGCGACTGCACGCCCGCCTCGTCCTGGCCGGCGAACAACGGCAGCCTGGATTCCCAGGTGATGTCGCTGATCAACCAGCATCGGGCCTCGCTCGGGCTCGGCCAGCTCGTCACCTCGCCGACGCTCACGGCCTCCGCCGTCTGGAAAGCGCGCCAGATGGCCCAGTACGGGGTCTTCTCGCACGACGACGTCTCCCCGCCCGTCACCCGCACGGCGGCCGACCGCATCTCGACCTGTGGCTATCACGCTTCGTGGGGCGAGAACATCGCCGAGGGCTTCCCGGATGCCGCATCCGTGGTGACGGCGTGGCTGAACTCGGCGGGGCACAAGGCGAACATCGAGAATCCGTCCTTCGTCGCCACCGGCCTCGGCGCCGCGCAGGCGGCGAACGGCGCGATCTACTGGGTGCAGGATTTCGGCTTCGTGGCGGACGGCGGGTCTCCGCCGCCGACGACCACCTCGGCACCGCCGACGACGACCCGCGTCACGACCACGACCCCTCCGCCGACGACCACCACGAGAACGACCACCACGACGAGGACGACCACCACCACGAGGACGACGACCACGGCGAAGACGACCACGACAGCGCCGACCACCACCGCGCCGAATCCGAAGAAGATTGCCCCGGCGGGCGCGCTCGCCCTCACCTCGTTCAAGGTCTCGACCAACGGCTCACGGCGGCTCGTCCTCACGACGAAGGTCGTCAACTCGGGCAAGCCGGTTCGCTCTGCGAGCGTCAAGTGCGCTGCGGTGCTCGGCAAGCGGCACCTGCGCGTCGTGGTGAACGCGTTTCGGTCGGGCCGGGCGCACTGTGCCTGGCGGCTGCCGAGCCGGGTGAGCGCGGGCTCGTTCGCGAACGGCTGGGTCAGCGTGCGGGACGGTGCGTCCCGCGGCCTTCAGGCGTTCGCCGTGAAGGTGCGCTGACCCGGACTATTTCTTCTTGACCGTCGGCTTCTTGGCCGTCGGCTTCTTCACGATCGGCGGCGGCGCCTCGACCGAGACGAACCACGCGGTGACGCCCTTGACCCCGGCACCGTCCTTCGCGTTGATCGTCGCCTTCACCTTCAGGCGCTTGACGGCCTTGAGGAGCGCCATGCCCGGCTTCGTCATCGTGATCACGACGGTGCCCGTCTTCCCGGTATGCAGGCTGAACTTGCCGCTGCCCACACGGACGGTGGTCAGCGTCGGCTTCTTCTTGGAGCCCTTCTTCGCTGCCGCCTGGACCCGGACGTCGAACGTGACGGTGCCGGCGCACTGCCGGATCACGACGTCGGGGCAGCTGATCCGGTAGGTCGCCTGGCCCTTGGCATTCGCGCGGCTCTGGCCGGTCAGCATCTGGACGAGAACCTGATGATCGGTGTTCGAGCGCTTGGTCGGGATCTGGACCGGCGTCTTCTGTGGCGGGGCGGTGCCGCCACCCGAGATCGGCGGGAGCGGGACCCGAACGTTGTCGTTCAGGATCGTGAGCGTCGCCGTCGAGTTGGCGAGCGTCGCGCCGACCGGGTTGCTGAGGACGACCTGGAACGACTTGTTCGGCTGGACGCCCGAGTAGGGGGTGATCGCGATCGTGATCGTCTGCGTCGACTGGCCGGGCGAGAAGGTCAGCGTGCCGCTCTTGGCCGTGTAGTCGGTGCCGGCGAACGCTCCCTTCGAGCCGGTGCCGTCGGCCGTCGCGTACTGCACCGTGACGGGAGCCGCTCCCGTCGGTGTCAGGGTCACGGTCACCGGGATCGAGCCCTGCTTCTCGGGTGCGGACGCATCCGCGATCGAGAGCACCGAGGCCGTGGAGCCCACCGGCAGCACCGTCACCGTCGCCGTCGGAGCGCCGACGAAGCCCGCGCTCGAATCGGGCGAGGTGAATGCGATCGTGAACGTCCCCTGTGCCGTTCGCGCCGTGTTGGAGTTCACCTGGACCGAGAACGTCTGGGGGCCGTACACGTCGGCCGCCCAGGTCAGGTCGCCGCTGCCGGTCGTGTAGTCGGCGGGCTGGGCGGCGGTCCCGTCGACGGTCTCCCAGTGGATGTGCACGTCGGTCGGCGTCGTCTGCGCGGCCGGTGCGTTCAGCGTCACCGTCACCGGCACGCTGGTCGAGCCGCTCGCGGGCTCGACCACGGGCACGGGGTTCGTGATCTGGAGTGTCGGCAGTGTCGAGTTGGCGCTGCCGTTGCTCACGATCGTGCACGGCGCGACCGCGGTGCCGAGCCTCGCGCCCTGCGGGCTCGAGAGCTGGACATCGAAGATGCGCGACCCGGCAGGTGCGATCGAATGCGTGGGGATCTTCAGATCGAACTCGCGCACCGCCGCTCCGGGCGGGATCGTGATCGTGCCGGTGCCGCCGTCGAAGTCACCGGGAATGGTGTTGACCCCGACGGTCGTGTACGTCACCGTCGCGGGGACCGATGCGGCCTGCACGCGGATCGGGAAGACCGCGAGGCTGCCGCCGCTCACCTTGCCGCCGGAGCACGACGAGATGCCCATCTGCGGCGCCGTGTCGGCGTCGTTGATCGTCCCGGTCGACGAGGCGCTCCCGGAGATGGCCGCTCCCTGCGGGCTCGAGAGGGTCATCGTGAACGTCTTGCCCGCCCCGGCGAGATAGATGCCGTCGTCCTTCCCGGTGACGGTCACGGTCTTGGCCGTGTCGCCCGGCGCGAACGTCAGCGTGCCGCTCGCCGCCTGGCTCACCGTGTAGTTCGTGCCGAGCACCGCGCTCCCGTCGGCGACTGCATAGTGGACGGAGATCGCATGCTGCTGCGGTGCCGCCGCGTTGAGCGTCGCGGCGAACTGGATCGAGCCGCCCTGCTCGCTGATCGCCGCTGGATTGATCGGGGAGAGCTTGATCGTCCAGTCGTTGTCGATGATCGTTCCCGTGCCCGGCGTGCCGCTGACGGTCGAGCCGTTCGTCGCGTTCGTTCCCGTGAGCGTGACCGTGAACGTCCTGTCGTCCTCGGGCGTGCCGTTGTCGACCGTCGCAACCGGAACCTGCATCGAGGTCGCTCCCTGGTTCACGTGGAACGAGCCGCTGACGCCGCCGTTGCTCGCCGTGTACGAGACGTTGAACGCCACACCTGCGGCCGGTGAGATCGACACCGGGAAGGTCGCAGGGCTGCCTTCGACGACTGCGGCGCTCGCGTTGCCGATCGAGACGACCGACGACGGCGGGTCGATGTTGTCGAGCAAGCCGGTTGCCGGTGTCGTGTCGACGGTGGAGCCGTTGGCGGTGTCGGTCGTGTCCGCGAGCGTCACGGTGAATGAGCGCGGCGAGGCGTCCGGGAAGCCGTTGTCGACGGTCGCGACGTTCACGGTCTCGGACGTGTCGCCGGCGGTCACGTGGAACGAGCCGCTGACGCCCCCTGCGCTGGCGGTGTAGTCGACGTCGAAGTCGCCAGCTGCAGCCGGCGTGATCGTCGCGGTGAACTGCGCGGGGCTGCCCTCCGGGACCTCGGGCGAGCCGCTGATCGAGACGACCGACGCGTCGAGCCCGATCGCGGCGGCGCGATGCGCGCCTTGCCCGACGACGGCGAACAGGACTCCGAAGATCACGGCCGCGCCGACGGCCAGGCGCCTGCCGAGCCGGAGCTTTTCCACCATTCGAACCGAACCCCCTAGTTGGAACGCGTCGACTGCTGCCTCTCCCCGAGGCCGGCAGGGCCGTATATTGCACCTTTTTCGCCCAGACTGCTGGCTAGTCTTTACGGAACGAGCGTTCGGGGGACTTGTGGGACGACAGGTCGGGGTGCTAAGAAGCAGGGTGCAGAAGTAACGTGCACGTGGCGAGGCGCAGGGCACGGATGCAGTAGGGGGAGGTGGGAGTGATCGGGAGAGGGGACGTGGGAGTACTTTCGCTGCGCTTGACGCGGCTGCGCGTCATCGTGCTCGTCGCCTGCCTGGCCGGTTTTGCCGTCACGTTCGCGCAGCCCGCCGCCGCCGACAGCGGCTCGGGATCGACGACGACCACGGCCTCCGATCCCTCGACGGGCTCCGGCACGGCCGATTCGACCGCGACGGATTCTTCGTCGACAACCACCGGTTCGACTGCGACCACCACCGATCCGTCCGCTCCGGCCGCAACGGATGCGACCGCGTCGGACCCGACGGCGACCCCGGCCTCGTCCGGCACCGATCCGGCGGCGACGACCCCGGATCCGTCCGCGACCACTCCGCCGGCGACGACCGATCCCTCAGCCGGCTCGGCTCCGCCCACCACCGATCCCGCCGCGCCGGCGCCGGCCGCGAGCGATCCGGGCACGACCGTCCCGGCAACGCCTGCTGCGCCCGTCGTCACCGACCCGACCGCGACGGCTCCGATCGACGCCTGCCACGCCGGCCGCCGGCTCGACCCCGGCGACGACGACTGCATCGACGACCGCGACGACGCAGAGCATCACCGTGACCGTCCCGGCCGATCCGGCTGCCGCGCCGGCCACTCCCGCCGCACCGACGAACACGACTCCTACCGCCGCGACGCCGGTGGCCGAGACGCTGGTCGTGCCGGACGCGACGAAGCGGCCGCTGGTCACCCACCACCGGAAGGCATCGGGACAACCTGAGTTCGTGAAACTCGTGCACACCAAGGTGCTTCCGGCTGCCGTTTCAACAGCCCGTCTTGCACCTGCGCGGCTCGCGCTGGGAACACCGGCGCCGGTCACGACGACGAGTTCCGGGGACTACGTGACGGTCGTGTCGCCGACCGGCGCCGGAGCGGGGGCGGGTGCGACGAGCACCGGGTCGACCCCAGCGCCGAAGTCGCCCTCGCTGCCGCCAACTCCGCCCGACAAGCCGGCCGTCTTCGGCAGCGTCGGTAGCGCCGTCGGCGGTGCCGGCGGCATCAGCCTGTTCGCCGCCGCGCTCGTCGCGCTGCTGGCCTTCATCTTCCCGTCACGAGCCACCTCTCGCGTCGCCACGGCGAACGCGGTGCCGCGCGCTTACCGGCACCGGCTCTCGCTCGAACGCCCCGGATAGTCCGTCTCCTGTTTCAGCACGAACGTCTGGGCCTCGGAGCTTCGAGGCCAGCTGAACTGTTGACGGAAATCAGGAGAGGGAGAGTAGAAGATGAGGGGAGAATTCAACAAGGCGGCGACCGCTGTGGTGGTCGACTCGAGCCCGCTGCGGTTGCAGTTGTACAAGCCGCTGCTTGCGCAGTGGCAGGTCGATGTGGTTGCGGTCTCGCCGACGGCTGAGCGTGCGGCTGATCTCGCGGAGGTCTCCGCGTGTGAGTTGCTCGTCATCGATGCCGGGGAGAGCCCGGACAGCCGGACCCTGTATCGGCTGCTTCGGCGTGCGCACAAGCGTTGTCCGGAGCTGATCTCGGTGGTGCTGGTCGAGGATGCCGAGCAGGTCGCCGTCGAGTCGGCGCTCGCTGCGGGTGCGTGTGCGACCGTCGACCGCTCGACGGACATGCGCCAGGCGGCGCGTCTGGTCGCGGAGGCCTTCTCGGCCTACCGGGCAATGTCTGCGCGGGAGGGCGCGGGCATGCCGGCTCGGACGCGGTTGACGCGGCGTGAGATCGAGATCCTCCGGCTGGTCGCCGAGGGACGGTCGAACCGCGAGGTGGGGCAGCTGCTCTGGGTGACCGACCAGACGGTGAAGTTCCATCTCGCGAACGCCTACCGCAAGCTCGGGGTGCGCAACCGGTTCGAGGCCAGCCAGTGGGCAGTCACCCGCGGGCTCGTCAAGGCCGGGCACGTCTCGATCGGAGGCCAGCGGCTTCGGCCGGCGGGGTCGAGGGGATGAGGGGAGACGTCGGTCGGTGCCGCCGCGACGATGCGCGCAGCGGCGCCGACCGACCGTACCTCCAAACCCTCCTAGTTCTTGAAGCTGCCGGTGGCGGTCAGCTCGTACGCCTTCCGGTTCGTCGTCGTGCAGCGGACGGTGATGGGATAGCTGCCGGCGGCGAGTGTGGCTGCAAGGCTCCGCACGTTTCGCTCGGCCGGGAGATCGAGGTAGAGGTTGCCGGCAGCGCGAAAGCTCATGGAACAGTTGCCCGCCGCAGGGCCCGAGAGCTGGAGCTCGAGCGGCCCGCCGGCGAGGTTGAGCCGAATGCGCGCGCTCTTGCGGACGACGCCGGTCGTGACGAACACCTCGCGCGGGACCGGCGGAGGCGGCGGCACGAAGACCGGCGGATTGGCCGGCGCGAGCCCGAGGTAGTGCGCTGCGGCCCAGGCGTCGACCCGCCCGCCGGCGATTCCCGCGACCGGATGAGCGGTCGCGCGGAGCGCATCGGTGACCTGGTTCACGGTCAGGCTGGGGTCGAGCGACATGAGGAGGCCCGCGATGCCCGAGACGACGGGCGGCGCGAACGAGGAGCCACACGCCCAAGCCGGGCCCGCACCCGCGTCGAGCACCTCGCCGCAGCCGGGCGCGGCGAGCGAGACCCAGGAGCCGCGCGTCGCCCAGTCATAGAGGTCGTCGTTCTGGTCCGTGCCCGCGACGGCGAGGACGCCGGGATAGCCGCCCGGGTAGGTGGGGGACGTGTCTCCGCCGTTCCCGGCCGAGCCGACCACGAGGACACCGTGGTCGACGGCGTACTCGACGGCCCCGAGCTCGTCGGTGTCGAAGGCATTGCTCGCGAGGCTGACGTTGATGATGCGCGCGCCGTGGTCGACGGACCAGCGGATGCCGGCAGCGACTGCCGGAGCAAGGGCCCCGGTACGGCCCGCGGCCACGCGCACGGGCATGATCGAGCACTTCCAGCAGTAGCCGGCCATGCCGATCCCGTTGTCGCCGGTTGCTCCGATCACGCTCGAGACCCACGTTCCGTGGCCGAAATCGTCCGCGGTGTTGGTGTCGTTCCCGACGATGTCCCAGCCGGGGAGCACCTGCGTCAGGTCGGGCACCGGCGTCGATCCGCCGGGAGCTTTGAAGAGCGGCTGCGAGAGGCCGGTGTCGACGACGGCGATCACGATGCTCGGGTTGCCGGTGGTCAGCTGCCACAGATCCGAGGCGCGGGTCAGCCGCTGGCCCCATTCGTAGCTCCAGACCGGATCGTTCGGCTGGGTCACGTCGCCCGAGCCTGCCGACGCCGTTCCGAACGCCGCCAGAGCTCCGAGCAGGCAGAGGAAAACCACCGCAAGGACGCGCCGCCGCATTACCGGCAATGTACTGGCGGATCGCGGCCCTCGATAGACCAGAGATCGGCGCTCCGCCGGCCGGCCCTGCAGCGCCGGCTCCGGACCGGCTCCGGAATGGGCGCGGGGAGGGTTTTTCCCTGGAAACCCTACCCGTTCGCGACCTTGTCCCCAGGGGCTGGGAAGTTTATAAAGGTGGATGCGCCCGCGTTGATCTCCGCCGTGGGCGCGTTGCAGACGAAAGGGGGTGGCCTCAAAGAACGCTGAGGCTCAAGTAGTCGTCAGGCACGTGTTTTGAATTTCGAGCAATGAACGACGAAGTAAGGGGGAAAGGGAGAGATGCGTTTTCGCTTGGGTGTGACCTTCGTCACGCTGCTCGCGGCAATGACCGCCCTGTTTGTCTGGGCGGGCATGGCTGCGGGTGCGACGAAGACCACCTATATCCAGACGGCGGATCCAACTGATCCGCAGAACACGAACATTCCGTACTTGGCCTGGGCCGGAGAGACGGTCAGGGTCACCAAGTGCCTCAACTTCGAAGGGTTCCAGGCGAGCGATCTGAACGGCCTGAACTTCTCGTTGAGTGGCACGCTCAACATCTCCGGCTGGAGTGGGGACGATATGGCGGGTCCGAACACGCCGTTCTTCCTCCAGTCCAACAGCCAGGGCCTCACGGTCAACGGCTCGTGGGTGAGGAACCGGGGCCTCTGCTGGTCCGGTCTCGTCACCTCGGAGAAGCCGGGTCTCGCGACCCTCAAGCTCGCGGTCAACGATCCTGGTCTCGAGCGGTGGTTCACCGACTCGAAGGCCAATGGCGGGCATGGCGTGCTGTTCGAGCACGACTTCCTCGTCATCTGGATGCAGTCGCAGGCTCCGGTCATCACCGAAGTGCCGACCCCGGGCGATCCCGCCGGCGACGGTACCTTCAAGCCGGTTCTGCAGTCCGACGGCTCGTACGCCTTCGAGCCCGGCCTGATCAAGGCCGAGGTCAAGGGCACGTTCCCGCTGGGCCAGAACTGGGCCGGTCTCGGCCATCCGACGGTGACGCTGCCGGACGACTGGAAGTGGCTCCAGGATCACTTCGCAATCGATGCCTCGCCGCTCGGGAGCCAGTCCCCCGGCGCTGCGGGCTCGCTGTACGGCTTCAACCGCTGGGACATCCACGACGATGACCTCAACACGGAAGGCCACACGACCAGCAGCTTCTGCACCGACATGACCGATCCGTCGCTCACGATCGATGCTGTCGACAACTGCAACGGCTCGTGGGGCTCCGGAGACTGGGCCGACTTTGGTCCGTTCTCGAACATCTTCGGTGGCACCAATGGTTGGGCTGTCGGTCCGTTCGACCCGATTCGCGCCGACTCGACCCTGCTGTCCGACGGCAAGGTCGACGCTGGTGACGCTCCGATGCCGGCGCTTCGCGTCGACGTCGCTCTGGGCGCGGCCAGCACGGTCGGAACGCTCTCGGCGGTCGACAAGACCGACATCTACATCCGTGACTCGTCCAAGGATCCGGGCGACAATCACAACCTGTACGCCCCGTTCTACAAGGCGTACATCCCGGCGGCCTGGAACGGTAGTTCCACCTCCGGTGTCTTACGGTGCGACGTTCGCGAACAACTATGCGAGCTTCCTGACCCAGGGCTTCGACCTGCCGACCAGCGTTGCTGCTCCGGCCAGCGTCGACAGCAACCTGTTCAGCCATGCACCGCTGTACGACTACTGGGATGCGTTCCCGTTGATGACGCAGTCCGGCTACAACGGCTGCTACGACGTCAGCGGCGATCCGTTCCCGCTGCCGACAGGCAACCTCAGCCAGGCCGTCTACACGGACGAGCACGGCGAGGCCTACGTGCAGTTCAACCCGGATGCAGGCAACGTCCTGACTCCGGACTCGAACGGTCGCTGTGACATCTACACCGGCAGCCTTGTCGGTAACGCGACGATCACGGCAACCTCGGTGTACCCGGACCAGGTTCCGACCTGGGACGGCAGCTCCAAGGTCTCGAACACGCTGGCCAAGACGGTCGACTTCGTCCCGAGCAAGATCCTTGCTTGTGTGCCGAAGGGGACCAACGAGGCCTTCTGCGTCGAGACGGTCAAGGACCTCGAGGGCAATCCCGTCGAGGGTGCGCCGGTCGAGTTCAGCGCCCAGGCTGGTCAGGGTGCGAGCCCGACGCTTGGTGCTGACGCGACGGCTGGTGTTCCGCCGTACGACACGACCGGCCAGGGTGGTCGCTTCCGCCAACTCCGGTCCGATCTTCGCCGGCGGCTTCATCGACCTGACCACGAACGCGAAGGGCGAAGCGGGCATCTACGTCCACTCGTCCACCAACCAGTGCATCGACGTTTCGGTCGAGAACACTGGCACCCGGAACGGCGGCGCGGGCATCTTCCGTGACGTCGACTTCAACCCGACTTCGGGCGCAGCTTGCTCGAACGGTGGCCCGAACAACTCGGGCGGCGGCACCACGACCGCTACCACGAGCGGCACCACCACCAGCGGCTCCACTGCTGGTGGCGGCCAGGTCGTCCTCGCGTCCCCGGTGGCCCTGACGGCGCCGGCACCGACCGTGGCACCTGTCTCGGTTGCCAAGACCACGAAGGTCGTCAAGGCGATGAGCCTCGTTTCGGCGAGCGTCATCAAGACCCGCACTGGTCGGTACCTGTCGGTGCGTGTGAACGGCTCGGCGAAGACCGCCAAGCTCCGGATCACGCTGATCAACAAGAACGGCAAGAGCCACATCGTGCTTCGCACGGTGAGCACGAATCGTGTGGTTCGCGTCGCCAACCTCAAGCTCGCCCCGACGGTCAAGTCGGTGCGGGTGGGGCTCGCGTAACGGGCTCGCCCGAAACGCGAAGGAAGTAAGGCAATGAGGCGAGGGGCCCGCTCAGCGGGCCCCTCGCTTTTCTTCGTCCGGCGGCCGGAGCGTCCCGGCAGGAACAGGCTCCAACTGGGCGAAGGTCGAGCGATGAAGCTTCGGGCGATCGCAGCCGCAGGCCTCGTCCTCCTGCTCGCCGCCTGTGGGGGTGGAGCGAAGGGCCCGAACAACGAGCAGCTCGCCTCGCAGGTGCTCGACAAGCTCGGTGCCAAGTCGACGACGCTCGTGTGCTGGACGCACGACGGCTACCTCGCCGGGGCGTTCCACCACTCCTACAACCGCACCTGTGGCCCGAACCAGGGCTCGAGCTCGATCTACATCGCGCTGGACACGAAGAAGGGCACCTGGTGCGTGATCACGCCGCGCTACGCGAAGCTGCCGCTCTGCCCCGGCTTCGGGTAGCGGGCGGGGCCGGGCCGGCTAGCCGACGGTCTCGCGCGAGACGATCTTGCCGGCCTTGTTGTAGCCGACGACCGTCTTGACCCAGCTGGCGCAGGTGCTCGGCGCGGGGCAGCCGAAGATGTAGCCGTGGTCGGTGGTGAGGGGAACCGCCTTGCGCTTCGAGCCCCCCGCGAGGACGAGCCGGGTGACGTCGTTTGCGGCCACGCCGCCGATCAGCCCCTTGATCACCGAGAACGACTCGCGTCCGGTCTGGAAGAGGATCGCCTGCGGCATGCAACGCGCCGAGTACCCCTTGCCCTGGACGAGGACCGAGCAGACCTGCTTGTCCTTCATCAGCGTGACGTAGACCAGGAACTGGTTCTTCTTGGAGTCGACGGCGGTTGCGACCCGGCGGGAGTTCACCACGTTCGGCGCCAGCGCCTTGGCCGCCGCCGGAAGGTTGTCGTAGGCGTGATGAGCCCGTTTGAACGCCAGCAGGGTCTGAGGCGGGCCTGCAGCGGTCGCCGCTGTGGCGGCGACGAGTGCGAAAACCGAAACGACCCCAAGCCGACGAACCATACGACGCGGAGTGTACCGAGATTCGGCTCGCGTCCGGCCTACAAGCCGAACTGGCTCACGAGCTGGAGCGCGTCCACGCGCCCGCTGCCGACCGCGCCCGGCAGGGGCTTGGCCGACCGTTCGAGGGCGGCCTCGAGGTCGGCCTCCGAAGGGGCTCCGGCCTCGTAGCCGAGGGCGGCGAGGCCGGCGACGAGCGGCGCCGCGGCGGACGTGCCGCAGAAGGCTGAGAAGCCGCCGCCGAGGGCGGTCGTCATCGTGCAGCCGGGCGCTGCCAGTGTGACCCAGGTGCCGTGGGTCGACCACGGGTAGAGCTGATCCGAGTCGTCCGTCGCGGCCACCGAGACCACGAACGGATAGGAGGCGGGGTAGGTCGCGTCACCGTTTCCGGCGTTGCCCGCGGCCGCGACGACCATCACGCCCTTGTCGTGGGCGTAGGCGATCGCCGAGGCCACGTCGGCGTCCGGCCCGCTCAGGACGATGCTCATGTTGATCACGTTCGCGCCGTGGTCGGCCGCCCAGCGGATGCCGTCCGCGATGCTCGAGGCTGTGCCGCTGCCGTTCGCGTCGAGCACCTTGATCGGCATGATGAGGCACGTCCAGCAGACACCGGCGACGCCTTCGCCGTTGTCGCCGCGCGCGGCGATCACCCCGGCCACCATCGTGCCGTGGCCGTACTGGTCGGCAGTGCTTCCGGAGGAGTCTGCGAAATCGGCGCCGGGCACCAGGGCGCCCTGGAGGTCGGGCTGCGTGGGATCGACGCCGCTGTCGACGACGGCGACGACGACCTGGCGGGATGCACGGGTCATGAGCGCCCAGGCTGCCGGTGCCTCGACCTGGCGGAGCCCCCACTGCTGCGTCCAATCGGGGTCGTTGGGCAGGATCGTCGGTGCAGCCGCCGGCTTCGTCACGGTGACCGCCGACGCTGACGGCGGCACCCGGCGCGACCGCTCCGGATGGGCTCCGACGCGGCGCAGAAGCGGCAGGATGCGTTGCAGGGACTGGCGCGTCAGGTGTCGCCTCGGGTGCAGCGTGCGCGGCCTGGCGTGCGAGATCCTCGTCGCCTGGGCGGACGGCCGGACGGTGGTCTGCCAGGCTTTCGCGCTAGGCACTCGCATGGTCGAGGCTGCGACCACGGCGAGGCAGACGATCGCTCCAACGGCGGCACTGCGGCTCACCTTGGGTCTATCGGCAGCCTGGCCCCGCGCCTTGAGCGCTTTGGTGACTCGAGTTCTAGTGGGTGATCTTCAGCCGGCCGGCCGCTGTCGTTCCGCGGATCCGCAGCGAGACGGCGTACGAGCCGGCACGCTGGGGATTGACGAGGCCGGCTCCCTTGGTGAATCGCACGGTGATGCGGGCCGGGCCGATCGAATCGCAGATGACGCCCTGCGGCGGCCGCATCGTCACCTGGACGACGTGGCCGGAGGCTCGAACCGAGGCCGGGTGGGCGCCGTTGACAAGAACGGCACCCGGCGCGATGGGCGTTCGAACACCCATCGCTGCCGGCAAGCCAACGGTCATCTGGCCGACGCGGCCGCACTGCAGCTCGAACGTCGCCTGAAGCGTGAGCGCAGCCGGTTGCGCCGCGCGGCCCGGCAGCGCATTCGCGACCAGCGCGGCCGGCGGCGCGAAGGCGGCCACGAGTGCTGCGAGGGCCGGAACGACGCCCGTCACGGGAGCAGCCTACCGCGGTCGCTGCTCATCGACGGTGGCCCGGCGATCTGGACTGCGCCTAGACCCCTTTCTCGATCGTGATCTTGCCCTCGTCGGCGGCCTTGATCAGCAGCTCGTAGTCGCGCTCGTTCTGGTTCGCGTACGACTCGGCGAAGAGAGCGATCGCACGGTCGAACGTGTCGCCCGCACCGAGGTAGCTCGCGATCGCGATCGCGTCTCCCGAGCGGGCGTGCGCACGTGCGAGCTCAGCCCCGCAGGCGGTTGCGTACATGCGCATCATCGTCGGCTCCATGAACTCGACCAGAGCCGAGCCCTTCGCGTCCCAGAGCTGGCGGACGTAGAAGTCGCGCTTCACGCCGTCGATGCCCTCCGCGCTGATGAAGCCGAGCATGATGTCGCTCGCGGCCTGGGTCAGGCGCTGCCCTTCGACCACACGCTGGCCATGGTTTGCGAACTCGCTCTTGCCGAGGAACGGCTCGAGCACTGACGCTTCTGCCTCCTTGAACTGGAGGAAGAGCGGGTCGTTGTCGTCCCGGCCGAGCATCAGCATGATGAAGGCGCGCGTCCCGACGCTTCCGACGCCCACCACCTTGCGTGCCGCGTGACCGTAGCGGTAGCGCTCGAGCAGCCGGCGGCGGTCGCCTGCGAGCGTTCGACGGTACGAGCGAATCACACCGTGGAGGAACGCGTCGAACTCGTCCGACCGGTCGCCCAGCAGGTCCTCGATCGGCGTCACGACCGGCGGGTCGCCGACGATCCGAGGTTCGCCGTCGACGATCTCGGTCAGCTTCGCGAACGCCTTCAGGCTGTCCTTCGTCTTCGTCTTGGCGAGGTTCTTGTCCGCCCGCTTCTGTTCCTTCGCGGTGGCGAAGCTGGAGAGCTCGGCGAGCAGGTCGTCGACGTCGATCCGCGAGTACCAGAGGTCGAGGTTGCGCATCCCGGCGTACCTGCTCATCGCCTCCCGGTACGAGCGTCCGACGGCAAGATTGACGGCCTCTCGCTGTTTGTCATCAAAGCCGCGGTCGCGGCCTGCGACGGCGAAGCTCGCGGCGAGCCGCTTGACGTCCCACTCGAACGGCCCCGGGTGGGTCTCGTCGAAGTCGTTGATGCTGAAGACGAGCCTGCGGTCGGGCGCCGCGAACGCGCCGAAGTTGGACAGGTGGGCATCGCCGCAGAGCTGAACCGTCAGCCTGGTCCTCGGAGCGCCCGCGAGGTCGGCTGCCATCAGATAGGCGGCCCCACGGTAGAAGGTGAACGGCGAGACGAGCATCCGGCCGTAGCGGATG
Source organism: uncultured Thermoleophilia bacterium (assembly GCA_963703445.1). Taxonomy (GTDB): domain Bacteria; phylum Actinomycetota; class Thermoleophilia; order Gaiellales; family Gaiellaceae; genus PALSA-600. The sequence goes on along the minus strand of CAVPEK010000005.1, from coordinate 1,422 downwards.
GGCACGAGCTCCGGCACCCGGGTCTGCGCCTGTTGCTCCAGGAGCTCCAGGGGGCTTGTCCGGTCCTGCTGCGGCTCCCACGCCGCGTGCGCGGAGCGAGGGACCTCGGTCCGCGCGGCCTTGCCCTTCGCGGCGCGCTCCGACTCGCTCGGATGCTCGACCCGCCGTGGCTTGCTCGCCCGCCCGTCGCTGGTACCTGCTGTGACCTCGGTGCTCATTGCTCCTCCTAGCCTCGCCGGATGGGGTGATCACAGCAGGGGCCGGGCAGGAGGGCATCACCTTGATCGGATGATCATCCCGAGCGGATTGCCGTTCGATCAGGCCGATTTCGAGCAGATGTGGCACAAAACCAGGGCCGCAGATGTCCGCCGCCGAGCCCCACCCGAACGCAACCGACCCGCTCTGGAAACTCGTTCTGGCGAAGCTCTCGGAGCACCCGCTCATGCGCGAGCTCTGGCCGCGCGATCGGCCCCGGCTCGATGAGACCCTGTTGGAGCTCTTCCTGCTGGGGGAGCGCCCGTCCGTCCCCGAGGTACGTGCGTTCCTCGCGGAGATCGGAGCCACCGAGGTCCTGAGACGAGAGGTCGGGGTGCGTTGGAGGAGGAGGCTCAAGAACCCGGGCTGGCGCCCGCGCGAGCTCATCCGGTCTGGGCCGGGGTGGCTCACGCCGTTCTACCTGCCCGACCTCGTCGTTCGTGAGCACGCGCTGCGGGACATCTCCGAGCGCCTCGGTGAAGCGATCGCTGTGGCTGCGCGCGACTACATGCAACGCAGCGCACGTGAGCCGTCCTCGGTCGGCACGAGCGTCGAGGCAACCGTGTTCGGATTGACCGCCGCTGCTGTTCGAGTGTGGTCGCTCTCCCAGGACTCGGTCGAGGACCTCGGATGGCCGAGCATCTTGTCGCGCTCGCTGACGCCCCACGACAACCTGGCCGGGGACTGGACGAACAGTGGTCGAGCCCGGGAAGATCGGTTACTTCGCCGGGAGTGACGCTGCGTAGACCAACCCGCGCTTCACCCACGAGGCGAGTGACTGCTTCGCCTCCACATCTTCGGAGGCGACGCGAAGCCATCCCTCCATCGGGCGGCCACGCATCACCATCAACTCGGCCTGGGTCTTGGCAACCAACGCCGACGATTCCTCCGGATCGACCCGCACGAGAAGTCCGCCCTGTCCGCTCGCAGCGATTGCCAGATTGCCGCCCACCAGGAACGCGAGTCCGCCGAACATCTTCCTCTCCGTCAGGTTCGGCGTTCCCGTCGCGAGGTCGCGGACGCGTTGCGCGAGAACCTCGTCGTACGTCATGGCGAGATCGTAGAAGACTCGAGGGTTGATCGGCGCTTCCTGGCTCGAACGAAAAGACCCCGTTTCCGGGGCCTTCTTGAAGCGGGAGCGACGGGACTCGAACCCGCGACCTCCGG
>CAVPEK010000004.1:0-130714 GCA_963703445.1 uncultured Thermoleophilia bacterium | reverse complement strand
ACTTCGAATGACTTCTGCATGACGCTCCTTCCTAGCTCTGTCCGTAGCCCGACAGGCGCTTGCCGGTCACCTGCACGGGCCGCGACTCGGTTGCGCGCGCGATCGCGCGCACGAGCCACGCGTTCGTCGAAACGCCCTCGCGGTCGGCCGCCTTCTCGACGGCTCCCTTGAGGGACTCGGGAAGGCGCAGGCTGATCCGCGCCGAGAGCTCCTCGCCGGCCATTCCCGCGGACTCGCCGGGGATGTCGACGAACACGAGCTCGGGCTCCTGGCCGGCGAGGCGGACCTCGATGTGGCCGGAGGGCAGCTTCGAGGAGAGCTCCACTGCCGCCTGCGAGAACAGGTCGAGCAGCTTCAGCCGCAGGCTTGAACCGAGTGCCTCGGTCAGGCGCTGCGCGACCTGCGCAGACCGCTCGTCGCCGAGCTCTCCGAGGTTCTGGAGGTCCTGCTGGAGGCCCTCGAGCACGATCGTCAGATTCATGATGATGTCACTATGACATCAATCTCGACATCTGTCAAACATCACTTCTGATGCGGGAACGCTGCCTCTGTGACCCCATGCCCTGTGCTGGAGCGCGAGAAACGGTCACGCGTCGCGCTGCGGCGCGTTGGACTAGGCTTGGCGCGGGTGCGCAGGGGATCGATCATTCAGCTCACCGCGATCGGGCTGGTCGCAGGTGCGATCTGCACCGCCGTTGCGCTGGCGATCCCGTGGCTCCCCGTGGCGGGCGGCCAGGAGGCGAGCCGCATCCACTTCGTCTACTGGTTCACCACGGTCATCTGCATCTGCGTCTTCTCGGTCGTCGCAGCCGTCCTCATCTACTCGATCTGGAAGTTCCGAGCCGGCCCGGACGACGACTCCGACGGGCCCCCCACCCACGGCCACACCAAGCTCGAGATCATCTGGACGGCGATCCCGGCGGTGCTCGTGACCGCGATCTCGATCGTCAGCGCGATCGTGCTCGCCCAGAACGGGAATGCCGGCACCAACCCGCTCATCATCAAGGTCGAGGCCCGCCAGTTCGCCTGGAAGTTCACGTACCCGAACGGCCGGAGCTACGGCTCGCTGACGCTCCCGAAGGGCCGGCACGTCAAGCTCGATATCACCGCCGACGACGTCATCCACTCGTTCTGGGTGCCGCAGCTCTCGCAGAAGCAGGACGCGGTGCCGGGCCAGCACAACTACCTCGTCATCACGCCGACCCGGGTCGCGACCTACCCCGTGATCTGCACCGAGCTCTGCGGGCTCGGTCACTCGCTGATGCGCAGCCACGTCGACATCCTCTCGGCGGCCGACTATGCGACGTGGGTGAAGGCGGGCGGCAAGGCGAGCGCCGGTCCGCCCGGGCTTGCGGTCTTCCAGCAGAGCGGCTGCGCGGGCTGCCACACGTTCAAGCCCGCCGGCGCGACCGGGACCGTCGGCCCGAACCTCGACAACCTGGCGCAGGAGGCGGCGCAGGCGCACCGCGGTGCACTGAACGCGTTCATCGAGGAATCGATCGTGAAGCCCGAGGCCTACATCGCGCCGGGCTTCAGCGATGAGATGCCGCACATCTTCGGCACGCAGATCCCGCCGGACAAGTTGCAGCAGCTCGTGCAGTATCTGGCCAAGGGGCCGAACCAATGACCGACGTCGCACACGTTCACGAACACGACGTCCACGCGCCGCCGCCGGCACCGACCGGCTGGCATCGCTGGACCGCGCCCGGCTGGCTGCGGGTCCTGTGGGTGACGCCGCTCTTCTTCGCGTTCGGTTTTGCGCTGCCGGTGCTCCTGCGCTGGGCCGCGGGTTGGGAGCCGTTTGCGAAGAGCTCGGTGATCGCAACGGTCGAGCTCGTCGTGACCCCGCTCGGGTTCCTGGTCGGGCTCGGTGGTTTCGACTACTGGGCGTACTACGCCTCCGGCCGGCCCACGCGTCCAGAGGACCACTCCGGTCACGGCGCACGGTCGTGGCGCGACTACTTCCGCATCAACACCGATCACAAGGTGATCGGGATCCAGTACGTCGTGACGACGATCATCTTCTTCTGCATCGGCGGCATGCTGGCGATGCTCTTCCGCGCCGAGCTCGCGCAACCGGGCGACCAGTACTTCAACCCGCAGACGTACAACGTGCTCGTCTCGAACCACGCGGCGCTGATGATCTTCCTCTTCGTCATCCCCGCGTTCGCAGGGCTCGGAAACTACGTGATCCCGCTGATGATCGGCGCCGCCGACATGGCGTTCCCACGGCTGAATGCGCTGTCGTTCTGGCTGCTGCCGATCGCGGGCACGATGCTGGTCGTGGGCATGATCACCCCCGGCGGCGGCCCGTCGGCGGGGTGGACGTGCTACGCGCCGCTCTGCTCTCATCAGCCGTTCGGCCAGGTGTTCTTCAACATGGGCGTCCAGTGGGCGGGTGCGAGCTCGATCATGACCGCGCTCAACTTCCTGGTCACCATCATCACCATGCGCGCGCCGGGCATGACGTTCTGGCGCATGCCGCTCCTCGTCTGGGCGAACTTCACCACGAGCCTCCTCGTCGTGATCGCGACCCCGTTCATCGCCGGATCGCAGTTCTTCGTCCTCTTCGACCGCGTCCTGCACATGAACTTCTTCGAGCCTGCGGGCGGCGGGTACGTGCTCGGCTACCAGCACATCTTCTGGTTCTACTCGCATCCCGCGGTGTACATCATGATGCTGCCCGGCTTCGGGATCATCAGCGAGGTGATCTCGGTGATGAGCCGCAAGCCCATCTTCGGCTACCGCCTGATGGCGTTGAGCCTGATGGCGATCCTCGTGCTCGGCTTCTCGGTGTGGGCGCACCACATGTTCGTCGCCGGCATGGCCGGGTGGCTGCGCGTGCCGATGATGGTCACGTCGATGGTGATCGCCGTGCCCACGGGGATCAAGATCTTCTCGTGGCTCGCGACGATGTGGAACGGGCGAATCCACTTCAAGACGCCGATGTTGTTCGCACTCGGCTTCCTCTCGATGTTCGTGATCGGCGGGCTCTCCGGCATCTACCTCGCCTCGGTCCCGATCGACATCCACGCCTCCGACACGTACTTCATCGTCGCGCACATCCACTACGTGCTCTTCGGTGGCTCGGTCTTCACGATCTTCGCCGGCATCTACTACTGGTTCCCGAAGATGACCGGGCGGATGTACGACGAGCGGCTTGGTCAGCTGCATTTCTGGCTGACGTTCATCGGCTTCAACCTGACGTTCTTCCCGATGCACTACATCGGGCTGCAAGGGATGCCGCGTCGCGTCGCCGACTACGCCCCGCGCTTCGCCGACATCAACCTCTTCATCTCGATCGCGTCGTTCGGGCTTGGCGCGTCGACGCTCGTCTTCCTCTACAACATGATCAACTCGTGGGCGCACGGTCCCGCCGCGCCGGGCAACCCGTGGCGCGCACTGACGCTGGAATGGCAGGTCAGCTCGCCGCCCCCGACCTTCAACTTCGACGAGATCCCGCAGGTCGTCGGCAACCCGTACGAATACGGCGTGCCGGGCGCCAAGCACGCGATTCTGGGCGCGCCCAGCCCCGTCCCGGTCCCCGGTGACCCGGTCGGAGCCGACTGATGAGACACATCCTGGTGATCGCGAACGAGACGGTCGCGTCGCAGACGCTGCTCGACGCGGTGCGTGGCGAGGCGGGTGCCGACGACCGTGTCACGGTGATCGCGCCGGTGAACGAGCCGAACCAGGGCTACGTCGTCTACGAGGACACTCGGCGCGCCTCGGCCGGCAGACGGCTGGAGAAGACGCTGAAGGCGCTTCGCGAGGGCGGACTGCCGGCTCAGGGCTTCGTCGTCGAGACCGGCCCGGTCCAGGCGGTGAAGGACGCGCTGGCACAGCTCGAGCCCCCCGTCGACGAGATCGTCGTCGCGACGCACGGGGTCGAGCGCTCCGGTTGGATGCGGCGCGATGTCGTCGGCGACATCGAGCGGACGGCGGGCGTTCCTGTTCTGCACGTCGTCGTCGAGCCGGTGGTCGAGAGCGAGACGAACGTGCTCGTGATCGCGAATCAGACCGTTGTCTCGGAGCAGCTGCTCGAGCGGATTCGAGAGCGCGCCGCCCAGAGCCCCGCGAGCTTCCTGATCGTTGCGCCGCAGAGCGACGACGACCAGCACGACGACGCCGACAAGCGGCTGCGGCGCGCCCTCACCGAGCTGCGCGGAGCCGGCATCGACGCACACGGACAGGTCGTGCACCCGGATCCGTACACCGCCGCCCGCCACGTCGTCAACGACGAGCGTGTGGACGAGATCATCGTGTCGACGTTCCCCGGCGAGCGCAGCGGCTGGCTTCGCCGCGACCTCGTCCAGAGGCTGCGCAAGGACACCGGCCTGCCGGTCGAGCACGTGGTGTCGACGGCATGACGGCAGCGGCGCACGAGCAGCACGGGCCGCCGCCGGTCCACTACAGCTCGCGAGTCTCCCCGCTCGTGCTGGGCATGTTCCTGTTCATCGCCTCGGAGATCATGCTCTTCGGCTCGTTCTTCACCGTGTACTTCTTCGACCGCGTGGTCAACAACGGGGTCGACGGCGTCTGGCCCCCCGACGGCTACCAGCGCCCGGCCTTCGTGGCGGGCATCAACACGGTCATCCTCGTCAGCTCGAGCTTCACGATGCACTGGGCGGACACGTCGATCAAGAAAGGCAATCGCAAGGGCCTGTGCGCCGGCATGGTGCTCACGTTCCTGCTCGGCCTCACGTTCCTGCTCACGCAGATCATCGAGTACAGCCGGATCGGCTTCAACACCAGCGACACGTCGTTCGCCGCCACGTTCTTCGGTCTCACCGGACTGCACGGCGCGCACGTGTTCATCGGCCTGACGATTCTCGGCGTCATGACCGTCAGGGCCTTCCGGGGGCAGTTCACGCCGGAGCACCATCACGGCATCGAGCTCGGCGGCATCTACTGGCATTTCGTCGACGTCATGTGGATCGTCGTCTACGTGACGGTGTACCTCCTCTAGCGCCGTGCGGAACCCCCTCCGGAGCGAAGGCGATGCGTTCCGGTTCGTTCTTCTGACGATCGGATATTTCGCCCTGATCGTGATCGGCTCCGCGATCAACTCGTGGGTCGGTTTCGCGGTGTTCCTGGTTCTCACGGCTGTCGCGTTGTGGGCGGTTCTCCGCCGGCGCGAGGCCGAGGCGCCGGTGCAGCATGCGCCTGCCCCGAGCCCTCCGGACGAGCGCCGCATCCTCGTCGCCGCGAACGAGACGGTCGGCGGCCCCGAGCTCCTGTCGGAGATCCGTGCCCGCTCGGAAGGCGGTAGGGCGTTCGTTCTGGTCGTCTGCCCTGCCCTGAACTCGCCGCTCCGGCACTGGGTCTCGGACGAGGACGAGGCCCGCGCCGCCGCAGGCGAGCGGCTCGAGGCGAGCCTGGCCGCGATGCGCGCCGCCGGGCTCGATGCGACCGGGGAGATCGGCGACGGCGATCCGATCCAGGCGATCGAGGATGCCCTGCGCACGTTTCGGCCCGATGAGCTGATCATCTCGACCCATCCGGCCGGGCGGTCGCACTGGTTGGAGCGCGGCGTCGTCGAGAAGGCGCGCGAGCGGTTCGCCCTGCCCGTCACGCACGTGATCGTGGATCTCGATGCTTGAGGTGCCCGCCCTGACCGTCGAGCCGGTGGATCCGCTACCGCTGCGGGCCGAGCTGCGGGACGTGCATCGCGCTGCGCTCGGTGCGGGCGCGCTGTCCGACGACTGGGCGACGAACCGGCTCGCGGCCCATGTCGAGCGCGACGACTTCGTCTTCCTCGTCGCTCGTGGCGGCACGGAGCTCGCGGGCTTCGGGTACGGCTACACCGGCGCGTATGAACAATGGTGGACCGAGCATGTCGCCCGTTCGTTCTCCGCGGCGCAGCGCGAACAGTGGCTCGACCCTCCTCATTTCGAGATCGTCGAGCTGCACGTGCGGCCCACCTGGCAGCGACGTGGTGTGGGCAGTGCGCTGCTCGCGCAGCTGCTCAGCCGCCAGCCACACGACCGGGCATTGCTCTCCACGCAGACCGGGTCGAAGAAGGCACGCGGTTTCTATGCGAAGAACGGCTGGACCGAGCTCGCAGACGTCGACTTCGGCGCCAACTATCCGCCCTACCTCGTGCTCGGCAAGCTCCTGGGCGGTGTCTGACACCTCTCCGACCGCCGGTCAGCGCCCGGCGGACTGCCTCACTTCCCGGCGACCGAGCTGACGTAGGCGGCGACTGCCGCGATCTGCGCCGGGCTGAGCGTTCCCTTGAACGACGGCATCGCGCCGCCGCCGACCTGGACCTGGTGCGACACCGTTGCCGCGGACGGCTTCAACTGGTCGAGATTCGGGCCGACGTTCCCGGTGGCGCCTGCGTCCTTCAGGGTGTGGCAGCCGGCGCAGCCGGCGGTGGTGAAGACCTGCTTCCCGAGCGCCGTCGGCGACCCGCCGCCAGCGGAGGTGGTCGTCGTCGGCGCCGTGGTCGTCGTCTGAGGCGTCGTGGTCGAGGCCTTCACGCCGCAGGTGGGGTTCGCGGCGCACAGGGCGATGTAGACCGCGACGTCGTCGGCGTCGCTGCCGTCGACCAGGTTCGCCGGCATCGGTTTCTCCGGGTAGGCGATCTGCCCCCGCACCACGTCTGCCATGGTCTGCTGTTTGAACCCTTGGGCCTTGTCGGAGGCGAAGGCGTCGTCGAGGTTCGGTCCGATGGTGCCGGTCGACCCCGCGTTCGCGAGTGTGTGGCACGAGGCGCACTTCGACAGGAAGATCGTCTTGCCCTGGCTCGGGTCGCCCGAGGTGACGCGCTTGACTGCACCGCAGCCGGATGCGGTGACCGCAGCCAGCAGAACTGCAGCGAAAGCGAGGAGTCGGCGCGCGTTCAGGGTCGGCTCGCGGTCAGGTCGGCTCGGGATCAGGGCGTCGGCTGGGAGACACCGTCGAGCTTCGAGATCGCCTCTTCGCGCGTCGCATGGATCGCAAAAACGCGATCGAGGCCGGTGATCTCGAAGATCTTCGTGATGTTGCGGTCACTACAGACGAGCGAGAGCTGGCCGTCGTTCGTCCGCAGCCGTTTGACGCCTCCGACGAGCACGCCGAGCGTCGTCGAGTCGATGAACGTCGTCGACGAGAAGTCGACGATCACCTGTTTGCCGCCCTGCCCGATCACCTCGAGCAGCTGTTGCTTGAACTCCGGCGCCGTGTACAGGTCGACCTCGCCGGCGAGCGAGATGACGTAGGCGTCGTCGGAGAGCTGCTCGGTCTTGATGTCGAAGTTCATCTGGTCCCCCGGAACCGTCAGTGGCGGGCCGCTGCGGCGTGAGTCTAACCGGCGGTCGCGCCCGAGGCGCTGGCAGCCGCCTGGGCCTTGAGCGCCTTCAGGGCCTGCTTCACCTGCGGCGCGAGCGGATCCGTCGGCGCGAGCTTCAAAAACGCCGTCAGGGCCTTGATCGCCGTCGGTGTGTCCTGGGCGGCCTGAGCCGCCTGGCCGAGCTGGATCTGCGAGGTCGCGTCCTTGGGGTTCAGGATCACGAGCCGCTGGTAGGCGCTCTCGGCGCTCCGCTGGGCGCCCTGGTAGTTCGAATACGCCGTCTGCTGCCTGGCGGCCGCGAGGGTCGCGACCGCGGCCGAGATCGGGTCACGGAGGGCCGAGGAGCTGGCGAATGCCCTGCCGAACGGGGTCGTCGACGGCGGTCCGAAGGCCGACGCGGGCGACTCCTGCTCCGCCATCTGCTGCTGTGCGGCGGAGTAGTCGTTCGAGTAGTTGGTCGCGAGCGTCCCGTACTGGGATGCGAGCTCGGCGAGCGCGCCCTGGTCCTTGGGGCGCAGCGTGGTGTAGCGCTCGAGGGCGCTCACCGCCTCCTGTGTCCGCTGCTTCTGCTCGAGCGCGGTGGCGAGATTGCGCCAGGCAGTCGGATTGTTCGGGGTCTTGGCGGCCTTCTTCTGCAGGCCGGAGATCGACGAACCGCCGTTGTTGCCGAAGTGGAAGGCGTTCTGGAGTGCGTCGCTGATCCCGGTCGAGCCGGAGCCGACGCCGAAGAAGACGAACCCGAGCGCGAAGACGACTGCCAGCAGCACGAAGGCCCACTTCGCGTGCACCCGCAGGCGCTGGAAGAAGAGCTCTTCCTGCCACTGCGGCGGCTTCTGCTTGTGCGGAGTGGCCGCTACGGTCGAAGCGCGAGCATTTTGCGCCGGGCGGCGCTTGCGGTGCTGCGTACCTCTCGCCACTGCTGCTCCTCGTTTTCCTTCCGATAGCGGGTCTCGCCGTCGACGATCGTTTCGAGCACTCGTTCTGGTGAGCCGCCGAAGACGACTGCCGCCGCTGGGTCCTCGACCGGGTGGTAGAGGCTGCCTGCGAGCGACACGACCGTCAGATCGGCGCGCTTGCCGGGGGTCAGGGTACCCACCTGGTCGTCGATTCGCAGAGCGCGGGCCGCGTCGCTCGTGGCGAGCCCCAGCACCTCCGTCGCCGAGAGGGCTTCCGGGCGCCGCTCGAGCGCCCTGGCCGCATAGAGGGCGGCGCGCATCTCCTCGAACACGTCGAACGACGGTGTCGACGCCGGCGAGTCCGTGCCGAGGCCGATCACGCTGCCCGCGGCCCGCATGGCCCCGATCGGCGCGACCCCGCATCCGAGCAGCGCGTTCGAGCGCGGGCAGTGGGCGATCGGGACTCCGCGTTCGGCGAGCAGCTCGATCTCATCGGCCAAGACATCGACGCAGTGCGCACAGAGCAGGTCGGGCCCCAGGACCTCGGCCAGTGAGGCGACCGCGCGCTTGCCCGTCGGGGGAACGAGGATCGGGATCCCCTCGAGCACGCCTGTCCCATGCTCGAGCCACTCGTTCTCAGCAGCGCTCTCGGCGAGGTGCGTGCCCACGGGAATGCCGAGCGACAGGCACCACCGGTACGTCTCCAGCGAGCAGGTGTACGGCGCATGCGGCGAGACGCCGATCGTGACCAGCGGCGTCTCCTCGACGAGCGCCCGCTTCTCTTCGAAGGCGTGGCGCGCGTCCTCCGGATCGTCTGCGAACACCTCGAGGTAGACCGTCGCGCGCAGCCCCAGCTCCGCAGCCGCGATCGCAGCCGCGCCCGAGAAGCTGTAGTCCGCGGTCGTCGTGATCCCGGTCCGGAACGAATCGGCCACGCCGCAGCGGGCGACCGCGATCATGTCCTCGGGCTCGAGGCGCCGCTTGCGCTCGACGTGGGTTCGGAGCCACTGCCCGAACGGCGCGCCGTCGCCGAAGCCGGCGTAGACGGCGTACTCGAGATGTGAGTGAGCGTTGACGAACCCCGGCAGGATCACCGAGCCGCTGTAGTGGCGCTCCGCGCGGCCTGCTTCGACGGCGACGATCCGCCCGCCCTCCCAGCGAACGCGCCCGCCTTCGATCGGCGGCCCGTCTCCGGGCAGCACCCAGTCCGCCGACAGTTCGGTCACGTCGTGCCGGCGGCGGCGGTGGCGCGTGCGGAGCGCCGGTCGAGCAGTACCGAGAGCCAGATCGACATCTCGTAGAGGACGATCAGCGGAACCGTCTCGAAGAACGTCGTGACGGGATCGACTCCAGGCAGAGCGACACCGATGCAGGCCACGATGAAGTAGCCGATGCGCCTGTTCCGGCGCAGCTTGGAGGTGCTGACGATTCCCAGCCGGGTCAGTCCGATCACGAACAGCGGCAACTCGAACACGATCGCCATCGCCACGAGCACCTTCGTCGCGAACGTGATGTACGGCTTGGCCTGGATCTGCACGTTGTAGAGAGACGAGTCGAAGTTGGTCAGGAACTTCGCCGCGGCCGGCAGTGCGACGTAGTAGCCGAAGAGCACCCCGGTGATCATCAGCGCAGTGGCGAGGAAGACGAACGCTTTCAGCATCCGCTCGTGCGGGGTCTCGACCGCAGGGATGAAGAACGCCCACGCCTGCCAGAGAATGATCGGGATCGCGAGCAGGAAACCGAGATACAGGCTGACCCACACCGACGTCATGAACGGCTCGCCGATGCCGAGCGTCAGGAGCTGACGATGCTGCGGCGGCAGCTGGTCGGTCAGGGCGCGGATGACGCGGCCGTGCACGACGAACGCCGCGATCCACCCGACCACGACAGCGCCGATGCAGACGAAGAGCCGCTGGCGCAGCTCCTCGAGATGCTCGACGAGTGTCGCCTCCTCGCCGTGTGCAAGGCGGCGAGGCGGGCGCCAGAACCGCACCCGCATGCTCGGCTAGTGAACGGTTTCGTTCTCGCGGGGCGGCGCAGGGGTGCTGGTGTCCTGCGTTCCCACGGGCAGCTGGGTCGTCTGGACGGGCTCGGGCTTGTCGTGTCCCGTCACCGAATCCTTGAATTCCCGCATCCCGCTGCCGAGGGAGCGTCCGATCTCCGGGAGCCGCTTGGCGCCGAAGAGGAGGAGGGCGAGCAGGAGCAAGCCTGCGATCTCGAGCGGACCAATGTTGGACATGCGTCCAGCGTACCAGCGTTTTGCGGCCGGCCCGGGCGGAAAACCAAGTGTTAACCTCGGCCTGCGCGGCCCTCTGGGCTACGATGAGCCTGAACGTGAGCGGGCCACGAGGCCCGTTCTGGACGCCCTTCTAGGACTCGGAGACCATGGCCAAGCTCGAGCTGAAGCAGTTGCACGTCGCGCTGGAGGACGGAACGGAGATCGTCAAGGGTGTCGATCTCACGGTCGCCTCCGGCGAGGTGCACGCGATCATGGGCCCGAACGGGTCGGGCAAGTCGACGCTCGCCTATGCGATCGCCGGTCATCCGGCCTACGAGATCACGCAGGGGCAGATCCTGCTCGACGGCAAGGACATCACCGAGGCCGGCGCCGACGAACGCGCCCAGGCCGGCTTGTTCCTCGCCTTCCAGTATCCGCACGCGATTCCGGGCGTCACCGTCACGAACTTCCTGCGTCAGGCGCTGAACGCCGTGCGCAAGGCCCGGAACGGCGGGGTCGACGACCCCATGCCGGTGCCCGAGTTCCGCAAGCTCTTCCTCGCGAAGATGGACGATCTGAAGGTCAGCCGCGAGCTCGCCTCGCGCTACCTCAACGACGGATTCTCGGGCGGCGAGAAGAAGCGCGTCGAGATCCTGCAGATGGCGATGCTGCAGCCGAAGATCGCGGTGCTCGACGAGACCGACTCGGGGCTCGACATCGACGCGCTGAAGGTCGTCGCTGAAGGCGTGCAGCAGCTGGTCGGCCCCGATATGGGCGCCCTCGTGATCACGCACTACAACCGCATCTTGAAGTACATCAACCCCGACTTCGTGCATGTGTTCGTCGACGGCAGGATTGTCGAGGAGGGAGGCCCTGAGCTCGCAGAGAAGCTCGAGGCCTCCGGGTACGTTCAGTGGGAGAAACCGAAGGAAGAGGCAGCCTGATGGCACAGACCGAATCCGAGATCGTTCAGGAGATCGGTGCCGACTACGGCGCGAAGTACGGCTTCTCCAACCCGGATGAGGCGAAGGACTACTTCTTCAAGAGCGGCCGCGGCCTCTCGCACGAGCTCGTCGACGCGATCTCGGCGCACAAGGATGAGCCCGACTGGATGCGCAAGTTCCGGCACAAGTCGCTCGACTACTTCCTCGCGCGGCCGATGCCGACCTGGGGCGGAATGCCGTCGCTCGCCGAGATCGACTTCGAGAACATCTTCTACTACATCAAGCCGACCGAGAACCAGGCCAACTCGTGGGAAGACCTGCCTGCCGACATCAAGGACACCTGGGACAAGCTCGGCATCCCGGAGGCGGAGAAGAACTACCTCGCCGGCGTCGGTGCGCAGTACGAGAGCGAGGTCGTCTACCACAAGCTTCAGGAGAGCCTCACAGCGCAGGGCGTGATCTTCCTCGACACGGACACGGCGCTGCGCGAGCACGAGGATCTCTTCAAGCAGTACTTCGGGACGATCATCCCGCAGAACGACAACAAGTTCGCCGCCTTGAACAGCGCCGTCTGGTCGGGCGGCTCGTTCATCTACGTGCCCAAGGGCGTGAGGATCGAACTGCCGCTCCAGGCCTACTTCCGCATCAACGCGGAGAACATGGGCCAGTTCGAGCGCACGCTCATCCTCGTGGACGAGGACGCGTACGTGCACTATGTCGAAGGCTGCACCGCGCCGATCTACTCGAGCGATTCGCTGCACAGCGCGGTCGTCGAGATCGTCGTCAAGAAGGGCGGGCGCTGCCGCTACACGACCATCCAGAACTGGTCGAACAACGTCTACAACCTCGTCACGAAGCGCGCGATCGCGGAGGAGAACGCGACGATGGAGTGGGTCGACGGGAATCTCGGCTCCAAGTTGACGATGAAGTACCCGGCGATCTGGCTGACCGGCAAGGGCGCGCACGGCGAGGTGCTGTCGATCGCATTCGCCGGCCGCGGCCAGCATCAGGACGCGGGCGGCAAGTGCGTCCACATCGCCCCGAAGACGACGAGCGTCATCACCTCGAAGTCGATCTCGAAGAACGGCGGCCGCGCCGGTTACCGCGGGCTGCTCGAGGTCGCGAAGGGTGCCAAGGGATCGCGTTCGAAGGTGGTCTGCGACGCACTGATCCTCGACGACGAGTCGCGCTCCGACACCTACCCGTACATTCGCATCGACGAGAACGACGTCGACATCGGACACGAGGCGACGGTCTCGAAGATCGGCGAGGAGCAGCTCTTCTATCTCATGTCGCGCGGTCTCTCCGAGTCGGATGCGTCGGCGATGGTCGTCAGCGGCTTCGTCGAGCCGATCACGAAGGAGCTGCCGCTCGAGTATGCCGTCGAGATGAACCGCCTGATCCAGCTCCAGATGGAAGGCTCGGTTGGCTAGGCAGGCGGCAGCGTGATCGTCGAGCGGACGGACTTCATCTCGGTGCCCGTCACCGACATGGAGCGGTCGAAGCAGTTCTACGGCGAGACTCTCGGCCTCGAGCTCGTGGTGCACGGCGAGGACCAGGGCTTCCCCGAGTACCAGCTCGGCGAGAACGTCAGCCTCTACCTGCTCGACATGAAGAACATCGGCTCCGAGTTCACGGCCCCTCATACCGCGTCGATCGCGCTGCGCGTGCCCGATGTCGAGGAGGCGCGCCGTGAGCTCGAAGAGAAGGGGTCGCCTTCGCTGGCGACACCTTCGACTCGTCCGTCTGCCACATGGCGTTCTTCCGCGACCCGGACGGGAACGCGTTGATGCTGCATCGCCGCTACGCCCCGTCCGCATGACGACGCTGACACGCGAGCAGGCCGCGAAGCGGTTCGCAGAGCTGCCGCTGCCGTCGACCAAGGACGAGCACTGGCGGTTCACCGACCTGCGCGGCTTCGACCCGAAAGAGGTGTCAGACACCGTTCCTGTGTCCGACACCAAGCCGGCCCTCGACCTCGACGTCGCCGGCGCGCGCACTCGTGACCGAGAGCGGGATCGAGATCCTCTCGGCACCCGAGGGCGTTCGCTTCGAGCTCCTGCCGCGCGACTACGCAGCCACGCTGATCCCCGACGACGACCGGTTCGCCGCCGAGAACCTCGCGCACTGGGAGCACGGCCTCCTCGTGCACGTCGCCAAGGGCGTCGAGCTCGAGAAGCCCCTCTACGTCCAGGTCACGTCCTCCGGCGGCACCCTCTTCTGGCGCATGGTCGTGATCGCCGAGGAAGGCGCGCGCTTCTCGCTGATCGAGGACCTCTCGTCGGCGGCGCCCGACACCCTCGCCTACACGAACGCCGTCGTCGAGCTCTTCGTCCATCCCGCCGCGAAGATCGAGTACGTCTCGCTGCAGAACCTGTCGCGCGAGACCTGGCATTTCGGCCGCTACAAGGCATGGCTCGAGCGCGACTCAGAGCTCGACTGGGTGATCGGCGGGTTCGGCTCGAAGCGCGGCAAGGTGTGGATCGAGAACGATCTCGCCGGCCCCGGCGCGACGTCGCGCGTCACCGGCGCGTACTTCGCCGACGGCGACCAGCATCTCGACTACGACACGTTCCAGGAGCACATCGCACCGAACACCGAGAGCGACTTCGCCTTCAAGGGCGCGCTCCGCGAGAACGCGAGCGCGGTCTGGCGCGGGATGATCCGGGTCGAGGAGCAGGCGCAGAAGACGAACGCCTACCAGGAGAACCGCAACCTGCTGCTCTCCGACAAGGCACACGCCGACTCGATCCCGGGCCTCGAGATCATGGCCAACGACGTGCGCTGCACTCACGGGGCGACGCTCGGCCGGATCGACCGCGAAGAGCTCTTCTACCTGATGGCACGCGGCCTGAGCCGCGCAGAGGCCGAGCGTCTGATCGTGCGCGGGTTCTTCCAGGACGTGCTCGACCGCATCGAGCTGGAGCCGGTGCGCGAGGCGCTCGGCGCCGCGCTCGAGGCCCGCATCCCTCAGGCCTGAGACTGGCGCCCGCCCGGGCGATCTGTCAGCATTCGGCGTTCCACGAGCAAAGGAGAGGTTCATGCTCGGTCGCAGAGTCGCTTTTCTCGTCGCCTTCATCGCCGCCGTCGGGTTCAGCGGCGGGGCCGCCGTCGCGGCGACCCATCAGAGCCAGCACAAGCTGCAGTCTCCGAAGCTTCTGCCGATGAAGCAGCAGGCGACGAACTGGCACGTCACCCACCACTACTGCCACAAGGACGGGTCGATCGCCGCGTCGCTCTAGCGCTCGTCGAGTCGCCGTTCGAGCTCCGCGAGCCGATCTTCGACCTGCGCCAGCCGCTGCTCGATCGTGGCGGTCTCGGCCTGCGATGCCGGCGCCTCTGCGGTGCGCTCGTCGGCGAGCAGGTGCGCCCACCGCTCTTCGCGCTGGCCCGCTTGGCGGGGCAGGAGCCGAACGAGCTCCTTCGCGTCGAGCCGGGCGAGCTCCGACGCGACGTCGTCGGCCGAGGCGAAGTGATGGAGGCGCTCGGTGCGCGTTTTCAGCTCCGCGACGGTCTGTGCGCCACGAAGCATCAGCACGGCCAGGATCGACACCTCGGACGGCATGAGGTCGAGCGCCTCCGAGAAGAGCTGCCGGTACTTCGGCGTCCGCGAGCCTGGCCCGGTCGCGAGCCGAGCCCAGCCGAGAGTGCCGAGGCTCTGTGCTCCGGCTCGCACCTCTGACTCGTCGAGCTCCAGCACGGGGTCGCGGTTCGTCGCCTGATTGCACGCGAGGCGCAACGCGTTCAAGCGTCAGCGGATACTGCTCCGGCGTCGTCCGCTGCTTCTCGATCAAGCAGCCGAGCACCCGCAGCTGGATCTCGATCGAGCCGGTGGATCATCACGCCTCTAGGCGCGCACGAGCGGCTTGTACTTGATCCGGTGCGGCTCGAGCGCCTCGGGCCCGCGCGTCTCGCGGACCCAGTCCGCGTACTCGGCCCAGTCGCCCTCGAACCACGTCACCTCGCTGTCGCCCTCGAAGGCGAGGATGTGCGTCGCGACGCGGTCGAGGAACCAGCGATCGTGGGTGATCACGACGGCGCAGCCCGCGAAGTCGAGGAGCGCGTCCTCGAGCGCGCGCAGCGTGTCGACGTCGAGGTCGTTGGTCGGCTCGTCGAGGAGCAGGACGTTGCCGCCGCTCTTCAGCATCTTGGCGAGATGCACGCGGTTGCGCTCGCCGCCGGACAGCTTGCCCACCGGCTTCTGCTGGTCGCCGCCGCGGAAGTTGAACCACGACGTGTACTGCCGCGAGTTGATCTCCTTCTTGCCGAGCAAGATGATGTCCTGGCCGCCCGAGATCTCCTTCCACACGGTGCTCTTCGGATCGAGGCTCGCGCGCGACTGATCGACGTATCCGAGTTGCACGGTGTCGCCGATCCGCAGCTCTCCCGCGTCGGGCGTCTCCTCGCCGGCGATCATCCGGAAGAGAGTCGTCTTCCCGGCGCCGTTCGGGCCGATCACTCCGACGATGCCGGCGGGCGGCAGTGAGAACTCGAGGTTCTCGAACAGGAGCCGGTCGCCGAAGCCCTTCGATACGCCCTTCGCCTCGATCACCACATCGCCGAGCCGGGGGCCGGGCGGGATGTGGATCTCGACCTTGTCGAGGCGGACGTCGTCCTCCTCGGCGAGCAGCTTCTCGTACGCCCCGAGGCGCGCCTTCGACTTGGCGTGGCGTGCCTTGGGCGCCAGGCGCACCCATTCGAGCTCGCGGGCGAGCGTGCGCTGCCGCGCGGAGGACTGCTTCTCCTCGATCTGCAGCCGAGCCTGCTTCTGCTCGAGCCAGCCCGAGTAGTTCCCTTCGTAGGGGATGCCCCGCCCGCGATCGAGCTCGAGGATCCAGCCGGCGACGTTGTCGAGGAAGTACCGGTCGTGCGTCACCGCGACGACGGTTCCCTTGTACTCGGCGAGGAACCGCTCGAGCCAGAACACCGACTCCGCGTCCAGATGGTTCGTCGGCTCGTCGAGGAGCAGGAGGTCGGGCGCGCTCAGGAGCAGGCGGCAGAGCGCGACCCGCCGGCGCTCGCCACCCGAGAGCGAGGTGACGTCTCGGTCGCCCTCCGGCAGGCGGAGGGCGTCCATCGCATGGTCGAGCTGTTCTTCGAGCTGCCAGGCGCCGCGTCGGTCGACCTGGTCCTGCACCTTGGCCTGCTCGGCCAGCAGCGTGTCGAAGTCGGCGTCGGGCTCGGAGAACTGCGCGGAGATCTGGTTGAAGCGGTCGAGCAGGTCCCGCAGCTCCCGGACGCCGTCCTCCACGTTCTCGCGCACGTTCTTCGCGGGGTCGAGCTCGGGCTCCTGTTCCAGTAGGCCGACGCTCGCGTTCGGTGCCAGCTCGGCGATGCCGGAGGACGGCTCCTCCTTGCCTGCCATGATCCGCAGCACCGTCGACTTGCCCGCCCCGTTCGGGCCGAGCACGCCGATCTTGGCGCCGGGGAAGAACGAAAGGGAGATGTTCGCGAGCACCTGACGATCGGCGCCGTAGAACTTGTCGACCTTGTACATCGTGTAGATGTATTCAGCACTCACGTTCGGCCAAGATACCCACGGCCGGCGCAGGTTCGGCGCGCGAACCCTCCTAGCTACTCTTCCCAGGTGGCAGTGACCACCCCAAAGCTCGACGCGCAGAGGCTGCGTGCCGACTTCGCCGTCTTCGACGAGCTGACGAACGGTCTGCCGGTCGCGTATCTCGATTCGGCCTCGTCGACGCAGAAGCCGCGCCAGGTGCTCGATGCGATGCGCGAGTTCTATGAGCATTCGTACGCAAACGTCCATCGCGGTGTCTACACGCTCGCCGAGCGCGCGACGGCCGGGTACGAGGGTGCGCGCGAGAAGGTGCGCGCGTACATCAACGCGCCGTCGAATCGCGAGGTGATCTTCACGCGCAGCTCGACCGAGGCGCTGAACTTGATCGCATACGCGTGGGGGCTCGAGAACCTCGGGCCTGGCGACGTCGTCGTGATCACCGAGCTGGAGCACCACGCGAATTTCGTGCCGTGGCAGTTCATGGCGAAGAAGACCGGCGCCCAGTTCGCGCACATCCCGATCGACGACTACGGCGAGCTGCAACTCGACACGCTCGACGAGATCGCGAGCCGTGGCAACGTCAAGGTGGTCGCGAACAACCTCGTCTCCAACACGCTCGGGACGATCAACCCGGTCGAGAAGCTCGCGGCCTGGGCGCACGAGCAGGGCGCGATCATGGTGGTGGACGCAGCACAGGCAGCGCCGCACAAGCACATCGACGTGCAGGCGCTCGGCTGCGACTTCCTGGTGTTCTCGTCGCACAAGCTGTGCGGCCCATCGGGCGCGGGTGCGCTGTGGGGGCGTCGCGAGCTGCTCGAGGAGATGCAGCCGTTCAACTTCGGCGGCGAGATGATCCGCTCGGTCGCGCTCGACCGCACCAGCTGGAACGAGCTTCCCTACAAGTTCGAGGCGGGCACGCCGGCGATCGCCGAGGCCTACGGGTTCGGGATCGCGCTCGACTACGTCTCCGAGATCGGCCTCGAGGCGATCGAGGCGCACGAGCACGAGCTCGTCGTCAATGCGATGGAGCAGCTCGGCGAGATCCCGGGCCTGCGCATCTTCGGGCCGCCGGCGGACCGCCGAACCGGAATCGTCAGTTTCGAGCTCGAGAACGTGCATCCGCACGACGTCGCGCAGATCCTCAACTGGGAGGGCGTCGCCGTCCGCGCGGGCCACCACTGCACGCAGCCGCTGATGACGCGCCTCGGCGTCGCGGCGACGACGCGCGCGAGCTTCTACGTCTACTCGATCGAAGAGGACGTCGACCGCCTGATCGCGGGCCTGCTCAAGGTGAAGGACACGTTCGCGTGAGCGAGCTCGAACAGATGTATCGCGAAGTGATCCTGGATCACTACAAGTCGCCGCGCGGCCACGGGCTGCTCGAGCACCCGGATGCGCAGGCCGAGGGGCAGAACCCGCTCTGCGGCGACGAGGTGACGATCTCGGTCAAGTTCGCCGAGGACGGCGAGACGATCGAGGCCGTCGGCTTCGACGGCCGCGGCTGCGCCATCTCCCAGGCGGCCACGTCGATGCTCACCGAGCTCGTCAAGGGCCGGACGGCAACCGACGTCGCCGCACTGCCGAAGGAGGATCTGCTCGAGGAGATCGGTATCCCGCTGACGCCGATCCGCCTCAAGTGCGCGATTCTCGGGCTCGGCGTGCTCAAGGTCGCCCTGCACAAGGCCAAGGGGACGCCGCTTCCTGCCGAATGGCAGAACCTGGGCGACGACCTGCAGTTCGACTAGTGGCGAAGATCGACGTCGCGCCGCTCGGCGAGTTCGGCCCCGGCTCAGCCAAGATCGTCACGCTCGGGTGGACGTCGATCGGCGTCTACAACTGCAAAGGCAGGCTCTATGCGCTCGAAGACCGGTGCTCCCACGACGACGGCCCTCTCTGCGAGGGCGAGTGGGACGAGGATCTCTGCCGGGTGATCTGCCCGCGGCACGGTTCGGCCTTCGACCTCGAGACCGGATCGCCGCTCTCCCTGCCCGCCTATGAGCCGGTCGAGACGTACCCGGTCGTCGTCGAGGACGGCGTCGTCAAGGTGGAAGTCGCATAGAACGCTGCTGGGAGACGACCGACGAGCGGTACAACGCCTACCACGACGAGGAGTGGGGCCGTCCCGTAAGGGACGAGCGGGGGCTGTACGAGCGGCTCTGTCTCGAGGGCTTCCAGTCGGGCCTGTCGTGGCTGACGATCCTGCGCAAGCGGGAGGGCTTCCGGGCCGCCTTCGAGGGGTTCGACCCCGACCGGGTCGCGGCGTTTCGCGAACGCGACGTCGTGCGCCTCTTGGCAGACGCCTCGATCGTCCGCCACCGCGGCAAGATCGAGGCGACGATCGCGAATGCGCGAGCCACCGTCGCCCTGCGCGAGACCGAGCCGCTGCACGAGCTCTTCTGGGCGTCTGCACCGGAGTGGCACGACGTCCCACAGAGCCCCGCGGACTGGCAGGGCTCGACGCTCGAGTCGGCCGCCCTCTCCAAGCGGCTGAAGCGGGCAGGGTTCCGGTTCGTGGGCCCGACCACGGTGTACGCGGCGATGCAGGCGTGCGGTGTCGTCAACGACCATCTCGCGAGCTGCTGGGTGCGGGAGGCCGTCGAGGCGCAGAGACGACGTCCGTCCTGACCGGTCCGGTAGATTTCCGGTTAACCGCGGAAAGGAGGTGGTCCGGCGTTGGAGACTTCAAGTACGGGCAGTGGAGGTACCAGCTCGTAGAGGTGTGTCCCCGGGACCTGACGGGGAATCGCCTAGCCAGCGTGGGGGACTCGCGTGAACGCGCCGCCGACGATCGGCCGGAAGCGCCTCTACGAAGTCCAAGCTGGTAACCGGATGAGGGCCGTCCTTCGGGACGGCCCTTTTCTTTTCAGGGCTTGATCCGCCAGATGTCGTGGCCCTTCCAGCTCGGC
Source organism: uncultured Thermoleophilia bacterium (assembly GCA_963703445.1). GTDB lineage: Bacteria > Actinomycetota > Thermoleophilia > Gaiellales > Gaiellaceae > PALSA-600. The sequence goes on along the minus strand of CAVPEK010000004.1, from coordinate 110,956 downwards.
ACCCAGGCCTCGCCCGCGATCTGGGTGACGACGAAGGGGCCGATCCCGGCTTTCACGGTCTGCGTGACGGTGTCCGTCGCCGGGTCGATCACCGCGATCGCATTCCTCTGGATCTGAGGGACCCAGACGTTGCCGCCGACGACGTCCGGATCGCCGAGCGCCGGCGCTCCCACGATCGGGATCGTGGCGACCACGGCGTTCGTTCGTGGGTCGATGCGGGCGACCCCGCTGGGAGTCGTGACCCAGACGGCATCCGTAGACGCTGCCGTCCAGCCGGCGCCACCGCTGACGGGAATCGTGGCGATCACGGTGTTCGAGCCGGGATCGACTCGAATCACTCCGGCGGCCCCGGCCGCCCAGATCGATCCGAACGCCCCCACGACTCCCGTCGCGAGGGGCAACGGCCAGCGGCCGACGACGCGGTTCCGTGCGGGATCGATGCGCTCGAGCTCTCCCTTGCCGTGGGCCGTCGTCCAGGCGGCGCCGGAGGCGAACGTCGCGTCGTAGGGGGTGCTGCCGACCGGGATCGCCTTCAGGCGCTTTCCGGTCGTGACCGACACGCGGCTGATCGTGGCTGAGCTGGTGTCCTCCACCCACATCGAGCCTGCGCCATAGCCGAGTCCGCAGGAGCCGAAGCCGATGTGGGTCTTCCCGACGACCCGGCCCGTTTTCGGGTTGATGCGCACGAGGTAGGGCGCTCCGTATTCGCTCACCCAGACGAAGCGTCCCCCGGCGGCCGCCGCGCACGGCGCTGTGGCGACGGAGAGCGGGATCTTGGCGATGACGGTCGAGGTGACGGCGAACGGCGTTGCCGCGGCGAGGAGAGCGAGGAGAATGCGCATGTGTCGAAGATAGTCCGGATACGGAGCAAATACTACGACCCCGTATTAAATGTCGGTTAACGGCCCTGCTAAGGCGGTGCAAAGCGTCCGCAAAGGGCGCCTTCGTAGCCTGGGGCCATGCATTCCAGGGTGGTGGAGCTCAGGCACGGCCGCGGCCTTCTCGTCAGGCCGCTTCGCCGAGGTGACGTCGAGACGGTCGTTGCCGTCTTCGATCGGCTCGGCGAACAGTCGCGGCGCCGGCGCTTCCTCGCCCCCAAGCGAGCACCTCGACGAGCGGGATCTGCAGGCGCTCACCGTGGTCGACGCACGACACCACGCACTTGTCGCCTATGTCGAGGGGGACGCCCGGCCTGTCGCGATCGCGCGCCTGGTGCGGGACGGGAGCAGCGCCGAGATCGCGGTCGCGGTCGCGGATGACCACCAGCAGCGCGGCATCGGCTCCGCGCTCACGCACGAACTGATCGCCGATGCTCGCGCTGCCGGCGTGACCGAGATCACCGCGCTCGTCTCGGGAGACAATCGCGCGGCCGTCGCCCTGCTCCGTCGGGTGGCGGGTGCGCTCGAGATCCGCTTCGAAGGCCCGGCGCTCTCGATTCGCGCGCGCTTGCCGGAGGCGGCCTGATGGGCGTCCGCCAGCAGCAGGCGCGTGCCGGGGCTCTCTCCGCCGTCGCGCTCGCCGCCGCCGCTCTCCCCCTGGTCGGGCTCGTTTCGCTGCTGCTCCGGTCGCAGCTCGATCCTCACATCGAGAACTACCCGCTCCACTTCGTGGTCTTCGGGAGCGTGGGCGCTCTCGCATTCGGTCTCGGCTACGCAGCAGGAGAGGCCGCCAACCGGCGCGGCGATGCCCGCGTTCTGCTCCTCTCGCTGGCGTTCATGGCGACCGGCGGCTTCCTGTTGCTGCACGCGCTCGGCACCCCCACCATCCTGTTCTCGAAGGAGCACGCCGGCTTTCAGGTCGCCATTCCGGTCGGGCTTCTGGTGGGCGCGGTCTTTGCCGCCGGGTCGGCGTTCGTCGACGTCCGTCCTGGGATCGCCGCCGTGCTCATGCGCCGGCGGACGCGTCTGCGAGTCGCGGTGCTCGTCTCGATGGGGGTGTGGTTCGTCTGGACCGTCGCGGACCTCCCTCCGGTGAGCGGGTCGGACAGCGAAGCCGCGACCAACCACTTTCTCACCGCGATCGCCGTGTTGGGAGCAATTGCCTACGGGATCAGCGCGGCGCGCTACTGGAGCATCTTCCGCCACAATCCCAGCCTGCTCCCCGCGGCCGTTGTCGCCTGTTTCGCGTTGCTGTCCGAGGCGACGATCGGTGTTGCAGTCACCGGTGAGCGCCGGTGGCACGCCAGTTGGTGGGAATGGCACGGCCTGATCGTGACGGCCTATCTGATCGTCGGACTGGCTGCTCGCCGCGAATGGCGCGACGAGCGATTCCGGCGGCTCTATCTCCCGAGCACGCGCGAGCGCCACCAGGACGTGAGTGTTCTCTTTGCCGATCTCGCCGGCTTCACGGGCTTCGCCGAGCGCTCATCCCCGGCCGAGGTCGCAGCCGTGCTCGACGGGTACTGGGGCATCGCGGCGCCGCTGATCACGCGTCACGGCGGTGAGGTGGAGAAGTTCATCGGCGACGGGATCATGGCCGTGTTCAACAGCCAGGGTGACGAGCCCGACCATGCGCAACGAGCAGCCGAGGCCGCCCTGGCCCTGCAACGCAGGGTTGCGCGCATGGCCGACCGACATCCGGATTGGCCCCGGCTGCGCGTCGGCGTCAACAGCGGCGGCGTGGTGGTGCGCGAGATCGGAGGCGACGGCCACGTCGCCTACCCCTCGATGGGCGACACGGTCAACACCGGCGCCCGCCTCGAACGCCTCGCCCCGGTCGGCGGAGTACTGATCGGGCCCGAGACCTACGTGCAGCTGCCGGCCGGAGCTGTGGTCGAAGAGTGGGCCGGCCTGCGGATGAAAGGCAAGGACGCCGTCGTCGATGCCTACGTGCTGCACGCATTGCCCGCCTAACCGGAGTTCAGTGCTCGTTCGAACGCAGAACCAAGCGTTGTCAATGCGGCGCGCATCTCCCCTTCGTCGACCTGGTCGGCGAGGGCCGCATTGATTCGCTGCAGTGCTCCCCAGCCGCGCCGCCATTCGCGGTCGCCCCGCGTTGTGAGCTCGAAGAGAAACGACCTGCCGTCATCGGGATTGGGCCGCCGCCGGACGAGGCTCTTGCTCTCGAGCCTTCGTACGACGTCCGAGGCCGTGGTGAGCGGCATGCCGAGCTCCGCGGCCAGTTCGGTGAGCCGCATCGTCTCGCGAACTCCGATCAGACTCAGGACGGCGTAGCCGTTCGACTCGACTCCGTCTGCGGCGAGCTCCCGTTCGACCACCTGCGCCATTCGCTGATGTGCGGCGACGAGCAGCAGCAGGAGCGAAAGCCGGCGCTCAGGCGGAGCGGCGGATCTGCTCTTCGAGTGGGACGAGCGTGAGTTGGAAGGTGTCGGCGGCATCGGTGTTCGAGACGACATTGTCCGGGCCCTGGAGCATGGTCAACTGATCGACGGAGAGTGGAGCGTGCGGGATCCACTGAGTCAGCTGCGCGCCGGCGCGTGCGACCGGGATCGGCACGTGGAGGAGGCGCCGGCGCTTGCCGAGCACGCTGGCGATCGTCGAGTAGAGCGCGTTCCAGTCGACCGTGTCAGGCCCGCCGAGCTCGAAGGTGCGGTTGGCGGCGGCCGGTGCATCGAGCGCACGCGTGAAGTACTGGGCGACGTCGTCGATCCAGATCGGCTGCGAACGTTGCAGCCCGGCCCCGATCACGGTGACGACGGGCGAGTAGCGGACCTGCTTCATGAAGGTCGGTAGGACGCCGCCGTCGCGGCCGAAGATGAAGCTTGGCCGGAAGATCACGTGCTCGAGCCCCGAGCCTGCGACGGCCTGCTCCTCCGCCCACTTGGCGGCGTAGTAGGGGACAGTCCCCTCGGCCGGCACGCTCGTCCCGAGCGCGCTCATCAGCACGAATCGGTCGACGCCTTCGTCCTGCGCAGCGGCAACGAGGTTCTTCGTTCCCTGCGTCATCACGCGTTCGAACTCCGGGGTGCTGCCTCGGATGATCGCCACCAGATGCACCACGTGCGTGCACCCCGCCACGGCTCGACGGAGGCTCGCCGGATCCGTGATGTCGCCGGCCGCGACGCTCGACCCCGAGGGCGCGTAGATGGTCGGCTCGCTCGGGCCGGCGCACGAGGGCGCGGACGTCGCGGTTCTCCGCGCGCATGCGCGTGCACGATCCTGCTCCCCACGAACCCGGTCGCGCCCGTGAAGAGAATCGTCACTGCGGGAAGTTCTGCCAGTAGCGGGACGGAGTCGGCCCGCGCTGGCCCTGGTACTTCGACCCGAGCGCCGAGCTGCCGTAGGGCGATGCAGCGGGTTCGGTCATCTGCATGAACGAGATCTGGCCGATCTTCATCGAGTGGTAGATCGTGATCGGGAGGTTCGCGACGTTCGACAGCTCGAGCGTCACGTGCCCGTCCCATCCCGGATCGATGAACCCCGCGGTCGAGTGGATCAGCAGCCCGAGCCGGCCCAGGCTGGACTTCCCCTCGAGGCGTGCCACGAGGTCGTCGGGCAGCGTGATGCGCTCCAGTGTCGAGCCGAGCACGAATTCGCCCGGATGCAGGATGAACGGTTCGTCGTCTCCGATCTCGACGGCCTCGGTCAGCGCCTCCTGCGGCAGCTTCACGTCGATGAACGGATAGCGCGCGTTGTGGAAGACGCGGAAATACCGGTCGACCCGCACGTCGACGCTCGACGGCTGCAGGAGCGACGGCTCATACGGATCGATCTTGATCCGGCCGTCGCCGATGAATCTTTCGATGGTGCGATCGGAGAGGACCACGGCCTGATTCTTCCATCAGCGCGTCGCCGAGCGCGCGCAGTCCCTTCAGGAAGGCCACGCGCTCGTCGGGCTCGAGCCCTGCCAGGGTCTGCTCGAGCGGCTTGTTGCGCCGCTCCAGCCACGCTCGGACAGCCCCCGCGGTGGCCGAGTGCAGGCGCACGACGGTGCGCCGCCGGTCGGCTGGGTCCTCGCTTCGCTCGATCAGGCGATGGTCCTCGAGCTCTCGCGTCAGCTTGCTGACCGCGGGCAGCGAGAGGCCGAGCGCAGAGGCGAGCTGGGACGGCGTCTGCTCACCCTCAGTGCCGATGCGGGCGAGCAGCGCGACGTGCCGCCGGCCGAGGGGCGGATCGCCGTCGACGAGTGCGAGCAGCTCGCCGGTCGGGCGCCTGCGGCCCCAGAGGCCGCGCATCACCCGCCGCAGCGCATCGCGGAGCTCCACCAGCTGCTCGTCTTTTGTTATCATCGGATAACTATTATCGAAAGTGAAGGGAGGAGGTGAGCGTACATGTGTGGAGGACACCATCACCGCAGAGGCCGTCGCGGCTACCCGAACCGGGAGCAGTGGGTCGAGCGGCTTCAGTCCTACCGCGAGCATCTCGAGGGCGAGCTGAAGAACGTCCAGGAGCTGATCGAGCGGTTGGGAACACCGGCGGACGACGCGCCGCAGCCGACGCAGTCGGTCTAGCCACCGGGCCCGGCTACCTGTCGGCCCGCGCCCGCGATGCCGGCAGGTAGTACCGCTCGGCGTACTCGATCACTGCCCGCTGCATCGAGAACACCGGCGCGAGCCGCGCGATCGAGCGTTTCATGAGCTCGGCCCAGGCTGCGCGGTCGGCGAAGAGCGGCACGACCTCGTCTTCGAGGAGGCGGTAGAGCTCCGCAGCGTCCGTCTCGTCCGACTCGCCTGCGAGCGCCCAGCCGATCGACGGGTCGTATGCCTCCGCCCACCAGCCGTCGAGCACGGACAGGTTGGGCACTCCGTTCACGGCTGCCTTCATGCCGCTCGTTCCCGACGCCTCGTACGGTCGCCTCGGTGTGTTGAGCCAGATGTCGCAGCCCGGGATGATCGCCTGGGCGAGCGCGATGTTGTAGTTCTCCAGGAACACGACGTGTCCCGCGACGCCCGGGTCGCGAGAGAGCTCGACGATGCGCTGCATGACATCCTTGCCCGGCGCGTCCTGCGGGTGGGCTTTGCCTGCGACGACGATCTGGACGGGCAGAGCGAGCAGCCGCTCGAGGTCGGAGAAGACGAGCCCGGCCCGCTTGTACGTCGCGAAGCGGCGTGCGAAACCGATCGTGAGGAGATTGCCGTCGGCGCCGCTCAGACGAGCGAGCCGGTCCCTGAGCTCGGCGTGCACGTTCCAGATCGCCTCGTGATCGAGCTCGAGGACCGCTTCCCAGTGGCCGTCGGCCGGCGGTGCCTCCGGGCGGACGCCGACCGAACGCAGGACCTCGTCGAGCTCGGGCGCGAGCCATGTGCCGAGATGGACGCCGTTCGTGATGTGGCCGATGGGTGGCTCCGCTCCCGGCCAGAGCCCGGCCCACATCTCCCGCGCAACCGCCCCGTGCAGCGCCGAGACACCATTCGTGTACGCGGAGAGCCGGAGCGCCAGTGGCGTCAGGCCGAATCCGTCCGTGCCGCCGCTGCGCCCGAGCCCGAGCAGGGCGTCGTTCGAGATGCCGGCCTCCGCTGCGAGGCCGCCCGCATAGCGGAGCACGAGCTCGTCGCCGAACACCTCGTTGCCCGCCGGGACGGGCGTATGGGTCGTGAACACCGTCGTGCCACGGACGTGCTCGAGCGCGTCCCGGCTCGACAGGCCGGCGTCGACCAGCATCCGGGCCCGCTCGATCGCGAGGAACGCCGAGTGGCCTTCATTGACGTGGAACACGGTCGGCTCGAGACCGAGCGCCGCGAGCGCGCGCACTCCGCCGACCCCGAGGAGCAGCTCCTGGCGGATGCGGTGCTCGCGGTCGCCCGAGTAGAGGGCGTCCGTGAGCAGGTCGACGTCGAGCAGGTAGAGGGGAACGGTGGCCGACGACCGCGTCACGACGTCGTAGCGCCACACATCAGCGGTCACCGCCTCGCCTGCCAGCTCGACCTCGACCGTGACCGCTTCGCGCTGCAGTCCGAGCGCCTCGGGATCGATCGCCGTATAGGTCTCGGTCTGCCGGCCTTCGGCGGTGAGCCCCTGGGTGAAGTACCCGCCGCGATAGAGGAGCCCGACACCGACCAGGGGCAGGCCGAGCTCTGCGGCGGCCTTCAGATGGTCGCCGGCGAGGATGCCGAGGCCGCCCGAGTAGATGGGCAGGTTCACGTCGACGCCGAACTCCATGCTGAAGTAGGCGACGAGCACGTCGTTCCCCGCGTGCGCGCCTGCCCACCAACGCTCGGCCGGGGCCGTTGTCTCTTGCATCGTGTCCAAGACCGCGACGAGGCTAGCGAAAGCCGGCCCGCTCGTTCTCAGCGAGCTGACGGCCGGGGGTCCGCAGGCCGCCTGACTCCCGACTATTCAGGCATGCAGACGCCCGTCCCCTCCGCTACCCTCGGCGAATGGCCACTACCCGCACCATCGTCCTGCAGACCGAGGTTCCGGGCCCCCGCTCGCGCGAGGTGCTGGACCGGCTGGCGGCCACGGTCGCCTCGCCGCTTGCGATCACCTTCCCCCTCGTTGCTGCCACGGCGCGGGGCGCGACGATCACCGACCTCGACGGGAACACCTTCCTCGACTTCGCCGGCGGAGTGGGCTGCCTGAACGTCGGGCACTCGCATCCGCAGGTCGTCCAGGCGGCGCAGGAGCAGCTGGAGCACTTCAGCCACACCGACTTCACGGTCGTGCCCTACGAGAACTACGCCACCCTCGCGGAGCGCCTCCTCGCCCGGGTGCCCATTCGCGGGCCCCTCAAGGCCGCGTTCTTCAACGCCGGCAGCGAGGCGGTCGAGAACGCCGTCAAGTTCGCGCGGGCCTTCACGGGCCGGCACGCGGTGATCGGGTTCGAAGGCGCCTTCCACGGCCGCACCTACCTGTCGCTCGCGCTGACGTCGAGGACCAACCCGTACAAGCAGGGGCTCGGCCCGTTCGCGCCCGAGGTCTACCGCGTGCCGTTCCCGAACGCCTTCCGCGGGCCGACGGCCGGCGAGGCGCTGGCGGCCCTGCGTCGCGCGTTCTCGACGCTCGTCGCCGCCGAGGACGTGGCCGCGATCGTGTTCGAGCCGGTGCAGGGCGAAGGCGGCTTCATCCCGGCCCCGCGCGAGTTCGTCGAAGGTCTGCGCGAGATCTGCGACGAGCACGGAATCGTCCTCGTCTGCGACGAGGTGCAGAGCGGCTTCGGACGGACCGGGCGGTTCTTTGCGATCGAGCATTTCGGCGTCGAGCCGGACCTGATCACGGTTGCGAAATCGATCGCGATGGGCCTGCCGCTCTCGGGAGTCCTCGGGCGCGCGGAGATCATGGACGCGCCTCTCCCGGGAGGCGTCGGCGGCACGTACGTCGGCAACCCGGTCGCGATCGCCGCAGCGCTCGCCGTGCTCGACGTGATCGACGAGGAAGGCCTCGTCGAGCGGTCGGCCGCCATCGGCGAGTCGATGCGATCACGCCTCGAGTCGTGGCAGGCGCGCTGGCCCCAGATCGGCGACGTGCGCGGTCTCGGGGGAATGCTGGCTGTCGAGCTCGTTCAGGACGAGGACAAGGTCCCCGCCACCGAGCTCGCCTCACGAGTCGTCGCCGAGGCGATGGCGCGAGGCCTGCTGCTCCTGAAGGCGGGCGTCGCCGGGAACTGCATCCGGGTGCTCGTTCCGCTCGTGATCTCGGACGGCGAGCTCGAAGAGGCGCTCGACGTCTGGGAAGCTGCTCTGGAAGCCGCGCTCTAGGCAACGAGAGCGGGGGGTAGGGTCACCCCGCGATGGTCGGCGACGTTCTCTCAGACCGCTACGAGCTCGAGGAGCTCGTCGGCAGCGGCGGCATGTCCAGCGTCTATCGGGCCCACGACCGGCTGCTCGACCGCAAGGTCGCGCTGAAGGTCCTGCACGAGCAGTACACCGGCGACGCCGAGCACGTCGGGCGCTTCCGTCACGAGGCGCGGGCAGTAGCGACGCTCTCACATCCGAACATCGTCACGGTGATCGATCGTGGTGAGCACGACGGCCGTCAGTTCATCGTCCTCGAGTACGTCGACGGCGAGAACCTGAAGGAGCTGATCCGGCGCGGTCCCGCTGCCGGTGGCGACGGCCGTCGAGCTGGCGATCCAGATCTCGCAGGGGCTCGCCTTCGCGCATCAGCAGGGCCTCGTGCATCGCGACGTGAAGCCCCAGAACGTCCTGCTCGACGGCGACGGCCAGGTGAAGGTGACGGACTTCGGCATCGCCCGCTCGCTCGACGTGCAGCACGGGATGACCCAGACCGGAACGGTGCTGGGCACGTCCGACTACATCGCGCCCGAGCAGGCGCAGGGTCAGCGCGTCGACGAGCACACCGACGTCTACTCGCTCGGTGTCGTCCTGTACGAGCTGCTCACGGGTGAGGTGCCGTTCCCCGGTGAGAACTTCGTCGCCGTCGCGATGCGTCACATCAACGAGCCGCCGCCGGCGATTCGCGACCGGCGGCCCGACGTGTCACCGCGCCTCGAGGCGGCCGTCCAGAAGGCGATGGCGAAGGACGCGCGCGACCGGTTCCCGAGCATGGCCGACTTCCGCCTGGAGCTCGAGGCGAGCCTCGCCGAGGCGCAGGGTGCCACCCAGGTGATCGCGCCTGCGCGCCGTCCGATCCGCCGCAAGCGCGGCGTCTCGCCGTGGCCGCTGCTGCTCGTCGTCGCGGCCCTGATCGCGATCGGTGCCGTGATCGCCGCCCTGGTCCTGCACAGCGGCACCGGTGTCTTCTCGATCCATCGCTCGTCGTCGGGCAACTCTCACGGCGGCGCGCGCGTCTCGCTCACCGCTGTCACCGCCTACGACCCCTTCGGCCATCCGCCCGGCCAGGAGCACAATGCCGAGGCGCACTTCGCGACCGACGGCATCGCCCGCACCTACTGGGAGACCGAGCGCTACGACGCCTCGTTCGCCGAGATCGGGAAGCAAGGCGTGGGTCTCGTCCTCGATGCGAAGACCCCGGTGCAGCTGCACCAGCTGGGAATCGCGACCGCGACCCCCGGCTTCACGGCGGTCATCCGCGCGGGCGACTCCCCCGGAGCGTTTCCATACACCGTGTCGTCGTCGCAGGTCGTCTCGAGCGGAACGCAGTTCACGATCAGCAGCGGACGGCACCGCTACTACCTGATCTGGATCACGAGCCTGCCGCCGGACAGCCAATCGGTCCGGATCAACGAGGTCGAGGCGACCTAGGCAACCAGTTCAAAAGCGGAGCTGCCTCCGCCGTTCGAATCGCTCCACCGCAAGGTCGGCCAGACGCTGCAAGAGCTCGCCGTACCCGATCCCGGACGCCTCGAACAACCGGGCGTACACGCTCGTCGCGGTGAAGCCCGGGATCGTGTTCAGCTCGTTCACAAGCACCTCGCCGTCGTCGCGAACGAACATGTCGGCGCGCGCCATGCCTTCGCACTCGGTCGCGACGAACGCGCGCACGGCCAGCTCCTGGGCGCGCTCGAGCTGCTCGTCGGTGAGCCGCGCGGGAACGACGAGGTCCATCTCGCCTTCGTCGTACTTCGCCTCGTAGTCGTACCACTCGTTGTGCGTGACGACGATCTCGCCGGGCAACGACGCGATCGGCCTCTGGTTTCCCAGCACGCCGACCTCGACCTCGATGCCCGAGACGAACCGCTCGACGAGCACCTTCTCGTCGTGCTCGAAGGCCAGTGCGACGCCGCGGCGCAGCTCGTCGTCGTCATGCGCCTTGGTGATCCCGACGCTCGAGCCGAGGCGCGCCGGTTTCACGAACACCGGATAGCCGAACGGGTTCTTCGCCTCGTCGCCGAGGCGCAGCGTGATGTTCTCGGTGACCGGAACGCCGCGGTCGCGCAGCACCGCCTTGAACACGTCCTTGTCCATGCAGAGCGCCGAGCCGAGCACGCCCGCGCCCGACGTAGGGAACGTTGGCGAGCTCGAGCAGGCCCTGCACCGTCCCGTCCTCTCCGAACGGCCCGTGCAGCACCGGGAAGACGACATCGACATCGGAGAGCGTGGCCGCCACCTCGCGGCCGGGCAGGCGCTCGGGCAGCGCGGAGCCCGGTTCGGCTCCCGGCCCAGGCTCGAGCGTGCGCCGCCCGGGCTCGAGCGTCCAGCCGCCGGAGCGGTCGATCTGCACGCTGACGACCTCGTTCCCGTCCTTTTCCAGCGCCTCGATCACGCTCGTCGCCGAGGCGATCGAGATCGGGTTCTCGCTCGAGCGGCCGCCGAGGATGACGGCGATCCGGCGGCTCATCCCGGCGGTGCGGCCGTCGTGGTCGTCGTCGCGGTTGTCGTCGTGCCCGTGCTCGGGACTCCGCTCTGGAACTGGCCGACGTGAATCGTCACGACTTCGCCCGACTTCGCGTCCGAGCCCGGCGCCGGGTCGGTGGACTGCACGATCCCGTCCTGGCTCGGGTCGGTGACGATGTCGAAGATCACCGCCGGCGTCAGGCCCGCGCCGCTGAGGATCGCCTCGGCGGCGGCCTGGGTCTGGCCGGTCACGTCGGGCACCTGTGTGGTCGCCGGCCCCTTGGAGACCGACAGCGTGATCTTCGAGCCAGAGGGCACCGACGTGCCGGCCGGCGGGTCCTCGGCGACCACGGTTCCCTGCGGGAAGTCCGACTGGATGTCGACCCGGGCGACGACGAATCCCTGGCCGTTGAGCGCCGACTTGGCGTTCGCGTAGGGCTGGGTCGTCACATCCGGCACCGTCACCGGCTTCGCGCCACGCGAGACGTTGATGTGGACGACCGTCCCCTTGACGACCCGGTCACCGGCATGCGGCTGCTGCGCCGTGACGGTGTCCTGCTGCGCGCCGGAGTAGATACGGGTGATCTTCGGGTTGAGCCCTAACTGCGCGAGCGACGCCACGGCGCTCGTGGCATCGAGGCCGACGACGTTCGGGACGATGGCCAGAGGCTTGCCGCTCGAGACGGTGAGCGCGATCGTCGAGCCCTTGCCGACCTTCGAGCCGCCGCCGGGGTTCTGCCCGGAGACCTGGCCCTTGGCGACCGTGTCGCTCGTCGCCGTGATCACGACCGGGTTCAGGCCGGCCTCCTGGATCTTCTGCACCGCGAGCGAGCGCGCCATCAGCATCACGTCCGGCACCGCGACCGGTTTGTTGTTGTTCAGCTGGTCCTGGATCTTCGTGTAGAGGAACCAACCCCCGGCGGCGCCGGCGAGGATCAGGCCGACGGCGAGCACCCACGGCCAGATCGAGCGCCGGCCCGGCGGCTCTTCGTAGTCGTAGTAGCCCGGCGAGCGGTAGACCGGCGGCACCGGAGGCGGGGCGACGGCGGTCCGTGGGCGCTGCACCATCGTCTGCGCGGTCGCGACGCCGGCGCCCGAGAGCACCTGCGTCATCGCATCCTCGGTCTCGCGCGAGACGGAGACGCCACGCGCGACGCGCGCGAGGTCGGCGTCCATCTCCTCGGCCGAGTCGTAGCGCTGCTCGGGCGCCTTGGCGAGCGAGCGCATCACGACGGCGTCGAGATCGTGCGGAACGTCGGGGCGCAGTGTCGACGGCGGCTCGGGGACCTGGGAGAGGTGCTTCATTGCGATCTCCACCGGCGTGTCGCCGGTGAACGGCACCGAGCCGGTCAGCATCTCGTAGAGCACGATGCCGAGCGAGTAGAGGTCCGAACGGGGATCGACGGGCGCGCCGCGGGCCTGCTCGGGCGAGAGGTACTGCGCGGTGCCGACGATCGATCCCGCCTCGGTCATCTGAGAAGCGCCGGAGCGGGCGATCCCGAAGTCGGTCACCTTCAGCCGCCCGTCGCTGCCGACGATGATGTTGTGGGGCTTGATGTCGCGATGGACGATCCCGTTGCGATGCGCGAAGGAGAGCGCGCCGAGGATCTGGCGCGCGTAGTCGATCGCGATCGGAACCGGCGTCGGCCCATTGCGAACGAGCAGCTCTTTCAGCGTCCGCCCGTCGAGGTACTCCATCGCGATGTAGTAGGTCCCGGCGGCGTGACCACGGTCGAAGATCGACACGATGTTCGGATGGTTGAGCCCGGCTGCGCTCTGCGCCTCGCGCCGGAACCGCTCCACGAACTGCTCGTCGGACGCGTGGCGGTCGTCGAGCAGCTTCAGCGCGACGGGACGTCCCAGCTCCTGGTCTTCGGCGAGGTAGACGACCGCCATTCCGCCCGAGCCGAGCTTGCGCTTGATCACGTAGCGCTTGTCGAAGGTGCGACCGATCATGGTGTCTGATGAGGGCATTCGAATCCGGCTTTATTGCTTCGACGTCGGGGTCAGGATCGCCTGCATCAGCTGTTTGGCGATCGGAGCGGCGATCGCGCCGCCGAAGCCGTTCAGCTGGTGCTCGACGGCCACGGCGCCCGCGACCTGGGGATCGTCGGCGGGCGCGAAGAAGATGAACCAGGCCGTGTAGACGTTCTTCTCGCCGGTCTCGGCCGTGCCGGTCTTGCCGGCCACCTTCACACCGGGGATCTGGGCCGCTTGGCCGGTGCCCGACTGGACGACGCCCTGCATCATCTCGTTCAGTGCCGCGGCGGTCGCCGGCTTGATGGCGTGCTTCCAGACCTGGGGATGAACCTTGACGACCGTGCCCCCGCTCGGTGAGGTGACGCGGCTCACGAGGTGCGGCGCCATGATGGTGCCGTTGTTCGCCACTCCGGCGGCGACGAGCGCCATCTGGAGCGGCGTCACGAGCATGTTCTCCTGGCCGAACGCCAGACGGCCCGGGTCGACGATCGAGGGAGTGTCATAGAGCCTGTGCTTCTTGAAGTTGTAGAGGCCGCTCGCCGCCACCTCGCTCGACGGCAGCTCGATCGGCGGCGCCGAGTAGAAGCCGAACTGTTTCGCCTTGTCGAGGATCGTCTTTGCCCCGAGCTTGATACCGAGGTCGCAGAACACGGCGTTGATCGAGTGGATGAACGCCTCGGTCAGGTCGACGTTGCCGAACTGCTCGGGGCCGTTCTGGTCGAGCGCGTTGTGGATCTGCACGCCGTACTCGGTGCAGTAGCCCGGGTCGTAGAAGCTCGAGGTCGGCGTGTACTTCCCGGATTCGAGCGCTGCCGCGGCCGTGATCGTCTTGAACGTCGAACCGGGTGCGTAGAGCCCCTCCGTCGCGCGGTTGAACAACGGCGACGCCGAGCCCGGGCATGCGCTCGGCGAGTGGAGGATGCTCGCGTAGCCGGCCGACGACTCGATCTTGTTGGGGTTGTAGCCCGGCGACGACGCCATCACGTAGACCTGGCCCGTCTTCGGATTGAGAACGACCGCCGCGCCGCACTTTCCCTGCAGTGCCGTCTCGGCGATCCGCTGCGCGCCCGGCCGAATGTTCAGCACGAGGTTGTTGCCGGTCACCGTCGTGCCCTTCAACTTCTCCGAGAGCTTGTCGAAGAGCGTGCCGAGATTGGCGTTCGAGGCGGTCAGGTATGCGTTCTCCTGCCGTTCGATCCCTGCACGCGACCGGCCGAGAGTCGAGTACCCGACGACCTGCGAGGCGAGGCCGTTCGTCGGATAGCGGCGGAAGTAGAGCGCGCCGCCCGGGCTCGCCTTCCGCAGATTCTCGGCGAGCAGCAGCTTGCCGCCGGCCGCGTAGATCAGCCCGCGCTTGATGTGGAACTGGGCGACTCGTTGAATGGCGTTGTCCTGTTTCGCAGCGAGCGTCGGCGCCTCCCACGACTGCCAGTACGTGGTGGCGACGATCAGCGACGCGAGCAGGAGGAGCGCGACCATCGCAACGCGTGAGATCTGCTTGTTCATCGGCTCGAATTCGCCCGGTCCGAGACGAGCAGGAGGCCCGCGAGCAGCAGGAAGTTCGCGACGACGGACGATCCGCCGTACGAGACGAACGGCAGCGTGATCCCGGTCAGCGGAATGATCCTGAGGACGCCGCCGACGATGATGAACGTCTGCAGGGCGAACCCGAATGTGAGACCGGCGGCCAGAAGCTTCGAGAAGCCGTCGTCGGCCTGCAGCGCGATCTTCATACCGCGCGCGACGAAGAGCATGAAGACGAGGAGCAGTGCCGCAGCGCCGACAAGGCCGAGCTCTTGCGCGAGTGCCGAATAGATGAAGTCGCTGTTGATGTAGGGGATCAACTGGTGACCGTCGGTGCTGACGAAGGTCCCCTTGCCGAGCCCCGCGCCCCCGAAGCCGCCGTTCCCGATCGAGTAGAGCGACTTCACGAGCTGGTAGCTCTCACAGTCCTGCCGGAGAGCGAGACCGCCGGTCGAAGGGCAGTAGACCCGCTGCGTCGTCCACGGATGCAGCCAGATCGTCACGCGCTCGTGGACGTGCGGGATCTTCTCGTACGCGCCGTAGCCACCGGCCAGGAAGAGGACGACGCCCGCGATCACGAACGAGAGGCGGGCAGTCGCGATGTAGAGCATCGCGAGGAAGATCCCGAAGTAGAGGAGGCCTGATCCGAGATCGTTCGACGAGACGAGCACGAGCATGCACGCTCCCCAGATCAAGAGCAGCGGCCCGACATCCTTGAGACGTGCCTGCGCGAGCACCTCCCGTTTCTCGCGGAGATAGGCCGCGAGGAAGACGATCAGGAAGATCTTCGAGAACTCGCCCGGCTGGAACGTGAAGCCCCCGACGTGCACCCAGAGCCGTGCACCGTTGACCGTGGTGCCTAGCCCAGGGACACGCGGAAGGAAGAGCAGCGCGATCGCGCCGATGCCGAAGAGGTACTTGTACTGCTCCAGGACGCGGTAGTCGCGGCGCAGGCCCCAGAGTGCGACGGCGAACAGCACGACGCCGACGACGATCCAGAGCCCCTGCTTGAACGCGTCGCTCACCCCGAGCCGGTAGATCTCCGTGACGCCGACCGCGGCCAGGAGCCCGGCCATCGGCAGCAGGTAGGGGTCGGCGTTCGGCACCGTGATGCGCGTGACGATGTGTGCGGCGATGTAGAGCGCGAAGAAGAAGACGGCATAGCCGAGCGAGCCCCAGCTGACGAGCGACTGGCGGGCGATGTAGACCGACGCGAAGCCGATCCCGGTGAGGACGCCGACGACGGCGAGGTAGACGAGCTCTCTGTTGCGGTAGCTGAGGCTCAGCGCGCGAGCCCCCACCAGACGAGCGCGACGATCACGGCGATCAAGACCGCGATCACGGCGAGTGCCAGAAGGCGCCTGCCGATGCCTGCCTGCGGTGGCTCGGGGCTCTGAGCTGCGATCGCCGCCTGAAGATCCGCTGCGGCCACGACCATCGTGTCGGCGGGGGAAGGCGAATCGTCGTTCGCGGGCGGCGGTGGCGGCATGACTCCATCCTCCGGATGCAGCGTGTCCTCGTCGTCGGGCGGCACCACGAACTCCCGCGTCCGCTCGTCGGGCTCGCCGGCTGCCGGCTCACCTTCCACCAGCTCGAAGAGGACGGCGGTGATGTTGTCCTCGCCCCCGGCGCGGTTCGCAGCCTGGACGAGCGCCTTGGCGATCGCGTCGAGATCGTCGCGATGCGTGTTCATGATCGCCTCGATCTGCTCGCCGTCCACCATGTCCGACAGCCCGTCGGAGCAGATCAGGAAGACGTCGCCCGCCTGCACGTCGACGGAGAAGGCATCGACGTCGACATCGGGGTCCGTGCCGAGCGCACGGGTGATCACCGAGCGCTGCGGATGAACCTCAGCCGCCTGAGGGGAAAGCTCTCCGCGCCGGACGAGCTCTGCAACGAGCGAGTGATCATCGGTCAACTGTTCGAGACGTGCACCGCGCAGGAGATACGCGCGCGAGTCGCCGACGTGACCCACCGTCACGGTCCCGTCGTTCTCGATCAGGGCGACCGTGATCGTCGTTCCCATCCCGGAGGTCTCCGCGTCGGTCGAGGCGCGCTCGTGCACACGGCGGTTTGCCTCCTGGATCAGCTCGACGACGTACGCCTCGCCGCCCCGGCCGGCGCTCGATTCCTCGAGCGCGCTCGCTGCGAGAGCCGAGGCGACCTCGCCCGCGCGGGCGCCCCCCATCCCGTCGGCGATCGCGAAGAGCGGCGGCCGGCTGACGTAGGAGTCCTCGTTCCCGCGCCGCTTGCGCCCTGGATCGGTCCGGGCCGCATACTGCCCCAGCTTCAAGGTTCAAACCTCAGATCGGTCTCGCCGATGCGGACGACGTCGCCGGGGACGAGCCTGCGTTCCCTGGTCAGCCGGATCCCGTTCACGAACGTGCCGTTCGTCGAGCCGATGTCCTCGATCCAGACGCCGTCCCGGCGCGGCTCGAGGCGGGCGTGGCGGGTCGACGAGTACTCGTCCTCCCGCAGCGGCACGTCGTTCGTCGCACCGCGGCCGATCGTCATTGGATGTGAGTCCAGGGTGTAGAGGTCGCCCTCGTCGAGCGCAGGGCTCTGCAGTACGACCAGCCGGCCGGTCTCGCGGGCCGACGGCTGCGCCCCCAGGCCGGCTGCGGCTGCCTGCTGCGGCCCGAGGATCATCGACTCCTGCGGCAGGCGCAGATCGCGCGCTGCAGATCTCACGATCCGCCAGATGAACAGATAGAGGAGAATGAGGAACGCAATCTTCAGGGCGAGGAGCGTCGTCTCGACCTGGGCCGAGGCAAGCACTGCTACTGCAGCTCCCGCGCGAACTTGATCTCGGTCGAGCCGACGGTGAACCGTGTGCCGTCTTCGAGCTTCAGTCGCTTGACGCGTTTGCCGTTCACCTCGACGCCGTTCGTCGAGTCGAGGTCGACGATCCAGTAGGTGGCCCCCTCCTGCCGCAGTTCGGCGTGCCTGCGCGAGACGTTCGGGTCGGCGACCTGCACATCGGCGTCCTTCGAGCGGCCGATCACGACCCGCTGTTTCGCGACCTCGTGGCGCTGTCCGTCCCAGGTGAGGACGGCAACCTCGCGCTGGACGCCGAGCTCGACCGCCGAGGCGGCCTCGGTCGGCTGCAGCCCGGGGGCGGCGGGCTTGTAGAGCATGGTTGCGCCCGGCGCCGCATCGACGGCGACCTCGCCCTTCGCCCCCGTCTGCACCAGACGGGTGGCGATGCCGAAGACGCCGACGTCGAGGTCTTCGTCCGTCTCGAACAGGACTCTCGGCGGCGAGAGGAGCGCGTAGCTCTCGCGGCGCGCGTGCTCGGCGAGGTAGTCGGAAAGCTCGTCCTGGAGCTGCTCCTGATAGCTCGCGAACTGATCACGGTCACCGGGTGAGAGGTAGATCGTGTACTCGTTGGGCACGTAGACGCGCGAGACCGAGATGTTGCGGTGATCGTCCATCTCCTTCACGAGCTTGCGCGCAAGCTCGACCGGTTGGACGTTCGTACGGAATGCGCGGCCGAAGACACCCTCGAAGAGCGACTCGAGCTTGGATTCGATGTTGCGCAGGACTGACATGGAGAGGCGGGGCCGTGCCCCGACGACAGAGTTTATGTCTGGGGCTCGAACGCCAGCACGGTGGCGGTCAGCCAGGCGGCTGCGATCAGCGGGAGGATCGCCGCAGCCGGAGCCAGGAGGGCGGTGGCCGCGAGGAGTGCCGCGCCGAAGATCGCGGCCGGCCACGGGCCGCGCCGGCGGACGCGGGACAGAAGCGCGGCCGCGGCGCCGAGGACGAGTGCCTCGCCGACCAGAGCCGGATGGGCCGCGAGCTGCGCCCAGAGGGCGTGGGCGACCGCAGCGGGCCGGGCCGAGCCGGTGATCCCGAGCCCGAGCGGGGGCGCCGATCCGTCGAAGGGCAGAGACGAGTGGCGGAGCCCGGCAACCGCGGCGGCGAGCAGCAACGCACAGCCGGCCTGAGCCGCGCGGCGCGCCCGGCCTCGGGCGAACTGGGCTGCGAGGGGAAGCAGCGCGAGCGCAGCGAGGGGCGCGAGCAACGGCCCGACCGCCAGCAGCAGGCCCGCCCGCGCGTCCCGCCAGCTCAATGCGAACCAGCACGCGGCCACGGCGGCATAGACGATCGCGAGGCCCAGAGAGATGTTGGCGAGCGGAAAGAACGCCACCGTGAGCGCATAGAGCAGCCCGAGGCGCGGCGCCGCGAAGCCGAGCGTGGCCCCCAGCGCGGCTATCCCCACCGGCCAGCCCGCTGGATAGAAGGGCAGCGTCGCCGCCACCCAGCCGGTGGCGAGCCCGGTCAGCGCCGCGGGGGCCAGCCGCTCCGACGCGACGTCGGTCCACGACCGCGCCGGCGTGACGGGCTTCGAGCCGCCTTGCCTGGAGCGCCGCCGTCTTGGCAGCGAGCGCAGCTCGTGGGCGAGGCGCTCGGCCGACGGGCGGCGCTGCGGGTTGACGAGCAGCGCATTTCCCACCGTTTCCAGCACATTTTGCGGCAGGTCGGGGCGCAGCGCGGCAAGCGGCTCCGCGCCGTGCTGGATCCGGCGGGAGGTCTCCGTCAGATCGCCGCCCCAGAACGGATGCTCCCCCGCCAGCGCCTCCCAGAGGAGCACGCCCACGCCCCACACGTCGGCGGCGGAGGTGGCCGTCAGGCCCTGCAGACGCTCCGGCGAGATGTAGGCGAGCGTCCCGGGGATGTCGCCGAGCGCGGTCAGCGTGTCGAATTCGGCCATCTGCGCGAGCCCGAAGTCGAGCAGGCGGACGTCCACGGCGCCCGGCTCGGTGTCCAGGTGCTGGGCGAGGAGGACGTTCGACGGCTTCACGTCACGGTGGACGATCCCCTTGCCGTGGGCGTGGGCAAGCGCCTCAGAGATCTGCGCCGCGACCTCGATCGCGGCTGCGTCGTCGAGCTCCCCTGCGCGCATCGCCTCACGCAGCGTGCGACCGGGGATGTACTCGTAGGTGATGTAGACGTGGGACTGGTCCCGCGCCAGCGAGACGATCCGCTGGCAGCGCGGATGACGGAGCGAAGCGGCCGCTCGAGCTTCACGTTCGGCCCTGTGCCCGGACTTGCCCTCGCGGGCGACGATCTTCAGTGCGACGTCGAGACCGCTCCGTTCATCCCGGGCGAGCCACACGTGCCCCATCCCGCCGGCGCCCAACGGGCGTAGCGGCCGGTAGCGGCCGAGGAAGAGGTCGTGCTCGAGCGCAGCCGAAGACACCCTCGTTTCTACGGTGCTGCCAGGACATTTCCTTTACGGAGCGAACGAACGCGGTAGATTCGCCCTGCGCATGGACCCCCGCGACGACGATATCGACTTCGACTTCTTCGAAGACGAGGCCGCCACCACCGAGCAGGCATCACCCCAGAGCCGGGTTCGTCTGCCGCGCCGGGGCGGCCGGGGCACCGGCATGCGCCGACCCACCGGTCCGCCGCGTGGACTGACGCCGATCCTGCGGCTGCTCGGCCTGATCGTGATCCTCATCGCCGTGCTCGTGTTCTTCGGGCTCGTGATCCAGGGGTGCGCGTCGACGTCGAAGCACGCCAGATACCAGCACTACATGACGCAGGTCGGGACGATCGCGCACAGCTCAGAGGCCGACGGCGCAGCCGTCGCGGACGCCCTGACCACGCCCGGCACCAAGGTCACCGGCCTGACCGCCAAGCTCGCCGGGATCGCCGAGCAGGAGCGGCAGAACGTCGCCGCTGCGCAGCGCCTGAATCCGCCCGGCCCGCTCCGCGACGAGAACCACGCGATCATCCAGTCGTTGCAGTTGCGCGTCAGCGGCGTCGCAGGGCTCGCGACCGCCTTCGCCACCACCGCGTCGTCGAAGTCGTCGGACGATGCGTCGATCCTCGCCGCCCAGGCCGAGCGGTTGCTCGCGAGCGACGTCGTCTGGGACGACTTCTTCAGGATCCCGTCGGCGGCCGTCATGAAGGGCAAGGGCATCAGCGGTGTCGTGCCGCCCGACTCGAACTTCGTCGCCAACCAGGACTTCACCACCGAGCACTCGATGGCCCTCGTGCTGCAGCGTCTGCGCGGTGCATCGACGGGCGGCACGTCGACCGGCGTGCACGGCACGAACATCGTGTCCACGAAGGCGAACCCCGGCGGCCAGGTGCTCTCCGAAACGAACGAGAACACCGTTACGGCGAGCACCAACCTCGCGTTCGCCGTCACGATTCACGACGGCGGCGATTCCCAGGAGGTCGGGATCAAGGTGACCCTGACGATCGACAAGACGCCGCAGGCGATCGTGCGGACGAAGACGATCAAGGTGATCAACCCCGGGCAGGACGTGACGCTGTCCTTCTCGGATCTCGGCGGGGTGCCGTTCGCCCGCAAGACGTTCGTCCACGTCGACGTCGCCCGCGTGCCGGGAGAGTCCGATCCGACGAACAACAAGGCGAGCTACCCGGTCATCTTCTCGCTCGGTTAGATCGGCTAGCCTCGGCGTCGTGCACGTCTCGGCGACAACCGCGCTGATCGTCGCTCTGGCAGGCGTGGCAGTGGGCCTGGTCGGGATCGGGATCGCCTGGTGGGCCTGGATCAAGGTGCGACGCGTGCGCGACGCCCAGCGGTCGCTGCTCGGTGGCGGGCGCAAGGACCTGGTCGACTTCGCCGTCTCGCTCCAGGGCCGGGTCGACGACCTCCATCGCGCGGTCGACGAGGTGGCCGCGGGCCTGGCGCGCGTCGACCGCCGGATCGACGGGACGGTCACGAACATGTCGATCGTCCGCTACGACGCCTACGAGGACACGGGCGGGCACCAGTCAGCGTCGCTCGCGCTGCTCGACTCTGCGCGCACCGGGCTGATCGTCACGGCGATCCAGGGCCGCGACTACGCCCGGATCTACATGAAGGAGCTCGAGCGCGGCCGCGCCTCGGTGGCCCTCTCCCCGGAGGAACAAGAGGCCGTCGAACGCGCGATGGGCCGCTGACGCACTCGGCCGGCGAGCCGCCTGTCCCGCGCTCCCTTGCACCCCCGGCTTCTTGGGTACATTGCCCGGCAAGGTGCAGCAAGTACTCGTCCTCAATGCGAGTTACGAGCCGCTCAACGTGTGCTCACTGCGCCGCGCCCACGTACTGGTGTTCAAGGGCAAGGCAGAGGTGGTCGAGGAGCTCGATCGACCACTCCGCTCGGCCACGGACACGTTCCGGTGGCCGCATGTGATCCGCCTCGTCCACTACGTCCGCGTTCCGCGCATCGTGCAGCGGAAGATCTCCCGCCGGGCGCTTTTCGCCCGTGACGGGTGGCGGTGCGTCTACTGCGGCACCTCGGGCGGCCGGTTGACGCTCGACCACGTGATCCCGCGCTCGAAAGGCGGGGACTCGACGTGGGAGAACGTCGTCACGTCGTGCGCGCCCTGCAACCTGCGCAAGGGGAACCGTTTGCCGCACGAGGTGCAGATGGTGCTGCCCGCGCGGCCCCGTCAGCCCGCCCCGGTGCTGTTCATCCGCCTCGCGACACCGAAGATCCCACAGCGCTGGGAGCAGTACCTCGGGCCGTTCGCGACTGCGACGGCCGCCTAGGAAGAGTGCTCGACCGGGAGCTCCGGGTGCTGCTCCCACTCCGACCACGAGCCCGGGTAGAGCCGGCCCATCCGGCCGGCCAGCTGGAGCCGGTGCAGGGGGACGCACGCCGTGACGCCGGAGCCGCAGTAGGCGACCAGCTCGCCGTCCGGCAGCGCCGGGAGCTCGTCGTTCCACGGGGCGTTGACGGCGCCCGGGGATGCGCCCCGGCACACGGTCGACGGGGTTCGGCTCGCCACGCCAGCGGGCCGGCACTCGCGCGTCGACGACCACGAGCCCGCCCAGCCGGGCGGCGAGCTCGTCGCGGTCGATCGTGTCGTCCGTGCGCTCCACCGCGGAGAACTCAGCCTGGGCGGGCATCTCGTCGCCGGTGCGCAGCGGCCCGAGCCAGGCCGTCAGGTCGAGCACGGCGCAGTCGTCGTGGCCGAAATGGCGTAGAAGCCACCAGAGCCGCTCCGCCCCTCCGAGCGAGCCGTAGGCGATCACGAACGTGTCGGTTGTCGATGCCCGCGCGTCCGGCCGCGGCAGCGAACTCTGCACGGCCCGGGAGCGGGTGGCGTCCGCTCGGCGCCGGGCGCGCGACGAGAGATCCCGCTCGACGTCGAGGAACGCGGCGCCCGGAATGTGGCCGCCGAGATAGGCGCGCCGCCCGGCTTCGGGGTCGTCGAGCGACCAGCGGCAATCGACGAAGCGGTAGCGCACGTGTGACAGGAAAGCAGAGCGGCGGCGTAGGACGAGCATGAGACGCCTATTGACACTCGCAGCGGCCGCGGCCGCTCTCGTCGCCGTCGCGGCCTTCGCCGGGGTCGGCCGCCCGGAAGCGGCGCGCGGCGACGTCGCCTCGCCCGACACTGTGACCACGACCGGGCACGGAGTCGTCACCGTCGTGCCCGACGAAGCCTCGGTCTCGGCCGGGGTGCACACGCAGGCGGCGACGGCCGCCGCAGCGCTGGCTCAGAACGCGAAGCTGATGAGCTCAGTGATCGCGGCGTTGAAGGCCGCCGGCGGGTCGAATCTCCAGACGCAGCAGGTCTCGCTCTACCCGCAGACGAACGACCGGAACCAGGTGACCGGCTACGTCGCCGACAACTCGGTCTCCGCCGAGGCGAAGATCGCCGGGGCGGGCGCCTTGATCGACGCGGCTGTCGCCGCAGGCGCGAACAACGTGAGCGGCCCGACGCTCGACGTCTCGGACCGGGACGCGCGCTATCGCGACGCCCTGGGCAAGGCCGTCGCCGATGCCCGCGCCAAGGCCGCGGCGCTCGCCGGAGCCGGCGGCTTCGGGGTCGGACCGGTGTCGTCCGTGACCGAGCAGACGGCGGCCGCCCCGGCGCCGGTCTACGAGGCCGTCGCCGCCGGGAAGAGCGCGGCGACGCCGATCGAGCCCGGCACACAGGACGTCACCGCCGATGTGACCGTCACCTTCCGGATCACCTGATCGTCAGCTGACCCGGAGCTGCAGGCGCAGGGGCCGTTCGCAGCGGGCGCAAACGCTGCGGGCGGCACCTTTGCGTTCCGCGATGTGCACCGGCAGAGGCTTCTCGCAGGTGCACCACAACGGCGTCGGTTCGGCTGTGCGGCTCATGGCCACTCCCTTCTTCAACGTGGGTCCCGCGAGGGAAAGGAGCTAGCCGGCGACGGCGGGGTGAACGAAAGCGCCGGCTAGCACACGTTGAAGCGCGCGACGATGGTCGCCGTGAGGGCGACTTGCTTGGCGAACATCGTCGACGGCATTGCGGGCATGCCTTCTCAGTATGCGAACGCTGTCAAATCCGTTCGCGCTAGGCCGCGACCTCCTCGGCCAGCCGGTCGGCCGCTGCCCCGGTTTCGGTCGGCACCGTCTCGATCGTCTGCAGGATCCGGCCCGCGATCCGATAGGGGTCGCCGAGCGAGTTCGGCCGGCGATCCTCGAGGTAGCCGCGATAGCCGTTCCCGACGAAGCTGTGCGGGATGCGGATCGAGGCGCCTCGGTTTGCGACGCCGAACGTGAAGTCGTCGATCGCGGCGGTCTCGTGCAGTCCCGTCAGCCGCATGTGGTTGTCCGGCCCGTACACGGCGATGTGCTCGTCCTTGACCTCGTCGAAGGCCGCCATGAGCGCCTCGAAGTACTCCTCGCCACCGACCTCGCGGAGATAGCTGGTGGAGAAGTTCGTGTGCATCCCGGAGCCGTTCCAGTCGTGCTCGGTGCCGAGCGGCTTGGGATGGAAGTTGACGTCGACGCAGTAGCGCTCGCAGAGTCGCAGGAGGAGGTACCGGGCGAGCCAGACCTCGTCCGCGGCCCGCTTCGAGCCCTTGCCGAAGATCTGGAACTCCCACTGGCCCTTCGCCACCTCGGCGTTGATGCCCTCGAGGTTGATCCCCGCCTCGAGGCAGAGGTCGATGTGCGCGTCCACGATCTCGCGGGCGACGTCGCCGGCGTTCTTGTAGCCGATCCCGGTGTAGTACTCGCCCTGCGGAGCCGGGAAGCCCTCGCGAGGGAAGCCGAGCGGCACGCCGTCCCGGTAGAGGAAGTACTCCTGCTCGAAGCCGAACCAGGTGCCCGGGTCGTCCGGGATCGTCGCGCGGCTGTTCGACGGGTGAGGTGTCCCGTCGGGCAGGAGCACCTCGCACATGACGAGCAGGCCGTTGCGTCTTGCCGGGTCCGGGAAGAGCGCGACCGGCTGGAGCAGGCAGTCCGAGTTGCTGCCCTCCGCCTGCCGGGTCGAGCTGCCGTCGAAGTTCCAGACCGGAAGCTCCTCGAGGACGGGCTCGCCGTCGAACTCCACGATCTTCGTCTTGCTGCGGAGGTTCGGGACGGGCTCATAGCCGTCGAGCCAGATGTATTCGAGCTTGTACTTGGACATCCCTTCACTCCTTGTTTCGTGGTCGAGTTTGTGGTCGCGAAACGAAAAAAGGCCCCGCCACTCCAAGAGTGACGAGGCCTCGTTGCCTCCGCGCGCGCCGCCGACGGCGCTGCACGTAGCCGCAATCTAGCGGTCCTCCCGGCTATTTCGCAAGGGCTCGATCGCGAGCAGGCGGTCGGAGGTGTGCTCGACCTGGAGCGTGGTGTGGTCGATCGCGTACCGGACGCCGAGCTCGTGCTCGAGCTCGCGGCGGATGCGGTGACAGTCCTCGCCCCGCTCGACGAGGACGTGGGCGGAGAGGGCAGGGAAGCCGGAGCTGATCTCCCAGATGTGCAGGTCGTGGACGTCGGTCACGCCCTTGTGCGACCGCAGAACGACCGCGACCTCGTCGGGATCGATTCCCTCCGGCGCTGCCTCGAGGAGGACGCGCCCCGACGCGCGCAGCAGCGGCCACGCCGCGGCGAGCATCGACGCCGCGACTGCGAGCGACGCGATCGGGTCGGCCCGTTCGAAGCCCGTCGTCCAGACGACGATCCCGGCCAGGGCGGTCCCGGCGAACGCGTAGAGGTCGGTGAGGAGGTGGCGGTAGCTCCCCTCCACGTTCAGGTTGGCGCGATTCGCCCGCGCGACCTGGCGGAGGGCGACGACGTTGACGACGGCGCCGACCACCGCAGTCGCGACCACGATCGGTGCGCGCACGTCCGGCGGGTCGACGAGGCGGTGCACGCCCTCGGCGACGATCAGCGAGCCCGAGAACGAGCATCGTGGCGCCGTTGACCTGGGCGGAGAGGATCTCGGCGCGGCGGAAGCCGAAGGTCATCCAGCCGCCGGGCGGCCGCAACGCGAGGCGGGCCGCCCACACGCTGAGCCCGAGCGCAGCGGCGTCGACGAGCATGTGAGCGGCGTCCGAGAGCAGCGCCAGCGAGTTGGCGACGATCCCGAGCACCACCTCGAGCGCCATGAACGCGAGGATCAGGGCCAGCGCGACCGCGAGCGGCCGGGCGTCGGTCCGGGCGCTCACGCCGTGGTCGTGACCGTGATGATGCGCCATCGTCCATAGTCTTACGTTCATGGACGGTGTTGTCTTTGTGGAGATACCGAGCGGCTCCCGGAACAAGTACGAGTGGGACGAGGAGCTCGGCGGGATCGTGCTCGACCGGCGGCTCTTCACCTCGATGAGCTACCCGGCGGACTACGGCTTCTTCGAAGGGACGCTCGCCGAGGACGGCGACCCGCTCGACGCGCTCGTGCTCGTCGGCGAGCCGACGTTTCCCGGCTGCCGCATGCGCGTGCGCGCCGTGGGCGTCTTCCACATGGCCGACGAGAAGGGCCCGGACGAGAAACTGATCTGCGTGCCGCTGAACGATCCGTCGTGGAGCGGCATCTCGGACATCCACGACGTGCCGGCCCAGTTGCGAAACGAGATCGAGCATTTCTTCCAGGTGTACAAGGACCTCGAGGCGGGCGAGACCGAGACGAGCGGGTTCGGCAACCGTGCCGAGGCGCAGGCGATCATCGAGGCCTGCCGGCGCCGCGCGCGCTGATCGCAGCCATTACCGCATTTGATTTGCGGTCGCGGACGTCTTCACCTAGCCTTTCGCCAGCCATGTCCGGGATCACCAACGCAGACGTCACTCGCCGCCGCTTCTAGCGGCGTCAGTGCGTCTCCGTTCGGTTCTTCTCCTCCCGCGATCCCAAGGAGCATGGCTTGTCTTCTTCATCCGCAGTCGTCGTACGTGATCTTTCGAAGGCCTTCACGCGCCGCAAGGGCGTGCATCGGCGCAGCCGCGCTGCGCTGAGCAACGTCAGCTTCACCCTGGAACGGGGCGAGTGCGTCGCGATCCTCGGTCAGAACGGCTCCGGGAAGTCGACGCTCGTCCGGCTGCTCTCGACGCTGCTGCTGCAGGACAGCGGGACCGCGCACGTCTTCGGGCACGACGTGTTCAAGGAGCCGCGCAAGGTGCAGCGGCTCGTCAACCGCGTCTCGGTCGAGGCCAGCTTCTTCAAGAAGATGAGCGCCGCCGAGAACCTCGCCTACGCGGCGCGGTTCTACGGCATGGGCCCGCGCGAGACCCACAAGAAGATCCCGGTGATCCTGGAGCGCGTCGGCTTTCCCCGCAGCGCGGCGCGGCGAGCCGATGGAGAACCTGTCGCGCGGCATGCAGCAGAAGGTCGCGCTCGCGCGGGCGCTGCTCACCTCGCCGGTGCTCCTGCTGCTCGACGAGCCGACGACCGGCCTCGACCCGCGCTCGAAGCAGGAGGTGCAGACGTTCATTCGCGAGATCCGGCGAGCAGCACGACTCGACGATCCTCCTCTGCACGCACGACATGCACGAGGCGGAGGAGCTGGCCGACCGGATCGGCCTGCTCGACCGCGGCGAGCTGCTGTTCATCGAGCCCGTCGACGACGTCAAGGAGCGCTACGGGGTCGACACGCTCGAGGAGGCGTTCTTCGCCGCGACCGGGCGCACGTTCGAAGACGAGAAGACCGAAGACGACGAGGAGAGAGAGGTGTTCGCGTAGCCATGGCGACCGTCGACACGACATTCACCCGCCGCAAGATCCTGCGCGACGAGTTGGTCGGCCTCTACGGGGTCGTCGAGCGCAACCTGTATCTGACCAAGCGCTACTTCCTGTGGGATCTCGCGTTCCTGCTCTGGACGATCGCGAACACGCTCACGATCGTGTTCATCTCGCGTGGCGTCGACGTCGGGCCGGTGCAGCAGAACGAGCTCGCGACGAAGCTGCTCGTCGGTGGCGTGATCTGGGCGTTCCTCGGGATCATCTTCGAGATCGTCACCGAGACGGTCGCGTGGGAGCGCTGGGAAGGCACGATCGAGTACACGTTCATGGCGCCGGTCTCACGGTCGGTGCACCTGATGGGGATGGGGGTCTACGCCGTTCTGTACGGGCTGATCCGTGCGGCAGCTGATCTTCATCGCCGTCGTGGCGTTCATCGACATCCATCTGCCGGTCGCGAACTACGGTGCCGCCGTCGCGCTGCTCGCGATCGCGTCCGTCTCGTTCATCGGCGTCGGGATGATGACCGCGGTCCTGCCGCTCATCTCGCCCGAGAAGGGGACGCAGCTCGGATTCGTCGCGCAGGGCCTCATGCTCGTCGTCTCGGGCGTCTACTACCCCGTCGAGGTGCTGCCCCAGTGGATGCAGTGGATCGCGAAGATCTCGCCGGCGACCTACGCGCTGCGCGGTTGCCGCAACTCGATCCTGCTCGGCGCAGGGCTTGCCTGGGACGACGTATGGCCGTTGCTCGTGATCGGGGTGTTCTCGATCCCGATCGGACTGATGGTGTTCAAGATCGGCGAGCGTTACGCGAAGAAGCAGGGCAAGCTGAAGAGATCAGGCTGACCGCGTATCCCGAGAAGGAGCAGTTTCATGGCGATGATCGAAAGCAAGGACCGGGCGACGTCCGACCCGAAGGCCCGTAAGGCCGTGCTCGACGCCGTGTCCAAGGAGGGAGTCGAGTACGTCCTCTTCTGGTTCACGGACATCGAGGGCCACCTCAAGAGCTTTGCGATCACGCCGTCCGAGATCGAGGGTGCGCTGAACGACGGCATGGGCTTCGACGGGTCGTCGATCACCGGCTTCAACGCGATCGAGGAGTCCGACATGATCGCGATCCCCGACCCCGCCACGTGGCGCCTGATGCCGACCCGCGAGGGCGAGGCCAAGGTCGGCCGGCTGATCTGCGACGTCGTCAAGCCGGACGGGCAGCCGTACGAGGGCGATCCGCGCTTCGTGCATGCGTCGGGCGCTCGAGCGGATGGAGGCGATGGGCTTCGACACCTTCAACATCGGCCCCGAGCTCGAGTACTTCCTGTTCAAGGACAAGAGCGGCACCGAGACGCTCGACGAGGGCGGCTACTTCGCGATGACGGCGCTCGACGCCGCGACCGAGCTGCGCAACGAGACGATCCGGGCGCTCGAGTCGATGGGGATCGGCATCGAGTACCACCACCACGAGGTGGCGCCGTCACAGCACGAGATCGACATGCGCTACTCGTCGGCGCTCGACATGGCCGACCAGACGATCACGTACCGGCTGATCGTCAAGGAGGTCGCGGCGAAGCACGGCGTCTACGCCACGTTCATGCCGAAGCCGCTCTTCGGGGAGAACGGCTCGGGCATGCACACCCACATGTCGCTCTTCAAGGACGGGCGCAACCAGTTCTTCGACGGCAGCGACCAGTACAACCTCTCGGTGACCGGCAAGCAGTTCATCGCAGGCCTGCTCCGGCACGCGCGCGAGCTCTCCGGCGTCTTCGCGCAGTGGGTCAACTCGTACAAGCGGCTCGTGCCGGGCTTCGAGGCGCCGGTCTACGTCGCGTGGTCGCAGCGCAACCGCTCGGCCCTGATCCGCATCCCGCTCTACAAGCCGGGCTCCGAGCAGGCGACCCGGGCCGAGATTCGCTGCCCCGACCCGGCGTGCAACCCGTACCTCACCTTCGCCGCGCTCCTGCACGCCGGCCTCGAAGGGATCGAGCAGGGATACGAGCTCGAGGCGCCGATGGAGACGAACCTCTATCACCTGACTGCCGAGGAGCGGCGCGAGCAGGGGATCGTCTCGCTGCCGGAGACGCTCGGCGAGGCGATCGACGAGTTCGCGGCGTCCGAGCTGATGCGGCGCGCCTTCGGCGACCACATCTTCTCGGCGTACGTGACGCTGAAGCGCAAGGAGTGGGACGAGTACCGCGTCCAGCTGACGCAGTGGGAGCTCGACCGCTACCTCGGAGTGCTCTAGCGGAAGCGAATGGGTGTCTGACACCTCCGGGTGTCAGACACCTGCCTTAGAGAAACGTACGGATCGACTCGCGCTCGACGCGCAGGCCGATCACCCTGGAGCCGTCGTCGATCTGCTCGATCGACTCGGCCGGCACCAGGCGCCGCCGTCTCGCGAGCCAGCCCGACCGCACCGACAGCGCGTCGGGTGTCTCGGGGCTCGTGCCGTACATCGGGCACTCGACGGTTCCGACCACGCGGCCCTTGGCATCTGCCACGAGGAAACCGGCTGTGCCACGGAGATCGATCGCGAGGGCGCTCACTGCGCTGAACCTATTCCGCGTTTGCGAGGAGTTTCCCCCTCTTGGCGTAAACGTTTTGTTAGCCCCATTTCCCGGACATCGCGAGCCAGGCCACGGCGAGCAGGGCCAGATAGAGGGAGGAGAGGCCTGCGACGATCCGGCCCGCGAGCGGCTTGCCGCCGCGCAGCCACCAGTAGGCGCAGCCGATGCAGGCGAGGAGGAGGAGGAGCCCCGCGTCGGAGACGGCGAAGCCGATGCCGATCCAGGTGGGGTCGTCCTTGCCGCTGAAGCCCTCCTTGGAGTAGATCCACTGCGCCCCCACGCGCAGGACGATGTAGGCGGGGATCCCCGAGACCAGCGCCCAGAAGGTCGCCTTGCGCAGATAGGCGCTGGTCCGGGGCGCGCCAGGCGGCCCCCGAGAGGATCACCGCGGCGAGGATCGCCCCGAAGAGGGTCATCGCGCCGAGTACGTGCAGGAAGAGCGGCCAGAACGGGCGGCTGTAGGCGAGCACCACTACGAGCCCGGCTTCCAGATCATGAGGACGAGGATCGCGAGCGTCGCGAGCCCGGCGAGCCAGGACATCGCGTTCCCTTTCGGGTCGCGGAGCAGCGCGCGCAGCTCGTCGGTGGACGTGTCGCCCGCGGCGGCCAGCTGCTCGGCGAGCTTCCGCGAGCGCTCCTGGTGGCGGCCGCCGATCCCGCCGAGCGCGTTGGCGATCACCCACAGCACGAGCGACGCCCAGATCCACCATGCGTCGAGGCCGAAGTCCAGCTCGTGCCAGAGCCAGATGCCGAAGATCGAGCGTTCCGGCGACGCCGATGCCGATGATGGGGAGCGTGACGCGGACGAGTCGCAGGAGCGAGGCCGTCTCGCTGGGCCGCTCGGCCCGGACCGCCAGGGTGTTGAGAATGGCCGCCGCCACCGACCCGCCCACGAAGAAGAACGCCGCCGAGATGTGCAGCATCAGCAGCCACTGGACCGTGGTCACGGGGCGAGCGTACGCTTCGCCGCGGATGGACACTCGCGAGCGTCATCTGCGCCTCCTGACCGAGACGATCGAGGCCGTCAACTCGACTCTCGACCTGCAGGAGGTCATGGGCCTCGTCGCCTCGAAGGTGGCGATGGCGCTCGTCGCGGACGCCTGCTTCGTCTACCTCTACGACGAGCGGGCCGACGAGCTCGTCCTGCGCGCGACGCACGGCACCTCGATCGACGAGATGTCCCGCCGTCCCCGCATGCGGCCGGGCGAGGGGATCACGGGCTCGGCTGCGGCCGCCCGGGCGGCGGTGATGCTCGAGTCGCAGGCGCACCTCGATCCGCGCTTCAAGAACTTCCCGAACCTGCCCGAGGACGAATACGAGTCGATCCTCGCGGTGCCGATCCTGACGCGCGACGGCACCCTGGAAGGGGCGCTGAACGTGCGCACCCGCGTTCCGCGCGCGTTCTCGGACGACGAGGTCGATCTCCTGCTGGCGATCGCCGCTCAGGTCGCCCAGTCGATCGAGCACGCGAAGCTCTACTCCGAGGCGCAGCGCCGCGTCCACGAACTGGAGGCGCTCGCTCGCATCTCGGAGGCCGTCTCCGACTCGCTCTACCTCGAGGAGTCGCTCGAGGCGATCGTCAAGACGACGATGGATGCGCTCCACGCAACCGGGGCCGCCCTCGTGCTGGACGACGGCCGGATCGCCTGGCCCGAGGGGGTCGCGTCGACCCATGCGATCCGCCAGCCGTTGCGCTGGCGCGGGCGTCAGATCGGCGAGCTGGTCGCCGACCGCGATCGAGCGTTCACCGATCTCGATCGCGAGTTGCTCGGCTCGATCGCGACGCACGCCGCGGTCGCGCTCGAGCATGGGCGGGCCGTGCTGCGAGGAGTGCTCGCGCAAGAGATCCACCACCGGGTGAAGAACAACCTCCAGACCGTCGCGTCGCTGCTTCGTCTGCAGGCGCGGTCGACGGACACGATCGATCCGCGCGAGGCACTCGAGCATTCGGTCAATCGCATTCTGGCGATCGCGGCCGTGCACGAGCTGCTCACCGAGCGCCGCGACGAGGACGTCGAGCTCGCGGACCTGATCGACCGGCTGCGGGCGATGCTCGTCCAGGGCGTCGGCGGTGGCAAGGAGGTGTCGGCAGAGCTCGAGCCGGTCTCGCTTCCCAGCGCTCGCGCGACCGCGCTCGCCCTGGTCTTCTCCGAGCTGCTGCAGAACGCGCTCGAGCATGGCGGTGACCGGGTTCGCGTCGAGCTCGCGCGGCGAGACGGCGAGGTCGTGCTCGCGATCGCCGACGACGGCTCGGGTGTCGGCGCCGTCGTCGCCGGAACAGGGCTCTCGATCGTGCAGGCGCTCGTGCGCGACGAGCTCCGCGGGACGCTCGACCTCAGCTCGGTCGGCGGCACCCGCGCCGAGGTCGTGTTCCCCGCCTAGAGCGCGTCCTCGACTCGGTCTCCGCCGCGTGGCTTCAGCCGCCTGCGGCCATGTGGAGTCGAGTCACGCCACCGCGGTTCGCAACCAGTCCGTTCCACCACACCGCCGCGGCCGGCTGCGGGCAGGCGTCCGAATCGTACGAGGTCAGAGCACCAGACGGGTCGGAAGTTCCACTTCCGATTCACCCGCGCGCGCAGTTCGTTTGGGTGGCTGCCACCGGACTTGTCCGGGCGAGACACGGCCGAACGGGACAAGCCGCATGACGTGAACGTGACGAAGGTGTGTCCACTCGGACGCGGTCGGAGGCCTACTCGGGCTGGTGAGGCTCTACTCGGGCTGGTCTTCGAACGAGAAGTGGAAGTGGTCGCCGTGGGAGTGCACGCCGAGCACCTGGTCGACGAGCACCTCGGCTGCGGCCTGGTCGAGGAACACGCGGACGTCGTCGCGTTCGATCACCTCGTCGCCTTCACTCGGCTCGGATGCCTCGTCGATCGAGATCTCGACCTCTCCGTCGACCTCGTCGGCCGTGATGCGAATCGTCCCGATCTGTGCGAGCGCGGCAACGGCTTCGTCGTCGATTTGCAGCATCGTGCGATTCTATTGCTCGTGAGGATCCTGATCGCCGAGGACGAGACGATCATCCGGCTCGACCTGCGCAACCTGCTGGAGCAGAGCGGGCACGAGATCGTCGCGGAGGCGCGGGACGGCGAGGAAGCCGTCGCACTTGCCCGCGAGCACGAGCCTGAGCTCGCGATCATGGACGTGAAGATGCCGAAGCTCGACGGGATCGAGGCCGCGAAGCAGATCCTCGAAGAGCGGCCGATCCCGATCGTGATGTTGACCGCGTACGGCCACGAGGAGCTCGTCAGCAGAGCAGTCGAGGCCGGCGTCTTCGGCTACCTCGTCAAGCCGTTCCGCGAGCAGGATCTCGTGCCGGCGATCGCGACGGCGCGCGCGCGTCACGAGGAGCTCGCAGCCGTGCGCGAGGAGGCCGAGTCACTGGCCGACGCTCTCTCCGCACGCAAGGCGATCGAGCGCGCCAAGGGCCTGCTGATGGAACGTGACGGCCTCTCGGAGGACGCGGCCTTTGCGCGCCTCCGGAAGGCGAGCCAGGTGTCCGGCCGGCCGCTGAAGGTGATCGCCGAAGCAGTGATCGCTACGCTCGGAGCGGAATGACGCAGACGATCACACCCCCCAGGACGAAGCCGCGCCGGTCGAGCGGATCGGGCGTCGGAGACGCGTGGCGGGTGATCGTTCGAAACGACGACCACAACACCTTCGAGGGAGTGGCGTTCGCGCTCGCGCAGACGATTCCCGGCGTCGACTACGACAAGGGCATGGCGCTCGCGAACAAGATCCACTCCACGGGCCAGGCCATCGTCTGGTCCGGTCACCGCGAGCTCGCCGAGCTCTACCACTCCCAGCTCGAAGGCTTCGGGCTGACACTCGCGCCGCTTGAACGCTGAAGCTCTCGCGGGGATCGACCGTGTCTTCGCGGCGTTCAGCGGCGGCGACCCGCGCGCCCTGTTCGAGGTGATCGCTGCGGACGCGGTCTGGACCGTCAACGGCACGGTCCCGGTCGCCCAGCAGTACGTGGGCCGGCCGCGGATCTTCGACCTCTTCCGCGAGACGCGGCGGCTGACGGGCGGCACGTACCTGAGCACGCTGCGCTGGTCGCTCGCCGACGACGAGCACGCGGTCGCGGTCTACCGCGCGCAGGGCACACGGCTCGGCCGCGAGCTCGACATCGACCAGGTGCTCGTCATCGACCACGAGCGCGGCATCTGGCAGCGGATCACCGCCATCCCGGCCGACCCGCCCGCGTTCGAAGCGTTCTGGCAATGAACGTCGGGATCCAGCTCCCCGAGGTGGAGCGGGTCGTGCGCCGCGACGAGCTCGCGGCGATGGCGCGCGCTGCCGAGGAGTGCGGCTTCGACTCCCTCTGGGTCGGCGACCACCTGCTCTACCGCGGCGACGGGCGTCCCGAGCGCGGCCCGTGGGACTGCTGGACGACGCTCGCGTGGCTGGCCGGGATCACCGAGCGGGTCACGCTCGGCCCGCTCGTCGCCTGTACGGCGTTCCATCCGCCCGGGATCCTCGCGCGACAGGTCGCGGCGATCGACGAGCTGAGCGGCGGCCGTTTCGTGGCCGCCCTCGGCGCGGGCTGGAACCAGGAGGAGTTCCGCGCCTTCGGCCTCCCGTTCGACCACCACGTCTCACGGTTCGAGGAGGCCTTCACGATCGTGCGGCGGCTGCTCGCCGGCGAGCACGTCACGCTCGAGGGACGCTTTCACACCGTGCGCGACGCCGTGCTGCTGCCGCCACCGCTGCGGCGGCCGAAGCTGATGATCGGAGCGAACGCGCCGCGGATGCTCTCGATCGCCCTGCCGCATGTCGACGCCTGGAACACCTGGTACACGCGTTACGGCAATACGCCCGAAGGGTTCGACCGGCACAACAGAGAGGTCACCGCCGCAGCGGAGCGTGCCGGCCGCGACCCCGCGCAGATCGAGCGGAGCGCGTGCGTGCTCGTCGAGGTCGAGCCCGCGGGCGAGCGTCCGCGCGAGGTCGAGGCGGTGCGGGCCGATCGCCTCGCGGCCCACTTGCGCGCGCTGGGTGAAGCGGGAGCTGACGAGGCGATTCTCGTCCTCGATCCGATCACGGAGTCGTCGATCCGGACGCTTCGAACAGCGCTTCCCAGCGGCTGAGCAGCGCTTCGAGATCCTCGCGCGCCTCGCGGTGCGCGGCGAGCAGGTCGGCGTCGCCCCAGTCGGCTGCGAGCTGCTCTTCGAGCGTCGCGACACGGGCCTCGGCACGTGCGACCTCCTGTTCGACCAGCTCGAGCGCGGAGGGCTTCGCCTTCTCTGCCCGTTTCGGCTTCTCCCGTTTCGGCTTGGGCGGCGCGGCGGGCGCGGCGGCCTCGGCCTCCTGCGCGCGCGCGTAATCCGCCCAGCCGCCCGGGTACGACGCGATCCGGCGATCCTCGACCGCGAGCATGCGCCCGGCGACCGCGTCGAGCAGTGCGCGGTCGTGGGAGACGAGCAGCACCGTGCCCGGGAACGCCTCCAGCGCGGCCTCGAGCGCCTCGCGCGACTCGAGGTCGAGGTGGTTCGTCGGCTCGTCGAGCACGAGGAGATTCGCGCCCGACGCGACGGCGATCGCGAGTGCCAGCCGGCGGCGCTCGCCGCCCGACAGCACCGCGGCGGGCTTCTCGTGCTCGTCCCAGCCGGAGAAGAGGAACTTCCCGAGGAGCGACTGGGCCTCGGGCCGCTTCAGGCCCGTGCCGGACATTGCCGCGTCGAGCACCGAGCCGCGCTCGTCGAGCTCCGCCTCGTGCTGCGAGAAGTAGGCGGCTTCGACGCCGTGGCCGAGCCGCGCCTTCCCGCCGGCGGGGCTGCGGAGGCCGAGGATCGTCTCGAGCAGGGTCGTCTTGCCCGAGCCGTTCGGGCCGACGAGCGCGACGTGCTCGCCGCGTTCGATCGCGAACGACGCTCCGCTGAGGAGCTGCTTCTCGCCCGCCTGCAACGACAGGTTCTCGACAACCAGGACGTCGCGGCCCGACCGCGGCGGTTTGAGAAACTCGAAGCCGAGCGTCCGGCGCTTGTCGTCCGGCGCGTGGACACGCACGGCCTCCAGCTTCTTGATCTGCTTGATCTTCATCTGCGCCTGGCGCGCCTTGCTCGCCTTGTAACGGAACCGCTCGACGAACCGCTCGAGACGTTCGATCTGTTCGGCCTGGCGCACCGCGGTCTTCGTCTGGTGGATCGCGCGCGCGGCCTGCTCGCGACGCCAGACGTGCCAGGCGCCGGGGAAATAGACGGACTTGCCGCCCTCGAGCTCCAGCACCGCCG
The DNA here is from genome assembly GCA_963703445.1 of uncultured Thermoleophilia bacterium. Lineage (GTDB taxonomy): Bacteria > Actinomycetota > Thermoleophilia > Gaiellales > Gaiellaceae > PALSA-600. The sequence continues at coordinate 74,684 of CAVPEK010000004.1, read as the reverse complement.
TCGTCACCGCCTCGAGGAACCAACGGTCGTGCGCAACGAGGATGACGGCCGCGTCGAGCGTCTCGAGCAGCTTCTCCAGCCATTCCAGAGATTCGATATCGAGATGGTTCGTCGGCTCGTCGAGCAGCAGCAGGTCGGGCTGGGACGCCAGCGCTCTGGCGAGTGACGCGCGAGTCAGCTCGCCGCCCGAGAACGTGGACAGTGGGCGGGCCAGGTCGGCGTCCGTGAAACCCAGCCCACGGACGAACGACGCCGCGCGGTCGCGCCAGTCGTAACCGCCTGCGTGCTCGAGCGTCGCCTGGGCTGCGGAATAGCGCCGCATCGTCGCGGGGTCGTGGATGCCGGACGCCATCGACTGTTCGAGCTCGCGCAGCTGTGCCTCCACAGCCACGAGGTCGGCGGTCCCCGCGAGGACGTAGTCGCGCAGCGCCTGTCTGCTCTGAGCCGGCGGCCGCTGGTCGTGCAGCGCAATCCGCGTTCCCTTGGAGAGCGCGAGCTCGCCGCCCTCGAGCGACACCTCGCCCGCCAGTGCCCGCAGGAGAGTCGTCTTGCCGGCGCCGTTCGGGCCGGCCAGGGCCAGCCGGTCTCGCCGCTCCACCTTGAAGGAGACGCCGTCGAACAGGACCCCGCCCGAGAGCTCCTTGCGGAGGGACGATGCGATGACGACCGCCATAGCCTGAAACTATCTAGACGTGCGCCTCGGCCTGACAGCCCGGATCCTGATCGGCGGTGGAATCGTCGCCGTCGTCTTCCTGGTCCAGTTCCTGTTCACGACCGGATCGTTCCGGTCGATCCGCCACGACACGCGCGAGGAACAGCGCGCCGACGCAACCGTCGTGGCGGCCGGCAGCCTCGAGAACTCGATCCTGAGCCTCCAGACTGCGACCCGCGGCTACGTGCTCACCTCCGACCCGCGCTTCCGCGAGCAGTACGTTCTGGCCCGGCAGAAGCTGCCGGGCCAGTCGAAGCTGCTCATGACGCTCGAGCCCGGGACCTGGTCGACCATGCTCGACCGTCAGTGGCGCTCGTACATCCGCGACTGGACAGCGCCGCTGCTCGCGCTGACGGCCCGCTCGCCGGCACAGGCGCGAGCGAGGTTCGCAAGCGGCGAGGATGTGCGGCGGGTCGACCGGATGCGCGCGTTGATCGACCCCTTCGTCGCGCGCAGGGACGCTGTGGCCGAGGCAGACCGCGCTCGCGTCTCCCACGCGGTCACCTCCGGCATGAACGCCGGCTTCGTCGGGGCTTTCATCCGGGCGCTGGTGTTCGTCGCGATCATCGCCTACCTCCTGCGCTTCGCTGTCGCGCCGATCCGGCGCATCGCCGGCGCAACCGAGCGCATCGCCGACGGCGACCTCGGTGTCAAGGTGCCGGAGCAGGGGCCAGGTGAGATCGGGCAGCTCGCCCGCTCGTTCAACAAGATGGCGGCGTCGCTCGAACGCCAGCAGCGTGACCTTGCGAGTCAGAACGTGGATCTCGAGCGCCTCGCGAACGTCCTGCGCGCCGTGCTCGACTCGACGATCGACGGGATCCTGCTGTCGGACTCCGACGGCAACATTCAGCTCGCGAACAGGCCGGTGCTCAACCTGACCCGCGAGCTCGGGATGAGGTACGACGGGCCTGTGGTCGACCGCCTGCTCTCGGTCGAGCACCGGATCAAGGACCGCGACCGGTACCACGCAGCGATGGAGCGGCTTCGTAGGAACCCCGACGAGGAGACCTTCGACGAGTTCGAGGATGCCGTGAGCGGACGCGCGTTCCAGGGTTTCACGGCGCCCGTCCGCGACGACCGCGGTGGTTTCCTCGGGCGCATCTGGACGCTGCGCGAGGTGACCCAGCAGCGGGAGCTCGACCGGTTGAAGGACGACTTCGTCGCCACCGTCTCGCACGAGCTCCGCACGCCGCTCACGTCGATGATGGGCTTCCTCGAGATGATCCGCGAAGGCGAAGCGGGACAGCTCACGGACGAGCAGAAGCGCTTCCTCGCGATCGTCTATCGCAGCTCTGAGCGGCTGCAGCGACTGGTCGGCGACCTGCTCTTCGTGGCGCGTCTCGACGCGAGCGGGCTCCAGCTTCACTTCGCCCCGGTTCGGCTCGACGAGATCGCGCGGGAGGTCGTCGAGTCCTCGGCCGCACTCGCGCGCTCCCGCGAGATCGAGCTCGATTTCGAGGTCGCCGACGTTCCATCCGTGCTCGGCGACCAGGAGCGCCTGCTCCAGCTCGTCGGCAACCTGCTCTCGAACGCGCTCAAGTTCACCCCTGCCGGTGGAACCGTCACGGTGCGTGCTTTCGCAGAGGGCGGAGGAGCCGTGCTCGAGGTGGCGGACACGGGCATCGGGATCCCCGCGGACGAACAGGACCGGCTGTTCCAGCGCTTCTTCCGCTCGTCGACCGCGACGCAGCAGGCGATCCCGGGGACAGGGCTCGGGCTCGTGATCTCCCGCGCGATCGCCGAGGCACATGGAGGGACGATCGACGTCACCTCGCAGGTCGGCGCCGGCACACGGTTCCGTGTCGAGTTGCCCGCTCAGCGCGACGAGGCGGTCGAGTGAGCGGCCCGAGGGTCGTCGCGCTGGACGTCGGGTCGTCGTCGGTTCGCGCAGCCGCCTACGACGAGCACGGGATCGTCGAGCCCGGCGAAGCGCGGCTCGATTACACGGTGTCCGACGCCGACGAGCTGGTCGCGGCGTGCACGGCGGTGCTCGCGCAGGTCGGCGAAGGTGACGAGCTCGCGATCTCCTGTTTCTGGCATTCGCTCGTCCCGGTCGACGAGCACGACCGCCCGCTGACACCGGTGCTCACCTGGCGCGATCTCAGCGGGTCGCCGCCGATGCTCGACCCGGTCGACTATCACCGCCGCACCGGGTGCTTCGATCACCCCGCCTACTGGCCGGCCAAGATCGGCCGCCTGCGAGAAGAGGGAGTTGGTGCGGCTCGCTATCTCTCGTTCGGCGACTACCTGCTGCTTCGGCTCGCGGGTGAGGCACGGTCGAGCGTCTCGACCGCGAGCGGCACCGGTCTGTTCGACCCCAACCGGCTCGACTGGGACGACGAGACGCTCGTGGCGGCGGGAATCGACCGAGCGCAGCTGCCGCCGGTCTCCGACGAGCCGGTCGCCGGTGTCCGCCCTGCCCTCGGTGACGGTGCTTGCTCGAACGTCGGCGCGGGGTGCACCACGCGCACTCGAGCTGCGGTGATGGTCGGAACCTCGGCCGCCCTACGCGTCGTGTACGAGGCCGACGCCGCCGTTCCGCGTCCAGGCCTCTTCCTCTACCGCCTCGACGGGCGGCGTTTTTGCGAGGGAGGAGCGCTCTCCGATGGAGGCAACCTGCACGCCTGGCTCCTGCAGATGCTCCGAGACGGCTCCGGCGCCGGCCTCGCCGGCCGCCCTGCGGCCGCGCACGGCCTCGTCTTCCTGGCGTTTCTCGGCGGTGAGCGGTCCCTCGGCTGGAATCCGAACCGGCGAGGCGCGATCCACGGGCTCTCGTTCTCCACGAGCGGGGCCGACATCGTCCAGGCTGCGCTCGAAGGCGTCTGCTATCAGCTGGCGGACGTGCTGGACGCGCTCGGCGGCGTCGAGTCGATCGTGGTCACGGGCGGCGCGCTGCTCGCGAACGCGGACTGGACACAGATCCTCGCCGATGTGCTCGGCTGTACGCTCGAGGTGTCGGCCGTCGACGAAGGCTCGGCCCGAGGTGCTGCGATGATGGCGCTCGAGCGGGCCGGTCTGCCGGTCCCGCGGGCGCCGGTCGCGAAGGTCGTCGAGCCACGTCCGGATCGGTACGAAATCCATCTGGCCGCGAGGGCAGAACAGCAAGAGATGAAGTCGGAGGAGCTCACATGATCGAGATCGTCGGAGGCGGGCTGGCAGCGGCCAAGCTGGTCGAGGCCTACCGGGCAGGCGGTGGCGAGGACGCGATCACCATCTGGTCGCAGGACGAGCACGGCCCGTACCACCGTCCGCCGCTCTCCAAGCGCCTGCTGCGAGGGGAATCGCAGCCCGAAGACGCGCTCGTGCATCCGGTCGGCTGGTATGCCGAGAACGGAGTCGACCTCCGGCTCGGCGCGACGCTCGCGTCGCTCGACGAGCTGCAGGCGGAGACGGTCGTGATCGCCACGGGCTCACGTCCGCGGCTGCTGGACGGGACGGTTCCCCTGCGCACGCTGGACGACTCGCTCGAGTTGCGGCGCCTCGCCGGTTCGGCCGCGACGGCGACGGTGATCGGCGGAGGCTTCGTCGGTTGCGAGGTGACCGCCTCGCTGACGCAGCTCGGTGTGCAGGTGACCCAGATCGTTCGCGACCCGATGTTGTTCGCTCCGCTCCAGGCCCCGCCGCTCGCCGAGGCGCTTCACGACACCTACCGCGCCCACGGGGTGGACCTCAGGCTCGACGAGACCGAGGTCCCTCCGGCCGACCTCGTCGTTGCGGGCATCGGCGTCGTGCCGAACGTCGAGCTGGCCCGTGCCGCGGGCCTCGAGGTTCGGAGCGGTGTCGTCGTCGACGAGCGGTTCCAGACGGCCCGGCCCGGCACCTACGCGATCGGCGACGTCGCCGAGTTCTACGATCCGCTCTACCGGCGCCACCGTCGGATCGAGCACTGGTCGAACGCCGCGTACCACGGCACGACGCTCGGGCAGATCCTCGCCGGTGAGGACGCACGCTACGACATCGTCTCGGCGTTCTTCTCCGAGGAATTCGGCAAGAGCTTCAAGGCATTTGGCGACGCAGCCGGTCATGACTCGACGACGCTGGAGGGAGACTTCGGCGGCGATTCGGCCGTGCTGCGCTTCCATCAGGACGGCCACGTCATCTCCGCCGTCCTCACCGGACAGGACGAGGCCGGAGAGGAAGCACTGAAGGCCGAGATCAGAGCCGGCGCAGCAGCGGTGGAATAGTCGTTACGCTCGCAGGGAAGCGACCCGGCGAGGAGGAACGGTGGCCAACTCGGAGATCGAACAGCTCTCCATCGACACGATTCGGACCCTGTCGATGGATTCGGTGCAGCAGGCGAATGCCGGCCATCCCGGCACGGCGATGGCGCTTGCGCCGCTCGCCTACCTCCTCTACACCGAAGTGCTGCGCCACAACCCCGCAAGCCCGCACTGGCCGAATCGCGACCGGTTCGTGCTCAGCGCCGGCCACGCATGCATCCTGCAGTACTCCGCGCTCCACCTCTCCGGGCTACAACCTGTCGCTCGAGGAGCTGAAGCGTTTCCGGCAGTGGCAGTCGGCCACCCCGGGCCACCCTGAGTTCCGGCATACGGAAGGCATCGAGGTGACGACCGGCCCGCTCGGGCAGGGGTTCGCAAACGGCGTTGGCCTGGGGCTCGCCGAGCGGTTCCTGGCCGGCACCTTCAACCGGCCGCACCACGAGATCGTCGACCACCGCGTCTATGCGATCTGCTCGGACGGCGACCTCATGGAGGGCGTCTCGTACGAGGCGGGCTCGCTCGCCGGAACGAACGCGCTCGGGAAGCTCGTCTACTTCTACGACGACAATCACATCACGATCGACGGGACGACGTCGATCTCCTTCACGGAGGATCGCGCCAAGCGCTTCGAGGCGCTCGGGTGGCACGTTCAGTTCGTCGCCGACCCGAACGACCTGGCGTCCCTGCGTGAGGCGATCGCGAACGCGCAGGCTGAGCTTGCGCGCCCGTCTCTGATCATCGTCCGCTCGCACATCGCATTCGGCGCGCCGCACGCCGTCGACACTGCGAAATCGCACGGCTCCCCGCTGGGCGCGGACGAAGTCGCAGCTGCCAAGCGCGCGCTCGGCTGGGACCCCGACAAGCACTTCTTCGTTCCCGAGGAGGTCTACGCGCACATGAACGCGGTCGACCGGGGCAACGAGCTCGAGACGCAGTGGCACCAGAGCCTCTCTCGGCTGGTCGCAGGCCTTTCCGGCCGAGCGCGAGCGTTGGGATGCCGCCTGGGCCGGCCGGATCGGCCCCTGGGACCTGCCCGAGTTCGACGCCGGCGAGGAGATCGCCACGCGCGACGCCGGGAAGAAGGTGATGCAGGCGTTCAAGGACGCTGTGCCGACCATGATCGGGGGCGCAGCCGACCTCGTCGAGTCGACGAAGACCGAGTTCGAGGGTGGCGGGCTCTTCTCGGATCGCTGGGTGGGGCGCAACATCGCCTTCGGCATTCGCGAGCACGCGATGGGCTCGATCGTCAACGGGATCGCCGTGCACGGCGGCTGCGTCAAGCCGTACGGCTCGACGTTCCTGATCTTCAGCGACTACATGCGGCCCGCGGTGCGCCTGTCGGCGTTGATGGGCCTGCCCGTCGTCTGGGCCTGGACGCACGATTCGGTCGGGCTGGGCGAGGACGGCCCCACGCACCAGCCGGTCGAGACCTACGCCGCGCTGCGCGCGATCCCGAACCTCTGGTTCATGCGGCCGGCCGATGCGAACGAGACCGCCTATGCGTGGAAGGTGGCGCTCGAGCGCACGGACGGCCCGGTTGCGCTCTCACTCTCCCGGCAGAAGGTCGCCACGCTCGACCGCAGCGAGCTGGCACCCGCCTCCGGGCTCGAGCGCGGTGCGTACACGCTCTGGGAGTCTGCCGAGTCGCCCGAGCTGATTCTGATCTCGACCGGTGCCGAGGTGGGGCTGACGCTCGAGGCTGGTCGCAGGATCGCTGCCGAGGGCACCGCAGTCCGCGTCGTCTCGATGCCCTGCTGGGAGCTCTTCGCCGATCAGCCCGCCGACTATCGCGACGAGGTGCTGCCCCCCGACGTGCACGCTCGGCTGTCGGTCGAGCCGGGGGTCGAGCTCGGCTGGAGCAGATGGGTCGGCGATCGCGGCGACTCGATCTCGATCGAGCACTTCGGCGCCTCCGCCCCCGGGCCGACGGTCCTGGAGGAGTTCGGCTACAACCTCGACAACGTGGTCGCGCGCGCGACCGCTCTCCTCCAGCGGGTCGCCGCATGAAGCAGGCCGACGCGATCAGATCGTTCCTGGAGCTCGTCTCGCCGGGGTTCTGCATGGAAGGAGAGCTGCCGGCGGTGCACGTCGAGGGGATCGAGGTCCGGCACGACGGGCATGCGATCGCCATGGTGCAGGCCGACGGCCGGACACTGCCGCTCCGCTTCACCTTCGACGAGGGGAAGATCGCCCGCGTCGAGGTTCTATGACTGTCGGGGTCGCGTTCGACCATCGTGGTGTCCGCCTGCGTGAGGCGGTGCTCGAAGTCCTCACCGGTCATGAGATCGTCGATTTCGGGACGGACACCGACGCGGTGCGCATCGACTATCCCGACAAGGCGCGCGAGCTGGGCGAGGCGATTCAGCGGGGCGAGGCCGAGCGCGGGATCCTCGTGTGCGGCTCGGGGGTAGGCGCCGCCGTCGCCGCCTGCAAGATGACCGGCATTCGCGCAGCGATCTGCCACGACTCCTACAGCGCGCATCAGGGAGTCGAGCACGACGACATGAACGTGCTCTGTCTCGGCTCGGAGGTCGTCGGCCCTTCGCTGGCGCGCGAGCTCGTTGACGCATTCTTGAACGCGACGTTCAACGGCGGCGACCGTTACGTCGCCCGGCTTGCGAAGGTCGCAGAGATGGAAAGGATGATGAAGGATGGCAAAGGCGAAATCACGGCTCCATGAGCTCGCGGCGCGCGGGCAGTCCGTGTGGTTCGACACGCTCTCGCGTGATCTCGTCCACTCGGGCGAGCTGAAGCGGATGATGAACGACGACGCCGTTACCGGCGTCACGTCGAACCCGACGATCTTCCAGAAGGCGTTGTCGCAGGGCGACGCGTACGACGAGGACCTGAAGGAGCTTCTCACCGAGACGGACGATCCGACGAAGATCTTCTTCTCGCTGGCGCTGCAGGACATCCGTGAGGCGTGTGACGTCCTCCGGCCCGCGTACGACGCCTCGGGCGGGATCGACGGCTATGTCTCGATGGAGGTCGAGCCCGGAATTGCCTACGACACCGAGCAGACGTTCGCGCAGGCGCGTTGGATCGCAACCGAGGTCGACCGCCCGAACCTCTACGTGAAGATCCCGGCGACGGAGCCTGGTCTGCCGGCGATCGAAGACTGCACGGCGCACGGCACCTCGATCAACATCACGTTGATCTTCTCCCTCGACCGGTACAAGGCTGTTGTCGAGGCGTACATTCGCGGCCTCGAGCGGCTCGTGGCCGGCGGCGGCGATCCGTCCAAGGTCGTGTCTGTCGCGTCGTTCTTCGTCTCGCGCGTCGACACCGAGGCCGACAAGCGCCTCGATGCCGTCGGACATCCGGAGCTGAAGGGCAAGCTCGCCGTCGCGAACGCGAAGCTCGCGTACAAGCACTTTCTCGAGGCGTTCTCGGGACCGCGCTGGGCGTATCTCGAAGGGAAGGGCGCGAACAAGCAGCGCTGCTTGTGGGCGTCGACGTCGACCAAGAACCCCGACTACCGCGATGTGATCTACGTCGAGGAGCTGATCGGGCCCGACACGGTGAACACGATGCCGCTCGACACGATCGAAGCGTTCCAGGATCACGGCGAGGTGCGCGGCGACACGGTGCTGAAGGGCGTCAAGAAGGCCAAGGAGCTCCTCACGAAGCTCGCCGAGGCGGGCGTCGACTACGACGACGTCACCCTCACGCTCGAGGCGGAAGGGGTGCAGAAGTTCAGCGACTCGTTCGACGAGATCGTCGAGAGCATCCGCGCCAAGCGGGCGTCCCTGGCGGCGGCGTGACTGCAGCGGCCCTGGTCGAGCGCATCTGGGCGCGCGATGCCTCCGTCTGGACCGATTCGGGGGAGGAGCAGTGGCTCGGGTGGCTGGACGAGCCCTGGCGCATGTACGAGGACGTCGACCTGCTGTTGCAGTACGCCGACTCGGTCGTCGACCGGATCGACTCGATCGTGCTGCTCGGCATGGGCGGCTCGTCGCTCGCACCCGAGGTGCTTCGGCGAACCTTTCGGCAGGAGACGTTCCACGTCCTCGACACGACGCATCCGCAGGCGATCCGCGACCTCGAGTCGAAGATCGACGTCGCGCGGACGCTGTTCGTGTCGGCCTCGAAGTCGGGCTCGACGCTCGAGACGCGCTCGCACACGGACTACTTCTGGGAGCAGAGCCAGAACGGCGAGCTGTGGGCGGCCGTCACCGACCCTGGCTCTGCCCTGGAGGAGCTCGCCCTGGAGCGAGGCTTCGGTGCGATCTTCGCGGGCGTCCCTGCGATCGGCGGGCGCTATTCCGCGCTGTCGGCGTTCGGGATGGTGCCTGCGGCGCTGATGGGAATCGACGTGGCGCGGCTCTTGCTGCGGTCACAGGAGATGGCCGATGCGTGTCGCCTCTCCGAGGGGAACCCCGGCCTCGACCTCGGTCTCTCGCTCGGCGAAGGCTGGCAGGCCGGCCGCGACAAGATCTGCATCGAGCCGCACGCGGGGGGCTTCGGACTTTGGGCCGAACAGCTGCTCGCCGAATCGACCGGCAAGCACGGCAAGGGCCTCGTTCCGGCCCCGGGTGAGCCGGCCGACGGCCCGGACCGGCAGGCGCAGGAGCTGCGCATCGCCGACGAGTACGAGCTCGGGCAGGAGTTCTTCCGCTGGGAGTTCGCGACGGCTGTTGCCGGCTCGATCCTCGGCATCAATCCCTTCGACCAGCCCGACGTGCAAGCGGCGAAGGACAAGACCACGCAGATCCTCGCCTCCGGCGCTGATCCGCTTGTCGAGCCCGAGGGATCGTTCGAGGAGCTCCTCGCTCAGGCGAACGAAGGCGACTACGTGTGCATCCAGGCATTCGTCAATCCGACACGCGAGGCCGAAGCGACGATTGCCGGGCTCGCGGAGCGAGCGCGGCGGGAGACGGGCTGCGTCGTGACCCAGGGATTCGGGCCGCGCTATCTGCACTCGACCGGTCAGCTGCACAAGGGCGGACCGCCGACGGGCCTCTACCTGCAGGTGGTCGACGACATCGGTGCCGAGCTCGAGATCCCGGGCCGGCAATTCGGGTTCGGCACGTTGATCCGCGCGCAGGCCGCCGGCGACTTCACGCTGTTGCAGGAGCGTGGCCGACGCATCGCACGCATTCACCTCGAGGAGGCATAGATGCAGCTCGGAATGATCGGCCTCGGACGCATGGGCGGCAACATGGTGAAGCGTCTCGAGGACCGCGGCCACGACCTGAAGACGTACGACCCAGGCGTCGACTCGACCGCGCAGACGCTCGCGGAGCTGCGCGACCAGCTGGCGGCACCGCGTTCGTTCTGGATGATGGTCCCGGCCGGGAAGGTGACCGAGGACACGTTCCAGACGCTGCTCGGCCTGGCAGCCCCCGACGATGTGATCGTCGACGGCGGCAATTCGAACTTTCACGACTCCCAGCGCCGGTACGCGGCGGCGAAGGAACAGGGGATCAAGTTCGTCGACGCAGGTGTCTCCGGTGGCATCTGGGGGCTCGCGAACGGGTACTGCCTGATGGTGGGCGGCGACGCCGACGCGGTCGCCCAGGTCGAGCCGGTTTTTGTCGACCTCGCCCCGAAGGACGGCTATGCGCACGTCGGCGCTGCAGGCGCAGGTCACTTCGTGAAGATGGTCCACAACGGGATCGAGTACGGCCTCATGCAGGCCTACGCCGAGGGGTTCGAGGTGATGAAGTCGTCGGAGTTCGAGCTCGACCTGCACGAGATCGCCGGCATCTGGCGGTACGGATCCGTCGTGCGCTCGTGGCTTCTGGAGCTGCTGTACGCGTCGTTCGAGAAGGAGGGCTCGCAGCTCGAGAAGATCCGCGGCTACGTCGAGGACTCGGGTGAGGGCCGCTGGACGATCGCGGAGGCGATCGCTGAAGACGTCCCGGTGCCGGTGATCACAGCCGCGTTGTTCGCACGCTTCGCCTCACGCCAGGACGAGTCGTTCGCCGCAAAGGTGAACGCGGCGCTCCGCAACCAGTTCGGCGGCCACGCCGTCGAAGCCGCAAACGAGGAGAAGTAGGTGTCGGAGGCCGATCACAACCCGCTCGCAGAAGGGCTGCACCTGCGCCGCCGGCCCGACGGCTGCATCCTCGTCATCTTCGGTGCGTCCGGCGACCTGACGTCGAAGAAGCTGATCCCCGCGCTCTATTCGCTGGCCGTGCGCCAGTTGCTGCCTGAGCGCTTCGGCATCGTCGGCGCGGCGCGCAGTGAGGAGAGCGACGATGAGTTCCGCGAGCGGATGAAACAGGCGGTCAAGGAGCATTCGCGGGACGAGTTCGACCAGGAAGTGTGGGACAGGCTCGCCGCCGGGATGCACTACATCACGCTCGACTTCGCCGACGACCGGGGCGAGGACGAGCTCCGGGACACGCTCTCGAAACTCGACGAGGAGCACGGCACGGGCGGGAACCGCGTCTATTACTTCGCCGTCCCTCCGAGCGCGATCGCGACGATCGTGGATGAGATCGCCGCGCGGCGGGGCGCCGAGGGTTGGATCCGGCTGATCATCGAGAAGCCGTTCGGTCACGACCTCCAGTCGGCGCGCGACCTGAACGCTCGCCTCCAGGAGCACTTCGCCGAGAACGAGGTGTTTCGGATCGATCATTACCTCGGCAAGGAGACCGTCCAGAACATGCTGGCGCTGCGGTTCGCGAACGGCATCTTCGAGCCGATCTGGAACAGGCAGTTCATCGACCACGTGCAGATCACCGTTGCCGAGTCGATCGGCATCGAGGGGCGCGCGGGCTACTACGAGCAGGCGGGCGCCATCCGCGACATCTTCCAGAACCACCTTCTGCAGCTCGTCGCGATCACCGCCATGGAGCCGCCGATCGACTTCACCGCCGACTCGGTCCGCAACGAGAAGGTCAAGGTGTTGAAGGCGATGCACACACCAGGCCCGAAGCACGTCGTTCGGGGCCAGTACGGCGCAGGCTTCGTCGAGGGCGAGCAGGTGCGCGGCTACCGCGAGGAGGACGGGGTCGCGGCGGGCTCGATGACGGACACGTTCGTCGCGGCGAAGCTGTTCGTCGACAACTGGCGCTGGGCGGACACGCCGTTCTACGTGCGCATGGGCAAGCGGTTGGCCCGCAGGGAGACGACGATCGCCGTCCAGTTCAAGCGCGCGCCGCATCCGCCGTTCGAGGATGCCGCCGCGGAGGGACTGCGCCCGAACGTCCTGCTCATTCACGTGCAGCCGAACGAGGGTGTGTCGCTTGCGATCGGCGCGAAGGTCCCGGGTCAGGGCATGACCATCCGCACGGTGCACATGGACTTTCTCTACGGCGGAGCTTTTCGCGAGGGGCTGCCCGAGGCGTACGAGCGGCTGATCCTCGACGCGATGCTCGGAGACGCGACGCTCTTCACGCGTTCCGACGAGACCGAGGAGCAGTGGGCGCTCGTCGACGCCATCGTCTCGTTCTGGCAGCGCGACCGGCCGTCGTTCCCGAACTATGCGTCGGGCACGTGGGGCCCTGCGGCCTCGGATGAACTGCTCCACCGAGATGGGCGCTCATGGCGAAGACACTGATCACGAACGACTGGACGGGCGAGGACGTCTCGATCGCCCAGATCGAGCGCGAGCTGGCGCGGCTGCGGTCGGAGTCCGCTGAGGAGGGAGCCCAGCCGAACTTGCGCACGTCGGTGATGACGCACATTGCGTGGGCGCCGCCCGAGTGGCAGAGCGCGGCCGAGGAGACGCTTGCCGGCATGGCGGAGCGGCATCCCTCGCGCACGCTGCTGCTGGTGCCGCATCCGGAAGACCCGGACGGTCTCGACGCGCTGCTGTCGCTGCGCTGCTTTCCGATCGGCGACCGCGCCGTGTGCGGCGAGGTGATCGAGCTGGCGCTGAGGGGCAACCGCGCGTCTGCGCCGGCGTCGATCGCGCTCCCGCTTCTGATCTCCGACCTGCCGGTCTTCTGTCGTTGGCGGGGCCAGCCCGACTGGGAGTCGACCGAGTTCGAGCAGCTGACCGGGATCGTCGACCGGCTGATCGTCGATTCGACCGAGTGGCCGGACCTGCCTGCGGCGTACGGGCGGCTCGCGGGGCTCTTCTCGCAGGTTGTCGTCTCGGACATCGCGTGGGAGCGCACGGAGCGGTGGCGGTCGCTGCTTGCTTCGCTCTGGCCGGACATCGCCGATCTGAGCGCGATCCGCGTCCAGGGGACGCGTGCGCAGGGGCACCTGCTCGCGGGCTGGCTGCGCTCGCGGCTGGGGCACGGCGTCGAGGTGGAGATCGAGGTGCGCGATCGTCTCGAGGGGATCGACCTGGACGGGCAACCGGCGCCGTTCCCGCCTGGGCAGCCGCCGAACGCGAGTGACGTGCTCTCGGCGCAACTGGACCGCTTCGGACGCGACCCGATCTACGAGCAAGCCGTCCGCGCCGCGGCGGCGTAAGCCCAACACCCTCGTCTGAGCCGGGTCCGACGCGGCTCAGAGCAAGCTCAGAGCAATGCCTGAGCTTGTGCGCCAATAGTGCGCCGACTTCGAAACGGACACTGGCGTCGCCGATGCGGCGTTCGCATCCTTGTTCCGTGAGCAACACGTACCGCATCGAGATCCCCGGCGGGGTGTACCACGTGAACACAAAGGCGATCGACGGCATCAAGGCCTTTCCCGACTTTCGTCACCGGCAGAAGTTCATGGACCTCGTCGGCGAAGAGGTCGAACGGAGTGGCTGGAGCTGCCTCGGCTACACGGTGGTCGGAACGCACTACCACCTCCTGATCCGAATCGAGAAACTGACGCTGAGCAGCGGTTTTCAACGACTCAACAGTCGCTACGCGAGGTGGTTCAATCTCAACCACGGCCGGCGGGGCGCGTTCTGGCAACGTCGATTCCACGACACGCTCGTCGAGTCGGATTCGCATCTGCTCGAGTTGCAGCGTTACTTCGCGTACAACGCGCCGCGGGCGAACCTCGCGACCGCGCCGGAGGACTGGCCCTACTGCAACTACGGCTCTCTGATCGGTCTTCACGGCCCCGATCCGTACGTCGACGAAGGCGAGGTCCTGGCCTTGTTGGCACGCAATCGGCGCCGAGCACGTCAACTGTTTCGCGAGTTCGTCGAGGAGCGCGACCCCAGGGTACGGCGTCAGACGTTGCTCAGACGCCGCTCAGACGCTGAGCAGTGAGACCAGCTCGTCGTGCAACGTCCCGTTCGTCGAGAGGAAGCTCGCGTCGACCGCCGGCGGATCGCCGTCGTAGGTGGTGCAGCGGCCGCCCGCTTCCTCGACGATCAGCTGGATCGCCGCATAGTCCCAGAGCTTCAACGTCGAGTCGCAGGCGACGTCGAGCGCGCCTTCGGCGACCAGGCAGTGCTGCCAGAAGTCGCCGAGCCCTCGGTTCGACCAGGCGCGCTGCACGATGCTGCGCCAGCCGTCGGGCATCCTGCGCGCCGACGTCGTCGAGACCGAGCTGTCCTCGACCCGTGAGACCGCGGAGACTGTGCACCGTTCACCGTTCGCAAACGCCCCCTCGCCGCGGATCGCCCACCAGCGGCGGCCGAGGGCCGGGGCCGACACCAGCCCGACGTGGACTTCCCCTTCCCGTTGCAGCGCGAGCAGCGTCGCCCAGACGGGAACGCCGCGCACGTAGTTCGACGTGCCGTCGATCGGATCGACGATCCACTTCGCGTCGCCCCCGTCGTCGCCGAACTCCTCGCCGAGCACTCCCTCGCCCCGCCCCGAAGCGGCGACGAGCGCGCGCAGCGCCTCCTCCGCTGTGCGATCAGCGTCGGAGACGGGCGTCAGGTCGGGCTTGGTCTCCACGCGGAGATCGGCCGAGCGGAACTGAGCGAGAGTGATCGCATCCGCGGCGTCGGCCAGCAGGTTCGCGAACTCGAGGTCGGCATTCACGCTGCCGACGTTACTCGACGCTCCAGCTCGAGCCCGGCCGCCAGCACGAGGGCGTCGCTCCCGGGCCGCCCGACGATCTGGACCGACGAGTCCCCCGCCGGGAGTGCCAGCGCCGGCCAGCCCAGAGCGTTGAACGGGAACGTGAAGCGCGTCAGGGCGGCGCGGATCTCGACTTCGACCACGTCGGCCGGCGGTGGATCGATGCTCAGCGTCGGGGTGACGAGAAGGTCGTAGCCCTCGAAGGCCGCGAGTGCACGTTCTGCGTGCTCTGCGCGTGCGCGGACAGCGGTCTCGTATTCAGCGTCGGACACTGCGATGCAGCGTTCGATCTTGCCGCGGATGTTCTCGCCGTAGAGCTCCGCGTGCTCGGCGTAGAGCTCGCGGTGGACATCTCCGACCTCGCGCATGAACGCGGCCCCGACCGGCTCCGCGGTCGGAAACTCGACCGTCGACCCACGCACCGGCACCTCGCCCCACGCGACGGCGAGCGAGAGATCGTCGAGGGAGACCTCATCGACCGTGAAGCCGGGAACGAGAGCCTGCATCAAGTCGATGCAACCGGCGACGTCACGAGCCATCGGTCCGGCGTGGTCGAACGACGGGGCGAGCGGAAAGACTCCGGCGATCGGCACGAGCCCGTACGTCGGCTTGAGCCCGGTGATGCCGCAACACGCGGCCGGGATGCGGATCGAGCCACCGGTGTCCGTTCCGAGAGCGCCGTCGGCGAAGCCGAGCACGAGTGCTGCTGCGGAGCCTCCGGACGACCCGCCCGGCGTCCGGTCCGGGAAGGCGGGGTTCGGGACGGCGCCGTAGTGCAGGTTCTGCGACGTGACGCCGTAGGCGAATTCGTGCAAGTTCGTCTTCCCGACGTTCGCCCAGCCGGCACGCTCGAGCAGCTCGACCGCCTCCGCCGACTGTGTGGGGACGTGGTCGTCGAACACGACCGAGCCGTACGTCGTCCGCACCCCTGCCGTGTCGAACAGATCCTTGACCGCGAGACGCCGGCCCGGCGTCCCACCGCCCAGCTCCGTTATCCAGATGTGTTCTATGAAAGCCAGCGGTAGACGAGCGCGACGACGACGGTGCCGCCGAAGAGCAGGCAGAAGAGTCCGAAGAGCGCCCAGCCCCAGAGCATGTTCTTGCGGGCGATCTCGGCGTCGGTGAGCGGTTCGTCCATCTAGATCACCGAGTCCACGGCCATCGCGACGAAGAGCAGCGCGAGGTAGAGCAGCGAGAAGTGGAAGAGCTTCACGGCGACACCGCGCTCGAGGGTGCGGCGCAGCTGGACGGCGAGCACCAGGAAGAGCGCTCCGAGCACGAGCGCCGAAACGCCGTACACGAGCCCGAAGGTGCCGAGCGCGACCGGTGCGAGGGTGACTGCGATCAGCACGATCGTGTAGCGCACGATCTGCTTCGAGGTCTCGACATCTCCGCGCGCGACCGGCAGCATCGGCACCTTCGCCCGTGCGTAGTGCTCCTTGATCATCAGCGCGAGCGCCCAGAAGTGTGGCGGCGTCCAGACGAAGACGATCGCGAACATCACGAACGCCGCGAAACCGAGATGCCCGGCGGCGCCCGCATAGCCGACGAGGGGTGGCACGGCGCCCGCTGCGCCACCGATCACGATGTTCTGCGGCGTCGACCGCTTGAGCCAGCGCGTATAGACGAGCACGTAGAAGAGGTTCCCGGAGAGCGCGAGGAGTGCAGTGGGGAGGTTGACCAGCGAGTCCAGGAGGACGAACGAGCATGCCGACAGCGCAAGGCCGAACTCGAGTGCGCGTTCGGCCGGCACCCGTCCGGAGGCGACGGGCCGCTGTTCGGTTCGCGCGCCCATCAGCTTGTCGATGTCGCGGTCGAGGTAGTGGTTGAGCGCCGAGGCGCCGCCGCAGGCGAGAGCCAGTCCGACCATCGTCGCAGCGAACACGCCCAGGGCCGGGACGCCGCCCGCGCCCACGAACAGGCCGGCAGCGCCGGTGAGCAGGAGCAGCGACATGATGCGCGGCTTCGTCAACGTCAGATAGTCGCGCAGCGGCCCCTGCTCGACGTGCCCGCGGAACGTCAGCGCTGCGACGTAGACGGTCGACGCGAAGGCGAGTGACGCCATGATCAGGTGGACGGTCGTCCCGGTGAGAAGCGCCGCGAGGCCGAACAGCACCAGCGACGTGACTGCCGCTGGCAGCAGCCGGCGCGCGCTCACCCACGCGGTTGCAACCAGGGCCGCGAGCGGGGGCAAGGTGAGCGCCGCGAGCAGCCGGTGGGCCGTGTCCCAGCCCGCCGCGCCGGAGACGACCGCAAGGCCGGTCCCCGCCACCGCGGCGAGCGCCGTCAGTCTCGCCCAGGTCCCCATTAGAAGCCCCTCGTCTCCTCGAGCCGGCGCCGCAGGTCGCGCAGCGGGCGCGCGCTCGTCACGTACGGGACGCTGTCGAAGTTCCACGGCGGTGGCGGCGAGGTGGTGTACCACTCGAGGGTGTCGGCGAGCCACGGGTCGTTGCCGGCACGCGGGCCGCTGCGCGCCGTCTTGATGACGTTCACCACGAAGATGAGCATTCCGAACGCCATCACGAACGACCCGATCGTCGAGATCATGTTGTAGACCTCCCAGAGGCCGTGCTCCTGGTAGGTGTAGACGCGCCGCGGCATGCCGAGCAGGCCGAGCAGGTGCTGTGGGAAGAAGGTCACGTTGAAACCGATGAAGACGAGCCAGAACTGCAGCTTTCCGAGGTTCTCGTCGAGGATCCGCCCGAACATCTTGGGCCACCAGTAGAAGAGACCGGCGAAGACTCCGAAGATCGACCCACCGAACAGCACGTAGTGCAGGTGGGCGACCACGAAATAGGTGTCGGTCACCTGCCAGTCGATCGGGAAGGCGGCGAGGAAGATTCCCGAGAGGCCGCCGATCGTGAACACGGCGATGAACCCGAGCGCCCACAGCATCGGCGTGTCGAACGAGATGTTCCCGCGCCAGATCGTGGCGAGCCAGTTGAAGATCTTCACGCCGGTCGGGATCGCGATGATCATCGAGCTGATCATGAAGAAGACGTCGAGACCGATCGGCAGCCCGACGGCGAACATGTGGTGCGCCCACACGAGCAGCGAGTAGAACGCGATGCCCGCGGTCGAGATGGCCACGGCCTTGTAGCCGAAGATCGGTTTGCGTGAGAAGACCGGGAGGACCTCCGAGATGATCCCCATCGCGGGCAGGATCATGATGTAGACCTCGGGGTGGCCGAAGAACCAGAACACGTGCTGGTAGAGCAGGGGGCTGCCGCCGTGCGCCGGATCGAAGAAGTGCGTTCCGGCCTGGCGGTCGAGCAGCATCATCGTCAAGCCCGCGGAGAGCGTCGGGAGCACGATGATCAGCAGCCAGGCGTAGGTGACGATCGCCCAGACGAAGAGTGGGATGCGCATCCACGACATCCCTGGCGTTCGCATGTTGTGCACGGTCACGACGATGTTGATCGCGCCGACGAGCGACGAGATCGACAGGATGTGCAGCCCGAGGATCCACAGGTCCTGGCCGTTGCCGGGCTCGTGCAGCGTGGAGAGCGGCACGTATGACGTCCAGCCGGCCTGGGCAGGCCCGTGCTTGGCGAAGAAGCTCATCAGGATGACGATGCCGCCGAGCAGGTACAGCCAGTAGGAGAGCGCGTTCAGCCGGGGGAACGCCATGTCCCGCGCCCCGATCATCAGTGGCACGAGGTAGTTCCCGAAGCCGGCGAGGATCGGGACGATGACGAGGAAGATCATCGTCGTGCCGTGGATCGTCAGCACCGAGTTGTACGAGCCCTTCGTCAGGAACTTCTCGTTCGGCGTCGCGAGCTGCGTCCGCAGGAGCAGCGCGAGGATCCCTCCGAACGCGAAGAAGAAGAGCGACGTCCAGATGTACATCAGCCCGATGCGCTTGTGGTCGACGGTCGTCAGCAGCGACGTCAGCCGGCCGCGGCGCCAGTCGGCGCGATACGGCTCGACGGTCTCGACGTTCACGGCCATCTAGGAGCCGCCTCCCTTCGGCAGGTGCTTGGTATAGGCGACGAGCGCCTCGATCTGCGCATTCGTCCAGTTCCTCCCGACCGCCGGCATCTGCCCTTGACCGTTGCGGAGCAATGTCGTCAGGCCGTTCACGTCACTGAGGAGTGGGTTGCCGCCAAGCGCCGGGCCGATGTAGGCGTGATCGAGCCGATGGCATGACTGGCAGGCCGACCATTCCTCCTTGCCGAGCTCCGGCCCGGTCGAGTTCGCGTGTCGGTGCGCGATGAATGCGTCGTACTGCGCGCGCGGCACGACCCGCACCGTGCCGTCCATATGGGCGTGTTGGATCCCGCAGAGCTCGGCGCAGCGGGCGATGTAGTCGCCGACCGGCGCCTCGAACCACGTCTTGTTCACCCTGCCCGGGATCGCATCCATCTTCCCGCCCAGGTCGGGCACCCACCATGAGTGGATCACGTCCCAGTCCAGGCCCTTGACGCGCTCGTTCACGACCTGATTGGCGGGCGCCACCATCGTGTTCACCGACACGGCACCGTTCGGATAGCGGAAGAGCCAGTAGTACTGATGCCCTTCGACCGTGATCGTCGTCTCGTCGGCGGCGGCGGCCTTCGGTGCGTTCGCGATACCGGGCAGCTCCCAGAAGACGAAGGTCCCGATCATCGCGAGGATGACGACGGGCACGACCGTCCAGAGCACCTCGAGCCGTGTCGAGCCGTGGATCTGCGGGCCTTCGGCGGTGCGCGCACGCTTGCCGCGGCGGTATTTGATGATGAAGGTGATCAGGGCGCCCTCGACGATCAGGAAGATCGCGCCGGTGAAGATCGCGACGAAGATGAAGGCGCTGTCGATGCGGTGCGCGTTCGGGGAATGGGCCTCGCCGGGGAGAAGGCCGCCGTTGCCGGCGTAGGCGATTCCGGCCGCCATCAGGGCGATCAGGGTCGTACCAAGAGTGGCAAGGGCGGTCCGGCGCACGCCGACTGGCATCGTATAGAGCGTGGAAGCGCGGAGCCACGTGGAGCTGCCCCCGGAGGTCGGAGACACCTTCGACGTGTTTGTCAACGGTGTGCCGAAGCACCGCGGCGTCGACTTCGACCAGGTCGGGCGGGCGCTCGTCTTCCGCGAGGAGCTGTCGGCCGAGGGCCACCTCGGGTTCTGGCGCTGGGCCAGCCTCTTCTTCGGCGTCGCGGGCACCTACCGGCAAAACGACACCGTCGACGTCGTCTATGTGGACGACGGCCGGCGCACCGTGCTGAGCCTGCGGCCGACGCTGCCGGCCTGAACGGGCTGCTAGCTTCGCACCCGTGGCCAGCGTCCAGCTCGCACGCCCGTGGCGGGTCGTGCTGTCCCACCGGATCGCAGTTCCCGCATTTCTGCTCGCGCTGACGGCCCTGTCGGCGTTCCTGCGCACACGTGAGTTGAACGCCGGGTTCTGGATCGACGAAGGCCTGTCGGTCGGCATCGCCCACCATCACTGGTCGTCGATCCCCGGCCTGTTGCGCCAGGACGGCTCGCCGCCCGGCTACTACCTGCTGCTCGGTCTGTGGATCCGGCTCTTCGGTGACGGCGAACGCGCGACCCACACCCTCTCGCTCCTGTTCGGGCTCGCCTGCATTCCTGCTGCATACGCGGCCGGGCGCGCCGTCTTCGACCGCCAGACGGCGCTGATCTGCGCGACGCTCGCGGCCTTCGATCCGTTCCTGACCTATTACGCCCAGGAGACGCGGATGTACGAGGTCGAGGCACTGCTCTCGATCGTCGTTGCGCACGCCTACGTCCAGGGAGTGCTGCGGGGCCGGACGCCGTGGACCGTCGCGCTCGTGCCGGCGCTGGCAGCGATGGTCTACGTGCACAACTGGGCGCTCTTCCTCTGTGTCGGCCTCGCGGCGGCAACGGTGCTCTGCGCGCGAGGGAGGCTGAAGCGTTTCGGGCTCGTTGCCGCGGGCGTCGCGGTGCTCTACCTGCCCTGGGTGCCGACTGTCCTGTCGCAGGTACGCGACACCGGTGCGCCCTGGTCGACGGCGCCGGGCTTCCGCGATCTCGTGCTCGCGCCGGGAGCGGTCGTCAACGGCGACGCGGTGCTCGTTGCCCTCGTACTGGTCGGCGGCGGTGGGCTGCTCGCGCTCACACGGCGCCGTGAAGACGACGAGCGCACGATCGTGCTCGCGCTCCTGGCGGTGATCGCGGTGACGGTTGTTCTCGCCTGGCTCTCGTCGCAATTCTCGCCGGCATGGACGATGCGCTACTTCGCCGTCGTCCTCGGGCCGGTCCTGCTCGTCGGCTCGCGCGGGCTCGCGCGAGCCGATCGGCGCGGCCTCGCGGCTCTCGCCGTGATCCTGTTTCTGTGGGCCGGGTACTCCGTGCGCGACGACAAGGAGAACGCGCGACAGATCACCGCGGGCGTGTCGAGGTTCATGCATCCCGGCGAGCTCGTCGTCTCCACGCATCCCGAGCAAGTGCCGGTGCTTCGCTACTACCTCGGTGACGGGTACCGCTTCGCAACCACGATGGGGCCTGTGCCTGACGCCCGGATCTTCGACTGGCGTCATGCCGTCGCCCGGCTACGGGCGTCGAACATGAAGGCCAGGATCGACCAGACGATCGCCTCGGTGCGGCCCGGAGCCGAATTCGTGGTCGTGGCGCCGGTGTTCCGCGACTACCGGGCCTGGAATGCCACCTGGACGCATCTCGTCTGGGAGAAGTCGACCGCCTACACGTCCGCGCTCCAGCAGGATCCGCGTGTTCGCCTGCTCCAGCACGTCTCCACGAACGAGATCGCGCTTCGTCACAACTACTTCAAGCCGCTGCAGGCCTTCGTCTATCGCCGAGTCGGCTAGATTTGGCGGTCGCGGCTGCCTCGCGCGGCCGATCTCATGACGCATGACACCTCCCAGACGACGCTCGTCCTCGGCGGCGGCCCGGCCGGCCTGACCGCGGGATACCTGCTCGGCCAGGCGAATCGGAACGCCCTCGTCTTCGAGGCCGACGACCAGGTGGGCGGCATCGCCAAGACCGTCGAGCGTGACGGCTATCGCTTCGATCTCGGCGGGCATCGCTTCTTCACCAAGTCGATCGAAGTGGACACGCTGTGGCACGAGGTGCTGGGCGACGAGTTCCTCAGGCGTCCGCGAATGTCACGGATCTACTGGAACAACCGCTACCTCGACTATCCGCTGCGCGGCCCCGACGTGATTCGCAAGCTCGGGCCGGTCGAGCTCGCACGCTGCATGGGGTCGTACGCCCGAGCGGCGGCTCGCCGTAACAAGGTCGACGACTCGCTGGAGGACTGGGTCTCGAACCGGTTCGGCCGCCGGCTGTTCGAGCTCTTCTTCAAGTCGTACACCGAGAAGGTCTGGGGCGTCCCGACGACCGAGATCCGCGCCGAGTGGGCGGCGCAACGGATCAAGGGCCTTTCGTTCTTCTCCGCGGCGAAGGCCGCGTTCTTCGGCAACAAGGACAACAAGGTCAAGAGCCTCATCTCGGAGTTCAACTACCCGCGCTACGGTCCGGGCCAGATGTGGGAGGCGATGCGCGGCGCGATCGAGGAGCAGGGCGGCGAGGTGCGCCTGGACGCACGCGTCGAGAGCATGGAGCTCGAGGACAGCCGGATCGCCGCCGTGGTCGTCGGCGGCGAGACCTTCGAGACCCCCGAGGCGGTCATCTCCTCGCTGCCGCTGCGCGAGGTGGTCGAGATGATCAGCCCCGCCGCCCCGCATTCGGTGATCGATGCCGCCCGTGGGCTCCGGTACCGCGACTTCCTCACCGTCGCGCTCGTCCTGGACGGCGCCGATCCGTTCCCCGACAACTGGATCTACATCCACGAGCCGAGCGTGCGCGTCGGCCGCATCCAGAACTTCCGCTCCTGGTCGCCGTGGATGGTCCCCGACCCGGACAAGGCGTGTGTCGGGCTCGAGTACTTCTGCTTCGCAGGCGACGATCTGTGGACGATGGATGACGATGCTCTTGTGGCACTCGCCGCGAACGAGCTCGAGCGACTACGCCTCGCCCCCGCGGCGAGCGTGGATCGCGGGTTTGCGATCCGCGTGCCGAAGGCGTATCCGATCTACGACGCCGACTACGCGGAGCGCGTCGAGACGATCCGGAGCTGGCTCGACGGGATCGAGAACCTGCAGCAGGTCGGCCGCAATGGACTGCACCGCTACAACAACTCCGATCACTCGATGCTGACGGCGATGCGCGCGGTCGACAACCTGCTCACCGGGGCGCATCACGACATCTGGGCGGTCAATGCCGAGAGCGTCTACCACGAGACCGACGTGGCCGACGAGCATCCGTACCGCACCGCGCCCGAGACACCTGAGATGCAGGTGCTCGCGACCTCCCACACTGAGTAGGCGGCTCCTTCTCCCCGCCTCGGTCGTGGGGGCTGTCGGCCTTCTGACCTGGCTCGCACTGCCGACTGTCTGGTGGTCGCCGCTGAACGTCGACGAGGAGCTGACGCTTCGGCTCAGCGACTACTCGTTCCGCCACATCTTCCACATCGTCTCGACCCAGCGGGGCGGCGGCCCGTTGCATTTCTGGCTCGAGCACTTCCTGCTCGGATGGTGGCCCGGTCTGCCGGCTCTCCGGGTGCCGTCACTCGTCTTCCTGTGCCTCGCGTTGCCTGCGGTCGCGCTGATCGTGCGCCGCCTGCTCGACGACGACGAAGCCGCCGGCGCGGTCGTGCTCCTCACCGCGGCATCTCCGATCCCCGTCCTCTATGCGACCTTCGGCCGGCCTCACACGATGCTCTTCGCGTGGCTGATGTGGTCGACGGTGCTGGTCCTGAAGGCGGCGCAGACGGGCAGCCGGCGCCTGTGGATCGCCGGAGGAGCGGCGCTCGGCCTCTCGGTGTTCGTGCATCCGACGGCGCCGCTCTACGCGCTGACCGCGTTCGCCGGCGCGCTCGTCTTCGCGCCACGTGCCCCGCGGGCGGTCGTGCGTGAGGCGTGGCCCGGTGCCGTCGCGCTCCTGCTCACGTTCGTGCCGTACTACGTGCGTACGTTGCACGTGCTCGGTGACCGGTACGGCGTCGGCTCGGGCCAGGCTCACGGCAGGACGTTCTCCGGCCGCCCGGTGTGGGAGGACGCCCTGCACTTCGTCGCGCCTGGACGCCACGATCTGAACTACTTCACGGTGCTGGCGCTGATCGGCGGCGTCACGCTGCTCGTGCGGCACGCGCATCGCACGCTCGCGTTCTGCGCGATCACCGTCGCCGCCCCGGTGCTCTTCTTCTCGTTCGTCCCCGCCAGCGGGGACTCTGCATTGTTCTTCGACCGCTACATGATCCCGGTCACGCCGGCATTTCTCACCGTCGTGCTTGCCGGCTGCGTCGCGGTCGCGCGCTGGGCGGGCCGGTGGCGCTTCATCGCGCTCCTGCTCCTCGTGGCGGGGCTGTTGGCGATCGAGATTCGGTATGACGTCCACCACCGAGACGCCGTCCACAGGATCGGTGTCGACGCAGTCACGCACGCCGTGGCGCGAGAGCCTGCCGGGTCGATCCTGTTCGGCTCGACGGGAACGTCGGGCGCGCTCTTCTCGTCGTTCGACTACGGGCACCCGGCCAACATTCTCGATCACCTCGTCGCGCTTCGTGTCTCCTCGGTCCGACTGGTGGACGACGATTCGTGCGAGCGGGTGGAGCCGTTCCTGCACGGCCCCTCCGACAAGCGGTACGGCGTGTGGGTCTTCTACGCCGCGAACAGGAGCGAGGCGAACGCGGCTGCACGCGCTCTCGGCGTCGAGCCGGTCGCGGGTCACTATTTCGTCGTCCGGTCTGCCAGGCCGGAGACCCCGCGCGCGCTGATCCAGGAGGGCCTCGCGCTCCGCGAGCGCTGGAAGCGGGCGGTGCCGTTCAACCAGCGGGTCGACGAGCTGCTCGTGAGCGACCGGCAGCTGCTCGCGGGCACGTGCGTGCCGTACGGGGAGCTGGGCGATCCGGACATCTCGCCGCACTGGCCGCCGGTGGCAACGAGCCACCAGTAGGAAACCGGTGTGATCGGCCCGCTCGGGGCCGAGCGCGTACCCGGATCGGGGATCATCCGATCGCCGGCGCGGGGCGATGTTGTGACCATGGGCGCGACCGTTCTCGTGGTGGACGATCAGGACATCGTTCGCGATGTGATGCGGCTGGCCCTCGAGCGGGCCGGCTACACGGTCATCGAGGCCGGTTCGCCGAGCCGCGCGCTCGAGCTCGCACGTGCCGATGCGCACATCGATCTGCTCGTCACCGACGTCGTGATGCCCGAGATGGATGCGTTCGAGCTCGTCGATCGCATCACTTCGACGTTGCCGGGCCTGCGCATCCTCTACACGTCCGGCTACACCGACGCGACGTCCGAGGGGCCGTTCATCCACAAGCCGTTCACTCCGGCACAGCTGGTGGCCAAGGTCTCGGCCGTCCTGAGCACGTAGATCCGGTTGACGCGGTAGTCTCGCGCAAGGCCGTGACGCGCGTTCTCATCTTCACAGCGACCGTTGGTGAAGGCCATGACCTGCCGGCGCGGACGCTCGCCGACCAGCTGCGCGAGGAGTCCCCCGACTCGGAGATCGTGACCGAGGACGGCCTGCGCGCGATGGGGCGCGGCTTCGTGCTCGTCAACGAGAAGGCGGCGGGTGTCGTGTTCTTCCGGCTCGGACTGCAGTGGTTGTGGGACGCGACCTTCTGGCTGTGTGTCGGCTTCGCGCCGACACGCAGATTGACGCAGGCGGCCGTGCACGCCTTCGGATCGAGGGGCGTGTTGCGGCTCGTCCGGCACGTGCGTCCGGACGTGATCGTCTCGGTCTATCCGATGACGACCGAGGTGCTCGGCAAATTGCGCCGAACGGGCCGGCTCGACATCCCCGTTGTGGCCGCGATCACCGACCTGGCCGCGATGCACTACTGGGCCGCACCCGGCATCGACCTGCACCTCGTCATCCATCCGGAGTCGATCGAGGAGGTACGTGAGGTCGCAGGTGCCGATTCCGACGTCCAGGTCGTGCACGGATTGACGAGGCCGGAGTTCGCGAGACCGTGCGACCCGCTCGTGGCGCGTGCGGCGCTCGGCCTCCCCGCCGACGGCAAGGTCGTGCTGGTTTCCGGCGGCGGCTGGGGCGTGGGCGATCTCGAGAGCGCAGTCGACGCGGCGCTCGCCCTCGACGGCACCGTCGTGGCGTGCCTCTGCGGTCGAAACGAGGAGCTGCGCGAGCGGCTGCGTGTCCGCTATCGCGACCAGGACCGCGTTCGGCTGGTCGGCTTCACGGAGCAGATGAGTGAATGGCTTGCAGCAGGTGACGCGCTCGTCCACTCCACCGGCGGGCTGACCGTGCTCGAGGCGTACGTCCGCGGCTGCCCCACGATCTCGTACGGTTGGGGCCGAGGCCACATCCGCGTGAACAACGCGGCCTTCCGGCGTTACGGAATCGCAGAGGTCGTGGACTGCGAGAGCGACCTGGACGGCGCGCTGCGCGGAGCACTGATCACGCGGAAAGCGCCGGGCCTGGCGCTCGCTGCGATGCCCTCTGCGGCCTCGCTCGTGCTCGCGCTCGTGTCGTGATCTGGTTCACGCCGGCGCTTGCCGCGTACGTGCCGCGGCTCGCGGACCGGCTGGAGCTCGAGCGGCGGGTCGACCGTCCGGTCGTCGCCATCACGTTCGACGACGGGCCGCATGCGCAGGGAACGCCCGCGGTGCTCGAGGAGCTCGCGCGGGGCGGAGCGACGGCCACGTTCTTCCTCGTCGGCGAGCAGGTCGCGCAGCGACCGGCGCTCGCGCGCGAGATCGTCGCCGCGGGGCACGAGGTCGCCGTGCACGGCTATCGCCACACGCTGCTGTTGCGGCGACGCGTCGCGGCCGTTGGCGACGATCTCGACCGCGCGGTGGACGCGATCGGCGTTGCGACGGGAGTGCGGCCGACGCTCTACCGGCCGCCCTACGGGATTCTCAGCTCGGGAGCGCTTGCACACGTGCGCGCCCGCGGCTGGCGGCCGCTTCTCTGGTCGACGTGGGGCCGCGACTGGGAGCGACGCGCGACGCCGGAGGCGATCGCGCGACGCGCGACGCGCGGCCTACGCGCCGGCGATGTGGTGCTGCTCCACGATTCGGACGCCTACAGCTCGGCGGACTCTTGGCGCAGGACGGCTGCCGCGCTGCCTTCGGTGCTGGACGCGGTCGCCACCCTCGGCATTCCGGCCTCGTCGGTCACCCAGTCGACGTAGCGCTGCACGCCTTCGGCGAACGACGTCGTCGGCTCCCAGCCGAGCTCGCCGGCAGCGCGCGCTCCCGAGATGTTGCCGCCCTTCAGGTCGCCGGCCCGGCCCTCGATATGGACGATGGGGACGTCGCCGACGACGTCACGGACGGTGCGCGCGATCGAGCGCACGCTCGTGTTCTCGCGCCCGACGAGGTTGTAGACGCGGTTGGCCGCGACCGGGTCGAGCGAGACGGCCACGCCGTCCGCGAGATCTTCCACGTAGACGAACCGGCGCGACTGCGTGCCGTCGCCCGCGATCGTCAGCGGCTGGCCGGCGAGCGCCTTCGCTGTGAATGCGGCGACAACCGCTGTGGGCCGCGAGCGGGGCCCGTACGGGATGCCGAAGCGCAAGATGGTGTGCTCGAGCCCGTAGAGCTCGGTGTAGGCCGACGTGTACATCTCGCCCGCGATCTTCGTGGCGGTGTAGAAGTGCTTCGGAAGCCCGAGTGGAGTGTCCTCGTCGACTGCCTCGGGACCGGCCGCGTCGCCGTAGACCCAGATCGTGCTCGCATAGACGAAGCGGCCGATCTCGAGCTCGCGCGCGGCGTCGAGCAGGCTCTGAGTGCCGCGGACGTTGACGCGATCGGCCAGCGCCGGGTCCTTCGTGACCTGGTCGACATCCGCGAGTGCGGCGAGATGGATGACGGCGTCACAGCCCTGGAGCGCGTCACGGACGGCGTCCGGGTCGCAGAGATCGCCGAGCACCGTGTCCACATCTCCGGCGCGATGGTGCGGAGACGGTACGAGGTCGAAGATGCGCGGCTCGAGCCCTCTCGCCTGCAGCCGGTCGACCACGTGCGATCCGATGAAGCCCGATCCGCCCGTCACGAGCACTTTCATTGCATCGCCTCCTCGCGTGATTCTGGCCGGTAGTAGAGGGGCGCGCACCAGTGATTCTGGGCCACCCAGTCGGAGTTCGGCAGGTCGACGGCCCGGCCGAGCACCCGGTGGCAGGGCTCGTCGTAGACCTTGCCGGTGGAGCGCTCGATCGGCTCGAACACGATGTACTTGTAGAGCCCGGACGTCATCCCGTCGGGCAGCTGAAGCCGCGACGCGTAGAGCGGATCGAGGTGCGTACGCGCTGCCTCGTTCTTCCAGGCGGTGATCTCGTCGAGGCGCGTCGTCTGAACGAGCCCGATCGCGGCGGTGAACTCGTTGAGCCGGAAGTTCAGGCCCTGCACGGCGTAGTCGGGCTTGCCGTAGTTGCGGAACGAGCGCGCGAACTCGATCACTTCGGGGTTGCGCGAGACGAGCATGCCGCCCTCGCCCGTCGAGATTGTCTTGGTCGGGGCGAACGACCAGATCCCGGCATCCCCCCAGCTCCCGGCTCGTCGGCCGTTCCACTCCGCGCCGTGGGAATGGGCGCAGTCCTCGAGGAGGACGATCCCCTCGCTCCGGCAGAGCTCGGCGATCTGGTCGGACTGGAAGGCCAGATGGCCGCCGATGTGGACGAGGAAGACCGCGCGCGGCTTGTGCTCGCGCACCTTTCGCTCGAGATCGTCGAACGACATGCAAAGGTCGTCGCGGTTGCAGTCGACGAATTCGACGTTCGCCCCCGCATTGATCGCCGCCAGCGGTGTCGCCATGAACGTGTTCGACGGACAGAGGACCGTCTCGCCGCGGACGCCCGCCCACTCGAGCGCCGCGAGCGCGGCGCCCGT
The DNA here is from genome assembly GCA_963703445.1 of uncultured Thermoleophilia bacterium. Taxonomy (GTDB): domain Bacteria; phylum Actinomycetota; class Thermoleophilia; order Gaiellales; family Gaiellaceae; genus PALSA-600. The sequence continues at coordinate 46,039 of CAVPEK010000004.1, read as the reverse complement.
CCAGCCGTTGAACGCCACGGCCTCGAGACGGTTCCACGTCGACCACTCCCGCTCGAACTCGGTGGTGAGCTCACCCTCCGACCAGCGCTCGGAATCGAGCACGCGATCCCAGAGCTGGTGGAGCAGCGCGCGGTCGCGATGATCGAAGCCGATCGCGAAGCGCGAGAGCTCGGTCGAGAGGTCGGGAGCCAACATCGCGCCCTACCCTATATCGGGGGCCTGCGGGCCTCCTCCGAAACTGAACGAACTCTGAACCGAGCGATACCGGCAGACGGCCTTCCTGTGCGGCCTCAACCGGTCAGCCCGGCCTCGCGAAGCGGCCGGCGGCCCCAGGCGAAGCTGGTCGCGTACCAACCGCTGAACGGGAGCAGCGTCACGCCCTCGTCGCTCGACTGGATGAACCAGCCGTTGCCGAGATACAGCGCGGTGTGATCGACCTCGCTCGGGGTCGAATGCCGACCGTGCGCGCCGAAGAACATCACGTCGCCCGGCTGGAGCTTCGCTGCGGGAATGAGATCCGCGCCGTGGGACCTCGCCGCTCATCTGGTAGGTCGTGCGGCCGCGCAGCACACCGGCCAGACCGCGCTCGCCTGGGTACGGGGTCAGCTTGTAGACACGCCAGACGAAGCCGGAGCAATCGAAGCCGCCGACGGAATGGACGCCGAACAGGGTCTCGGCGGTCGGGCTCGTCCCGCCCCAGACGTACGGGTAGCCGACGTAGTGCACCGCAGTCGCGAGGATCTTCTGCTGCCAGGGCGTGAACTCAGGCAGCGAGAACGCGTCGGCCGCCTGCTGGACGCTTTGCAGCGACGAGGCGCTGAGCTGGAGTAGCTGCGCGAACGAGTACGCGGCCTCGGCGCGCGTCGCCGGCTGGTAGGGGAGGAGCTCGAGATCGTCCTGGCCCGCTGGATGATTGAGTCGCAGGCCGAGCATCCGCGCGACCGCTTCGGTGCCCGTGTTCGGCGGCGGGTCGAGGCCTGCGCGCTGCAGCGTTCCCTGGATCTCGCGCGCGGCGCCGCCGAGGGCGAGGTACCCGACGAGTGCGGCGTCGAGCTGCTTCACCGATACGGGGCGGGTGGGGAAGGCAGCGTGGTAGAGCGCAGGCCGGCTTGCTGTCGGTTGCGCCGGCGGCGCGGGGGCTGCCGGGAGCGAGGACTTCGCGATCGGCACCGCAACGGGCGCGGTCGGGGCTGTCGTGACGGCGCCCGGCGCATTCGAGACGGTGATCTGCCACACGGCGATCGCGTAGCCGCCGCCGTCGAAGGAGACGTTGACGGCCAGCTGGTGCGGCCCGTCCGCGAGCGTGGTGGTATCGAGGTCGAGCTCATAGGGCTCGGCGAGCGCCGTGCCGACCTCTGTGCCGTCGACGGCGAAGTCGACCCGGGCGACCGGGTGGTCCGGCGACTGGATCTCGAGCGGCACGGTGCCGCCGACCGTCGTGTCGGCCCCGACCGTCGAGAGGATCGTGGCCGGGTTGGGCGGCGGGGGCGGCGTCTGCGAGGGGTGCTGAAGCGAATCGGTCGTCTGCAGCGCGTCCGCGAGCGCCGCCTGGGTCAGGGGCGCCTGCGGCGCGAAGGTCGCCGGCGACGTACCGAGGACGCCGGCCTTGGTGACGGCTCGGATCTGCGGCGCCGCCCAGTTCCGCTCGCTTGCGCCCGCGGTGCAGGCGAGGACGCCCGCGAGTGCGACGACCGCGAGGGCGAAAAAGAGCATGCTTCGACGTGGAACCGCCATGACCTCTTCGGGTGTCGTCCAGATCGATCCCCAATCGCATCCCCCGAAAGGTGAACCGGCAGGCCGGACCGATGTTGCCGCCCAGCCTGCCGCGTAACTGTTCTAGGGCCAGTAGGTGGGGAAATCCGCGCCGAGCAGGGACGTGAAGATGAGGGCCGCGGCAGCGGCCAGCGTGATGATCCGGCTCATGTCTGGGCTGTCTCCTTGTGGTGGGTTGACAGCCCCCGGGGGCGCCGGCGCATTCTGCTCGTCCCCCGCCCGGAAACCAACGTGCCGAGTCAACACGCTTGACCACAGGCAACTAGACTGCGCCGGTGCCCCGGTCGCTGACGACCCACATCGACTCGCCGCGCGAGGTGGGAATCCGTCTCAAGGCAGCGCGGGAGCGGGCAGGCCTGTCACAACGCCAGCTCTCGTTCCCCGGGTGTACCGCGGCCTACATCTCCCGGATCGAGGCCGGCGCGCGGGTGCCGTCTCTCCAGATGATCAATCAGCTCGCGCTTGCGCGTCGAGGTCTCGGGGCAGTGGCTTGCGACCGGCGTGGAGTCCGAATCGCAGGAGCCGCTCCAGCTGATCGACGCGGAGGTCGCGCTCCGGCTCGGCGAGGTCGACGAGGCAGAGCGTCTCTTCCGCGCCCATCTGCAGCCGGGCGATCCGGCGCGCGCGACCGCGCTGGCCGGTCTCGGCCAGATCGCTTTTCGCGCGGAGCAGGTCGAGCAGGCGATCGAGCTGCTCGAGCAGGCCCTCGCAGCGCACAAGGGAAGCACGCTCGCCGATCCGGGTGCCGTCGACACCCTCGGCCGCGCGTATGCGATCGCGGGAGCGATGGAATCGTCGATCGCGCTGTTCGAACGGGCTCGCGCCGAGGCGGCGGCGGCAGGTGCCCCGCTCGAACAGCTTCGGTTCGCGGTCCTGCTGGCGAACGCGCTCATCGACGTGGGCGCGTTCGGCAAGGCCGAGCGGGCGCTCGCAGAGGTGATTCGAATCGCAGACGACAGTGCCGATCCGGTGACATCCGCCCGCATTTTCTGGTCGCAGTCACGGTTGCACTCGATGCGCGGCGAACCGGCGCTCGCGGGACGCTATGCCCGGCGCGCCCTGGCGATCCTCGAGCGGACGGAGAACGACGCCTACGTCGCGATGGCCTACCACCTGGCCGCGTATGCCGAGATCGAATCCGGTCAGTTCGAGGAGGCGCTGCGTGCTGCTCGGGCGTGGGCGGGAGCTGTTCGGCGCCGAGCTCGGGAAGCGCGACGACGCTCGGTTCTCGATCGAGGAGGCCCGCGCGCTGGTCGGGCTCGAGCGCCACGCCGAGGCGGCGCGGGCCGCGTCGAGGGCGCTCGAGCTGCTCGACGCGATGCAGCCCGCCGACCGCGGCCGCGCCCGCGTCATTCTGGCGGACGTCTTTCTCGCCGCGGGCGACCGTGAGCGCGGCCGTCGGCTGCTCGAGCAGGGCCTCGACGATCTGATCGAGCACGGCAACCGTTTTGCACTCGACGCAGGCAGGCGGCTCGCCGACCTGCTGGAGTCGGAGGGTGACACGGCGGGAGCACTCGACGTTCTCAAGCGTGCCACGAGCGCGTCTGCAACGGCCGCGTCCGCGCCGAGCAACGCCTAGCGCGTCGGCGTCCAAGCGCGGCGGCGAGCTACTCTCCGTCATGGACGTTCTGCCGCCGCGCGTGAAGCCGAAGCTTCGTGGTGTGTTCCACGAGTTCGCGTTCTTCGCGGCACTCGGGCTCGGAATCCCCCTCGTGTACACCGCCGATGCGGGCAAGGCGCGCCTGTCTGCGGTCGTCTTCGCGACGTGCGTCGCCGCGTGCTTCGGCGCGAGCGCGCTCTACCATCGTCCGACCTGGCAGCCGCGCGCGCGCTCGTGGTTCGCGCGGCTCGACCACGCCGGCATCTACCTGCTCATCGCCGGGACGTACACGCCGTTCTGCCTGCTGGTCCTCTCCCGCGGCTGGTCCGTGCCCGTGCTGACGATCATCTGGACCGGGGCGACCGCCGCCATCCTGCTGAAGCTCTTCTGGCCGGGCCTCCCGAAGCAGGCCTCGGCGGCGATCGGCCTCGCCCTCGGCTGGGTTGCGGTCGTCGCGTTCACCCAGTTGCTCAAGCTGCCCCTGGCCGGGCTCCTGCTCCTCCTCGCGGGCGGACTGGCCTACACGCTCGGCGCGATCACCTATGCCCGGCGCCGGCCTGATCCGTTCCCCCGCGTGCTCGGCTATCACGAGGTTTTCCACGGCTTGACGATCGTCGCCGCGGGGTGCCAGTACGCGGCGATCGCGTTCTACGTGCTGCCCCGGGCATAGCCGCAGGCCTGGCCAGCTACACTCGCGATTGCAGTTTGAGCGAGTGCTAGATGGTGCCGGCTTGCACCTTTCTTGCCCGTTCAGTGAAGTTGGCAAGGAGGTGAAAGACAGATATGGCAACCGGAACCGTCAAGTGGTTCAACGCGGACAAGGGTTACGGCTTCATCACTCCTGATGAAGGCGGCAAGGACCTCTTCGTCCATTTCAGCGCCATCCAGGGCAGCGGCTACCGCTCACTGGCCGAGGGCGCGAAGGTGGAGTACGAGGCGCAGCAGGGTGACAAAGGCCCTCAAGCCGCCAACGTGAACCTTCTCGCGTAGCACCATGGCGGCGGGCGGGTCTCCGTCCGCCGCCGTTCATCCCTTCCACGTATGAGAGAGGAGGCACCATCGCCCAAAAAGAAGACAAGGTCGAGATGACCGGTGAGATCGTCGAGGCGCTCCGCAACGGCATGTTCCGGATCCAGCTCGACAACGGTCACGAGACTCTCGGGTACACCGCCGGCAAGATGCGCCGGTTCCGCATTCGCATGAATCCGGGTGATCGCGTCCGCATCGAGTTGTCGGCGTACGACCTCGATCGTGGCCGCATCGTCTACCGGCTTCGGCCGGGCGACGAGCGCCCCGAGTAGCGTCGCGGGGGCCCGCGCCGCCTACACTGGCGCGTTATGGACGCTACGGCGCTCGCTGCGCTCGAGCTGCCGGCGATCGTGGATCGTCTTGCAACCTTCGCCTCGACCGACCACGGGGCTGTGCTCGCACGGCAGCTCGCACCGTCCGCCGATCGGACCACGGTCGAGCGCCGTCACGAGCTGACGGCGGCCGCCGTCGTCGTGCTCGCCGCCGACACGGCGCCGGACCTCGCCGGTATCCGCGACGTGCGGCCCGCCGCCGAACGGTCGAGTCGAGGCGGGCTCCTCCGCCCGGACGAGCTGCGTGCGATCGCGATCTCGATCCGCGTCGCGCTCGAGGCGAAGCGTGTCCTTCACGACCCGGTGCTGGCGGCGCTCCTCGAGCCCGTCGATCCGGGGCTCCGCGGCCTCGCCGACGAGATCGACCGCCGGATCGAGGAGGACGGCTCGGATGTCCGCGACAACGCGTCGCCGCTGCTCCGCAAGCTGCGCACCGAGCTGCGCAACGGCGGCGCCCGCGTTCGCGACGAGCTCGCTCGCGTCGCACGTTCGAGTGATGTGAAGGACGCACTCCAGGAGTCGTTCCTCGCAGAGCGCGGCGGCAGACCGGTCCTCGCTGTGCGCGCGTCGGCGCGTTCGAAGGTGCCGGGAGTCGTGCACGACGCGTCGAGCACCGGACAGACGCTCTTCGTCGAGCCGTTCGCCGTGGTCGAGCTGAACAACCGTCTGGCCGAGGCGGCGGCGGACGCGCGTGAGGAGGTCGAGCGCATCCTCGCCGAGCTCTCCTCGGCGGTTGCCACGCGGGCCGATGCGTTGCACGCGCTGGTCGAATCGACGGGTGCGCTCGACCTTGCGCTCGCAAGCGGCGGCATCTCACAGGCCTGGGGCGGCGCGCCGGTCGAGATCTCCGACGCCGTTCGACTCGTCGGCGCTCGTCATCCACTGCTCGGCGTGGCATCGGCCGTTCCGATCGACCTCGAGCTGGGAGACGTTCGCGCGCTCGTGATCAGCGGCCCCAACACCGGCGGCAAGACCGTTGCCCTCAAGACGATCGGGCTCGCGGCTCTCCTGCATCAGTCAGGGCTTCGTCCGCCGGCCGAGACAGCGTCACTGCCGGTCTTCGACCAGGTGCTCGCAGACATCGGCGATCGCCAGTCGATCGAGATGAGCCTCTCGACCTTCTCGGCCCATCTGAGCGCGCTCGTGTCGATTCTCGAGTCGGCGAGCGACCGCTCGCTCGTGCTGCTCGACGAGCTCGCGGCCGGCACCGATCCGGAAGAGGGGTCCGCACTGGCGCAAGCGCTGCTTGCGAGGCTTGTGCGCCAGGCGCGGCTCACCGTCGTGACGACGCACTACCCGGAGTTGAAGGAATGGGCGAGCGCGAACGGCGAGGCGGTGAACGGGGCCACGGGCTTCGACCCCGAGACCGACGAGCCGCTCTACCGCATCGCGCTCGGCCGGCCGGGCACCTCGCACGCGCTGCGCATCGCAGAGCGGCTCGGGCTCGACGGCGCGGTCGTGGCCGACGCGCGCGCGCGGGTCATGCCCGAGCGTCTGCGCACCGCCGAGCTGCTCGCAGACGCGGAGGCAGCAGAGCGGGCAGCGGTCCTGCTCCGGGCGGAGCTCGGTGACGCCCTGGGCCGTGCACGCGCTCGGGAGGCTGAGCTCGAGCGGGAGCACGAACGGATTCAGGCATCTGCCGAGCGCGCACGTGTGGAGGCCGTGGCGGAGACCGAGCGCGAGCTGGCCGAGGCGCGCGCCGAGCTGAGCGCGTTGCGTGAGGACCTGCGGCTCGCGCGGCGGCGGAAGCGCGAGCCCGAGCAGGACCGCCTGCTCGGCTCGGCGACCGAGCGCGCGAATCGCGCCGAGCGGTCGTTGCGCGATCTCGGCGGGCCCGCTGCCTCCGAGCGGCACCCTCGCCGAGGGAGACCCGGTCGAAGCGCCCGACGTTGGCGTGCGCGGCACGATCGCCTCGATTCGCGGCGACGATGCCGAGGTGATCGGTGCGGCAGGGCAGCGCGTCCGCATCCCGCTCGCCCGGCTTCGCCCGTCCCGCGAGCGCGTGCCCGAGGACCGGACTCCGGCTGTCCAGGTGCGCACCTCGGCGCGCAGCGACGTGTCGGATCAACTGGACGTTCGCGGCCTTGCAGGGCAGGAGGCGCGAGAGCAGGTGCGCCGCCTCGTCGACGAGGCGGCCCTTGCCGGCCTCCATGAGGTCAGGATCGTTCACGGCCGAGGCACCGGCGCCCTCCGCGCGGCGGTCCGCGACGAGCTGGGCCGGCATCCGCTCGTCGAGGGCCATGCCGCAGACGCCGACGACGGTGCCACCGTCGCGACCCTCGGCTAGATCACCGTCTCGGGCGGCTCGCCCCGCGACTGGAGCAGCACCGCGCCGAGCACGATCATTCCGCCCGTGAACGTCGCAGCGCTTGGGCCCTCCGACAGGAAGAGCCACACCCACAGCGGCCCGAGAACGATCTCGAGGAGCGTGATCAGCGCCACCTCGCCGGCCGGGATCAGGCGCGCGCCGATCGTGAGGAAGATGAAGCCGAGACCGATCTGGGCGATGCCGAGCAGCGCGAACAACGTGATGTCGAGCACGCCCGCCTGCTGCGGTTGAGCGAACGGCGCAGCAAGTACGAAGACCGCCACCTGCGAGAGGCACATGGCCGGCGCCATCGAGACGTCGCGCCGATGCCGCGTGAGCACCAGGGTCGCTGCGAAGGAGACGGACATCACGAGCGACAGCGTCAGGCCGACGGCGCTCGGCCGTCCCGGGCCTCCGACCATCAGGGCGACCCCGGCCAACGCGACCGCCATCGCGACCCAGGTGCGCCGGGCAACCCGGTCGCCGATCATCGTGCCGAAGGCCGCAGCGATGATCGGTGCGAGCGCCTGCATGAACAGCACGTTTGCGACGGAGGTGTAGTTGAGTGCAATGAAGAACGACGACGAGGAGACCGCGAGGAGCGCCGCGATCGCGACGCCGGCCTTGCCGATCGCCCGGAATGCATGCAGTACCCGGCCGCGTTCGGTCACCAGGATGTAGCCCCCGACGCCGATGACGGCAAAGAAGGAACGGCCGGCCAGCTGCGTCGGCACGTCGGTCGTCAGCTCACGCTGAAGGAGGCCGGCGGTCGACCACGCGATCGCCGCGAATCCGACGAACAGCCGGCCGCGTCTGTGTTGAGCCGCGGCGTCGAGCATCGCGAGCAGTCTCGCCGGTAGCCTCGTCCTGATGCTGCCGGAACGGAGCGAGGCGGTTGTGATCGGCGGCGGGGTGATGGGCGCTGCGGCGCTGCACTACCTCGTCGAGCTGGGCTGCTCCCGGCCGGTGCTCGTCGAGCGCGAGACGCTCGCGTCGGGCTCGACCGGCCACTGCGCCGGCGGCGTGCGCACGCTGTTCTCCGACGAGCTCAACGTGCGTATCGGCATCGAGTCGATCCGTCGCCTCCAACGGTTCGAGGTGGAGGTCGGACTGCAGCTCGACCTGCGGTTGTGGGGCTACCTGTTCCTGCTCGATGACGCACAGGACGTTGCTCGCTTCGAGAGCGACCTCGTGCTCCAGAACCGGTTCGGCCTCGACGCCCGTCTGCTCACACCGGAGGAGTCGCAGAAGGTCGTGCCGCAGCTGGCGACCGGCGATCTGCTCGCCGGGGTGCTGTGCGCGACGGCGGGCTATCTCACACCAGACCTCGTCGTGCAGGGCTACACCCGCCGCGCGGCCGAGCGTGGAGCACACATCGAGCAGTCGTGCGAGGCCGTTCGCATCCTCGTCGAGGACGGCCGCGTCGCAGGTGTCGAGACCACGCGGGGGACGATTCGCACCGAGCGCGTGATCCTCACGGCAGGCGTCTGGTCACGTGAGCTCGCGGCGACAACCGGCCTCGATCTGCCGGTGACTCGCGAACGGCGGTTCATGTTCTTCACCGAGGAAGCGCCGTCGTTCCCGCGAGAGCTGCCGCTGACGATCGACTTCTCGACGGGGTTCTACTTCCATCGAGAGGGGCCGTCGCTTGCATTCGGCGGTCGCGAGCAGTCGTTGGAGGAGCTCGCTCCGGTCGCGGCGCGGCGCTTGCCCGCGCTCGAGGAACTCGGCGTCCGGTCGAGCTGGTGGGGCTACTACGAGCTCAGTCCCGACCACAATGCGCTTGTCGGTGCAGCCGCGAGCCCACTCGGTCTGCTGTATGCCACTGGCTTCTCGGGGCACGGTTTTCAGCAGGGCCCCGTGATCGGCGAGCACCTGGCGGAGCTCACGCTCGGCCGGAAGCCGAGCTTCGACCTCGCGTCCTTCTCAGTCGAGCGGTTCGCCGGCGGCGACGTCCGGGTCGAGCTGAACGTCGTCTAGCTGCGTCTCGCCCTCTGCCGTCTCGCCTTCGGCCGTCTCGCCGTCGGCCACCGGAACTTCACCGAGGGCACGCGCTTCCTTCTTGGCCTGCTTGCGCTCGCGCTTCTCGCGGCGGGCCTGTTCCTTTTCGCGCTTCGCGATCGTCTCGGGTCTACGGCCGGCCATGAGCTAGCCCCTTCTCCGGGCGCGTGCGCGTCCGCCGGAAGCATCGTCGACGACGGTGACCTTGATGGCGTGCGCGTCGCCGCTGCCGTTGAGCTCTTCGCGCTCGAAGGCGAGGTGCGTGCCGGCGCACCTGTCGCCGAGCAGGTGCCCGGGCTCGAATCCCGCCTCCTCGACGCGCAAACGCTCGCCGTCTTCGGTGCGGATGAACCCGTGGCGTTTTTCGGGGTTGAACCAGATCAGCCGGCCGCGCATGCGACTCCCTCCTGCGCGATGTGCGCGCGTCGAAGTGGAAGAAAACGGAGGCGGGGGCTTGCGCCCCCGCGCACCGGTGTCGGCGCTAGGCCGAGACGAGCGAGACGTTCTGGGCCTCGGGGCCCTTGGCGCCCTCGGCTGCGTCGAACTGCACCTTCGCGTTCTCGTCGAGGGATTTGTAACCCTCGCCGGTGATCGCGCTGTGGTGGACGAACAGATCCTTGCCGCCTTCGTCAGGAGTGATGAAGCCGTACCCCTTGTCGGCGTTGAACCACTTGACGGTTCCAGTTGCCATGTACTTACACCTCCTCCACCTTGAAAGAACGGGCAGAGGAGGCGCGAGAAGGCGCATCCGGTACTCGCTCGAAGTGCAGGGAGCGTAGCAGGGTCGGCGATTTTCCCGGGTTCAGCCGAGCCCGCTGGTCTTCTTCGCCGCCGCGGCACGTTTCTCGTTCCGCTTTTCCTTGAGTGACCGCTGCGGCGCTTTCTTCTGCGGTTTCTTCGGCTTGTCGGAGCCCTTCATGCCGACCTCCTGACCACGGTTGTGCGGGAGGCTTCACCCTATCGGGCCGGGCGGCGGCAGTGTTATCGTGTTGCTATACCCCCTGGAGGTATCGCGAGCTTCGCAGCCCGCCGCGAAGAGAGCTCCTAGCGGGTCTTCGCGAAGCGCTGCACCGCGTCGAGCAGCTCCGCGGCCTTCGCCCTCGCGTCGTCTTCGTCCCCGGAGGCGAGCGCGGCGGCAACGCAATGCTGGACGTGGTCATCGAGCACCTTGATCGCCACCGCCTCGAGGGCGGTATCGACGGCTCCCAGCTGCGTGAGGACGTCGATGCAGTAGCGATCGTCCTCGATCATTCGCGAGATGCCGCGCACCTGGCCCTCGATGCGCGCCAGGCGCTTGAGCAGCTTGTCCTTGTCGGCGGTGTAGCCGGGGGCGGCCTGGCGGGTGCGTCGGCATCGTTCGATCCTACCATACCCCCACCCCGTATCGACCGGCCGTTCACACCCTCGCCAGGCGCTGCTCGGACGAGCTCGTGCGCGGACTGGTGGCTCGCCGCATGGCCGGTGAGCGTGACGAGAAAGATCTCGCGCTCGAGCGCTTGGAGCACGCACATCGGTGCGGGCCGTCACCGTCGCGGTGCGCGGGACGTCGTTCAGCAACGCGATCTCGCCGAACCCGTCACCACGGTGCAGCGTCGCGACGGTTTCGCCGGACGCGACGACGTCGACCTCGCCGGCGGCGATCACATAGAAGCGATCGCCGTGCTCGCCCTGGCGGATCACATCGGTTCCGGCCGGCAGTGCGAGCGGCTCGAGCGCGCGTGCGAGTGACTCGAGCGTCGCCGGCGGCAGCGCCGCGAACATCGGCATCGAGCGAAGCAGCGCGATCTCGACGATGGGGACGGTCGCATGCCGGTCGATGTCGAGCAGGCGGCGCCCAGTGACCAGCGCAACCAGCGGCAGGATCGCTCCCACCCCGAGGAACGCTGCGGGTGCTCCTCCGAGCGCGACGAGGGCGGGCGCGAGCAGCGACCCCGCCGCATAGCCGGCGGTCTGGAACCCTTCGAGCAGGCCGAAGACGCCGGCGAGCGCATCGGGGCGGGCCACGCGTTGGAGCAGCATCCGGCCCGTCACGTCGAACGTCTTCTCCGCCCCACCCACCAGGAGCAACAGGCCGAGCGCCGCTCCCACGCCCGGGACCGCCGCGAGCCCGAGGAACGCCAACGACCAGACGGCGATCGAGACGGCGAGCGGACCGGCCAGCCTCGGGCGGCCGACGAGGTGCGCGGTGAAGGCCACGGCCAGCACGCCGCCCGCCCCCATCGCACCACACAGGTACCCCGCCCAGTCGCCGCCGCGGTGCAGGACACCGCGGGCGAGCTCGACGTAGAGCACGTCGAGTGCTCCGAGTGCGACGCACTGCGCCCCGAGCAGTAGAACGAGCATTCGTGACTGTGGGTCGCGGCGGATCAGCTGGGGGCCTTCGCCGAAGAGCGAGGCTCGCTCGCTCGGATCGGCTGCCTCCACGACCGGGACGGCGTTGCGCAGGGGCGCGACGAGCATGGCGCCGAGCGCGCACCCAGCTCCTGCGAGCGCGAAGACCGTCGCCGGGGAGCCGAAGCCCAGCACGACGCCCGTGAGCACTGGGGCGACGAGCACGCTGATGGCTTCCACGGTGCCCGACGCCACGTTCGTCGCCGCGAGCTCGTGCGGCGTGTGCGCGAGCCCGGGCGCGAAGGCAGCCTGCGTCGGCCTGGTCATGGTGAACGAGACCGCCATGACGAGGAACCCCGCGTAGACGATGATCGTCGGTGCATCCGCGTAGAGCGCGGCCGCCGTCGCGAGGCATGACGCAGCCTGGAGCGCATAGCCGGCGAACAACGCCTGCCCCGGTGGAACGCGCTCGCCGAGTGCTGCCACGACCGGCGCGAGGAGGGCGGCCGGAGCGAGCATCCCGGCGGCCACCAGCCCGCTCTCGGTGACGCCTCCGCGCGAGTAGGCGTACACGAGCATCGCGATCCAGGTCGCCCATTCGCCGCTGTTGAACGTGGCGTAGGCCAGCTGGACGCGCCGGAGATCCCGGTTGCGGCCGACGACACCGAGAACATCGAGGATTGCCCTCATGCGCTCGGTGAGGCGATCGACCTGTGCCCGCCGACGCCCATCGAACGATCATGTCAGCTCGCCGGCGGCGTAGTACCTTGGCGGCGCGTGGCCAACCTGTCGACGGCCCAGTTCCTCTTTGCGTTTCTCGCGGCCGCCGGCGCGGGGACCGGCGTGTTCTTCCACGCCGAGCGCAACAAGATCCCTCACCCCTCGGCGTGGGCGAGCCTCGTCTTCCTGTTCCTGATCGTCGGTCTGCCGGCATACGCGGTGCACGTGCGCCGTATCCGCCGCCGACGGCTCTGAAGCGGCGCGTACCTACGCTGCGGTCGTCGTCTTGGTGCGTTGCTGTGCGGCGAGCTGCTGTGTGACCTCGTCGGCAGGCGTCGGGTGGGCGAACAGATAGCCCTGCGCAAGGTCGCAGCCGAGCTCGTCGATCGACGCGAGCTGTCCGGTGGACTCGACACCCTCTGCGAGCGCGAGCACGCCGATCGCGTGCGCGAGGTTGACGGTGTGGGTGGTGATCGCTTCATCTCTCGGGTCGTGCTCGATGCCCTGAACGAAGGATCGATCGACCTTGATCATGTCGACCGGGAAGCGGCGCAGCTGCGCGAGCGATGAGAAGCCGGTTCCGAAGTCGTCGATCGCGATCCGAACGCCGAGGTCGTGCAGCTCCTGCAATTCGAGCATGGCGCGGTCGCCCGCCGTGCCTTCGGAGACGATTGCCGTCTCGGTGACCTCGAGGCCGAGCTGGCACGGCTGGATCCGGGCGTCGGCGAGCGCACTTCGAACGAGCTTGCCGACACCGCCGGCGGTGAGTTGTTTCGCGGACACGTTGACCCAGACGACGAAGGACTCGGGCAGAAGGCCGTCTTGCGCCCAGCGGGCGGTCTGCTCGCAGGCCTCACGCAGCACGAACTCGCCGAGCGGATCGATGAGGCCGGTCGACTCGGCGATCGGAATGAACTGGCCCGGTGGAACCGGGCCGCGGGTCGGCGACCGCCACCGGAGCAGTGCCTCGACCCCGACGATCTCGCGGCTCTCGAGCGAGATCTGCGGCTGGTAGTGGACGTTGATCTCACCGCGCTGCAGGCCGAGGCGAAGCTCGTGCTCGATCCCGAAGAGGTCGCCCATCTCGCGGCCCATCTCATGGTGGAACACCGCGAAGCGCCCCCGGCCGCCCTTCTTGGCGGCGTACATCGCGAGGTCGGCGTGCCGCATCAGCTCTTCGCTCTTGCCGGTCCCGCCTCCATGAACGACGACTCCGACGCTCGCGCCGAGCGACATCTCGCGGCCGGCGAGGACGATCTCTTTCGAGAGCTTTTCGAGCAGGCGTTCGGCGACGGTGACCGCGAGTGGTTCGTCCGCCTCTTCGAGGAGCAGCGCGAACTCGTCACCGCCGAGGCGGGCAAGTGTGTCGCTCGGCCGGATGGCCGTCGTGAACCGCCGCGAGACTTCCTCGAGCAGCTGATCGCCCGCGTCGTGGCCGAGCGTGTCGTTCACCTGCTTGAACCCGTCGAGGTCGACGAACAGCACCGCGAGCGACTCGCTGGTGCGCGCTGAGCGCGACAGAGACTGGTCGAGCCGGTCGCGGAAGAGGGCCCGGTTCGCGAGACCGGTCAGGCCGTCGTGGAAGGCCTGGTGCATGAGCTCCTGTTCGAGCCGGACGCGCTCGGTCACGTCGCGCGCGTTCAGCACGATCCCGCGAATGTGCCGGTCGGCGCGCAGATCGCTCACGTGCGCCTCGAGCTGGCGCCACTCTCCGAACCGGTTCTGAAGGCGGAACTTGAGCTCGTGTTCGTCGCCGTTCGCGCAGGCTTCCTCCAGCGCGGCGCGATCGCCCTCGTGGACGAAGCGTGCGAATCCCGGTCCGAGCACTTCCGCCTCGCGACAGCCCAGCATCTCGGTCACCGACGCGCTGACATAGCTGCAGCCGCCGGCTCCGAATGCTGCGACGAGGTCGGTCGACGCGGTGACGAGGCTGCGGAAGTGCGCGGTCTGGCGGCGAGTCGCATGGATCAGCCCCCAGCCGAGGATCAGCGATGCCAGCAGGCCGGCGATCCCCAGCACCACCTGAAGCGTGATCAGGTTCGAGATGTTGTGGTCGGCAGTGCTTGCGATCGTGCGTGCGGCGTTGAGCGAGACGTTCGAGGTCAGGGCGGCCAGGATCTCCATGCGCTGCACGGGGTTCCTCGCCGCGATCTGCTCATTGGCCGTCAGCCGTATCCCGCCGACCGGCCGATGCTCGAGCAGGGCGCTTCCGGTCGCGGTCAGATCGTGGATGAGGCGCGCTTCCTGCCGAAGCTGTGCACGTTCGATCTTCCCGGTGGCCGGCGGGAGCGCGGATTCGTCGTCGTCGCCGTTCACGGCCGGGGCAACCCCACCGTCCAAGAGCGCCTTGACGCTGCTTCTCAGGATGCCTGCCGTGTAGTGGGGGTCGGCGGGCCGGCCCTCGCGAAGGAGCAGAACGTCGTTCACGTATCGCTCCGCGAGCGTTCGCTGGCGGGCTGCGACCTCGACGACCGACGCGTTGTGGCGTGAGCCCGATGTCGAGCGGATCGAGAGGCTGACGCTGATCGCGGAGAAGACCGCGAAGACGATGAGGATCGCCGCGATCGGACTGCGGCTGCGCGCGGAGAACGGCCTGAGAGCCGCGGCGTTGCCTGCGACGCGAACCCGGCCCATGCTCACCGCACGACCAGTGTCGTTCGCATGCCGGCCATGAAGTGGCCGGCCATGTTGCAAAAGAGGACGTACCGGCCGGGCCGAAGCTGGACATGCGCCGTACGCATTGAGCCGGGCGGCGCGGGCTCGAGCGAGAGGGCGATGATCGGTGTCAGCTTCTCCTCGTTCGCCGTCAAACCGTCGGACCGGAGCGGCAGGCGCGCGGTCGTCGCGCGGACAATGATCAGCTCGTGGTCGTCGGGGCCCTTGTTGACGACCGTCACGGTCAGGTTGCCGCTCGCGACGTGCTTCGGGGCGGTGATGCGGAAATCGCGCTCGGTGATGTGGAGTGCCGTGCTGCGTGCGGGCGCTGCGCGCGCGTGGACGGCGAGCGTTGTACCGCCCAGGAAAATCGCAGCAAGGATCACGAGGCCTCCTCGCCGGAACGGCACCGACCGCATTTGGCCAGGATCGGCCTGCGCGGGGGAAACCTTTAGGTCTTGCCCGGCTCAGCCCCCGGCCGCGTTCGACGTGCCGAGAACGTGACCGTTCGCATCGAGCGCCCGGACGGCCACTGCTTGTGCGGTGCCGTCCAGCGCGATCGCGGTCTCGAGCCCGGTCCATGCGTGCTCGCCGGCCGGCGCGAGGTGGGAGGGATCGGCGCCCGCGAGGAGCTGCCAGCGGGCAATCCCCGGCCTGCCATTCCAGCTCGCATAGAGCTTCTTGCCGTCGACCGCGACCCTGGGCCGCGTCGCGGGGCGCCCCGCCCATGCGCCGAGGTAGGCCCGGTACGTGTCCCCGTACGGGAGCTTCAGCTGCAGCAGCAGCCGTCCGTCCGCTCCGAACTCGCTGACCTGCCGGATCCCGCCCCAGCCGACGAGCGCGCCGCCGCCGGGCAGGAGCTGGAGATTCCCTTCGTAGGGAGACGCGATCTTCTTCGGCGGCTGGAACGTCCGGACGACCGTCGCGCGCCTGGCCGGGACGTCGAGCCGCAGCACGAGTGGCCGCGAGAACGGCTCCACCCGTGGAATGCCGCCGTTGTCGAAGAGGCTCAACAGGTTGCCGTGGAGCCGCGCGTTGTGCTGGAAGGCGAAGCTGACGGCCGCCTTCGGTCCGAAGTCGCTCTGCTTGCCGCCGAGCCGCCAGACGATGTGCCCGTCGCGGGCGAGCAGGTAGATCGCCGACACGTTCCGGCCCGAGATCAGCACTGTTCCGCCGGGGCCGTCGGCGACCGAGTTGACGTGGAAATAGTCGAGCGGGCGTTTCCGGGTGGCGTCGCGGGCGGGTTCGCGGTCCGCCTGGGTCGACTCGGCCAAGGGAACGTGGCCGATGCTGTGCCACTCGAAGAGCACGCGCCCGGTCGCGATGTCGACCTCCTCGACGACGCTGTCGTCGACGAAGCCTCGTTTCGGCCCGCCGACGCCGCTCAGGTCGGCTGCAACCTCACGGTAGGCCGTGATGAAGGCTGTTCCGCGCGGTGTCAACTCGAACTCGTGCAGATCGCCGTGGAGACCGTTGCCCGCGCGCACCGTCGCGATGTGACGGTACGACGTGTCGTAGATCTCGTACTCCCCTTCGCCGGTGCCTGCGACACTCTCGGTTCCCTGCCACCACGTGAGCACCGGCTTGCCGTGATAGCGCTGAACTCGGAAATCGGTGGCCTGCTGCGGCGGGGCGATCTGGTGGTACCAGACGACGCGGCCGCGCGAATCGATGATCATCGGGCCTCCGGTCGTTCCGCCTTTCTTCTCGGCGACGAAGACGTAGCCACCCTTCGTCACGGCGGCGCGCGCGAGCACCTGGACCACGGGCAGGATGGCGCCGGGGATGGTGTGGAGCGCGACCGTGCTGTTCGGTGCGCTCGCCCGCGAGGCAGACCCGAACAGCACAGCGCAGGCCGCCGCGCCGGACAGCAGTCCGGCGGCCGCGAGCCGGGCTCGCGTGCCTGCACTCATGCCCCGAAGCATGCCGGTTCGAGCCGTCGCGGCGGGGCACTAGGATTGGGGCTTGACCCTGACGCCTGAGCTCGGTCGGTGGGAAGCGCTCGTCGCGGGCCGGGCGCGGGATGGGACTGACGACGGAATCGCCTTCGTCCTCGGGCTCCTCGGAGTCCAGGGCCTGATCTCGTTCGCGGGCGGGTTCCCGGACCCGGCGACCTTTCCGCGAGAACGCGTGTCGGCCCTGTTTCAGGAGTTCGCCACGTCGGGCGAGGCGAGCGCGTTCCAGTACGCGCCAACCCGTGGCCTGGCCGGCCCGCTCGACGCGCTCGCCGGCCGGCTCGAGCAGCTGCAGGGTCGCCGCCCGGCCGCGGACGAGCTCCTGATCACGAGCGGTGCGATCGAGGCTCTCGAGCTCGTCGCCAAGTCGTTCATCGATCCGGGAGACGTGGTCGTTGTCGAAGGCCCCACCTATCTCGGTGCGATTCAGGCGTTTCGCAGCTACGAGGCAACGATCGTCGCCGTTTCGCTCGACGAGCACGGACTGGATCTGGACGATCTGGAACGCCGTCTCGCGGGCGGGCTGCGGCCCAAGCTGCTGTACACGATCCCGGACCACCAGAACCCGGCCGGCGTGAGTCTCACGGCCGACCGGCGCGCCCTGCTGGTCGAGCTCGCGAGCCGATACGGCTTCCTGGTCGTCGAGGACGTCGCCTACCGCGAGCTCGGCTTCGGCGATCAACCGCTGCCGAGCCTCTGGAGCCTGGCGCCGGACGTCGTCGTGCAGACGGGCACAACGTCCAAGACGCTGTTTCCCGGGGTTCGGCTCGGGTGGGCCGTCGGCCCGGCCGAGATCTCCTCCCGGCTCGTCTCTGCCAAGCAGAACACCGATCAATGCGCCGGAGCGCTCGGGCAACGGCTCTTCGAGGAGTCGGTTCGGCGTGGCTGGCTGGACGAGCAGATCGTGCGTTCGCGGGCGCTGTATCAGGCCAAGTGCGAGCGGTTGCTCGCGGCGCTCGAGCGGTCGCTGCCTGCGGGTGCCGTCTGGACCCGGCCGCAGGGAGGCTTCTTCACCTGGTTGACGCTGCCGGGGAACGCGGACTCGGTGCAGATCGCGCAGCGTGCGGTGGAGCGGGGCGTCGGGATCGTCCCGGGCACCTTGTTCTACCCGGACGGCCGTGGCGCGGACACGATGCGATTGTCCTTCAGCATGGTCGAGATCGACGAGATCGACGAGGGGATCGAACGGCTCGCGGCGCTCCTCTGAGCCGTCGGGGCGGATCACTCGATCGAGGGATGCGAGCGGCGCGAACGCCCAACAGAGTTCAGTCGGTGGTTGCGAGGGGTCTCGCCGTGCTCGCGGCGCTCGTCTTCGTGGTGGCACCTGTGTCGGCGTTCGGCATGCCTGCCGCCGCGACGAGGCTCCATCTGGGGCTCCTCGGGAACCCGGTTCGGTTCGCGAGCCAGACGGAGCAGCGATCCTCGACGCGCCTGCTGATCGTCGGCTGGGGGCAGGGATCCACTCCCTCATACTTCACCGGTCTGCTCTCGTCGATGCTCGACGAGCCGATGATCGGGCTCAACACGGCCACGAGCGCGGGTGAACGCATCACACCGGCCGAGATCGCGCGCGGCCAGGGCGACGCGTTCCTGCTCACCCTGAACAAGGCACTCGCCAGTTGGGGCAAGCCAGTCTTCGTTCGACCGCTTGCGGAGATGAACGGCCACTGGAACGCCTACTCGGCGTTCAACGCCGACGGGTCGTCGCGCGGGCCCGATCATTCGACCGCGATGTTCCGCAAGGCGTTCGCGCGCATCTATCTGATCGTGCACGGCAGCCCCGACGTGAACGAGCGCTTGAAGGCGCTTCGACTGCCGCCGGTTGCGCAGCAACCTCTGCCGGCACCGAACGTGGAGGTGATCTGGAACCCGCAGGGGTACGGCTCTCCCGATCTGCCCGCCAATTCGGCGGCGGCGTACTACCCGGGCGATGCCTACGTCGACGTCGTCGGAGACGACCTGTACGACATAGGCGGCAAGGCGGCCTGGGCGGCTGCCGGCGCACTCTACGCCGCGCATCCGGACAAGCCCTTCGCCATCGGGGAGTGGGGGCTCTGGGGCCTCGATGATGCGGCCTTCGTCAGCAGGATGGCCGCGTTCTTGCGCGATCACCAGCGCGTCGTGGTGGCGAACTATTACTCAGGCAAGTCGGGGTCGGTGTTCGACCTCCGCTCGAAGCCGCGCTCGCTGGCGGCGTACAGATCGCTCATCACGCCCCTGGCGGGTTGAGCAGCGCTCCGACTGTCTAGGTGACGATGATCGGGGCGCCCTCGGCGGCGATCCGGCGGGTGCGCTCGCCTTGGATTCGAACCTCGTCGACGTCCGCGTCGGCGCCTGCCTCCCCGCTGATCCGCTTGTGCAGCACAGCAGTTCGCTCGCGCAGCCGATGTGCCTCGAGCCGGTCGCGCTCGCGGAGCGCGGCAGCCACCTCCTCGTACACCGCGCCGCCGATCAGCAGGTGCGAGAGCTTCATCATCAGCGCGACGAGGTCGAGGCAGACGAAGAGCCCGAGCACGAACACGACGTACCTCGTTACCTCGGGATGCTGCTTCTCGATCGCCGACAGCGCTTCCGCCCGTGCCAGTAGGTCCTGGTCGTGCGCGATCGCGGTGACGCGCGTGCGCGTCTCTGCCGATTCACTCCGCTGCCAGTCGCTGATCTTGGCGGTGAGCGCGGCGATCTTCGCCCGGTCGCCGGTGCGGTCGCCGGCGAGCGTCGCACGCGCGATCGTCGCCTGCCGCGCGTAGTACTGACACCAGTGTCCGCAGCCGGTGCGGTGCGTGTGCGAGCACGACGGCTCGTTGTCCTCACAGCCGGACAGGCGTGTGAACTTGCTGATGCGGTTTTCGAGCGTGGTCTCGTGATCCTGGATCGCAGCGATCTGCCTGGTCGCCTTCGCGATCTTCGGTTCATAGAAGACGAGCGCGGCTTTCCGCGCGTCCTTCTGTGCCGCGGCGCTCGTCAGCGTCAGTTGGTTCGAGATCGACGGCTTGAAGATGAACTGCACCATCGGCAGTCCGAGGACGAGCGCGAGCATCAGCGACAGCACCGCACGGG
Source organism: uncultured Thermoleophilia bacterium (assembly GCA_963703445.1). Taxonomy (GTDB): domain Bacteria; phylum Actinomycetota; class Thermoleophilia; order Gaiellales; family Gaiellaceae; genus PALSA-600. The sequence goes on along the minus strand of CAVPEK010000004.1, from coordinate 26,278 downwards.
GGACGGCGAGCACGAGGTTCGCGCGGCGGCTCGTTCCGAAGCTCTTGTAGATCAGGCGATCGACGATGCAGATGACCACGGTCCAGACGAGGCCGAGCCAGAGGATGTGCGTGATCGGGACGTTCCACCAGCCGCTGCCGGCGACCGCGACGGCAAACCCGGTGACACACGCCATCGCGACGATGACGAGTCCCTGCGCCTCGAGAAAGCTTCGCTCGCTCGGCACGAGCGCGAGCACGCGGGCGTCCGCGCCGGCGAACCACGCCCAGCTGAGCCTGCGCTGCCGCCGGTTCCCGCTCTCCGTGTGAAGGCCCTCTCCGGGCGCCGCCGTTTCGGTGCTGGACATCCCACGTTTTCTAGCCCATCGCCTGCGCCCGTTCCTTGACGCAGATGGGTCAATTCTCGTGCGGCCGTACCCGCGTCGCGGATCAGCCGTGCAGGCGCTCTGCGATCCGCTGCTCGCCCCGGCGCATCGCCCAGGCATGGTTCGAGCGGAAGATCGGCCGAAGGAGCGGCGTCAGCTGGCGCACGCCCGCCTTGTTGACGCGCGGGCGGAAATCGAGCACGACCCTGGTCCCGCCGTCCGCCGCCTCGAAGGCGAGCGAGGCCGATCCTTCGAAGTCCCCGTGCAGAATGCTGTCGATCCGGCGCGGTGGGTCGACGGCCACGCATTCGAACTCGTAGCGGAGGCGGTAGGGGAGGTAGCCGTGCGCCACGACCTGCGTTCGGGACCCGGGAGAGGGCGGGCCGGAATGGCCGGTGGTCGAGACCCAGACGTCACCCCACCACGCCGGATAGCCGTGAACGTCGGCCATCAGGTCGTAGACCGCCTCGACCGGATGCGGGACGAGCCACTCGTCGAGAAACCGGTACTCCGGTGCCGCCACAGTGCGATTCTCGTATACGCGCCGCCGCGGGTTCAAGGGACACCCTCAACTTCTCGCCGGGTCGAGCCGATACCCGAGTCCAACCCCAGGATTGAAAGATCGGAGCTCGCAATGACTGCTGCAACCCCCTTCGAACGTCTTCTCTCGGCCGACACGCAACTGACAGATGCGCTCGTCAACAAGCTCGACGAACAGACGCTGGCCGCGCTGCTCGTTGCACGGTTTCAGTCTCTTGTCGCCCGCGGCTTCGGCGTCACCGAGGCGCTCTTCGCAGCCGTTCGGACCGGCGAGCCCGAAGCCCTCGGCGAGTAGCGCCGCCCGGACGCTCGACGTCTCTGGCGCCGCGGCTCAGTGCCCGGCGTGCGGCTGATGCCACACGACAGCCCAGAGCGCGGCGGCATACGCCAGCGCCGACGCGGTCATTCCGATTGCCAGCAGTCTCATGGCGTCAGGTATCGACAGGACCGTTCGATCTCTTGACCCTTGCCTGGCTCGGCCGGCCGACGCTTTTAGGGAATCCTTATGGCAGCCCGCGACGGCCGGCTCTACGGTTGCACGGCGGCGACTTTCGGGGGAGATTGCGCCGTCCGTGGCCCTCGGGGTGTGTCAACTGCCCTTTCGCGCCCCCTGGGCCGCCTTACTCTCGGCCCCAACTGCGTGGCCAGGCGCTTCACGGGGGTATGTTCATCCGGGCCCGACCGCCCAACAGGAGGACCAGATGAGCCGCTTCACCGACGCCGTCAACACGCAGATCGCGAGCGAGTTCGCAGCCTCGCAGCAGTACACGGCGATCGCCGTGCACTATGACGCCGGGACGCTCCCGCAGCTCGCTGCTCACTTCTACCGGCAGGCGCTCGAGGAGCGAAACCACGCGATGATGCTCGTCCAGTACCTTCTCGACACCGGCGCGACCGTCGAGATCCCCGGCGTGCAGCAGCCCGAGACGGCGTTCGCAGACGATCGCGCGCCGGTCGAGCTCGCCCTCGAACAGGAGCGGACGGTGACGGCGCAGATCTCGAACCTCGTTCAAGTCGCGCGCGAGGAGAGCGAGCATGTCGGCGAACAGTTCCTCGGTTGGTTCCTCGAGGAGCAGCGCGAGGAGGTCGCGAGCATGTCGGCGCTGCTCTCCGTCGTCGAGCGGGCCGGCTCCGGCCAGCTGCTGCTGGTCGAGGACTACCTGAGCCGGGCCGCGGCGATCGTTCCCGGCCCGTCGAGCCCGGCACCGCCGGCGGCCGGCGGCGCCCTCTAGCGCGACAGCGGCGGCGCGTCGGCCAGCGCCGACTCCAGGCGGTCGAGGAACGGAACCTGCGCCGCTTTCAGTCGACGGTGCGCCTCGTCGAGATCGAACCATTCGACTCGGTCGATCTCGGGAAACGACCGGACGACTCCTGAATGCGGCGGCCACTCCAGGTCGAACGTGTTGCTGACGGCGGTCGAAGGGTCGAGATCTCCTTCTGCCGCCCAGCCGAGCACGAGCTTGCCCGACTTCTGCTTGATCTCTCCGAGCTCGACCAGCGGCCCCTCGGGCGCCTTCGTTCCGGTTTCTTCCTCGAACTCTCGCCGTGCGACGGCGACCAGTTCCTCGCCCGGCTCTACCTCGCCCTTGGGGATCGTCCAGTGCCCGAGATCCTTCTTGGCCCAGAACGGTCCGCCCTGGTGGGCGAGGAGCACCTCCACCCGACCCTGCCGACGGCGCCAGAGCAGGATGCCGGCACTCGTTCGCCCTGATTTGTCCTTCGTCACGCGCGCGCTCCCCTCGCCGCTGCCGCCCGGTTGCATGCTCGCGATTCGTCGTTTTAGGATAGTGCGGTGCGGCGCCCTTCGCGGGTCGGCCTCGTCCCACGTGCCGCGATCGTGATCGCTCGAGGCAGTCAGCAGGCGCAGCGTTCTGACGCGGCTGTGAGCCGCTCGGCGATCGCCGCTCACCACACGGGCTCGCTCGGTGGGTTACCGTCTGGAGAACGCGTGTCGTTCCTCGCGCGCTCGGATCGTGTGCGGTGCACGCGGATCCACCGCGAGCAGGTCGTGGACGGTACGGGTGTTGATGCGCCGGCAGACCAGCGACGGAGCGTACCTGAGCTCCGCTCGTCGGCTGATCGGCGGCGGCTACTCGGCGGCTCGAGCGCCGCGAAGGCGCTGGACGAGTTCGCGGACGTGACGCATCTGTTGAGCGGCGCTGACGCGTTCGCTCCACAACGTCGCAGCGCTCCGCGCACTCGGTCGAGCCGCGAGTCGGCTCGAGAGGATCTGCTCGTCCCACGCGGACTACGACCGGCCGTGCTGCGCGAACGGACGTGATCCTGCATCGATCAGGCGGTCGGCAGGTCGACACGCGTGCTGGTCGCACTCGCCGTCCGGAGACCGACGGCTGACGTCCGACTTCATCGTCCTCGCGACCGGGTCGCACGTATCCCTATCCGGCCAAGTCCGACACGGACGACGCACGGCGATCGCCGATCGACCGGTATCGCGAGAGCCACGGTCCCGAGTTGGCTCTGGCGGCGGAGCGGGTGCTGATCGGTCGGGCGCCGGAGCCGACCGGGGCTCGAGCTGCGCAGGCGAGATCAGCGACCGCTGGCCCGCGACAAGCGGATCACGATCCTCGAGCCCGAGCCGGAGATCCTCGCCGGGCCCGTACAAACAGGAGCTCCGGGACGAGGCCGGCGCCGCCAGTTGGGCGCGAGCGCGGGGTCGAGTTCGTCGCTCGGTCAGCGTCCGCTCGCCCCCGCGCGGAGCCGCAGCCGAGCACCTCCGGTCACGTTCGCGGCCGCGTTCTCCGGCCCGTCGTGTCAGCTCGCCCTCACGGAGCCGGCCATGTTGATCGAGGCGGACATCGTGGTTTCGCTGCTACGGCCTTGCCCCGGTCAGCGACTACCTGCGCGGAGACCTCGCGCGCCAGGCTCGCCGACGGCTCGATCGAGGTGAACTCGCCAGCTCCAGGTGACTGGACACGCGAACGTCTTCGCCCTTGGCGATGTCGCGGCTGCGGATCTCAAGACCGCCGGCCGAGCGGGCCGGGAGGCCGACGTCGTCGTCGCCAACATCCGCGCGCTCGTCGAAGGAGGCCGAGCTGCAGCCTACGAGCCGTCCCCGCCGGCGATCGTATGCCGCTCGGCCCGAGTGGCGGTGTGTCCGAGCTCCGGGTCAGGACGAGTCGCCGGTGCCGAGAGACAGCCGCGATCAAGGGCGAGCACATGTTCGTCGACGCCTATCGGGAGCGGTTCGGCCTCGCCGCGCCCGTTCCCAGTGAGTGAACGCACGGCAAGAATCGAACCTGTGCTCGTTAGGATGCTGATGACCGGTGCGAAGCACTACCGCTGGGACGACCTACCGCGGGAGGAGCTGAACCCGACAATCGGGCGACGGCTGATCACCGGCAACGACCTGATGATCGCGCATGTCTACCTGGCCAAAGGCGCGGTCGTGCCGAAGCACGCCCACCACAACGAGCAGCTGACGTACATCCTCGAAGGTGTTCTTCGGTTTCGACTCGGCGACGACGAGTCGCATGTCATCGATGTTCACGCCGGTGAGGTGCTGACCATCCCGCCGAACGTCCCGCACACGGCGGAAGCGCTCGAGGACACGCTCGATGTCGATGTTTTCACACCGCCGCGCGAGGACTGGCTCGACGGCAGCGATGCGTACCTGCGCCGCTGATCGCCGTCGAACGTAAGGCGGGACTCTCCGAACTGCATACTCGGCTTGTGCGGCGGCGAATCCGGTGGCGTGCGAGAGAGAGGGCGGTGTGACCGCGCAGTTCGAGCCGCGGGCGCTCGCGGGGCAGGGCGACCTCCTGAAGCCGTACGTCCCGCGCCTGCTGATCGAGTGGGTGCACGACTCGCCCGAGATCCCGTATCGCCAGGTCGAAGGATCCCTCGCGTTCGTCGACATCTCCGGGTTCACCGCCCTCACCGAGCGGCTGGCTCGCCGCGGGAAGGTCGGCGCCGAGATTCTGCGCGACACGATGGATGCCGTGTTCAACGCTCTCCTCGACGAGGCGTACCTGTGGGGGGCCGGGCTGATCAAGTGGGGTGGAGACGCTCTGCTGCTCCTCTTCGACGGCCCTGGTCATGAGGTTCGTGCTGCGCGCGCCGCCTGGGAGATGCAGCGGACGATCGAGCGGGTCGGGCGGCTTCGCGTTGGCAGCGACACCGTGACGCTTCGAATGTCGATCGGAGTCACGACCGGGCCGATCGACTTCTTCACGGCGGGAAGCGTCCACCGGGAGTTGATCGTCGTCGGGCCCGTCGCGACGGAAACGGCCGAGATCGAGGCCCTCGCCGACGCCGGCGAGATCGGCCTCAGCCAGGCGCTCGCTCGTCACCTCGACCCGTCCTGCGTTGGGCCGCCGAAGGGCGGCGCTCTATTGCTCGTTGCGCCCCCGGAAGCGGAGCAGCGTCCGGCGCCCGACGTCGGGTCGGTGAGCGGTCTCGACGTGGTGTCGTGCATTCCGATCGCGGCGCGTGCGCACGTGATGCTCGAACGGAGCGAGCCGGAGCATCGCACGATCACGGCGGCATTCATCGATCTGATGGAGACGGACACGCTGCTCGCCCGGCTCGGCCCGACCAGGTTCGCGAGCGCGATCGATGAGCGCATCAGCTCGATCCAGGAGGCTGCGCTTCGCTACGAGGTCCCGTTCAACCTGACCGACATCTCCAAGGGCAGCGTGAAGACGCTGCTGACCGCGGGCGCGCCGTCGAGCACCGGCCACGACGAGGAGCAGATGCTCCGCGCGCTGCGTGAGGTGATGGACGAGCCGGGCGTCGTCCCGATGCGGGTCGGCGTCAACGCCGGCCGGGTCTTCACCGGAGACTTCGGTCCCCGCTACCGGCGCGCGTACAGCGTCTTCGGCGACGCGGTCAATACGGCGGCACGGGTCATGGCCCGCGCCGAGGCCGGGCAGATCCTGTCGACCGAGATCGTCCTCGCGCGCTCGCGCACGACGTTCGCGACGACGCCGATCGAGCCGTTCCAGGTCAAGGGCAAGGCCGAGCCTCTCGAAGCGTCGATCGTCGGTCCGATCGTGGGTCGAAGGGGCGAGCGCAGCGCGGAGACTCCGTTTGTCGGACGGGACGCGGAGCTCGCCGCGCTCGTCTCCGTCGTCGACGAAGTCCGGCATGGGAACGGTTGGATCGTCGAGATCGGCGGCGCCGCCGGTGCCGGCAGGTCGCGGCTCGTCCAGGAACTGGTCGACCGCTCTCCGGACCTGAGGGTGCTCCACGCGCGCTGCGAGGAGTACGAGGCATCGACCCCGTATTTCGCCTTGCGTGCGCCGATGCGCGCGGCATTGGGGCTCGAGCCGCGGGCGGATGCGGCTGCAGCCGAGCTGCGGCTGCGCGAGGTCGTCGCCCGGATCGACGCGGAGCTCGTTCCGTGGGTGCCGCTGCTCGGCATCCTGCTCGGGCTCGACCTGGCGCCGACGCCCGAGACGAGCAGCCTCGACGAGCGCTTCCTGCGTGACACGCTCGCCGACGTCGCGCTCCGTTTCCTGGTCGACACTCTGGGCGGCACGGCGACGATGTTGGCCGTCGAGGACGTCCACTTCATGGACGAGGCGAGCGCCGACCTCCTCGTTCGCCTGTCGCGGGCGGCCGGCTCGCTGCGGTATGTCCTCCTCGTCACACACTCCGATCCGGCGACCACGTGGGCCCCGGTGGACGACGACGATCTGCGCTGCCTCGCATTCACGCTGCGGCCGCTCACCGATCGGCAGGCGGCCGAGATCATCCAGATCGCGACCGACGAGCACCCGCTGGCGCCGCACGTCGTCGAGGAGATCGCGCGCCGCTCCGGCGGCAATGTGCTGTTCCTCTTCGAGTTGCTCGACATGGCCCGCACGACCGGGACGACTGCAGCCCTGCCGGACTCCGTCGAAGCGGTGATCGCCGCCGACATCGACCGCCTCTCCCCGTCCGACCGAATGGTGCTGCGGTCTGCCTCGGTGCTCGGGGCGAGCTTCGACCGCGGGCTGCTGGTCGCGGCGCTGGACAGGAGAGGCCGAGCTCGACGACCTGCTCTGGCAGCGTCTGCACGGCATCGTCGATCCCGACGCGACCGGGCCGGATGCGCTTCCGCAACACGCTCGTGCGCGACGCAGCCTACGAGGGCCTGCCGTTTCGCCGCCGCAGTGAGCTGCACGCCCGCGTCGCGCAGGCGATCGAGTCGGCCGCCGCGTCGCCGGACGAAGAGGCGCCGACGCTCGCCTTGCATTTCTTCGAGGCTCACCGCCACGACAAGGCCTGGCACTACGGCCGCGTGGCCGGCGACCGGGCCCGGGCGGTCGCGGCGACGGTCGAGGCGGCGCGGTTCTACGAGCTCGCGCTCGACGCAGGCCGCTACGTTCGCGGCGTCACCTCGCGTGACCGGGCGGACGTGCTCGTCGCCCTGGGAACGGTGCGCCAGAGCGCCGGTCTGTTCGACCAGTCCTTCGACGCCTTCCGGCGCGCGACACATCCTGCTCGCGGATGACCCGGTCGAGCGGGCGCGGGTGTTCGCAGACCGCACGCGTGCGCGCGTGCGCACCGGTCCGTGGACGCTCGCGCTCAGGGAGACTGCCGCCGGGCTACGCCTCGTGGAAGGTCGCGAGGAGCCGGCCGCGGTCGCGGCGCGAGGCCTGGCTGCTGGCGCTGCGCAGTGAGATCCGCATGTTGCAGGGGCGTGCCCGCGAAGCGATTTCGCTGGCGCTGACGGCCGCCGCCGAAGCAGAACGCGTGCAGGAGCTCGGAGCGCTCGCGCGCGCGTACGCCGCGCTCGACGGCTCGTACCAGATGCTCGGCGAGCCGGAGAAGGCGGTGCACGAGCGGATGTCGATCGAGATCTATACGGCCCTCGGCGACATCCGGGCGCGAGGGATCGCCGAGGCGAACCTCGGTGTCCAGGCGTACGCCGACGGCCGGTGGGTCGAGGCGGCCGACCTCTATCTCCGCGCTCAGGAGGATTGCCTGCAGGCGGGCGATCGGCAGCACGCTGCCATGACTGCGGCGAACCTGGGCGAGCTGCTCGTCAGTCAGGGGCGCTACGAGGAAGCGGAGCCGGTGCTCCGTGACGCGCGGCGCGTGCTGCGCTCCGCGGGCTTCACGCCGTTCGCGATCTTCGCCGAGATCCAGCTTGCGCGGCGCGCGCTCAACCGTGGTGACGCGCAGCGACGCGCTCGAGTCGCTGACACGCATCGGCGCCGAGGCGGCGAGCGTGGACTACGCCGCCCTCGTGCTCGAGGCGGGCATCTACCTCGCCCATGCGCAGGCACAGGCCGGCGCGCCGGAGGTCGGGCTCGAGGTGCTCGATGCGGCTGTCGTCGCCGCAGGCGATGACGCGGCGCTCTATGCCGCGGCGGTCGACCGGGCCCGGGCCGCCTGCCTCGTTGCGCTCGACCGGTTGCCCGAGGCCCGCGAACATCTCGATCGGGCGCTCGAGGCGGCCCGGGCGCAGGGTCTCCTGTACGAGGAGCTGCTCGTCCGACGTGCGAGGGCGCCGCTCTGCGAGCCGGGCGCCGAGGCCGAGGAGGAGCTGCGCGAGATCGATCGTCTCGCGCAGCTCCTCGATCTCGCCTGACGAATTAGCCGGGCTGCCTGAGCCCGTCGACGTCCGAGTAGACGTCCGCGACGAGCGACCCGCCGGAGGCCACGGTTCCGGAGGGCGTGAGAGCGATCACGCACGACGTCGCTCCCTGCGGGAGCACCTGCGACGCAGTGCCGGGGTCGTTGTAGTTCGGCTGCGCAGCGCCGTGTGATCGGCCGTCCGCGGGTCGACCATGCAGGACGGCATCGTCACGAGCGCGCCGGTGAAGGGGAACGCGTCCGTGTACACGAGATGCGTGTACTTGAGCGTCCCGTCCGGATTCAGCGCGTTCGGGAAGTTGATGTGCTCGAGCAGCGGAACCTTCGCGCCCTGGGAGTCGCCGGTCCAGACGCTGACGAACGGCGTGCCGTTCGGCTGGAGACCCGAGTCGACGACGAACCCGGTGTGCGCCTTCGAGCCGCCCGTGGAGCAGCTCGAGGGCGGAACGTTGACGTCGTAGGACCCGGGGTTCGGCGAAGGAACGGATCCGTCGGGATTGCACGTGACGGCCGCGACGTTCCCGAAGTCCTTGCCGGTGATCGTGGCGCCGACCGACTGCGGGCTGTGAACTGCAGGCCCTTCAGCAGCTCGTTCGGCACTCCCGAAGCCCCGTTCCCGTTCTTGTTCGGACCGCAGACGGTCGTGGTCGACGGCAGGGGCACGTCCTGGGCCCAGGTGCCGCTCGGCGGCGTCTCGCACAGCGTGTACGTCGTCGACGTCGAGAAGGCCGCGTTGATCTTGTACGAGCCGTCCGCGTTGGACGTCGTCGACAGCGGCTGCGCTCCGCCGTAGAGCGTGACGGTCCAGCCCGAGAGCGGCGAGCCGTCGTCGTTGGTCTGGTTCTGGTTCACGTCGTTGTAGACCGTGCCTGCGACCGAGCCGAGCGGCCGGAACCCGAAGTAGTTCGTGGTCGAGCCGGTCGAAGGAACCGGGTAGGTGTAGCCGGTCAGACTGCCGGGGCAGGCTGCGCCCGAGGCCGGAGCCGACTGCTGGTAGCCGGAGCCGGGTGAGGCGGAGCACACCGTGTACGAGTCGCCCACGGGCTGTTGGGAGGAGAAGGTCCCGTTGGCCGCCGTCGTGACGGTTGTCTGGCCATGAGTCGTGTTGTCGACGATCGTGACGTTCACGCCGCCGAAGCCGGTCTGGCCGGCCGGCGAGCCGGTGCCGTTCGCGTCGGTGAACACGGCGCCGGAGATCGGCGCGAGGACGCGGTAGCAAACGGTCGTCTGGCTGATGCTGTACCACTGGGACGGGTTCTCCACCCCACCGCTGACCGTGTACTTCGATGCAGTTGCGTGCAGGTTCCCGTCGCTCGCGACCCATCCCGTAGTGACCCCGGGTGAGATGCTGAGCGCCCGTGTAGTCGTACGCCGCTGACTCCGACCCGCCCTTGATACCGATGCCGGCGATCGCGGCCTTGGTCGAGCTGATCTGCATCACCTGCGACTTGCTCGAGCCGGTCACCGTCGTGCTGAAGGTGACCCCGTCTCCGTTGCCGGAGGAGAGCCCTGTGGCATTCCCAGGATTGACGTTGTCGTACTCGTGGAGGTTCGGCAGGCTCGAGATCTTGGAGCCGAACAGGCTCGAGCACGTGGCGCTTCCTCCGTGCGGCACGTCGACCGGAACGAGGCCCGACGGAACTGGCCGCCGGCGGTATGCGGTCGCCCGAATTCGACGCCAGCGCCGGCAGGACGACGAACAATGTCAACCCGACAATCGTTACGAGAGCGGCCGCCAACCCGGCCACCGCCCGCTTGCTCCGCAGAACGTTCATTCCGATTCCTCCCGTTGCCCCAGTTCTCACCCACCAGGAGGAGAGACTCTCTCCCGGCCACAGACGTCGGAGGGTACAGACGTTTCGGGCTTTTGCCTAGATATCGGCGGGTTTTCGGTGAAGGTTTTCTTGCGCTCGCGCGCCGCTGTGTGCTGGGGTGATGCGTCCATGAAGGGCCTCCGCGAGCAAATCGCCAACTCGACGCGCTCCCTGCGCGATGTCTTCCGCAACCCCGGGCTTCGCCGGCTGCAGCTCGCCTTCGCCGGCTCGATCGTCGGCGACTGGGCCTATGCGGTCGCGGTTGCGGTCTACGCGTACGAACGCGGCGGCCCGACCGCGGTCGGCGTGCTCGGCGTGATCCGGTACGTCTCGCTGGCGGTCGTCACGCCGTTCGCCGCGACCCTCGGCGACCGGTACTCACGGCGGCTCGTCATGGTCTCGTCGGACCTGACCCGCGGGGTGCTCGTGTTCTGCGGCGCGGCGCTGATCGCGTCAGGTGCCCCCTCGCTCAGCGTCTACGCGCTCGCGGTCGTCACCTCGCTCTGCGGTTCTCCGTTCCGTTCGGCCCAGGCATCCCTGATCCCCGACCTCGCCGACAATGCGGGCGAGCTTGCCGCGTCGAACGTCGCGTCGTCGACGATCGAGAGCGTCGGCTTCTTCGCCGGGCCGGCTCTGGCCGGCCTGTTCCTCGCCTTCACGAGCCTGTCGGTCGTCTACGTCTTCGACGGGCTGACGTTCATCTGGTCGGCGGCGCTCGTGCTCGGGATCCACCCGTCCGCGCGGGAGCGCGAGGCGGCGGCGGCGCCCCGCGAGCGACGAGCCGAGCGGCGGCTTCATGAACGAGGTCACGGCCGGGTACCGCACGATCCTCGGCTCGCGCGACCTCCGCCTCCTGATCGGCCTCTACTGCGCCCAGACCATCGTGGCGGGCGCCTCGCTCGTCTTCGACGTCGCGATCGCGCTCAGCCTGCTCGGGCTCGGCCACTCCGGTGTGGGCTACCTGAACGCGATGCTCGGGATCGGGGGGTTCATCGGCGGGTTCGTCGCGCTCCTGCTCGCGCAACGCGGCCGGCTTGCGCGCAACTTCGGCATCGGCGTGCTCTTCTGGGCGGCTCCGCTTGCTCCTCGTCGCGGCGTGGCCGACCGTCGGGGCCGCGGTCGCGGTGATGATCATGCTCGGGCTCGCGAACTCGGTCGTCGACGTCAACGCGTACACGATCCTGCAGCGGGTCACTCCCGAGGCCGTGATGGCACGCGTGTTCGGCGCGATGGAGAGCGCCGTCATCGGCGGGATGGCGGTCGGGGCATTGCTGATGCCGATCCTGATCGGGACGATCGGCCTTCGCTGGGGGCTCGTCGTCGTGGGCTCAGGGGTGAGCGCGCTCGTGTTGCTCGGGATGCCCGGACTGCGCAGGATCGACCTCTCGACCTTCGCGCCGCCGGAGCTCGACCTCCTGCGCAAGGTGTCGCTGCTCTCGCTGCTGCCCGAGCCGACGCTCGAGGCGCTTGCGCGCGCACTCACCCGCGTCGAGGTGGCGGCCGGCGACGTCTTCATTCGCGAGGGCGACCACGGCGACGTCTTCTACGTGATCGAGTCCGGCACGGTCGAGGTGACGAAGGAAGGTCGCCACGTCGCACACCTCGGGCCGGGCGACTACGTCGGCGAGATCGCGCTCCTGCGCGACGTGCCGCGCACCGCAACCGTCACGGCGACCAGCGCGTGCCGTCCTGCAGGCACTCGACCGCGAGCACTTCATCCCGGCGGTGACCGGGCAGGGCGAGTTCCGCGATGCAGCCGACGCCGCCATCGCCACCCGGCTGGCGATGCTTTGAGCCCGGCTCGGGGACCGCGGAGCTAGCCGTCCGTCGTTGACGGGCACCGCTGCCGATACGCCCAGTACCCTCTCGCGCGATGATCAAGCCGACCGTTCTCGTCCAGCTCACCGACTCGCACATCGGCGCCGTCTGGTCCGAAGGCGACCCGATCGTCGGCCTCAGGGCCGCGATCGCAGCGATCGGGCATCTGGATGTCGCTCCCGACGCGATCCTGTTCTCCGGCGATCTCGCCGAAACTGGCGCGGAGGCCGAATACGAACTCGTGCTGGAGTCTCTGCAGGGGATCGGTGTGCCGATCCACGTTCTGCCCGGTAACCACGACGACCGAGCGGCGATGCGCAGGTGCTTCGGTCTGCCCGGAGCAGCGGAGGCACCGATCCAGCACACCGCGGACGTCGGGGCACTGCGACTTGTGCTGGTGGACAGCACTCGGCCGGGCGAGGATCGTGGCGAGCTCGACTCCTCTCGGCTCGAGTGGCTCGACGGAGAGTTGGCAGCTGCGCCGGATCGACCCACCTTGCTCGCGATGCACCATCCGCCGATCGTGACGGGGAGCCCGGTGTGGGACGCGATCGACCTGCCGGGCGAGTCGCGTTCGGCCCTGGCCGAGGTCGTGGCGCGACACCCGCAGGTGCTCGGGATCGTCGCGGGGCATCACCACCAGATGATCGTCGCCGAGCTCGGCTCCCGACCCGTCACGGTGATCCCGAGCACCTACGGGCAGGCGCGGGTGGGTCTCGGCGCGAGCAAGATCGTCTTCGGTGAGGCGGTGTCGGCGTTCGCCGTGCACGTGCTCGACCGACGGCGTGCTTGCTTCGTACGTGCAGTTCGTGCCCTACGGCTAGTCGCGGCCTGCACGACTATGGCAGGCGGATCAGTTCGAACAGACGACTGCCTGCCCCCGCCACCACAGCCGGGCGAACCCTGAGTGAGCAGGTAGCCTCGGCCGGATGTTCGACCACGTCGGAGTCGCCGTCGCGGACCTCGACGCGTCCGAGCGCTTCTACCGCACTGTGCTCTCCGCGCTGGGCGCCGAGCCGACTCACGCGGACGCGGAGCTCGTCGAGTGGGACGACTGGGCCATCGGGCCGACGGACCGCAAGCACCCGGTGACCCGCGGCCTGCACGTCGGCTTCCGCGCACCGTCCCGTGAGGCGGTGGACGCGTTCTGGCAGGCGGGGATCGACGCGGGCTACCGCGACGACGGCGCGCCCGGCCCGCGTCCGGTCTACTGGCCCGACTACTACGGCGGCTTCCTGCTCGACCCGGACGGCAACAGCGCTGAGGCGGTGCACACGGAGCGCGAGAACCCCGTGCCCGACGGCTGCATCGACCACCTCCGGATTCGCGTCCGCGACCCCGCCGCGTCCAAGCGCTTCTACCTGGCGATCGCCCCGCACGCCGGGCTGCGGCTCGGGGTGGACGAGCCGGACCGGGTTCAGATGCTCGGTGAGAACTTCAGCTTCTCGCTCATTCACGACGAGCGGCCGCTCACGGAGCACGTCCACCTCGCGTTCCCGGCGCCGGACGACGCGACCGTGCGGGCGTTCCACGCCGCCGCAATCGCAGCGGGCTACGAGGACCACGGCGGTCCCGGCGAGCGTGCCGTCTACCACCCCGGCTACTACGGTGCGTTCGTCCTGGATCCCGACGGGCACAACGTCGAAGTCGTCAACCACAACGGCTGAGCGCCACGATGGTGTCCTTGGGACCTACCTCCGCGGGCAGCGCGTTGCGGCTCCGATAAGCGCTGTTGGCTTCGGGCCTGTGCGGGCGAGGTGGTACCAGGAGCCAAGAACGCTCGCCTCGATGCAATAGGTGTCCTTCCGGGCGGAGGCGATCTCGACTGAGCTGACGTTGTGGTTGTAGCGGCGGAGCTTCGCGGCTGTCATACCGACGTAGGTTCCGTGGTCGACGCGGTATGCCTCGACGGCCGGTGCAGCGTTGCGAACCATCGCGGCCGAGATGTTCGAATACGGGCCTGCGGCGGCCGGAGCGGCGATTGCGAGGATCGCCACTGCAACGCCGGCCACGGTACTAGTGATCCCGAGGCGGAATTGATCGGAGATGGGACGGCCTTCTAGCCGTTGTCGAGCGTGATCGTTGCGGGACCTCCGACGCCGGAGTCCTCAGCAGGCACGTTCCCGGTGACGCAGATCGTGTTGTCGCCGTTGCAATCGGTCACGGTCACATAGCCGTGAGCTACGCCGGTTGCCGTTGCGCTGCTCGTGCCGTTGTGCCAGCGGCCAGTCGTCGCGAAGACGCGAACGGAATAGTTGTGAGCGTTGCCGTCGCAGGCGATGTCGGCGGAGCCTCTGCCCGCGGCCTGCTTCGGCCCGGAATCCTGGCTGAGCGAAACGGTGACCGATCCGTCGGTCTGGTTGACAAGCGCAGCACACCTGACCGTCACGAGCACGTCTGCCTCCACCTTTGACGCAATCGTCCCCTTCCCGCCGAACGAGACCGTCAGTGGACCCTCGTCCGCCCCAGCGGCACCAGCACAAACGAGGCCCACAGAGAGCAAGGCCGCAACAACGATCAGCCAGGGGCGACGGATCACCGTCGGAGTATCAGCGGCCGACTCCGTCGCCGCATCCCTCACGTCAGGGGTTTGTAGCTCGCCCCCGTCGGCCAAGGAGGGCGCGTCCGGCGAGCCCGACTCCGACGACCGCCAGGCCGGCGATGATCGACGATCGCGGTAGTGAGGCGACGAGCACGATGCAGGCGAGACCGCCGATGATGTTCAGTCCTCTTGACCAGCGTCGGTGTGTCGGCGACTGAGTGAATGCCGAGGCGTTCGCGACCGTGTAGTAGACGAGCACACCGAAGGACGAGAAGCCGATCGCGCCTCGCAGATCGGTCGTGAGGACGAGTGCGATCACGACAGCACCGAGAGCGATCTCGGCGTGGTCGGGGACGCTTCGCCGCTCCTCGATCGAGGCGAGCCAGCGTGGAAGGTCGCCGTTCCGGGCCATCGCGAGTGTTGTGCGACCGACGCCCGCAATCAGGGCGAGCAGCGCGCCGAGGCTTGCCACCGCCGCGCCGACGCGGACGACAGGCTGCGCCCAGGTGGCGCCAACAGCGTCCACGGCTGCGCGGAGCGGGGTCGAGGTAGCCGCGAGGCGCTCGGGGCCTGCGCCGGCTAACGCGGCTGCACCGACGATCAGATAGAGGACGACGACAATTCCGAGTGCAATTGGGATCGCCCGTGGAATCGTCCGTTGCGGGTCGCGCACCTCCTCTCCGAGCGTTGCGATCCGTGCGTAGCCCGCGAACGCGAAGAAGAGAAGGGCGGCAGACTGGAGCACGCCGTGGACGCCGCCGGGCTCGAGGGAGCCCAGGCCCGCGAAACCCTCCGTGGACGCGTTACCGCTGAAGAGGATTGCTCCAACGATCACGACAAGGGCCGCGATCGAGGCTGCGACGAGGACGCGCGCGAGCGCGGCGGTGCGCGTGATCCCGCGTAGGTTCGCGATTGTCAGCACGGCCACGGCCGCTGCGGCTGCAGCGCGCCGGCCCCACTCGGAGCCTGGGACGGCGTACGAGGCGAACGTCAATGCCATCGCCGCGCACGAGGCGGTCTTGCCGATCACGAACCCCCAGCCTGCGACGAAGCCCCACCATTCGCCGAGCCGCTCGCGGCCGTACACATAGGTGCCGCCGGAGGTTGGATACTGGGCGGCGAGTTGCGCTGATGAAACGGCATTGCAGTAGGCAACGGCCGCGGCGAGCACGAGCCCGATCAGGAGACTCGCGCCGGCCGCGGCCGCAGCGGGGCTGAAGGCGGAGAACACGCCGGCGCCGATCATCGAGCCGAGCCCGATCACGACGGCGTCGCCCGTCCCGAGCCGGCGGGCAAGCTGCGTGGTGGCGGTGGTCACATCGCGGCGGCGACGCGCTCCGCGGCGTCGGCGAGTTCACCGTCGGGCACGTTCGGCAGTATGTCCTCCCAGAGCGGCAACATCATCCCGTGTGCTTCGACCATGCCGAGTGGACGGGGCAGGAACCAGACGTGGAAGTGCGCGCCACCGTCTCCCCAGCGGTAGAGGTGAACGCGTCCGACGTCGCCGAGTGTCAGGATCGCCCGTTCGACACGCGCGACAACCCGACCGAAATCCTCCTGTAGCTGCTCGGGCAGATCGGAGAACGAATCGGCATGGACTCGGCTCGCGAGCCAGACCGCACCGGGCAGGCTCCCGCCGACGGGCGGATGCAGCGTCCAGTTGTCGTCCGACCAGACCGCCGAGGTCGTCTTTCCGCCACAGATTCCGCACGGCGGGCCTCCCGGCTCGCCGCGGCGCGGCGGCTCGGGGATCTGGCGTGGGCCCGGCTCGCGGGGCACGAGCGGCTCCTGGTAAGGCAGTGCCATGCTGCTCATTCGCAGCTCCTTTCTTCGGGTGACTTGCGAGCGGTGAACAGGATCCCGTCGCCGGCCGAGACCATGACGTGGCCGAACCCGGCCGCCTGCAGGTAGACGAGCAGGCGCGCGGGATCGATCGGGTTGTACGTGTCTCCCTCATGGAACTCGTGCAGTCCCTGGCTCGCGATGCTGTCGGCGCCGACGAGCACGCCGCCGGGACGCAGGACGCGGTGCGTCTCACGGAGGATCGTGAACTGGCCCTGCGCGGTCGGTACGTGGTGGAGCATCGTGAAGCAGCCGACCGAGTCGAACGAACGCGTCCGGGAAGGGCGATCGTGCTGCATCGCCGACCTGGACCGTCACGTTGGTGCCGGCGAACTCGTCCGCGAGCCGCGTGGCGGCGTCGGTCTCGAGCTCGAGCGCGACGAGCCGCTCCACGCGGTGTCGGAGCCAGCGGGTGGTGGCGCCCGGGCCAGGCCCGATCTCGAGCATCTCATTCCCGAGATCCAGACCGGCCGTGACGGGCTCGAGCACCTCCGACTCCATGAACTCGGCCCACTCGGGCGTGCTGCAGAGGGCGTGGTTCTCGTTCATGGGGCGACGCTAGCGCGACCGGTTCGTTTCCGAAAGGGAGTATGCTGTCAAGTTGTGTCGATGAACGGACAATCTGCTCCGGCCGCCATCGTCTGCACCTACCCGATGCCGGCCGGGACCTTGTTCGAGTGGCACGCACACGGCGACCACCAGATCGCCTGGTCGCCGGAAGGGGTGCTCGTCGTCCTCATCGAGGGCGGCGGCAGCTATGTCCTGCCACCGGCGCGGGCGCTCTGGATCCCCGCCGGAACGGTGCACGAGACGCGCGCATCCGGCGTCGCCGTCCTCCGCTCCGTCTACCTCGAGCCGCGTCGCTGCGCGATCGACTGGGCGGCGCCGACGCCGGTCGCCGTGACCCCGCTCCTGGGGGAGCTCATCCATCACCTCGACGACCGCGGGCTCGGCGCGGACGAGCGTACCCGCGCCGAGGCGATGCTCTTCGACCTGCTGCTGCCGCTTCGGATCGCGACGATCGACGTCCGACCCCCGACGGACCCTCGCGCGCGTGATGTTTCCGACGCGCTCCTCGCCGACCCCGCCGACCCGCGGACCCTGGGCGAATGGGGTCGCAGCGTCGGCGCGAGCAGCCGCACGCTCGCGCGTGCGTTCCTCGGCGACACCGGGTTGTCGTTCGGGCGCTGGCGCACACTCGTCCGCTTGCAAGCGTCGCTGCCACACCTCGCCGAGCAGGTGCCGGTCAGCGCCGTCGCCAGACGGGTCGGGTACCGGACGACCAGTGCCTATGTCGCTGCGTTCCGCGCGCACACCGGAGTCACGCCAGGCCGCTACTTCCAGCCGCCTTCGTGAGAAAGGCTTCCTTCTAGAACGACGACTCGGGGCGCGGTCCCGGGCACGCCTCCGGCCTCGGGCGTCTCAACGCTGCACGGGCGATGCCCCATGCGAGCGCGCGCACCGACTGGCGGTCGGCGATCGGGGTGTCATAGATCGGCACCGGCTTGGGCGTGGGAGTTGGGTCAAGCAGCGAGGGTGGATAGAACATGCAATTCACCTCCTGGTCGGTGTGTGCAACCGGTTGCATTTCTGGACACGAAAAAGCTCACGCCGATTCCCGCACGACGAGCTCTGCCGGGATCGTCACGTTGGTCACCGCGCCGGTCTCGAGCCGTTGGACGAGCGTCCGGGCAAGGAGCGTTCCGACGAGCAGGCCGTCCTGCCGGATCGTGGTCAAGGGCGGGTTCGCGTAGGCGGCGAGCGCGATGTCGTCGTAGCCGACGACCGCGACGTCGTCCGGCACGCGGCGGTCATGCGCCCGAAGGGTTTCGATCGCTCCGAGCGCGAACAGATCGCTGTTCGCGAACACCGCGTCGATCCCGGGGTCGCGTTCGAGGAGCGTCTCGATCGCCGCCGCCGCGGAGGCCTCGGGCTCCTCCCAGTTCGCGTGCACCGCAAGAGCCGGATCGACCTCGAGGCCTGCGGCCGCAAGGGCCTGCTCGTAACCGCGCCGGCGCTCTTCGGCC
Source organism: uncultured Thermoleophilia bacterium (assembly GCA_963703445.1). Taxonomy (GTDB): domain Bacteria; phylum Actinomycetota; class Thermoleophilia; order Gaiellales; family Gaiellaceae; genus PALSA-600. Next base: position 7,786 of record CAVPEK010000004.1, on the reverse strand, counting down.
TCTGCAGCCCACGCCGGACCGCCGAGAAACGCGATGCGCCGGCGCCCGGTCATGAGCAGATGCTCAGTAGCGATGCGCCCGCCGGCGACGCTGTCGCCGCTCACCGAGGAGTAATCGCTGTCCTCTGGGGGCGTGCCCCAGACGACGATCGGCATGCGCTTGCCACCGAGGCCGAGGAGCATCTCGGGGGTGCACGAGGCCGAGAGCAGGATGAAGCCGTCGGCTCGGCCGCTTTCGAGGTAGCGGTGAGCCCAGCCCGGGTCGTCGACCTTCGCCTGCAGCACGAGCAGGTCGTAACCTTGCTGGCTGAGGCCCATCGAGATGCCGCCCATGATCTCGAGCATGAACATGTCCAGGGTCTTCAACCCCTTGCCCCAGTCGAAGCGGACGAGCCCGACGACGTTGCTTCGACGCGTGCTCAGACGCTGCGCCGGTACGTTGATCTGGAAGTCGTGCTGTTCCGCGATCGCCCGGATCCGCTCCTTGGTCCCGGCGGCGATCAGCGGGCTGTCGTTGAGCGCGCGCGAGACGGTCGACTTGTCGACCCCGGCGATCCGGGCGAGATCCGCAATTGTCTGTGCTTTGGCGACCGTCATTGCAACCGGTTGCAATTCTACCATGGACAGCTCAGCCTGGAGGGCCCGGCTCGGCGCCCCGCGTGAGCGCAAGCTGCCCCGATCTCCGCGCCGCTTGCGGTCGGGAAGGCAACGAAGAACGCACATGGCCGGTTCGGACGTGGACAACCGGCGTCAACTGGTCCGGGTGAGCTTCATCGTCCAGTTGAGCCTCCAGGTTTCACCGCCGTCGTAGGAGAAGGACTGTTGCCAACGGGGCGATGCGGGATCCTCGAGAAGCCAATCGAAGCGGACTCCGACTCTGCGGCCGGCGATCTCGTCCTCGCACTCGAAGATCCCGTGCCGGTCGTGGAAGCGGCCCTCCACGGGCGGATCGAGGATGCCCGGCGCTCGTGTCGAGCTCCACCAGATCTTCCAGGTTTCGCGGCTCGGGTCGTACAGACGGAGCGTCAGCCCTTCGAAGCGATCCGCCTCGTACGAGTCATCGACGTACATCCGGTCGACGTGTCCAAGCCCGTCTAGCACCGGGAACGCCTCGCTCGAGGCCGTGAACTCGACCCACTCCTCGCACGCCGGATCGGCTACGTCGACGAGCTTGCGATTGTGGACGTGCCAGCGCCCGAAGATGAAGTCGAAATCTCGACGTCCATCGTGGCTGTGTCTAGCGGAGCACACGGTATTTGAGATGTGTCACGCCGGGCGCTTCGACGGCAAAGGCCTGCTCGAGCTTGATCTTGTCGAGCGTTTCGTTGTCGAACAGCCGGACGCCTGCGCCGAGGAAAATCGGAACGAGGTGGAGGAGGATCTCGTCGACCAACCCGGCGGCGAGGTACTGCTTCGCGACGGTCGCGCCCCCGCAGATATCGACGTACTGATCGCCGGCTGCGTGCGTGGCTTGCGCCAATGCGGTGCCGAGACCGTCGGTGACGAAGGTGAACGTCGTCCCGCCCTCACATTCGAGCCTCGGACGAGGATGGTGCGTGAGTACGAACACCGGCAGATGGAAGGGCGGATTGGGGCCCCACCAGCCTTCCCAGGGTTCTCGACCCCATGGGCCTGGTCCGCCGCCGAACATGTTTCGACCCATGATCAGCGCGCCGACACCCAGCTCGTCTTCTTCGAGGACGCGTGAACTCGGGTTCTCTCCCCTTGTCCAGTTGTGCAGCGCTCGCCCTCCGACGCCGAGCGGATGCTCAACACTCTGGTCGGGCCCTGCAGTGAGGCCGTCGAGGGAGATCGAAGTCGAATACCGGAGCTTGCTCACGAGGTTCTCCTTGCTGACAGCAGACGGCGAGGAGGCTTGGCGGGTTCTTACCCACTTGGACAGCGGCACGCACCGAATCTCATCGGTCGACGCGCCGACCGTGGCCGGCGGCCGCGATGCGTGCCGCGAGGTGGACGTGGGATCGCCGGTGTGTTCGTTCGGCACCGTAGGGTTCGGAGCCGCTGGCTGTTGGTAGAAAGACTTGTGGACTTCGCACAGCGAGCCGCTCGGAACGAGGAAGTGTTCCGTGGCGTCAACGAACAGATCGAAGAAGGGGGCGAGCGGCACGGGGTCGCCTCGCCGCTGCGGTTCTACTGCGAGTGCGACCGCGTGGCTTGCTTCGAGATGGTTGAGCTCCAGGCCGACGAATACCGCCGGGTCCTTGAGCGTCGCTACTGCTTCGTGGTCGTCCCCGGCCACGACGACCCGCGAGTAGAGCGCCTTGTCGAGGAGCATGACACTCACTGCGTGGTCGAGAAGATCGGTGAGGCTCGCGCGGCGCTCGATCAGGAGCATCCTCAGCAGGGCCATCGAACGTGAAGCGGCCGTCCAGTCTCGGCGGACCCGTGCAGTTGCTCTGGGCGGCTGCGGCGTTGCTTGCGCTGTTTCTGGTCGTCCGGCTCGTCGCCTGACGGTTGCGGTCGTGCTCGCCCGGGTAGGTGCCCCTGAACCTCGATCGAAAGGGGACTGGGATGGCCGGCAAGCTTGAGAAGGACGAAGTCGAGACGCTGCGGAAGGGCGCGATGGGGGCGGGGCTGCTGGTTTCGGTGAGCGACCGTGGCTTCTTCGACTCGTTCAAAGAGGCGGGGACGCTGGCGAAGCACGTTGCTGCCGCTCGTGGAAGTTCGGCGAGCGAGGTCGTCCGCGAAGTCGCGGAGGGTCATGGCCTCGGGTTCGGGATGACGACGCCGCCTGACAAGCTCGAGTCGGAGACGCTTGATGCTTTGCGCTCCTCGGTGGAGCTTCTGCAGTCGAAGGCGCCTGACGATCTGGATGCCTACCGGGTGTTCGTGCTCGACCTCGCCAAGTCCGTCGCGGCGGCCGCGCCCGGCGGCGAGGAGGCCGAAGCTGAAACCCGAGCGAAGATCGAACAAGCGCTCGCGGCGCCCACGGCGGCAGCATGACGGCCGACATCACAGGAGCCGATGGGGACCAGGTGGCCGAGAGAATCACCTTTACATTTCCCGACGGGACGACGTTCTCGATCGATGTTCCCCCCGGCGAGGGCCTGGCGACGACCGACGCGATCGTCGGCCGCAAAGGCGTCTACGAGTCGGGCTGGGTGCGCGACGCGGTCGAGCCGACCGTGTTCTACAACCTTCACGCCGCCATGAGGATGCAGATCGTCGAAGACACCGAGGACGAACCCTGTTCGGAACAGTCCAGCCTGGCATAGCTCCCGCAGGTCGATTTGTCGGGTGACTACAGCATGAAGAACTCAACCCAGGGCGCCTCGGAGCATGCGCAAATCTCCACGTTTGGTCGTCCCCGAGCAAGCCCGTACGCCGATGCGACCGCCGCACACCGCGACGTTGAAGGCCCTGCATTCAACGCGCGGACCGCATCGCGCGTTTGGTGGCTCGTGAGCGCGTCACGGCCAAGGCCGCCCCAGCTCGACTGCTCCAGCGGTAGGTCCTCTCGCCAGAGCAGACGTAACGGCTCTACCGTCGTAGCTCTGCACGTCCGGGACTTCCGAAGCGTTCGGTCGGCTCGGTCCATGCCTCTGACGTTTCCCAAGCTCGACCTGAGGCGCGAGCGTGCGGCTAAGAACGAATCCGTCTTTCGGGAAGTCAACGAACGGGTCAACGAGTTGGCCGAACCTGCGAGTTTTCACCTGTTTGCGTGCGAGTGCGAGGACCAAAGCTGTGCCGAGGCAGTCGTGATGACGGCGCAGGAGTATGAAGAAGTCCGCGCGAACTCGAACAGCTTCTTCGTGCTCCCCGGTCACGAGGAGCCCTTGGTCGATGAACTGACCCAGACGAACGACCGCTATTTCGTGGTTCACAAAGTCGGCGTCGGTGCCACCGTCGCCAAGAAACTCGACCCTCGTAACGCTGATAGTTCCCTAGCTACTGAGACGCCCGACCTGCGCAAGGTCCACCGTCTAGCAGGATGGGCCAGAAAGGCACGGCGCTCCCAGGTCCTGCACCGGACGGTCGCCGAGGCTCGCGAACACCAATGTCCGGCCGGGCTCGTCGCCCCGAATTAGCTACCTTGCCGGTCGGCAACCAGCACCAGATGATAATCCAGTTGCGCGCTCCGACGGCGAGGTCGGCGCGATCTCGAATGCCGTCGCAGTTCGCGTAGTTGTCATGCTCGTCGTGGTCGCGATCGTTGGAGGCTGGCTACACCTGTGGTGGCTCGCGCTGGTCTATGCGGCCTTTTGGGGGTACATGATCCTTCGCGGTCTGCGCCGAGGTAGCGGCCAACAATGAAAGCCGGGTTGCCGTCCAACTCCATCGTTGCCGGTTTTGATGGCTGAAGATAGGAGCGTGGTTCCGTATCAGTACCTCGGCTTTCGAAGAACACATGCAAACGAGGTCGGCATCTCTGGCCGCCGCAGTTCGCGATCCGCCCCGTGTCAAAGAGGCCGGTGCCGTCCAGACATGACTCACGTTGCCGAGGCATCCGGTGCCTTCCGCTACAGCTGGGCGTCCAGCTGTGGCTGAACCGTGGTAGATCTGACTGAACTTCGACGTGAGTCGATCCCTGCGGCTTCGCTTGCCGGGTCGGCACGGTGGCGCTTCTGGTGTTGGCGCCCCCCGGAGGTGGACCTGGCCCTGCTCGCCGTGCCGAGCGGCCGACCGGCGTTGGCCAGCTCGTCGTTCCAGCTCGCGGCGGGTGCCGCGCGCTTGCGCGGCACCCGCCATTTCGCCGCTACGGCAGCAGCTCGATGTGCATGCGCAAGCCCGTGTTGCCGACTTCGGTGTCTCGCGCGACTCCACGAGCGCCGGCGTAGACGCCGCTGCCGCCGGTAATCGGCTCGAGGGCGATGTTGCCGGTGTTGTAGCCCGGCCCATACGAGCCCGCGAGCATCAGCTGGCCGCCGGGCAGGCCCGCGGTGAACGAGCACTGAGCTGGCGGTGAAGGCGGCGCCGTGATAGCGACCGACCGGCTTGCCTTTCTCGAAGAGCTTCCCATAGACGTAGCCGATGTCGCCGACGGAGTCGCCGGCCGGCTTGACGTCGACCGCGATCCTCGCCGCGGTCATCACGCCGGTCAGGTCGATCGTCCGGCCGTGACTGCCGCTCCCCGACGCCAGCGACGGGATCGCCACCGCGCAGGCAATGAGGGCGAATGCTGCAAGGCCGAGCAGGTTGGTTTCATCGCGAGTTCCCTTTCTCGAGTTGACGCGACCGACGGTAGGCAGCGGCGGCGAGCCTGTCTGCGCCCGCGCGGCCGGTTCGATTCGGCCAAAAGGATGAATCGCGGAGGCTCTTCGGATGATGCGGAGAGACAGCGAGGCTTGTAGCGTCAGCACGCATGAGGCCTGGGCTCGTGTCGCGCGACGACGCGCTCGATTTGTTGGTCGTGCTGCTCGCGGTCGGCGCGTGTGAGCTCGAGAGCTGGGGCTTCGGTGACATCCCCGGCCCGCAACTCGGGCGAGGGTTGCCGCTGCTCCTGCTGCTCACGGTGCCCCTCGTCTTCCGGCGGCGCCGGCCTTGCTCGCGTGCGCCCTCGTACTGGGCGGTCTCTGCGCTGTTCTCGATCGTCAACGGGTCGCCGGAAGGCCTCGAAGTGATCGTGCCGCTCGCCGCAGTGAGCTACAGCGTGTCGGCGCACAGCACGCGACCGGTCGCCTATGTCGGCCTCGCGGTGCTGGCCGTTGGCTACGGCATCTACGCGGTCAACGACCCCAACATCACGAGCGGTCGAACGAGCGACCTCTGGGCCGGAGCATTCTTCGGGGTCGCCATCCTTGCGCTGTGGCTGCTCGGCGTCTTCCTGCGCGGACGGGCGGAAGACGGATGCTCGAAGCGGCGCGCCGCCGCGTTCGAGCGCGAGGCGCGGACCGCGGTGTCGGACGAGCGTTCCCGGATGGCGCGCGAGCTGCACGACATCGTCTCGCACAACCTGAGCGTCGTCGTCGTGCAGGCGGCCGGGGCCGAGCGTCCGGCTTCGATAGCGCCGCGCTCGAGAAGATCGAGCGCAGCGGCCGCGAGGCACTCGTCGAGATGCGCCGACTTCTCGGAGTGCTTCGCGAAGAAGAACATGCCCCCGACGCGATGCCTCAACCCGGCCTTGCCCAACTACCCGAGCTCGCCGAGAATGTTCGCGCTGCCGGCCTGCCGGTTGCCCTCACTGTCAACGGTGACCTTCCGGGTCTGCCGACCGCAGTCGAGCTCTCGGCGTACCGCATCGTGCAGGAAGCGCTGACGAACGCGCTGAAGCACGCCGGGTCCGCCGAAGTGCACGTCGTCGTCGACCGCACGGCGGACGCGATCGCGATCAGTGTCATCGACGACGGCGTCGGTGCTCCTCACAACGGCTCGACGCCGAGTGGTCATGGGTTGATCGGCATGCGCGAGCGCGTCGCATTGTTCGGCGGCGACCTTCGCGCCGGGCCCGCGGCGAGCGCGGGTTCGAAGTCGTCGCTCGACTCCCGGTCGATCGCGAGACCGCATGATCAGCGTGCTCATCGCCGACGATCAGGCCCTCGTCCGCGAGGGCCTTCGCCTGATGCTCGAGGCCGAGCCCGACATCACGGTCGTCGGCGAAGCCGAGAACGGCAACGACGCGCTCGCGAAGGCCCGCAGCCTCGATCCTGACGTCATCCTGATGGACGTCCGCATGCCGGAACTCGACGGCCTCGAAGCGACGGCTCGGCTCGCACAAGCGGGTGCACGGGCGCGCGTCCTCATGTTGACCACCTTCGATCTCGACGAGTACGTGTATCGCGCGATGAAGGCCGGTGCCAGCGGATTCCTGCTGAAGGACGCCAAGCGCGAGCAGCTGGCGACGGCGGTCCGGACCGTGGCGGCGGGCGAATCCCTGCTCGCCCCGGCGATCACGCAGCGGTTGATCGAAGACTTCTGCCGGCGACCGCCGCCCGGCTCGGAGGAGGCTGCCCGCGGGCCTGACCGAACGCGAGCTCGGCGTCGTGCGACTGGTCGCGCGCGGTCTCTCGAATCGAGAGCTCGCGAACGAGCTCTACCTCAGTGAGGCCACCGTGAAGAGTCACATCGCTCGCATCCTCGCGAAGCTCGGTGTCCGCGACCGCGTCCAGATCGTCGTCTTCGCGTACGAATCCGGCATCGCGCGCCCCGGGTCGGCCTGAGCTCACGTACACGACGTTGCGCTCGCAGCGACGCGTGAGATGATCGCGGCCTGTCGATGGAACCGAGACATGCATGGGCATGGAGCTGAGCCTCTGCAACGCTCTATGAACGACTCGGACCGCTGAGAAGTCGCCACGCAGGAATCAGAGCTGACGCGGATAGGAAGATACCGCGACTCGCCCAGGAATCGTCGACTCCAACTCGGCGCGAAGACGAGCGCGGGGCACAGGCTCTTCGAGCCGGCTTCACTCGGTTCGGAGCGCGGTCGCGGTCTGGATCCTCGCCGCCCACGCCGGCCGGTGCGAGTGCGCCCGAGCGCCGCGATCAGCACGCCCGCGAACGCGAGCAGGAGCACTCTGTGGCGCCGCCGTAGACAGTTCGAGGAAGCTCGACTGGCAGGCGCAGCCCGACGCTTCCCGCCATGGCCGGGAGGATCTCGTGATGCAGCGCGACTGCCGAGCGGGACGGCGATGACGCCGGCGACGAGCCCGACCGCGTGCGACCCACGAGACGGCCATCGCGGCCGTCTGTCGTGGCGTCATCCCGACGGCTTTGAAGATGCCGATGTCGTGGACGCGGTCGCGGGTACTCGAGCACGACCGTGTTCAGGACAGCCGAGCGCGGCGACCGCAGCGGGCGGGCATCCGCTGGTCGTCGCGGGCAGCTTC
>CAVPEK010000003.1:0-327495 GCA_963703445.1 uncultured Thermoleophilia bacterium | reverse complement strand
ATCGCGATTCTCATTCAGTTCCGCGCCGCGGGCTACGTGCCCTGGACATACTGGCTGGCGGTGCTGATGGTCGCCGTGTTCGGAACGATGGCGGCGGACGTACTACATGTGGAGTTTGGAGTCCCGTACGTCGTCTCAACGGTTGTCTTCGCGGTCGCTCTCGTCGCCATCTTCGGGACGTGGTCGCGAATCGAGGGGACGCTTTCGATCCACAGCATCACCACCTCGCGTCGCGAGCTGTTCTATTGGCTCGCCGTCCTTGCGACCTTTGCCATGGGGACGGCGACGGGCGATCTTGCGGCGTACACCGCAAAGCTCGGGTTTCTCTCCGCCGGCCTCCTCTTCGCCTGTCTCTTTCTCCTCCCGGCGATCGCCTGGCGTTTTTTCAATCTCAACTCGGTTCTCGCATTTTGGATCGCATACGTCCTGACACGGCCGCTCGGCGCATCGTTCGCCGACTGGATGGGCAAATCCAAGACGGCCGGCGGCCTCGGGATCGGAGATGGGGTTGTGGCGCTCGTGCTCTTCGTATTGATCGCAGGCCTGGTCACCTGGGTCACGTTTCGCACCGAGGCGCCGTCCCGCGTTCAGTCGACCGACGCGCTCGCGGACGCCGCTCCTTCGAGTTGAACCGCGGCCAGGTTTTCAGCCCCGCTTTTCCTAGCCTGCGACGCGCGCGTGTCGGGCGCACAATGGTTGGCAGACGACCGCCGATCGACCTCGGCGTTCGTTTGGCCGGCGGGCAGTGTTCCAGACCCCAGCGCTGTCTGCCGGCCTTTCGACTTTGCACCGGCCTCCCTCGAGTCAGGTGATCACTCCGTGCCGCTGACCGACCGCAAGGACCTCGTACGGGAAGCATTCGCGGCGTTCGACGGCGGCGAGCTCGAGCCGTTCCGCGAGTTGCTCGACCCAAACGCCAAGTGGGTCGCGATTCCCCAAGGCGAAGATGTCGCCGAGACTCCGACGTGTCCGAGCCGGGCCGCGATCATCGATCGGCTCAAGCGGCTACACAGGAACGGGCGCCGGTTTCAGCTCGGCAAGTTGATCGAGGCGGGCGACCGTGTCGCGGTCGAACTGACTCTGCTCTCGCCTGAATGGTCCGCGCCGGTCACCATGTTCCGGGTGTTCACCTTCGAGCCGGGCGAGGACACCGTGGTGCGTCTGAACGACTGCATCGACGAGTCGTATGCGCTTCAGATTCTCGTCGCGTGAACCAGCTCGTCTGCGGCGTCAATCGTGAAGGGTGGCGCGTAGGGCGTCGATCCGGGCATGGAGGGCCCGACGTCGATCGGACACCTCGCGTTCCCTCCTGATCGTGAACTGGTTCGGAAACCCGTTGTCGATTTGCTCGTGCAGCTGACGCCGATACTCCGACAGCGCTTTTTCCTCCTGTTCCAGCGTCGCGAGCTCGACGGCAATCGGGTCAGGATCCACTTCGCTCCTGGATGAACGCGAACGGCATGGCTGCCCCCTCGGTCGGAAGAGGCGAGTCTACGCCTGGTCGAGCCGGCGAAAGTCCGCGGCACCGGTGAGGGATCCTTAGGGCTGCTTCCTCCCGGATCTGACCCGGTTCGGAACCTCACCGCGCCGCGGGCGCAGCAAGTGTACCGCGGTTGCCCTTGCGCAAACTGCGCGCTTCCCCCACAATGACCCAAGCTCCAAAATCGACGAGGAGGTGGTGCAGCGATGAGACAACCCGTTCAGTCCCGGACTAGCTGCGCCACGGCCCGTCGCCTCGTCTCCTGACGCGGTCACGGCGGGTCGTGGCGGCCCACTGACGACACGCAAAGGAGCTTTTGTTGACACTTCCCGTTACGGAATCGCTGCTGCAACGGCTTGGCTGGGACGACGGCTGGGAGGCCGCGTTCGCAGAGCACCGCGCCGCCGGGCTGACGCCTGCGCGCGTCGCAGTGCAACATCGGGGCGCCTACGACCTCGCGACCGAGGAGGGAGAGGTCCGCGCCAGCGCGGCCAACCGCTTCGTCCGCGACGACGACCTCCCCGGCGTTGGCGATTGGGTCGGCCTCGATCCCGAGACGAATCTCATCGAAGCGCTGCTGCCGCGGCGTACGTCGATCTCCCGCAAGGAGGTCCTCCAGAAGACGCGGGAGCAGATCCTCGCCGCGAACATCGACGTCGCATTCCTCGTACAGGCGCTGCCGCTTGACTTCAACGTGCGCAGGCTCGAACGCTATCTCGCGATGGCGTGGGAGAGCGGCGCGCAGCCGGTTGTCCTGCTGACGAAGACCGATCTCGTCGACGACATCACGCCGTATCTGGCCGAGGTCGAGACGGTCACGCTCGGCGCCTGCCCTGTCGAAGCCGTGTCCGCGCTTACGGGTGCCGGTCTCGACTCTCTGCTCGCGTACTTCGTCGGCAACCGCACCGCCGTTCTGCTCGGATCCTCGGGCGTCGGAAAATCGACGATCGTCAACGCGCTCGTCGGTGAAGAAGTGCTGGCGACGCAGGAGGTGCGGGAAGACGATCACCGCGGACGTCACACGACGAGCCATCGTGAGCTGATCCTGCTGCCGCTGGGCGGAGTCGTGCTCGACACGCCGGGGATCCGCGAGCTGCAGCTCTGGGACGCCGATCTCGACCTGGCGTTCGGCGACGTCGAGGAGATCGCCAGGCGCTGCCGCTTCTCCGACTGCGCACACGACCAGGAGCCGGGCTGCGCGATCCGCGACGCCCTTGCGGAGGGCTCGCTCGCACCCGAGCGCTGGCAGAGCTATCTGAAGCTGCAGCGCGAGCTGGAGGCGATCGAGCTGAGGCGCAACCACCTCCTTCGACAAGAACGCGTGCGGGAGTACAAGATTCGCGCACGTCAGAATCGACCGAAGAAGAAACGCTGAGCCCGCCGCGCCGGGCCTGCGAAAGCGGAATACCCTGGCCGTATGAACGAGACCGCGATCCTCGTGGTCGACGACGACGCTCCCATTCGGCGAATGCTCGATCGAACCCTCGCCGCCGAGGGCTACGCGGTCGAGTCGGCCGCGGACGGCGGCGAGGCGCTCGCAGCCGTCGAGCGGTCGGCGCCCGACCTGATCGTGCTCGACGTGAGCATGCCGGGCCTCGACGGACTTGCAGTGTGCCGGCGGCTACGCGCAAAAGGCCTCGCCACACCCGTGCTGCTGCTCACTGCGCGCGACGAGGTGCCGGATCGCGTGGCCGGGCTCGACGCCGGCGCCGACGACTATCTCGTGAAGCCGTTCGCCACCGACGAGCTGTTGGCCCGGGTCAGGGCGCTCCTGCGCCGGCATGCGCCCGAAGAAGTGCTCGTGCTCGCCGACCTGACGTTTGATCCGGCGACCCGGTCGGTGCAGCGCGGCGGCGGCGAGGTGATCCTCACGCCCCGCGAGGCCGACCTGCTCGAGTTGCTCCTGCGCAACGCGCGCCGGGTCGTATCGCGCGAGCAGGCGATCGCACAGATCTGGCACGGCGCAACGCGGGCGAACACCGTCGATCGCGCCATCACGAACCTCCGCCGCAAGCTGGGCGAGCCCTCGCTGATCGAGACCGTGCGCGGCGTCGGGTTCGTGATCGGACGATGAGCATCCGCCTACGCTCGATTCTCGCCGCGGCGGTCTCGACGATGCTCGCCGTCGTCGTGCTCGGCTCGGCCGTCGACGTGCTCGTGGCGAGGCACCTGCACCACGGGCTCGACAAGACGCTTGCGCACCCGCGCAGTCGAGGTGGCGCAGCTCGCCGCCTCGGCGCCGGCGCTCGTCACGCAGCCCGGTGCCCTCGACGCTCCGGTCGGGTCGACGCAGGCGATGGTCGAGGTCGTCGATCGCCGCGATCGCATCGTGTCGCGGTCGCTCTCGCTCGGAGGACGCGTGCTGCCGCGGTCGATCGCGGAGCGTGCGATCTCGAGCGGCCGCGGGAGCTACGTCACCGTCGACTTCGGCGACGATCGGCTTCGGGTCTACTCGGCTCCGCTCGCCGATGTTGCCGGCGGCGGAGCGGTGCTCGTCGCAGCGTCGACGGCCGACGTCGTCGACACGGTTCGCACGCTGCGTGCACTGACACTGGTCGCCGCGCTCGTGGCGGCGGCGATCGGCGGTGCTGCCGTCGCGCTCCTGATGCGCGGAGCGCTACGACCACTCGTGCGTCTCGATCGCGCTGCAGCGGAGATCGGCCGCAGCGGCGATGCCCGGCGCCGGCTGCCCGACCCGCACCGACAGGACGAGGTGGGGAGGCTCGCGACGACGCTGAACACGATGCTCGAGGGACTCGAACGGGCCCGCGACGCCGAGCGCCGGTTTCTCGCCGACGCGTCTCACGAGCTGCGAACGCCCTTGACCGCGCTGCGCGGAAACGTGGCGCATCTCGCGCGTCACGGTGCGACTCCCGCACTGGTCGCCGACCTGGAAGCGGATGCAGAGCGGCTCGCCCAGCTCGCGGACGATCTGCTCGCGCTCTCCCGAGAAGAAGCCGCGCCGCCCCCGGCCGAGGATCTCTCGCTCGACGACCTCGCCCGGGCCGTCGCCACCGAGGGCGTCACAGTTCACGCCGAGCCCGTCGTCGTTCGCGGCGACCGTGCCGCGCTCGAGCGCGCGCTCGGCAACCTGATCGAGAATGCCCGCCGGCACGGACGGGGCGCGGTCACCGTCACGGTCGCAGGTCACGACGGTCTCGCCCGGCTCACCGTCGAGGACGAGGGGCCGGGCATTCCCGCGGCAGACCGGGAACGGGCCTTCGAGCGTTTCTACGGCCACGGCTCCGGGCTCGGGCTGGCGATCGTCCGGGCCACGGCCGAGCGCCACGGCGGCCGCGCCTACGCCGACGGTTCGCGCGTGACGATCGAGCTCGTCAGGAAAGCATCAGAGTCGGTCGGCGATCCTTCCCGCCAGGACCGAGAGAAAGGATTGCCGTGAAGATCTTCCGCACGCTGCCAACATCACGCCTGATCGCCCTGCTGGCCGCGATCGTCGTCGTGCTCGTCGCCGGGGCCGTCGCTGTTGCAGCTCGCGGAGGCAGCGGCTCGACGCCGCCGCCGAAGCCGCTCGCCGAGGCGATCCACGACGCGCTCGGCGCGGCCGAGCCGGCAGGGGTCACGGCGCGTGTCTCCTTCACGAACAAGTTGTTCCCCTCGGGCGCACTGACCGGCCAGGCCGGGTTCGGCGCTGATGACCGGCGCCACCGGGCGCCTCTGGATGAACGCGAACGGCGGCCGCCTCGAGCTCCAGTCCGATGCGGGCGACGCTCAGATCGTCTGGACCGACACCACGCTCACGGTGTACGACGCAAGCTCGAACACGGCCTACACGGTCGACCTGCCGAAGATGCAGGACAGCGCCGGCACGACTGCTCACGCGGCGCCGACGCTCGACGAGATCACGACGTTCCTGACCGATCTCGGCAAGCACTGGACCGTGTCGGGCGCCGAACCGTCGAATGTCGCAGGGCAGGAGGCCTACACCGTGACGGTCTCTCCGAGCCACGACGGCGGCCTGCTCGGCTCCGCCCAGCTCGCCTGGGACGTGGCGCACGGCACGCCGCTGAAGATCGCGGTGTACGCCCAGGGCTCGTCGTCACCCGTGCTCGCGCTCGAAGCGACCGACATCTCCTTCGGCTCGGTCCCCGAGTCGGACATCGCCGTCTCCCCGCCGGCCGGTGCGAAGATCGTCGATCTCTCGTCTCAGACGGGCAGCGCGGTGTCGGGAGGCAGCGCGCAACGCGCCGGTCACCGGGCTTGCAGCCGTCCAGGCAGCGGCGCCGTTCCCGGTCGTGGCACCAGACACGCTGGTCGGACTGCCGCGCCGCGACGTGCGGCTCGTCGGTCCCGCCGACTCCCGGTCGGTGCTCGTGGTCTACGGGCAGGGGCTCGGTGCGATCGTCGTCGTCGAGCGCAAGCCGGACGCCGCGAAGGCGGGCCAGGCCGGCATGCTCGACGCGCTCCCGTCGATCTCGCTCGACGGCGTGACGGCACATGAGCTCGCGACGCAGCTCGGCACGGTGCTCACCTGGGATCACGGCGGCGTCTCGTACGTGCTCGCCGGATCGGTTCCGACCTCCGCGGCCGAGTCGGCGGCGCGATCGCTCGGGTGAGCGACGCGCCGCCGCTCGAAGCGCGAGGACTGGTCAAGCGCTACGGCGACATCGTCGCCGTCGACCACGTCGACCTGACGGTCGATCGGGGCGACGTCTTCGGCTACCTCGGCCCGAACGGCGCCGGCAAGACGACGTCGCTGCGGATGCTGCTCGGGCTGATCCGGCCGACCGAGGGCGCTGCGCGGCTGTTCGGCCGCGACCCGCTTGATCGACGGAGCGCGTGCACTGGACGGAGTGGCCGGTTTCGTCGAGGGGCCGCGCTTCTACCCGTATCTGTCCGGCCGCCGCAACCTGCACCTGCTCGGCGATCTCGACGGTGGCGTCGCCCCCGCGCGAATCGAGGAGGTGCTCGACGTCGTCGAGCTGCGCGATCGCGGCAAGGACCGCGTCGGCGGCTACTCGCACGGAATGCGGCAGAGACTCGGCATCGCCGCGTCTCTTCTGCGCGACCCGAAGCTGCTGCTGCTCGACGAGCCCACGACCGGGCTCGACCCGGCCGGCATGCGCGACATGCGCGAGCTCGTGAAGCGGCTCGCTTCGGAGGGCATCACGATCCTGCTCTCGAGCCATGTGCTCGCCGAGGTGGAAGAGCTGTGCAACCGCGTCGCGATCATCCGCAAAGGGAAGATCATCTACGAAGGACGTCTGGACGAGCTGCTCGAGAGCGCGGGAGGCGGCTACGTGTTGCGCACCAGCGAGCCAGAACGCGCCCGCGCGCTGCTGCTCGCACACGGGATCGAGGGGCCGCTGGTCGAGCACGGGGAGCTGCGGTTCCAGGCGGAGCCGGCGGCCATCGAGTCGCTCAGCATCGCGCTCGGCCAGGCCGGGATCGGCATCTCCGCGCTCGACGCCGCGCGTCGCGACGCTCGAGGAGCTCTTCCTCGACATGACCGAGCACGAGGCCGTGGCTGACGTGAGTCGCTCGCGTCTACAAGTGGGAGATCCTCAAGCTGCTCGCGCAGAAGCGGACGTACCTCGGTCTCGGCGCGGCGATGCTCGTGCCGCTGATCTTCGTCACGGTGCTGATCCTGAAGACCGGCGGCCCGAACGACATCCCGCTCGGGCGCTACATCAGGCAGACCGGGCTCGCGACGCCGTTCGTCGTCCTGTTCTTCATGTCGATCTGGGCGTTCCCGCTGATCACGGCACTCGTCGCAGGCGACATCGTCGCCTCGGAGAGCCACAACGGGACGTTGAAGACGATCCTCACGCGCTCGCGGAACCGGGGCGAGATCTTCGCCGCGAAGATCTTCGCCACGTTCACCTACACGGCGGTCGTCGTCTTCGCGATGGGGCTCGTTGCGTTCGCCGCGGCGAGCATCGAATGGGGCTTCAACGACCTCACATCGCTGTCGGGAACGACGGTCAGTGCCTGGCACGGTCTCGGCCTGCTCGCAGCGAGTCTCGCGATCTACGCCTGGCCGATGGCGGCGATCGCAGCCTTCGGCCTCTTCCTCTCGACGGTGACCCGCAACAGCGCGGCCGCGGTGGTCGGAACGCTGATGTGGGCGCTCCTGATGCAGCTGCTCGGCGTGCTCCCGGGCACCGAGTCGATTCGCCCGTATCTCCTCGGCGAGCAGTTCCAGGCGTGGCACGGTTTCCTGCGCACCCCCGCTGACTGGACGCCGATCGTGCGCGCCCTCTGGGTCTGCACGCTGTACATCGCTGTCCCGTTGAGCATCGGCTACCTCGTCTTCCTCCGGCGCGACGTCGCCGGCGAGTAACCCGGGTCGTGCCCGTCGCGGTCAGGCGCGCTCGACGAGCTCGTGCTCGAGCGCGTGGCTGCACCGGACGAGCGCGTCGCGCAGATCCGCCGACTCCTCGGCGTCCAGTGCGCTCAAGAGCTCGCGCTCGACCGCGTCGACGGCCCGGTCGCACCGGCCGAGCGCCCGCCGGCCGGCCGCGGTCAGCTCGGTGCGCATCACGCGCCCATGCCCGGGGTCGGGCCGCCGCCGCACGTAGCCGCGCTCGACGAGCAGCGTGAGCACCTCGCTCATCGACTGCGGCGTCACGAGCGAGCGCCGGGCGAGTTGTGCGTTCGAGAGGCCGTCCTGGGCGCCGAGCACCGACAGTGCTGTGTAGGCGGGCAACGTCAGGCCGACCGGCTCGATCGCCGCGGTCAGGCGCCGCCGCAGCACCCGGTCGAGGCGGGCGAGCACGTAGCTGAAGCGGGGCTCCACCGGCTACTCGATGTCGGGTTCCCTGGGACGCGAGCTGTGGTCGCGGCCGAGGAAGGTGTTGGCCCAGGCGCTCGTGCGCGCCAGGGCGTTGTCCTTGACGATCGCCGGGCCGTCCA
This sequence comes from uncultured Thermoleophilia bacterium, assembly GCA_963703445.1. Taxonomy (GTDB): domain Bacteria; phylum Actinomycetota; class Thermoleophilia; order Gaiellales; family Gaiellaceae; genus PALSA-600. Next base: position 319,142 of record CAVPEK010000003.1, on the reverse strand, counting down.
GCATCGATTCCTCCTCGCCGTAGGCCTTGAGGCGCTCGTAGGCCTGCGACCAGATGCACTCGGTGTCGTAGACCTCGCACAGCCCCTCGCGCGTGCCTCCGCACGGTCCGTTGCGCTGGTTCTTCGCGCACTGCGATTCGGGGCAGACGTAGGCGATGTCCGGCAGTGAGCAGTCGCCGCAGTCCCGACACCCGAAGAGCGGCACCTTCGCCGCCTGCTCCACAGCGTGTGCGGCCTTCGTCATCCCCGGGGACTTCTCGATCGCGCGATAGAACGCACGTCCGGCGGCAAAGAGCGGCGCATCGGGCTCGAACGCGGCTGCGTGCAGCCGCCGGCTGAACTTGTACTTCAGCGGGACGCGCAGGTCGGTCTTCCGGTGCTCCTTCGACTCGAGGTACGCCGCAGCGATCTCGTCCGACGAGAGCCCCGTCTCGGGGTCCCGCTCGAAGAAGTGGAACTCGTCGGCGAACGGGTACTGGATCTCGCTCGCGAACTGCAGCCAGTCATCGGGTGCGAACGAGCCCGCGCGGTCGAGGATCTCGCCGAAGGTCGAAGGAGGCATGTGCCCGCCGAGGTACACGCCCGCGAAACCCAGCCCTCGTGAGACGGCGACATGCTTTGCGGCCAGGTCGACGAAGAAGGCGCGTCCCTTGTCCGGGGCAGCCGCTTCGCGCTCCACCAGCTCGAGGAGCTCGTCCGTCACGACCACTCCTGGGATCTTGCCGGCGTGAAAAGCGCGTGCCGCCGTGCGCGACAGAAGGTAGACGTTGGCGAGCACCGGGATCGAATGACCGTCGTGCCGAAGCCAACGCAGCAGCTCGTCGTCTTTCCGCGTGTCCCAGCCGATCTGGTTGATCGCAAAACGGGCGCCCGACTGGATCTTCTTCCGCAGCTTGAAGTACTGCGGCATCACCTCGCGCTCGAGCCGCTTGTGGTTCGTCACGACACAGCCCAGGAAGAAGTTCGTCCGGTCGAGTCGCGTGTCGGGCCGCCGCTCGTCGCGGAGGCCCTCGTTCATCTCGCTGAAGAGACTGATGAGGCCGACCGAGTCGATGTCGAACACCGGGGCCGCGAGGCCCTTGTGGCCGGTGACGGGATAGTCGCCGGACAGCGCGAGCACGTTGTCGAAGCCCTCCGAGCCGAGCTTCCAGCCGCGGCTCTCGAGCGCGTTGCGATTCCAGTCCTTGCAGGAGAGGTGAATGATCACCTCCTGGCCGCGCGAGACCAGGTCGGTCCCCAGCGTGTCCGGTGCGAGCATGGCGTGGCCGCCGGGATTGTCGGTGATCGAGAGAACATCGACCCGCTCGTCCGCGGCCAGCTCGTGGGCGAGCTCCATCACCTTGCGGCTCGAGCCCGCGGTGATCAGCCCTCGGCTTGTGACGACCTCGGCTGCGACGACGAATGCGCCGGGGCGTGCGAGCTGTTCGCGAAGAGAAGTCATCGTCGGAGGTGGCCGATTGCCTATGTCAGTCTGCCTGATTTATCATCGGCGAATGGCCGAACTACAAGTGCTCGATCTCGAGACAGCCGCGCTGGTGGAATCGGTCTGCGACGCGATCGTTCCCGGATCGGCCCGCGTGCGCCCCGCCGTCTACATCGATGCCCTCGTGGCGCAGATGGACGAGGGCGCGCGTGAGGCGGTGCTCGGCAGCTTCGCCACGGTGGCGAACGGCGAGCTCTCGGACCACGTGGGAACACCGGCGTTCCTGTACGTGCGCGCGCTCGCGATCGAGGCCTTCTACAGCGATTTCGTCGCACCGGGCGTCGATGCGACCGGCGCCTGGGAGGAGATCGACTTCAACACCCCGCTTGCGACCCGCCTGGCGAAGGACTGGTCGTACCTGGGGATCTCGGGATGAACGAACGTTTCGACGTCGTGGTCGTCGGGTCCGGTGCGGGCGGCGGCGTGATCGCCGGCGAGCTCGCGGAGCGCGGCCGCAACGTGTTGCTGCTCGAGACGGGGCCGCACAAGACTGCAGCAGACTTCACACGCTGGGAGTCGAAAGCGGCCCACGATCTCTGGTGGCCGATTCGCTTTGCGCTGATCGACGGCGGGGCGGGGGGTGCCGTGGCGCTGCTCGGCGGCCGGTGCGTCGGCGGCACGACGACGATCAACACGAAGGTCGCGCTGCGGGCCCACGCTCAGGACTACGCGAAGTGGCACGAAGCGAGCAGCCTGGCCGGCGCGTCAGGCGAGCCGTTCGGCGCGGCCGACCTCGATCCGCACTACGACCGCGTCGAGCAGCGGCTCGGCGTCCGCGAGCGCACCGACTGGCGCAAGAGCGTGCTCACCGTGGAGCCCGCGTTTCGAGAGCTCGGGGCGCCGCTCGAGGCGGTTCGGTCGTACACCGACGCGAACTGCATGAGCTGCGGCTCGTGCCTCCAGGGCTGTCCGACGAATGCCGGCAAGTCAACGCTCAACACCTACATCCACGATGCATGGGCGGCGGGCAAGCTCGAGTTGCGGGCCGACGCTCGCGTCGAGCGGGTGCTGATCGAGGACGGCGAGGCGAAGGGCGTCGAGTACGTCGACAGCGACGGAGCCGTGCGGCGGGTCGACGCCGGTGCGGTTGTCGTCGCCGCCGGGACGCTGAACACCCCTCAGGTGCTGCTCCGGTCCGGGCTGCCGGACACCCCGTCGAGCCGCCTGGTCGGCCGCCATCTCGGCTTCCATCCGGTGCGCCTCGTCTACGGGCTGTTCGACGAGCCGCAGGACGCTCACATGGTCTATCCGATCAGCGCGCACTCGATGGCGCACCAGGTCGACGAGGACGGCGGCTTCGTGATCGAGGCGACGACGATCCAGGATCCCGTCTCGTTCGCCACCACCCTCGAGGACGAGAACGGCCCGCTCTGGGGGGCGCCGCTCGTCGAGGCGGTGCGCAGCTTCAGACGCTGGATCGGCGTGCTGGCGATGGTGAACGACGAGAACTGCGGTGTCGTGCGCCTCGACGACGACGGCCATGAGGCGTTCGATGCGCCGTTCACATCGACGGACCGCGAGCGCATGGCGAATGCGCTCGACTTTTCGCGTGACGTATTGCTTGCGGCGGGCGCGTCGAGGGTGCTCTGGACCGGGCTCGCCTCGACCCATGTGCAGGGCACGTGCCGGATGGGCAGCGATCCGGAGCGCTCGGTCGTCGATGCCGACGCTCAGTCCTGGGACGTCAAGCGGCTCTATGTCGGCGACGGCTCGGTCGTGCCGCGCACGCTCTCGGTGAACCCGTCGCTGACGATCATGGCGCTCGCGAGCAGGCTGGCGGAGCACCTCGACACCGACCCGCACCGGTACCTCTCGTGACCGAGCAAGTCCGTGACCTCGCGCACCTCTCGCATGTCGAGCTGCTGAGCCCGAAGCCCGACGAGAGCCTCGCGTACTTTCGCGAGATCCTCGGGATGGAGGTGGCCGGGGAGCAGGGCGACTCGGTCTACCTCCGCGGGTTCGGGGACTACGAGCGCTCGTCGCTGAAGCTGACCACCGCACGCGCAGTCGGGAATCGGTCACATCGCCTACCGCACGCACAGTCCCGAGGCGCTCGCCCGGCGGGTCGACGCGCTCGAGGCGGCCGGCGTCCCCGGTGAGTGGACGGAGGGCGATCTCGGCCACGGGCCGGCGTACACGTTCCTCGATCCCGACGGGCATCGCTTCGAGCTCTTCTTCGAGTCGGAGCGGTACGTTGCGCCGCCCGAGCTGCGTCCCGCTCTCAAGAATCAGCCGCAGCGCTACCCGGGGCGCGGCGTCGGCGTTCGCCATCTCGACCACGTCAACTTCCTGGCCGTCGAGCCGGCGGAGAATCGTGTCTTCCTCGAGCAGAATCTCGGCCTGCGGCTGACCGAGCAGATCGTGCTCGACGACGGCACCGAGGCGGGCGTCTGGCTCGCGTCGAACCAGAAGTCGTACGACGTCACCTACACCCGCGATCAAACGGGCACGCGGGGCCGCCTGCACCACGTGGCGTTCTTCGTCGACCAGCGTGAGGACGTGCTGCGCGCGGCCGACATCTTCCTCGAGCACGGGATCGTGATGGAGTCGGGGCCGCACAAGCACGCCATCCAGCAGACGTTCTTTCTCTACACGTGGGAGCCGGGCGGAAACCGCATCGAGATCGCCTCCGGTGGGTACCTGATCTACGCGCCGGACCACGAGGCTGTCGTCTGGTCGCAGGCGGAGCGCGCCAAGGGGCAGGCGTGGGGAATGCAGACGGTCGCGACGCTTCCACATCAAAGGCTCCCCACCGGTGCCCGAGGAGGAATCGCTGCTTGCCGCCGCAGGCCACTGAGCCTTCCGCTCGCGCGCGTGAGCTCGTCCGCGGCGCCTACGACCTTCACGTTCACGTCGAGCCCGATCTCGCAACGCGGCGCATCGACGATCTCGGTCTGGCCCGTCGCTTTGCCGACCTCGGCCTGGCGGGCTTCGTGCTCAAGTCGCACTACGCGCCGACGGCCGAGCGCGCGGCGGTCGTCCGGGCCGTCGTGCCTGAGGTACGCGCGCTCGGCGCGATCACGCTCAACCACGGTGTCGGCGGCCTGAACGCGCAGGCGGTCGAGATCGCCGCCCGGAGCGGTGCCCGGATCGTCTGGCTGCCGACGGTCGATGCCGAGAACGAGGCGAGCGAGGACGGCCCGAAGCCCGCCAAACAGCCGGTCTGGCGCGCGATCCAGGAGGAGTTCGAAGCCGCCGGGGTCGGTGGCGGCCCGGTGCGGCTCGACGCCGGCCTCCCGGGCGTGCTCGAGGTCGTGGCACGCCACGGGCTCGTGCTGGCAACGGGTCACCTGGGCCGGGCGGAGATCCACAGCGTCGTCGAGGCTGCCTTCGCGGCCGATGTGGCCCAGGTCGTCGTCACTCATCCGGACTACCCGACACAGGGCGTTCCGATCGACGAGCAGCGCGAGCTCGCCGGGCGCGGCGCGTGGCTCGAACGTTGCTTCGCGCCGATTCATACTGGCAAGGTGTCGTGGGAGATGACGTTCGAGGCGATCCGTGCGACCGGACCGGAGCACAACGTGCTCTCGACCGACCTCGGCCAGCCGGCGAACCCTCCGGTTGAGGACGGCCTCGCGCTGATGGCCGACCGCCTGCTCGACGCGGGCTTCGCCGACGACGATGTGCACACGATGGCCGTCGTCAACACGAGGGCGCTGGCGGATGCCTAGGAATCTGCTGGTCGTCAGCGCGCACTCCGCCGACTTCGTCTGGCGCGCTGCCGGCGCCATCGCGACGGTCACCGGTGCCGGCGGCACGGCGCATGTGGTGGCGCTCTCGTACGGCGAGCGGGGTGAATCGGGCGAGCTCTGGAAATGGCCGGGCCAGACCGAGGAACGCGTGAAGGAGATCCGGCACGGCGAGGCGCTCGCCGCCGCGACCACACTCGGAGCAGAGCTCCACACTCTCGACCTTGGTGACTATCCACTGCTCCTCGACGCCGCGGCCGTCGACCGGCTGACGAACCTGATCCGGGAGCTCGAGCCGCACGTGATCATCACCCACGCAGCCCGCGATCCGTTCAACCCCGACCATGCGGTCGCGCACGACGCAACCGTCCAGGCGCGCCAGCTCGCGAGCGGCGCCGGAGTCGCGAGCGCGTTCGACACGATCGCGCCGCCGGAGCTGCTGCTGTTCGAGCCGCATCAGCCCGAGCTGTGCGGATTCGTCCCGACGACGTTTCTCGACATCACACCTGTCTGGGACCAGAAGGTCGTCGCGATGGAGGCGATGGGCGCCCAGTCGTACCTCCGGCAGTACTACTCCGAGCGCGCCGAGCATCGGGCCAACCACGCGCGCCGCATCTCGGGAAGCACGACCATCCTTTACGCGGAGGCATTCCAGCGTGAGCTTCCGGTCGTGGTGGACGCGCTTTGACGGACTACGCGGCGCTCGCCCGGCTCGGCGTGGCGACGGTCCACGAGGCAGCCGGGCGGATCGGGATCATCGACCTCGAGCTGACGCAGGTCGTGCCGGGCTCGCGCGTCGCGGGCCCCGCCCGCATCGCACGCTGTGTGCCGGGCGACAACACGATGGTGCACGCAGCTGTCGCTCAAGCCGTTCCCGGCGATGTGCTCGTCCTGACGAGCGCCGAGCCCGCGCCCGTCGCGCTCGTCGGCGAGCTGCTCGCGACGCAGGCGCACGTGCGTGGCGTCGCAGGGATCCTCGTCGACGGTGCGGTGCGCGATCTCGACGAGCTCGCGGAGCTCGGGCTGCCGATCTGGGCGCGCTACGTGCGCGCGCAGGGAGCGACGAAGGGTGAAGTGGGACAGCTGGACGTGCGCGTCCTGATCGGCGGCTCGGAGATCAATCCCGGGGATCTGGTCGTGCTGGACTGTGACGGGGCTGTTGCGGTGCCGCACGCGAAGGTCGCCGAGGTGCTCGTGCTGGCGGAGCAGCGCGCAGAGCGCGAACGTCTGCTGCGCGAACGCTACGCGGCCGGCGAGCTCTCCTACGACGTCAACGGACTGCGCGAGCTCGTGGAGGGCTGATGGAGGTCGCCGTGCTCGGCCTCGGTGAGGCCGGCGGCAGGATTGCGTCCGACCTCGTGGCTGCGGGTTGCGCCGTGCGGGGCTTCGATCCCGTGCGGCAGCCAGAAGGGATCACCAATGCGGAGAGCGCGGCGAAGGCCGTCGCAGGCGCCGAGGTGGTGCTCAGCATCAACGCAGCTGCAGTTGCTCTCGAGGTCGCGGCGGACGTGGCCGGCGCGCTTGCCGCCGGGGCGCTGTACGCCGACCTGAACACGTCGACGCCCGAGTTGAAGCGCGAGCTCTCGGAGACCGTGCCGGTTCAGTTCGTCGACGTCGCCCTCGTCGGAGTCGTCCCGGCGTCGGGCCTCGCGACGCCCGCGCTCGCCTCCGGTGCGGGGGCAGAGCGGTTTGCCGGGCTCTTACGGCCCCTGGGCATGCCGGTCGAGGTGGTCGGTCCGCGTCCGGGCGATGCCGCCGCGTTGAAGCTCCTGCGCAGCGTGTTCATGAAGGGGATCGCGGCCGCCGCGATCGAGAGCCTTCAGGCGGCCGAGGCCGCGGGCGTCGAGCAGCACGTGCGCACCGACATCGCCGCGGTGCTGGGCGAGCCGCTGCTCGACCGGCTGCTCGTCGGCAGCCGCGCGCACGCTGCGCGGCGAGTCGACGAGATGCATGCCGCCGCCGCGTACGTGGAGGAGCTCGGTGTCGAGCCGCGCGTGTCGGCGGCGGCCGCCGCCTGGCTCGAGCAGCTGCGCGACGAGCCGGCGTAGCCCTCGCGGGCTCTCAGCTCAGGCCGAGGAGGCGGATGGCGTTCTGCTTCAGGATCAACGGTCGCACCTCGGGCTTGATCTCGAGCGCATCGAAATCGGCCAGCCAGCGCTCGGGGCTGATGAACGGGTAGTCGGTCCCGAAGAGCATCCGCTCGCGCAGCAGAGTGTTGGCATGCTGGACGAGCTGCGGCGGAAAGTACTTCGGCGACCAGCCCGACAGGTCGATGTAGACCTGCGGCTTGTGCACGGCGACGGCGAGCGCCTCGTCCTGCCAGGGGAACGACGGATGCGCAAGGACGATCTTCAGCTCGGGGAAGTCGACCGCCACGTCGTCGACGTGCATCGGGTTCGAGTATTTGAGGCGGACGCCGCCTCCGCCCGGCAGGCCCGAGCCGACGCCTGACTGGCCCGTATGGAAGAGCGCCGGCAGGCCGGCTTCCTCGATCACCTCGTACAGCGGATAGGCCATGCGGTCGTTCGGGAAGAAGCCCTGAACGTTCGGATGGAACTTGAACCCCCGCACGCCGTGCTCGGCGATCAGCCTTCGTGCCTCGTCGACGCCACGGCGTCCCTTGTGCGGGTCGATGCTCGCGAATGGGATGAGCACGTCGGGGTTCGCGCGCGCCGCCGCCGCGATCTCCTCGTTCGGGACGCGCGGCTGGCCGGTGAACGACTCCGAGTCGACGGTGAAGATCACCGCCATCATGCGCCGCGCGCGGTAGTGCTCGGCGAGCTCGAGTGCGGTGGGCCGTGCCGACTCGCCCCGAAAATGATGGACGGCGGCGTCGCGCAGCTCGTCCGGAAGCGAATCGACTCCCGACTCGGACATCTCGACGTGGGTGTGGAAATCGATCGCCACGATCTCATCGAGGGCGATCGGGCGAGTGCTCATGCGACGTCTCCGATCGCTATGGCGGCAAACGTGTCGAGCGCGGCCGGGTCGACGAGCGAGTCCCTGCTCGCGACGGCGTCGACCGGCTCGCCGCGAAGGATGCGCTTGACGGGCGCCTCGAGCTTCTTGCCCGTCAGCGTGCGGGGAATCGCAGGCACGGCGCGGATCATGTCAGGGACGTGCCGCGGTGAGAGCTGCAAGCGCAGTCCGGCCGCGATTCGAGACTTCAGGCCGTCGTCGAGGTCCACGCCGTCTGCGAGCACGACGAAGAGCACGAGCTCGCCCGGTCCGCCTTGGTCGTCCTCGAGGTGCACGACGAGACTGTCGAGGATCTCCGGCAGCTCTTCGACGACGCCGTAGAACTCACCCGTCCCGAGGCGCACGCCTCCGCGGTTGAGGGTCGCATCGGAACGGCCGGTGACGACGCAGCTCCCCTGCTCGGAGAACCTGATCCAGTCACCCTGTCGCCAGACGCCCGGGAAGAGCTCGAAGTACGAGTTGCGATAGAGCGACCCGTCTTCGTCGCCCCAGAGCTCCACGGGCATGGACGGCATCGGACGCGTGATCACGAGCTCGCCCAGTTCCCCGACGAGCGGCTGCCCGGCCGGGTCGAACGCCTCGGTGTCGACGCCGAGGAGGCGTCCGGAGATCTCGCCGTCGTAGACCGGTAGAAGCGGCGAGCCGCCGACGATCCCGCTGCAGACATCGGTTCCGCCGCTCCCGTTGAGCAGGAGCACGTCCGGTCCAAGCTCCTCGTAGACGTACCGGTAACCCTCCGCCGGCAGCGGCGAGCCTGCGGTGCCGAAGATGCGAATCGAGCTGAGATCGCAGTCGGTCCCGGGATGCAGGCCGGCTTTGCGGCAGCCCATCAGGAACGCAGGGCTCGCGCCCATGAAGGTCGGCTTCGTCTCCGCGGCCACGCGCCACTGCCAGCCGGCGTCCGGCCAGATCGGATCGCCGTCGAGCATGACGATCGACGACCGCACGAGGAGCGCCGCGACGAGGGCGTTCCACATCATCCACGACGTCGTCGAGAACCAGAGCAGGCGGCCGCCCGGCTTCAGATCCCAGCTGAAGGCGTGTGCCTTGAGCAGCTCCAGCAGGATGCCGCCATGGCCGTGCACGATCGCCTTGGGTCGCGCGGTCGTGCCCGAGGAGAACAGCACGAAGAGCGGGTGGTCGAACGCAACCGGCTCGAAGGCGAGTGGTGGGCCGGGGTCGGCAAGGAGCTCGTCCCAGCCGACGGCGTCCGGTATCGACGTGCTCGCCGTAGGGCACGTGCACGACGTGCCGCAGGGTGGGGAGGGCGGCCCGGATGGTGGCCACTTCTGCTCGGCGGTCGATCGAGCGGTCGCGATAGCCGTAGCCGCCGACGGCGAGGAGCACCGACGGCTCGAGCTGCGCCAGCCGGTCGACGACGCTGCGCGCCCCGAGCTCGGGCGCACAGCTCGCCCAGATCGCTCCCAGGCTTGCCGTCGCAGCGAACGCGACGAGCGTCTCCGGAATGTTCGGTAGGTACGCCGCGACCCGGTCCCCCGGCCCGACGCCGAGGCGCACCAGACCGGCGCGCGCGCGGGCGACCTGGTCGCGGAGCGCCGCGAAGGTCAGATCGACCGGCCCGCGCGTCTGCGAGCGGGAGACGATCGCCGTCAGACCGCCGTCCTCTTCTTCACCGAGCAGGTGCTCGGCGAAGTTCAGCCGCGCCCCGGGGAACCAGCGCGCGCCCGGCATCGCCTCGGACGCGAGGACGGTGCTGTAGGGCGCGTGCGCCTTCACGTCGAAGAACTCCCAGATCGACGACCAGAACGCCGGGCAGATCCGCGACCGACCAGCGCTGCAGTTCGTCGTAGTCGGCGAAGACGAGGCCGCGCTCCAGCTCGAGCCAGGTGAGGTAACGCCCGATCTCGGTCGTCTCCCGGATGTCCGGCGGCGGCGTCCAGAGGACGCGAGGGCCCGGCGACGGCATGGCCGCATCCTAACGCCACTGATTCCACCAATCGGGACGGTGTCTTGACAAGTGGGCAAGTCCTCTGCAAGTCTCGAAGCCAGTTGCCGTCGGCAGATATTCGTGTGGTCGAGAAGAGGAGTTGCACCCGATTATGAGTGCCCAGAGCTTGGCAGGCCTGCTCGAGACGGTCGGGAATCCGGTCGATCTCGTGCGCAATTCGCAGATCGGCCCGTACGTCTATCCCGCGGTCCCTGCCGAGTTCTCGAACTGGCGCGACGAGCAGCACGCGTGGCGCAGCACCTCCGCGCTGTTCGACCAGTCGCACCACATGACCGACCTGACCATCAAGGGGCCGGACGTGATCCGGCTGCTCGAGGCGACCGGCATCAACACCTTCAAGAACTTCGGCGTCGACAAGGCGAAGCAATTCACTGCTGTCAACTACGACGGCTACGTGATCGGCGACGCAATCCTCTTCCACCTGGAGGAGAACGTGATCAGCCTCGTCGGCCGCCCGTCCGCGCACAACTGGGTTCAGTACCACGCCGAGACCGGCGACTACGACGTGACGCTCCAGCGAGACGAACGTACGGCCGTGAACAAGGAAGGTCGCAAGCTCTACCGCTTCCAGGTGCAGGGCCCGACCGCGATGCAGGTGCTCGAGAAGGCGAACGGCGGCCCGCTGCCCGAGATCAAGTTCTTCAACATGGGGCGGATCACGATCGGCGGCCACGAGGTGCGCGCGCTCCATCACGGCATGTCCGGGGTGCCGGGCCTCGAGCTGTTCGGTCCGATCGGCGAGGGCGAGGAAGTGCGCGCCGCGCTGATCGAGGCCGGCGAGGAGTTCGGTCTCAAGCAGGTGGGATCGCGCGTGTATGCGACGAACACGCTCGAGTCGGGCTGGATCCCGTGCCCGCTGCCTGCCGTCTTCACCGGCGACGCGATGAAGGCGTACCGCGAGTGGCTGCCGGCGCAGGGGTACGAGGGAACAGGCTCGCTCGGCGGGAGCTACTACACCGACGATATCTCCGACTACTACCTGACTCCGTGGGAGCTCGGCTACGGAGGGTTCATCAAGTACGACCATGACTTCACCGGCCGCGAGGCGCTGGAGAAGATGCCCGAGCCGACGCGGCGCAAGGTGACGCTTGCATGGAACGGCGACGACGTCGCGCGCTCGATGGAGACACTCTTCAAGAAGGGCGAGCGTGCGAAATACATCGACCTGCCGCTCTCCAACTATTCGACCTGGCCGAACGACAAGCTGCTGAAGGACGGCAAGCAGGTCGGTGTGTCGACCTTCTCCGGTTACAGCTCGAACGAGAGCTCGATGCTGTCGCTCGCGATTGTCGACACCGACGTCGAGCGAAGGCGAGGAGATCACGCTCGTCTGGGGTGAGGAGGACGGTGGCTCCGCGAAGCCCGTCGTCGAACGGCATGTCCAGACCGAGATTCGGGCGACTGTCTCGCCCGTCCCTTACGCCGAGGTCGTCCGAGCCTCGTATCGGCCGCGGTAGGCGGTGGGCGTGGGCGAGGACGTCGAGCTCCTCGGCCTGTACTGGACGATCTCCGGTCCGGTGGAGGTGCACGTCGGTCGCGAATGGAGCCTCTTCGACTGGGCCGACCGGTGCGCCGCGGCCCGAACAGTCGGCTTCAGCGGGCTCGGGATCTGGCATGCAGATCTCCAGCACGTGCTGGAGACGCAGAGTCTCCGTGACCTGAAGCGCGCGTTCGACGACAACGGTCTCCGGTACCTCGAGCTCGAGTTCCTGATGGACTGGTTCCTCGACCCCGGCGACGAACGGCGGCGTGCCTCCGACAAGATCCGCAAGCTGCTCTTCGACGCCGCGAACGCGTTCGACGCGCATCACATCAAGGTGGGCAACATTCCCGGTGTGCCGGCCGAGCTCTCGCAGCTGACGGACAGCTTCGGCGAGCTCTGCGTGGACGCCGCCGAGCACACCGACGCCAAGATCGTCTACGAGTTCATGCCCTTCGACACGAACGTGCGCAGCCTCGACAGCGTGCTGACGGTCGTCGCCGGAGCCGCAGCGCCCAACGGCGGCATCGCGATCGACACCTGGCACATGTCGAAGCTCGGGATCGCCCCCGACGACCTGCGGCGGATCCCCCTCGAGTACATGTCATGGGTCGAGCTGAGCGACGGCCTGCTCGACGACATGGACGACGCTGTCGACGAGACCGTCAACCACCGAGCGCTTCCCGGCGAGGGCGAGTTCGACCTGCGCGCGTACATCGACGTGTGCAAGGACCACGGCTACGCCGGCCCCTGGGGTGTCGAGGTGCTGTCGGACGAGCTGCGCAACAACCCGATCGACGTCATCTTCCGGCGGGCGTACCAGGCGACCGCCGCCCAATTCGAACCAGAGAGGAGCGCAGCGTGAGCGCACCGAACGGAGTCGAGCAGCTCGACCGCGACCGGCTCGTCTGGATGTACGAGCAGATGCTCCGCATCCGCGAGTTCGAGGAGCGCGTCAAGCGCACGTTCGTCGAGCATCCCGGCGTGATCCGCGGCCACACGCACCTGGCCGACGGTGCCGAGGCGTCGATCGTCGGATCGATTGCGACTCTCGGCCCGCAGGATCAGTTCTTCGCGACGTACCGGTGCCACGGCTACCCGCTGGCGCGTGGGACCGACCCGAAGGCGATGATGGCCGAGATCTACGGGCGCAAGGACGGTCTCTGCAAGGGGATCGGCGGCTCGATGCATCTCGCCGATCCGTCGAACGGCTTCCTCGGCACATCGGGGATCGTCGCCGCAGGCATCCCGCACGCCACCGGCGCGGCCTGGGCGGCGCAGATCCGCAAACAGGGGCAGGTGGTGCTCTGCTTCTTCGGCGACGGCGCCTCGAAGCAGGGTGCGTTCTCCGAGTCCTTGAACATCGCGTCGCTCTGGAAGCTCCCGATCGTCTACGTGATGGAGAACAACGGCTACAACGTCCACACGCGCACCGAGCAGGAGGATGCGAACCGCGCCAACGGCGAGGATCTCTCGGTCAAGGCGAAGGCGTTCAGCATGCCGGGCGTGACGATCGACGGCCGCGACCCGGTCGCGGTGTACGAGACGGTCGGCGCCGCCGTCGCGCGCGCCCGTTCAGGCGAAGGACCGACGCTCGTCGAGTCGCAGATGTACCGGCTCTCGGCCCACGGCAACATCATCGCCCCGCCGGGCGTGCCGCTGCACTTCCCGGAGCACGAGGCGATCGAGAAGTTCGGTGCGCCCGAGGAGTACGAGGCAGCCCTGAAGGGCGACCCCGTCCCGGCCTTCCGCGGACGACTCGTCGCCGACGGCGCGCTCTCCGCCGAAGAGGCAGACGCGATCGCCGGGCGTGTCCGCGACGAGATGCAGGCAGCGGTCACCTTCGGTCTCGAAAGCCCGTTCCCGGACGTCGAGTCCGCCCTCGAATTCGTCTACGCGTAGGAGGCGAGCACATTGGCACACGAACTGCCCTTCATCGCCGCGATCGACGAGGCGATCCGGCTCGAAATGGAGCGTGACGACACCGTTCTCTACTTCGGCCAGAACATGGCGACCACCGAGAACGAGCCGTACGTCGATGCGTTCGGCAAGGACCGCGTGCGCGTCACGCCGATCTCCGAGACAGCGGAGATCGGGATGGCGATCGGCGCCGCGATTGCCGGCTATCGGCCCGTGGTCGAGCTCTACATGGCCGAGTTCATGCTCGTCGCCATGGACCAGGTGATCAACGAGGCACCCCGCTTCCGCGCGATGAGCGGCGGACGGGTGAAGGTGCCGCTCGTGCTCAAGGCCGGCTTCGGTTTCACCGCCGGCTGGGCCGGCCAGCACACCGGCACGATCGGCGGCCTCTTCATGGGCGTGCCCGGCCTCAAGGTCGTCATGCCGTCCACCGCCGCCGACGCGAAGGGTCTGATGGCGACCGCCATCCGCGACGACAACCCCGTCGTCTACCTGCACCACTATCTGCTCACGCTGGAGCACGGAGACGTTCCCGACGGCGAGTACCTCGTGCCCTTCGGGGAGGCTGCGATCCGTCGCGCGGGCGGCGATGTGACCATCGTCGCCACCGGCTGGACGGTCGATCGTGCACTCGGAGCGGCCGAGCAGCTCGCGGCCGAGGGGATCGAGGCCGAGGTGATCGATCCGCGCACGCTGGCGCCGCTCGACACGAAGACGATTCTCGAGTCGGTCGACAAGACGGGCCGCCTCGTCCTCGTCGACCAGTCGACGCGACACGCATCTGTCTCGACGGTGATCGCCGGCGAAGTGGCCGAGCACGGGTTCTCGTCGCTCAAGGCGCCGATCGTGCAGGTGACCGCGCTCGATGCGACGATTCCCTACAGCGAGCCGCTCGAGGCCTGGGTGCTGCCGGACGAGGACAAGATCGTCGGCGCGGTGCAGCAGGTGGTCGGGGCGGCGCCCGTCGGGGCGTAATGTCCGTGCCGCCGCTCGGTGGCGAGCAGGCATTGCACCTGCTCGCGACGATGTGGCGGATCCGGTTGTTCGAGGAGCGGGTCGGCCGGCTGAAGCGCGCAGACGAGGTTCACGGCCTCGTCCACCTGAGCGTGGGCCAGGAGGGCGTCGCGGCCGGCGTGTGCACTCAGCTCCGCGACGACGACGCGGTGTACTCCGGCCACCGGGCGCACGGTCATGCGATCGCCAAAGGGGCGCCGCTCGGCCGGGCACTGGCGGAGCTGATGGGCCGAGACGGTGGGCTGTGCCGGGGCCTCGGCGGTTCGATGCATCTCGTCGACGTCGAGCATGGCTTCATGGGGGCAACCGGGGTGGTCGGCGGGAACATTCCCATCGCACTCGGGAGCGCGTTGGCGGCGCGGCTCCGCGGTGACGACTCGGTCGCCGTCGTCTTCTTCGGGGACGGAGCCGTGCAGGCCGGCCATTTCAACGAGACGGTCAACCTCGCGACGCTCTGGCGGCTCCCGATCGTCCTCGTCTGCGAGAACAACGGCTTCGCCGAGTTCACGCCGCGCTCCGCACACACGATCGTCGAGCGGGTGAGCGATGTCGTGGCGCCGTACGGGCTCGAACGGGCGACGGTCGACGGCAACGACGTCGTTGCGGTGTGGACGGCGTTCCGCGGTTATCTCGAGGCGGCGCGCGCGGGCGGCGGCCCGTTCCTCCTCGAGTGCCTCACTCATCGGCTGCGGGGCCACTACGAGGGCGATCCGGGTGCCTATCGAGAGGCGCTCGCCGCGGCCGAGTGGCAAGAGCAGGACCCGATCCAGCGACTGCAGCGCGACGGCACCGGTCGTGGCTGGTTCACAGACAGTGCACTGCAGGCGATCGAGGCGGATGCAACCGAAGCCCTCGAGGAGGCCGTGCGGTTCGCGCGCGCCAGTCCGTTCCCGAGCGAGGCGTTGATCGAGGAAATGGTCTACGCGGGTGCCTGAGCTCACCTACATCAAGGCGATCACGACGACGCTCGCCGACTCGATGCGTGCGGACGACCGGGTCTTCGTGCTCGGCGAGGACGTCGCCGAAGGCGGCCCGTACACGGCCACCGCCGGTCTGGCGGACGAGTTCGGCGTCGAGCGGGTGATCAACACCCCGATCAGCGAGGCGGCCATCACGGGGGTGGCGATCGGCGCAGCGCAGTCGGGGATGAGGCCGGTGCTCGAGATCATGTTCATCGACTTCATCACCCTCGCACTCGACCAGCTCGTGAACGGCGCCGCGAAGGCCCATTTCATGTCCGGCGGCCAGTTGACCGTGCCGATGGTGCTACGCACGCAGGGCGGCGCCGGCCAGCGCGGGGCGGCGCAGCATTCGCAGAGCCTCGAGAGCTGGCTCACGCACGTGCCGGGGCTGAAGGTCGTGATGCCGAGTCGTCCCGTCGACGCTGCCGGCCTTCTGGCCAGCGCGATCGCCGATCCGAACCCGGTCGTCTTCATCGAGAACAAGACGCTCTACTTCCGGAAGGGCGACGTCCCCGACGGCCCCGTGTCCGTAGCGATCGGCGAGGCGGTGACGCTGCGAAGGGGCGACGACGTGACGATCGTCGCCCTGTCGGGCCTCGTGCACGACGCGCTCGCGGCGGCCGAGCTTCTCGCCGGTGAGCACGGCATCGAGGCCGAGGTGATCGATCCGCGCACGCTCGTGCCGCTCGACCTCGCGGCGATCGTCGATTCGGTGCGCCGCACGGGGCGGCTCGTCGTCGCGCATGAGGCGGTCGAGCATGGTGGCTTCGGCGCGGAGATCGCAGCCCAGGTGCAGGCGGAGGCGTTCGACTACCTCGACGCGCCCATCGAACGCGTCGGCGCGCCCTTCGCGCCCATCCCCCTGAGCCCGCCGCTCGAGGATGCCTACCTGCCCGGCGTCGAGGACCTCGTCGCCGCGGCCCGGAGGACGCGGCAGTGATCGCGGCGGTCACCGAGGCGGTCGGCTCGATGCGCGTGCGCGAGGTGCGCGAGCCGGATGAGCCCGGGGTGGGGCAGTTGATCGTGCGGCCGACGGCGGTCGGAATCTGCGGCTCGGACTTCCACTTCTTCGAAGGCCGACTCTCCGAGCATGCGGGCGGCTCCGGCTTCCCGCGCATCCAGGGCCACGAGGTTGGGGCAACCGTCGAGGCCGTCGGCGCCGGCTGCCGCGAAGGGATCCACGCCGGCCAGACGGTCGCGCTCTTCCCGCTGACCGCCTGCGGCCACTGCTATCCATGCAGCATCGGGCGCCCGAACGTCTGTGTGAACTTCAGCCTGATCGGCGTCCACGAGGACGGCGGCCTGCAGGAGCTGCTCTGCATCGCCGACTCTCAGGTGTTTCCGATCGTGGGCGCGAGCCCGGAAGTCGCCGCGCTCGTCGAACCGATCTCGATCGCGATGCGCGCCGTGCACCGAGGGCGGATCGCAGACGGCGAGCGCGTCGTCGTGCTCGGAGCGGGGCCGATCGGGCAGTCGCTGCTCGTCGCTGCGCAGGACCGTGGCGCAGAGGTCCTCCTGGTCGACCTGCTCGACGATCGCCTCGAGACCGCTCGGGCGCTCGGCGCGGAGACGGTGCGGTGGACGACGGCTGCCGACGTCGTTGCGCACGCGCGGGAGTGGAGCGGTGGCGACGGGCCGCAGGTCGTGATCGACGCCACCGGTGTTCCGGCTGCGGTCGAGGCGGCGGTGGAGCTCGTGACCCCCGCCGGCCGCGTGGTGCAGGTCGGCATGTCGGGCGACTCCGTCACTCTGCGCCTCGGCAGCTTCACGGAGAAGGAGCTCGACGTGGTCGGTGTGGCGTGCTGCGGCACGGGCGAGTTCGCCGAAGCCGTCGATCTGACCGAGCGCAACGCTGCCCGGCTTGCTCAGCTCGTCAGTCATGAGTTCCCGTTGCAGGAAGCCCCGGAGGCGCTGCATTTCGCGATGGAACATCCGGACGAGGTGATGAAGGTCGTGATCCGCGTTGGTTGATTCGAACCGAGGAGGAGGCTGGGCATGAAGGCGGCGCTGCTGCGCGAGTACCACGAACCGCTCGAGCTCATCGAGCGCCCGGTGCCCGAGGTCTCGCACCCGAACGACGTGCTCGTCCGAATCGGCGGCGCCGGGGTCTGCGCGACCGATCTGCATGCAATCGAGGGCCTGATGGAGCCTGCAGGCGTGACGCTGCCTCGTGTCCTCGGGCACGAGAACGCCGGCTGGGTCGAGGAGGCCGGCGAGGGAGTGACGACTGTTGCCAGTGGCGACGCGGTCCTCGTGTACCCGCCCTACAGCTGCGGCCTGTGTGTCGCGTGCCGGCGCGGCAACGACATGCATTGCGTGCGACACCAGTTCACGGGCCTCTCGGTGGACGGGGGGTTCGCCGAGTACGTGCTCGTCTCCGAGCGCTCGCTCCTGCCGCTCCCGGCCGGGGTCGAGCCCGCCTCCGTCGCGCCGCATGCCGATGCCGGCCTCACCGCGTACCACGCCGTTCGGCGGCTGGCCCACCTCGCTGTTCCCGGCACGACTGCCGTCGTGATCGGTGTCGGCGGCGTCGGGCACATCGCGCTCCAGCTGATCCGAGAGCTCGGTTCGGGCACCGTGATCGCCGTCGACACCGACGAGCGCCGTCGCCGGCTCGCTGTCGAGTTGGGCGCGGACGAGGTGCTCGACAGAGCCGACGCCGTGCGCGAGGCGACGAACGGGCGCGGAGCCGACATCGTCTTCGACTTCGTCGGCACCGACCAGACGCACGCGGCCTCGGCCTCGATGCTGGCGCGGGGCGGGACCTACTCGGTGATCGGCTACGGCGGGACGATCTCGATCCCATCGGGCGCGCTCGTCGTCGACGAGCACTCGGTGGTGGGCAACCTCGTCGGCACCTGGGTCGACCTCTACGAGTTGCTGCAGTTGCACGGCGCGGGCAAGGTGACGCTGAAGACCGAACTGCACTCGCTCGACTCGGTGAACGAGGTGCTCACGAAGCTGCGGGATGGCGAGGTCACCGGCCGTGCTGTGCTCGTTCCCGGCGAGTAGTCCTCTGCCAGTGTTTGTTGACCCGGTCTGCTGCGGGTAGGCTCGCTCCTCGTGAGCATTCTCGGGAATCGTGTGCTGCGGAAGGAGGACCCCCGCTTCCTCCGCGGGGAGGGGCTTTACGTCGAGAACCTGCCACTCGCCGGGGCGGCGTCCGTCACCTTCGTCCGTTCGCTCCTCGCTCACGCCAAGATCGGTGAGGTCGACGCTTCGGCCGCCGAGGAGCTGCCGAACGTCCAGGTGCTGACGGCCGCGGACCTCGACCTGCCCACGTACGGGCCGCCGCCGTTCCCCGGGCTCGAATCCAGCGATGGGACGGCCGCTGATCGCAAAGGACGTCGTTCGCTTCGTCGGCGACATCGTCGCGATCGTGATCAGCGACGACCGCGCGACGGGCGCGGACGCCGCGGAGCTCGTTCTGATCGACTACGACCCGTTGCCTGCCGTGGTCAGGCCGGCGGACGCAGCGAAGGACGAGGTGCTGCTCTTCCCGGAGGCCGGGACGAATGTCGCGGCCCGCACCGGTTCGCCCGACCACGACGAGCAGCTGTTCGACGGCTGCGACGTGATCGTGTCGGGCACGCTCGACAGCCAGCGCATGGCACCGAGCCCGCTCGAGCCGCGCTCGTCTGCCGCCGAGCTCGGTCCCGACGGACGGCTCACCGCCTGGCTCTCGACCCAGACGCCGCACCAGGACCGCATGGTGCTCGCGGGCACGCTCGGCCTCGAGCCTGAGCAGGTGCGCGTGATCGCGCCCGACGTCGGCGGCGGGTTCGGCGCGAAGACGATCAACGCCGAGGAGCTGCTGGTCGTCTGGCTGGCGCGCAAGCTGGGCCGACCCGTGCGTTGGACGGAGACGCGCAGCGAGAGCATGATCGCGCTCCCCCACGGCCGCGCGCAGCGTCTCGACTTCACGATCGGCGGCACGCGCGACGGGAAGGTGCTCGCCTACCGGCTCGAGTCACTGCAGGACGCCGGCGCCTACCCGGCGCTCGGAGCGTTCTTGCCGAACCTGACGGCGCTCATGGCGAGCGGCGTCTACGACATCCCTCGCATCGAGTTCCAGGGCCGCGCGGTGGCGACGAACACGACGCCGATCTCGGCCTTCCGCGGCGCCGGCCGTCCGGAGGCGACGCAGGCGATCGAGCGGGCGATCGACACGTTCGCCGCCGAGCTCGGGCTCGATCCGGCCGAGGTCAGGCGGCGGAACTTCATCTCGAAGGACGCGTTCCCGCACACCACCGTCACCCATGCGGCCTACGACTCGGGCGACTACGAAGGTGCGCTCGAGCTCGCGCTCCGCTCCGCCGGCTACGACGAGCTGCGCGCCGAGCAGCAGCGTCGCCGCGAGGAGGGAGGCGCCAAGCAGCTCGGGATCGGTCTCTCCTGCTACGTCGAGATCACGAATGGCGTCGCCGAGTCCGAGTTCGGTGAGGTCGAGATCACACCTGAAGGCGGCGCGATCGTCCGCACCGGCTCCTTCTCGCACGGCCAGGGACACGAGACGACCTTTGCGATGATCGCCGCCGAGCGGCTCGGATTGCCCCTCGACAAGGTGGTCGTGCACAAGGGCGACACGGACGAGATCGCCAGGGGCACCGGCACCTACGGGTCGAAGTCGACGCAGATCGGCGGTGCGGCCGCGAGGCTGGCCGCCGACGACGTGGTCGAGCAGGCGAAGCAGCTTGTCGCCGACTACCTCGAGGCGAGCCCGGCGGACATCGTGCTCGACCCGGGCCGTCGGGCGTTTGCACGTCGCCGGTGATCCTTCGTCGGGGATCTCCTGGGCCGACCTCGCCTCGCGCGCCTCGGCGGACGAACGTCTCGGCGAGCTCAAGGCGGAGCACGAGTTCCAGGCGGCGCCGACGTTTCCCTTCGGCGCACACGTGGCGGTCGTCGAGGTCGACACGGAGACCGCGAAGGTCGAGCTGCTGCGGCTGATCGCGGTCGACGATGCCGGCACGCTGATCAACCCGCTGGTCGCGGAGGGGCAGGTGCACGGGGGCGTCGCCACCGGCGTGGCTCAGGCGCTCTATGAGCAGGTGCTCTACGACGAGGACGGCAACCCGCTGACGGGCACGTTCGTCGGGTACGCCTTCCCCTCAGCGGCCGACCTCCCGTCGTGGGAGGCGGTCGAGATGGAAACGCCGACGCCGATGAACGAGCTCGGTGCGAAGGGGATCGGCGAATCAGGGACGATCGGTTCGACCCCCGCCGTCCAGAACGCCGTCGTCGACGCGCTCGCGCCGTTCGGCGTCCGCCATGTCGATCTGCCCGCCAACGGCGAGAACGTCTGGCGTGCACTCCAGGAGGCGAAGGCATGACGAAGATCGCGCTCACCGTCAACGGCTCGCGCCACGAGGCGGACGTCGAGCCGCGGACGTTGTTGGCGTACTTCCTGCGCAACGAGCTCGGGTTGACCGGCACGAACGTCGGCTGCGATACGAGCTCCTGCGGTGCGTGCACGGTCCTGCTCGACGGCGAGTCGATCAAATCGTGCACGGTGCTCGCCGTCCAGGCGGACGGCGGCGACGTGACGACGGTCGAGGGCATCACGACGGGCGACGAGCTCCACACGGTCCAGCAGGCGTTCCACGAGGCGCACGCGCTCCAGTGCGGCTACTGCACGCCGGGGTTCGTGATGGCGACGATCTCGCTGCTGAAGGAGAACCCGAATCCGACCGAGGAGGAGATCCGGCTCGGGCTGGAGGGGAACCTGTGCCGCTGCACCGGGTACCACAACATCGTCCGCGCGGTCCAGGCCGCTGCGAGGGCCGGCGCATGATCCCGGCGTCCTTCGACTACGAGCGCGCCGGGTCGGTCGACGAGGCACTCGAGCTGCTCGGTCGCGACGAGGACGCGAAGCTCCTCGCGGGAGGGCACTCGCTCGTTCCGGCGATGCGACTGCGGATCGCGAGGCCGTCGCTGCTCGTCGACATCGGCCGCCTGGACGACCTCCGCTACGTCCGCGAGGAGGGCGACCGGATTGCGATCGGCGCGCTCACCCGCCACGCGGCGCTCGTCACCGATCCGGTGCTCGCTGCGCACTGCACGCTGATCTCCGACACAGCCGCGTTGGTCGGCGACCCCCAGGTGCGTCACCGCGGCACGATCGGCGGCTCGGTCGCGCACGGCGACCCTGCCTCCGATCTCACCACGATCCTGCTGACGCTCGACGCCGACTTCGTCGTGCGCGGAACGGCCGGGGAGCGAACCATCGCGGCGTCGGAGTTCTTCACCGGCCCGTTCGACACAGCGCTCGAGCGGCAGGAAGTGCTCACCGAGATTCGGGTCCCGAAGGTGGCGGCGGGGACGTACCTGAAGCACGTGCGCCGCGAACAGGACTGGGCCACCGTCGGTGTCGCTGCGGCACGCGTCGACGGACGAGTGCAGGTCGGTCTCACCAGCATGGGCCCGACGCCGCTGCGGGCTCGTGGGGTCGAGGAGGCTCTGGCGAGCGGCGCCTCTGCGACCGAGGCCGCCGCGCACACGGCCGACGGCACGGAGCCGCCGAGCGACGTGAGCGGGAGCAGCGAGTACCGGGCGCACCTCGCCCAGGTGCTGGTCGGCCGCGCGCTCGCCGCGCTGTAGAAGCGGCCGAGCCCGCGGCTCAGTCGACGCCCTGGCCGCGCAGCAGGTAGGCCGAGCGCAGGATCTCCGGTTCGTCCTTCAGGCGCTGCGCCGGCCCCTCGTAGTGGATCCGCCCGCCTTCGATCACGTACGCCTTCTGCGCCAGCCCGAGTGCGACGTGCGCGAACTGTTCGATCAGGAGGACGCCGACACCCGACTCGGCCACAGCTGCGAGGGTCGGCACCAGGCGCTTGACGATCACAGGGGCGAGCCCGAGCGAGAGCTCGTCGACGAGCACGACCTTCGGCTGCGAGACGAGCGCCTGGGCGAGCACGAGCATCTGCTGCTCGCCGCCCGAGAGGAGCCGCGCCTGGATGTCCCAGCGCTTCTGCAGCTCCGGAAAGAGCTCGAGTGCGTAGTCGATTCCCTTCGCGGCGTCGCCGCGGGAAAGCGCGTAGGTGGCGACGCGCAGGTTGTCGTGCACGGTCAGGTCGGACAGGAGCCGGCGCCCCTCGGGGACGACTGCGACGCCCGCACTGCGGATCCGCTCGGGGCGCATACCCGTCACGTCGCGGTCGCCGAGCAGAACGCGGCCGCCGCTCGGGCGGAGCACTCCGCCGATGGCGAGCACGAGCGTCGACTTGCCGGCGCCGTTCGCGCCCAGCAGCGTGGTCACCTGGCCGGGCGGGATCTCCATCGACACCTCGCGCACGACGGGATGGCCGCCGCGCGGGACCGACAGGGCCTCGAGCCGCAGGCTTTCGCTCACAGGTCGTCCTCCGTCCCGAGGTAGGCCCGCATCACATGCTCGTCGCGGAGCACGTCGGCCGTGGGGCCTGACGCGATCAGCTTGCCGAAGTCGAGGACGGCGGTCGTCTCGCAACAGGCCGAGACGAGGGCCATGTCGTGGTCGACCAGGATCACGAGCGCACCGAATCGCTCCGGGATCTGCTGGATCACCGCCGCGAGATGTTCCGTCTCCTCGTCGGGAAGCCCGGCAGCCGGCTCGTCGAGCAGCACCATGCGCGGCCGGCCGACGACGGCTCGCGCGACCTCGACGAGGCGCCGCTCACGTGCTCCGAGCGTGCCGACCTTCGAGCTCGGGCTCGCCGACAGGCCGACGAACTCGATCGCACCGAGCACGTCGTCCCGCCGTGTCGACCGTTTCGCGCCGGAGTGCTCGTGGATCATCGCCACGTTGTCGAAGATGGAGAGCTGCTCGACCGCCATCTCGGTCTGGAACGTCCGGCGCAGGCCCCAGCGCGCGCGCCGAAAGTCGGCCATCTTCAAGAGGTTCTCGCCGAAGGCGGTGATGGTGCCGGAGGCGGGCCGCACGAATCCGCTCAGCACGTTGAAGAATGTGGTCTTGCCGGCGCCGTTCGGGCCGATCAGGCCGCACGTGCCACCCGGGAACACAACGGAGACGTCGTCGATCGGCGTCACGCCCGCGAAACGGACGGTCAGCCCGGCGACCTCGATCACTTCTGCTGCCCCCGCGCGCTCGTCAGCTTGCGGAAGCCGCTATGGATCAGCCGCGCGAGATTCGCCATGTCCTTCGGGAACTGATTTGCGAGACCACCGGGCGCGGTCAACAGGACCTGCAGCAGGCCCGCGCCGAAGAGGATCAGCAGGAAGTTCGGGTTGAGGCCCCACTGCGCCTGGAAGAGGAACGGCAGGCCCTGGTTGAAGATCCCGGCGACGATCGCGCCCCAGAGGCTGAAGATGCCGCCGATCAGCGCGGTCGCGCCGAGCGTCAGCGAGTCCTGCGTCTGGAAGGTGATCGCGCGCGGCACTCCGACCTGCGCTGCGAGTAGGCAGCCTGCGACGCCGGTCACGAATGAGGCAAGCGCGAACGCCCACAGCTTGTAGAGCGTGATGTTGACGCCCGCGGCGAGCGCCGCCGGCTCGCTCTCTCGGATCGTCGCCCAGGCCCGGCCCGGCTTGGCTGCCACATGCACGAGCGCGAGCAGGAAGAGAATCGCGCAGACGATCACCGTGTACCGGTAGAACGCGACGTCTCCCACCGCCCACGATGGGCGCCGGACGGGCGGGGTGCTCGTCGTCAGGGCGCCGGTCGATGCGGTGCCGGTGAACCCGCCGCCGCCGTTCGGGAAGTCGGTCACCGAGAGGACGATCGTCGTTGCGCCCGCGAACATCAGCGTGATCAGCGCCAGATACAAACCGGAGAGGCGAAGAGCGGGCAAGCCGACGAGGACCCCGATCGCACACGTGATCGCGCCGGACAGGAGCAGGAGCAGCGGAAAGGGCAGCGACGTCGCGTAGGCCAGGCGGGTGCCGATCCAGCAGCCGATCGTCAGCAGCGCGACCTGGCCAAGCGAGATCAGGCCGACGCGCCCGTAGAGAATGCCGAAGCCGAGCGCGACCACCGAGTAGATCGCGACGCTCGTGAACGTCGTGATCCAGTCGGCGCCGGCGGTGTGCGGCAGCACGAAGATGGCGATCACGAGCAGGCCGAGGGCAGCGGCCGCCCGCACGACCATGCCGCGCTGGAGGTACGCGCTCCGGAGGGTCAATTCGCGGTCCTCGAGATGGTGACGACGCGGCGGCGCGAGAGGTAGAGGAGGGCGACGATCGCCAGCACGAAGGGTGCCGCCGATCGGTAGTTGGAGACGCTCGTATAGGGGCTGAGGATCGACTGTGCGAGGCCCACCGTCAGGCCGCCCAGGAACGTGACCCACAGCGACCGAAGCCGGCCGATCAGCGCGGCCGCGAGCGACGAGATGACGAGGAAGGTCAGCGCCGAGTAGTCGAGCGAAGTGATCAGATCGGGGAGGATCAGCCCGGCGGCGCCGCAGGCGAGGCCCGAGCCGAACCAGGCAGCCGCCTCCACTCTGCGCACCGGCACGCCGAGCATCGCGCTCGCCTCACGGTCGTTCGCGAGCGCCCGCATCGCCGTGCCGAGGTTCGTCACGCGCAGGAAGACGGACACACCGAGCGTGATCGCGAACGCCAGGCAGATCGAGATGATCTGCGTCAGGCTCACGGTCGTCTTCAGGATCACGTAGTGCACGTTCGACGTGCCCAGCGGCAGGAAGCGCGCAAAGGCACCCCCGGCCGGGGCACGCCAGGCCATCAGTCCGAGCAGGATCAATGCGAGACCGAGCGTGCCCATCATCTTCACCAGCGCGTCACGGCGTGCGAAGGCGGGGCCGAAAACCATGCCGTAGGCAAGGTTGACGACCCCGCCGAACACGACGCAGATCGTGTAGGCGAGCCAGTGCGGCCAGCTCGTGTGGTTGACGATGTAGTAGGCGATCAGGGCGCCGGCGGCTCCGATGGCTCCGAACGCGACGTTCAGCACGCCGGTCGCGCGGTACAGCACGACCAGTCCGACGCCGGACAGCGCATACACGCCGCCGAACGCCAGGCCGATGACGATGAACGGCTTGAGGAACTGCCATTCGACGCCGAACACGCTGAACGCGAGCACGTTGGTCATGCGGAGCCTCCGGTCACCCTGATCTTCACCATCCGTCTATTGGCCGTTCAGGTGGTACTTCTTCTCCCAGATCCGCGTCTGGGCGATTGCGTGGTCGACCGGTAGGAAGTTCGTGCAGCCGTTCCGCACGACGACCTGCTTGTTCTTGTAGTCGACGATGATGTTCGTGTTGTTCGGGATGTGGTACGCCAGGTCCCCGACGTAGAACGGCTTGCAGAGGATGTCGGTCTTCTGGTTCTTCAGGTTCTTGACCGCGGCGTTGTACGACGCTGCCGTGATCGCGCCCTTGATGCTCATGAGAGCGTTGACCGCGAACTTCCCGTCGAGATAGCCCATCTGCGCGAACGCCTGCGGGGCGATCTTCGGGGCGTACTTGGCCAGCACCTTGAACATCAGTGCCGAGTCCGGGCCGACCCGCGGGTCGACGTTCGAGAACTCGTTGTCGATCCAGAGGTGACCGTCGAACTGCGGCGAGAACTGGCTCGACATGAGCGTGTTCGCGATCGGAGTCGACGAGCCCCACAGGACCTTGTCGACGATCCCCTGCGCCTCGGCGGCCTTCATGAAGGCCGGCGCGGTGTCCGGGGTGAAGTCGATCAGGATGCCGCCTCCGTCACCAGCGAACTGGTACATCTGCAGCAGCTGCGAGGTCGCATCCGTGACCGGCAGGTGGGTCGGGAAGATCTTGTACGGGATGCCCGCAGCCTTCGCGACCAGGGCAGGCCCGCCGTCTGCGTACGCCGAGATCGTGTCCGGCGAGGCGATGGCGAGCTTCTTCGCGCCGGCCTTGATCAGTGCCTGCGCCGCGCCGACGTTGCTGTAGCGCGGGCCCGAGTTGACCTCGGCGAACGACGGGGTGCTGTAGCACTCCGCCTGCACGCCGGCGCCGATCACGACGAAGCCCTTGCTCTTGTAGTACTTCCAGTTCGTGCCGCACTCGGCGAAGCTCGTGTTGCCGACTACGCCCACGACCTTGTCGCTCTGGATGAGCTTGCGCGCGAGCGCCGCTTCCTGAGCCGGGTTGAGCTGTTCGTTGTAGAGGAAGTACTCGATCGGGCGGCCGTTGATGCCGCCGTTGTCGTTGACGCAGTTGAAGTACGCCGCGGCGGTCTTGCCGATCGTCGTGAAGTCGACGCCGGGGATCAGCATGTCGATCCCGCCGAGCTTGATCGGCGTGCCCTTGGCCTTCTTGCCCGTTCCGGCGCCGCAGACGGACTTCTTCGCGGAGGCAGTGCCCGAGCCGACCGGCCCTGCGCTGCCCGCCCACGAGACGGCCACCGTCAGTGCCAGCAGAGCCACGATCGTGGATGCGACACCGACTTTGAATCTCATCGAACTCATCAGGTCTCCTCTTAGTCGCTAGCTTCGTAGGACCGAACCAGGAATCGTCGACCGAGCGGGGCTTCCGCCGGCCTCCGATCAGGGTCTTGTCAAGTGTGTCCTCCTTGCGTCGGCTACCTCCTGGAGGGGCCCGCAGGTCCGCGCGATGAGCAGTGTCAGCTCGCCGGGCGAAGGTGCGGTGCGACGTTCCGACCGTAATTCGGTCCGCGCTGGGGAGTCAAGGAACGGAAGAGCCGCATGCATCGCCGAGCGACGGTGGGCGGGGCGGCCGGCCGAGGCCAGGCCGCACCGTTCCGGCGTCCGTTCGACGTCTGCCCTCCACACGCGCCCGATACTAGAACACTGTCTTGCCGAATGGAACAGCGTCCCAGCCAGTGGGACAGATCGAGCAGGGAAAGGTTGCGTTAAGCGAGCAGTGCGCGGCCGACGACGGCGGCCTCGGCGCCTGCAGCGGCCAGCGCGTGCACGTCGGACGGGGAACGGACGCCTCCCGCAGCGAGCACCCGCGCCCCCGCCGCGACGGCCGCAGCGACGAGCTCGAGGTCGGGGCCGGCAAGCGTTCCGTCGCGGTCGATCGCTGTCGCAAGGACGCGGCGGTTCGAAACGACCTCGAGCGCAGCGGCGAGCGAGATGCCTGCCGACTCGGTCCAGCCCGCTGCCCGCACCTGGCCGTCGCGCACGTCGAGTGCGAGGACGAGCGCCTCGCCGAGCTCGAACCATGGCGTCGGGTCGGGCCAGGCGGCGGTGCCCACGACCACGCGATCGGCACCGGCGTCGAGGAGCGCACGCGCGTCGTCCAGGGTGCGGATGCCTCCTGAGGCCTGGACGGGCAGCCCGGCTTCGGCCGCGGCGCGCACGAGCTCGGGCCGTACCCGGCCTGAACGGGCGCCGTCCAGATCGACGAGGTGAATTCGCCGGGCTCCGGCGCCTGCCCAGCGCCGGGCGAGGGCCGCGGGATCACTCGCCCGCTCCACGACTGCGTCGTAGTTCCCCTGGTGGAGCCGGACAGCTTCCTCGCCGAGCACGTCGACGGCCGGGATCACCTCGATCGGCCCATCGAACCACTTGAACTCAAACGCCATGACTTCATGTTAGCGTGCTAACATGAGAACCGATGACGGATCGGAGCCGACACCCATGGCGGACCAAGGAGATGCGAGATCTCTTCGACGCGATTCTGTCGTTGGAGTCGAGGCCGGAGACGGAGGCGTTCTTCCGGGACCTCTGCACGCTCTCGGAGCTGGAGGCGATGGCGCACCGCTGGCAGGTGGCGCGCCTGTTGGAGCAGGGCCTTCCGTATCTGGAGATCGCCGAGAGGACGGGCGCGTCGACGACGACGGTCACGCGGGTGGCGCACTGGCTGCGGCACGGCGAGGGCGGCTATCGCACAGCGCTCGACCGCTTGGCCTCCTGAGGGTCGCTGTGCCGGCGAAGGGCCGGCTACGCGATCCCTCGTTCCACCTGCTCGAGGACGCGGGGCTCGGTCCCGAGCAGCCCGGCGACCGCGCGCTCGCCTTTCCCTGCCGCAACGCGCCGGTCGAGGTTCTGCTCGTGCGGGCAGCAGACGTGCCGGAGTACGTGCAGGACGGCGTCGTCGACTGCGGCATCACCGGCATCGACCTCGTGCGGGAGCGCGGCGCCGAGGTGCGGGAGTTGCTGCCGCTCGGCTTCGGCTCGTGCCGGCTCGAGGCAGCGGTCCCGGAGGAGTCGCACGCGCGGTCGTTCGCCGACCTCACCGGGCTGTCGGTCGCGACCGTCTATCCACACCTGACGAAACAGCTCCTGCCCGTCGACGTGACGCTGGTCGACGTCACCGGCTCCGTCGAGATCGCGCCGCGCCTCGGGCTGGCAGACGCGATCGTCGACCTCGTCTCATCGGGCAACACGCTCCGCACGAACGGACTGCGCTCGCTCGGTGTGCTGCTCGAGTCGGAAGCCGTGCTCGTCGCGCGTGACGAGGAAGTGGCGGCGCCGTTCGCCGCGATGCTGCGCGCTGTCGTCGAGGCGCGCCGGCACCGCTACGTGATGCTGAATGCCGCCGAATCGGCGTTGCCCGCGATCTGCGAGCTCGTCGCGCCCCGCACGCCGAGCGTGCTTCCGCTCGCAGAGGAGGGAATGGTCGCCGTGCACGCACTTGTTCCCTCCGCAGAGATCTGGCGCCTCCTGCCGCAGCTCGAGGCAGCCGGTGCGACGTCGATCCTGATCGTGCCCGTCGAGCGGATGTCCGCATGACGATTGTCTTCGGAGATCAAGGAACGGGGCTATGCGGCGGTGCGTGAGTGGGCGGTCGAGCTGGACGGCGCAGAGCCGGAGCGTGCCGCGGCCGTAGGCGAGGTGCCACGCGAGGCGCTGCTTGCGCTGGCCGACCGCGTTCGGCGCTGGCACGAGGCGCAGCGCCCGGCCGACATCTCGTTGGAGATCGAGCCCGGTGTGACGCTCGAGCGCCGCTGGGTGCCGCTCGACACGGTCGGCATCTACGTGCCGCGCAACCTCATCTCGACCCTCGTCATGTGCGCGGTCCCGGCTCAGGCCGCCGGCGTGCGGCGCATCGTCGTCTGCACGCCGCCGGAGGGTGCCGGGCTCGTCGCGGCAGCCGCGGAGCTGCTCGGCCTCGACGAAGTGTGGGCGCTGGGCGGGCCGCAGGCGATCGGCTGGCTCGCCTACGTCGAGCGGGTCGACAAGATCGTCGGGCCCGGCAACCAATACGTGAACGATGCGAAGCTCGAGGTCTCCCGCGACGTGCCGATCGACCTGCCCGGCGGCCCGTCCGAGGTGGTCGTGCTCGGTGACGGCGAACCAAGGCTCGTCGAGCTCGAGCTCGCCGCCCAGCGCGAGCACGGCCACGACGCCGTCTGCCGGAAGGTGGCGACGCTCGACGAGGCTGAGGCGATCGCGCCCGAGCACCTCGTGCTGCTCGGCGGCGCCGAGCTGTACGCGGACAGCGTTCGGAACGCCGGCTCGGTGTTCGTCGGGCCGTGGTCACCCGTGGCCGCGGGGGACTATGCGACCGGCGGCAATCACGTCCTGCCGACGAACGGCTGGGCGCGCTCGGTCGGCGGGCTCGGGCTCGAGACGTTCCTCAAGCCGGTGACGATCCAGCGCCTCACCGAGGACGGCCTCCTGAGCCTTCTGCCGACGATCGAGGCGCTCGCGGCGGCGGAGGGCATGCCGGCTCATGCCGAGGCGGCGCGCAGATGAGGGCGATCGCGCCGGAGTTCAGGCCCTACGCCTTCGCGCTCCCGACCGGCGAGGTCGCGCGGCTCGCCGGCATCGATCCGTCGCAGGTGCTGCGGTTCGACCAGAACACGCCGCCGCTTCCGCTCGCATCGACCCGGCCGGGGGCGGTCGCGGGAGCGCTCGCACGCGTCAACGGCTACCCCGCGGGCGGCTACCGCGAACTGCGCGGCGCGATCGCGGACTACGCGGGCGTGCAACCGGAGAACGTCGTGCTCGGCGCGGGGGCCGACGATCTGATCCTGCTCTGTGCGCGGGCGTATGCAGGCGCCCGGCGACACGATCTCGGTCCCGGGCGCGCCGACCTACCCGCTCTTTCGCATCGCGGCGCAGCTCGCGGGCGCCGAGATCGGAGACGTCGACCCGGTGCTCGACCTTCGCGTGCCGCCCGAACAACCCGACCGGCGAGCTCGGGCCGCTGCCCGACCTGCGACCGCTCGTCGTCGATGAGGCGTACTTCGAGTACAGCGGCGTGACGGCAGTCGACCTACTCGACGACGATGTGATCGTCCTGCGCACGTTCTCGAAACTGTTCGGTCTCGCTGGCGCGCGGATCGGATACGCGCTCGCCGCGCGCGAGACGGCGGACGAGCTGAACGGCCGCCAGGCGCCGGCGCCGATCTCGACGTTGTCCGCGGCTCTCGCGGTCGCGGCGCTCGCCGAGGCCCCGACCCGTCGCCGGTGCTCGAGGAGCGAGAGCGGCTCGCGGCAAGTTTGCGCGCGCTCGGCCTCTCTCCGCTCGAATCCCATGGCAACTTCCTCTACGTCCCCGTCGAAGACGGGCTCGCGCTGAACGAGCTGCTGCTCCGCCAGGGCCTCGTCGTGCGCGCCTATCCCGAGGCGATCCGCGTCTCGGTGCTCGACGCGCCGGACGACGATCTGCTGGTCGAGGCGCTGGCGCGAGCGCTCGATCGCCCCGCACCGGTCGCGTCGAGCGGCGGCCGGCGCGCCCGCACGGTTCGCGCGACCGCCGAGACACGGATCGCGGTGCGCATCGCGCTCGACGGTGCGAGCCGCGTGCGTGTCGCCACCGGCGCTGGGCTCTACGATCACTTTCTGGAGCAGCTCGCGTTCCACGCCGGCTTCGATCTCGTTCTCGAGGGCGCGGGCGACCTCGAGACCGGCGACCACCACACCGCGGAGGACGCAGCGCTCGCGCTTCGGCGCAGCGCTCGATGTCGCGCTCGGCGACCGGCGCGGGATCGCGCGCTACGGCGACGCCGTCGTGCCGATGGACGACGCGCTTGCGCGGGCGGCGGTCGACCTCGGCGGTCGGCCGAACGCCGAGCTGAAGCTCGAGCTCGACCCCGGCATGGCCACGCACATGCTCGCCAGCTTCGCGCAGGCCGCACGCGCCTCGATCAACGTCGAGGCCGCGGGCCGCGACGGGCACCACGTGGCCGAGGCTGCGTTCAAGGCAGTCGGCCGTGCGTTGCGCGCTGCAGTCCGCTCGGAAGGTGCAGGGCTCCCGTCGACCAAGGGCTTGCTGTGAACGTCGCAATCTGCGAGTACGGCGCGGGCAACGTGCGTTCGGTCCAGATCGCATTCGAGCGGCTCGGCGCTCGGCTCACCGACCTCCGTCGCCGATGCCGATCTCGCTGTCCTGCCGGGCGTCGGGGCTGCGCGCGCCGCGATGGCCGGACTGCGGGCACGGGGGCACGACGTCGCGCTGCGCGCGAGGTTCGCCGAGAACAGGCCGATCCTCGGCATCTGTCTCGGCCTGCAGCTCGCGCTCGAGGAGACGGAGGAGGACGGCGGCGTACCGGGTCTCGGACTGCTTCCGGGTCGTGCGATCCGGCTGCGCGAGGGCCGCGTGCCGCGCATGGGCTGGGCCGAGGTCGACGGGCGCGGCACGTTCTACTTCGCTCACTCGTACGCCGCCGACACGCCGGGTGCGACCGCCTGGTCGGAAGGTGTCGTCGCGGAGGCACGCTCTGGCTCGTTCTACGGCTGTCAATTTCATCCCGAGAAGAGCGGTGAGCGCGGCGCGCGCTACCTCGAGGAGGCATTGGCGCTTTGCCTCTCCCGCGCCTGATCCCGTGCCTCGACGTGGCCGCCGGGCGCGTCGTCAAGGGCGTCCGCTTCCAGGGCCTGCGCGATGTCGGCGATCCCGTCGAGCTCGGCTCGGCCTATTCGGATGCCGGCGCGGACGAGCTCGTGTTCCTCGACGTGAAGGCGACGCTCGAGGAACGGGCGACCCTGGTAGCGCTCGTTGCGCAGATCGCCGAACGGCTCGCGATTCCTTTCACGGTGGGCGGCGGCGTGCGCAGCTCCGAGGACGGCGAGGAGCTCCTGGCCGCCGGCGCCGACAAGGTCGCGGTCAACTCTGCGGCGCTCGAGCGTCCAGAGCTCGTGACCGAGCTTGCCTCGCGGCTCGGCTCGCAAGCCGTCGTCGTCGCGATCGACGCCGAGCAGGGCCTCGTCCGCTCGCGCGCGGGCACGACCGAGACCGGCCGCACCGCGGTCGATTGGGCGTGTGAGGTCGAAGGAAGAGGTGCGGGCGAGATCCTCCTGACCTCGATCGATACCGACGGCACGCGGGCCGGCTACGACCTCGAGCTGACGGCGGCGGTCTCGGAGGCAGTAGACCTGCCGGTGATCGCGTCGGGTGGAGCGGGTAACGCGCAGCACATTGCGGCTGCGCTCGGCGTGGCGCAGGCCGCCTTGCTCGCGTCGATCCTGCACGAGGACCCCGACCGGCTCACGTCGCTCCGAGACGAGCTGCGGCAGTTGGGGGTGCCGGTTCGATGACGCTGCGGCCGGCGATCGTGCAGGACGCAACGACGGGCCGCGTGTTGATGCTTGCCTGGATGAACGACGAGGCGGAGCGGCTCACGCGCGAGACCGGCGAGGGATGGTTCTGGAGCCGTTCGCGCGAACAACTGTGGCGCAAGGGCGAGACGTCCGGGCAACACGCTCGCCGTCGAGGAGCTGCGTGACGACTGCGACGGCGACGCGCTGCTGATGCGCGTCATCCCGGCCGGCCCGGTCTGTCACACGAATTCACTCTCCTGTTTTGCGCCGGGCGCTCTGGCGGACGATCAGCGAGCGTGCCGCCGCACGGCCCGCAGGCTCGTACACGAGCAGTCTGCTCGAGGCCGGCGTCGGCGCGGTGGCGCGCAAGGTCGGGGAGGAGGCGGTCGAGCTGACGGTGGCCGCGCTCGACGAGAGCGACGAGCGCGTCGTCGAAGAGGCCGCCGACCTCGTCTACCACCTCTACGTGCTGCTCGCCGCGCGCGGGCTGGACATCGCCGCGGTCGAAGACGAGCTGCGCGCCCGCGAGACCTAACTCAAGGGCCTGAACCTGATTCGGCGCAGCCGAACCAGGTTCACGAGTTTCGAACCGCCGCGGATATTCGAGCAACTCGCGACTCTGGTTCGCTGCGCGAATCAGAGTCGACCAAGGGAGACCTGAACCTGATTCGGCGCAGCCGAACCAGGTTCACGAGTTTCGAACCTAGATCCGCCTGGCCCCGACGTAGCGGCTGCCGAAGTCCGAGATCGCAGTGATCTTGACGACGTCGCCCGTCTGCGGCGCGTGCACCATCTGCCCGTTGCCGATGTAGATCCCGACGTGGCTGAGCCCGTCGAAGAACACGAGATCGCCCGGCTGCAGCTGATCGCGGGAGACCGGCGACCCGTACCCGTACTGGCCGGCCGCGAAGTGCGGCAGCTGCACTCCGAGCTGCGCGAAGACGTACATCACGAGCCCCGAGCAGTCGAAGCCCGTGCCGGGCGAGGCGCCGCCCCACTGGTACGGGATGCCCAGGTACTTGAGGGCGATCGACGCCGCCTCGGGGTGGCCGCCGGAGACCGGGACGACCGTGGGCGTCGTGGTGGGAGCCGTCGCGGCGGCGGTCGTCGTCACGCTCGTGGTCGTCGTCGCCGCGGCCGGCGGGGCGACCGGCGTCGTGTTCGCCGTCGGCGACGGTTTCGCCTGGGCGGCTGCTGCCGCAGCTGCGGCAGCCGCGTCCTTCGCCCGCTGGGCTGCCTCCTCTCTCAGCTGTGCCTCTTGTCGCGCGAGCCGCGCGCGTGCTGCGGCAGCGGCTCGCGCCTGCTGTGCGGCTTCCTGCGCTTTCATCTCCACGATCTGCGACTGGATCGACGAGAGCAGCTGCCGCCGCTTCGTGAGCATCGCGCCGATGGTCGCGCGCTCGCCGTCGAGCTGCGCCAGAGTCGCCCGGCGGGAGCGCTCGGCGTTCTGCAGGCGCTCGGTCGCGGCGGTCAGCCGGTCCCTCGCGCGAACGGCGGCCGCGGCGATGTGCTGCTCGGCCGAGGCGACGTCTCGCGTGTATTGGACTGCGTTGATCACGTCAGAGAGCTTGGAGCTGCCGACGAGCAGTTGGATCAGGTCGGGAGTGTCGCCTTCGTAGATCGTCACGAGCAGCTGCGCGGCCCGTCGCTGGGCGATCAGGCTCTGTTTCTGGGCGGCCGACAGCTGTGCGCGATTCACCGCAAGCTGCTTCTCGGTGGTCGCAAGTTGGATCTTGGCCCCGTCCCAGGCATCGACGAGTGCGCCGAAGCGGGTGTCGAGCGCGTTCACCTGCGCGAGAACGTGCGCTGCCTGGGCGTTCTTCGCCTGGATCTGCGCCGAGGGCGGGGCAGACACGCCGGAGGCGGCGTGAGCGAGCCCCACGAGCGCGAGTGCAGCGAGAGCGGTGATTCGAGTCCGCACCCGACTGCCTTCGGCGGCGGACGCTCCGCTCCTGTCTGTGGTCAGCATGTCGAGGCCACCGGTCCGCCGGCGAGCGACACGTTCACGTGCTCATCGCGCGCCAGCGCAAGTAGTCGCGCGCGATAGGTGATCATGTCTGCGTGCAACCAGTCGGCGTGCGTCTGGCAGCGCCACGGAGGCGAAGCGCTCACGGTGATACGGGCTCGTCAAGCTCTCCGCGTGGCCGATCACATTGGGAAGCGAGATGTCGTAACGGTGCATCAGCCACAGCGTCAACTGCAGCGAGGCGCGCATCTGGCGGGGGTTCGCGAGAATCGATGCGTCGCTCGTCCCGACATGCTCGATGCCGATCGCGGTCCAGTTCAGACCGACGGTGTGCCTGCAGATCGTCGTCAGCGGCACGAGCTGGTAGATCGTGCCGTCGCGGTCGATGACGAACTGCGCGCACGTTCCCGGCAGCTCATGCAGTTCGGCATCCGGAAGATCGGACGCGAACGTGTTCCACGCCGACGAGAAGGTCGTGCTTGCGGTGTAGTGCTCGACGATCACGTGCGGATGAACCAGCCGCCAGGTCTTGAGGCCGTAGTGACGTTCGGCGTAGCGGACGGTCTCGGCGCGGCGCGCGGGCCCGAACGGGATCGGCTTCGAGACGATTGCAGGTCGCGGCGGAGCGACGGCCGCGACGAGCAAGACGGCGAACAGGACCCGCACCGGCCCGACGGTAGCGTCGATTCGTGTGTTCTGTCAGGGGGACATGGCGTGGAGCTTTTCGTTCTGATATATGGGACGGTGTCTTGACACATGGACAGTCGCCTGCGATGGCATGGTGAAAGGAGAGCTCCCGTGACGAGCGTCCAGTCCGGCATACGCGAGTACCAGCAGTTCATCGGCGGTGAATGGATCGCCGGCGAAGGCGGCACGTTCGAGGATCGTGATCCGTTCACCGGCGAGGTCGTCGCGCTCGTTCCCTCCGGCACGCGCGGCGAGGCTGCGCGCGCGATCGACGCGGCGAACGCCGCGTTTCCCGCGTGGTCGCAGTCGGTCCCCGCTGAGCGCCAGCGGATCTTCCTGAAGGCCGCCGACGTGCTCGAGGGCCGGCTCGAGGAGGTCGTCGGACTGCTCGCCCGCGAGACCGGTGCGAGCTTCGGATTCGGGATGTTCCAACTCGGCTTCGTGCCGAACCTGCTACGCCAGGCTGCCGCTCTCGCGTACGCGCCGGCTGGACAGATCATCCCGTCGGACCACCCGGGCACGCTCGCCATGGGGCTGCGCAAGCCCGTCGGCGTCGTCGCCGCGATCGCGCCGTGGAACGCTGCGCTGATCCTCTCGGCGCGCTCGATCGCCGCGCCGCTGGCGCTCGGCAACACGGTCGTCCTCAAGCCGTCGGAGCTGTCTCCTGTCGTCGGCGGACTGATCTGGGGCGAGATCTTCGCGGAGGCGGGGCTGCCGCCGGGAGTCCTGAACATCGTCACTCACGCACCCGGCGAAGCGGCTCCGATCGGCGACGAGCTCGTCGAGAACAAGGCGGTGCGCCGGATCAACTTCACCGGCTCGACCGAGACGGGCCGCCGTCTGGCAGAGGCGTGCGGGCGGCAGCTCAAGCGCGTCGTGCTCGAGCTCGGCGGCCACAACCCGCTGATCGTTCTTGCGGACGCTGATCTCGACTATGCCGTGAACGCGTCGATCTTCGGCGCGTTCCTGCACCAGGGCCAGATCTGCATGTCCTCGCGACGGATCTTCGTCGAGCGGCCGGTCGCGGAGGAGTTCACCTCACGACTGGCCGAGAAGGCGAAGACGCTGAAGGTGGGCGACCCGAACGAGCACGACACGATCATCGGGCCGCTCATCACCGCCTCGGCGCTCTCGATGGTGAAGGGACGCGTGGACGACGCAGTAGCGAACGGAGCGAAGGTGCTCGCCGGCGGCGAGGCGGTCGGCCCCTGCTACCAGGCAACGGTGCTCACGGACGTTCCGCAGGGCTCCGAGTTCGCACAGCACGAGACGTTCGGTCCGGTGGTCGCGGTCGAGACCGTCGACTCCGCGGAGGAGGCGGTCGCGCGGGCGAATGCGACCAGCTACGGGTTGAGCGCGGGCATCTTCACCGGCGATACCAATCGGGGGTTCGCGCTCGCGCAGCAGCTCGATTCCGGGATCGCGCATGTCAACGACCAGTCCGTCGGCGACGAGCCGCAGATGCCGTTCGGAGGCGTGAAGGACTCCGGCTTCGGGCGATTCGGCGGGCAAGCGGTGATCGACGAGTTCACCGAGCTCCGGTGGATCACGGTGCAAGGAGGCAGCGGGCACCCGTTCCCCTTCTGAGCCTCGATGGCCGAGATCGCCTCCCTGTCCGACGCGGTTCGCGAATTCGTCGCCGACGAGCAGGTCGTCGCGCTCGAAGGCTTCACGCACCTCATCCCGCACGCCGCGGCGCACGAGCTGATTCGCCAGGGGCGGCGTGAGCTGACGCTGGTCCGGATGACGCCCGACGTCATTTACGACCAGCTGATCGGCATGGGATGCGCGCGGAAGCTCGTGTTCTCGTGGGGTGGAAACCCCGGCGTCGGCTCGCTGCACCGATTGCGCGACGCCGTCGAGAACGGCTGGCCGGCGCCGCTCGAGCTCGAGGAGCACTCGCACGCGGGCATGGCGGCTGCGTACGCCGCCGGCGCAGCCAATCTGCCCTTCGGTGTGCTGCGCGGCTACGCCGGCACCGATCTCGTCGAGCACACCCGAGTTGCGTTCGTCGACTGTCCGTTCACCGGTGAGCGGCTTGCAGCTGTCCCGGCTCACCGTCCGGACGTCGCGATCATCCACGCCCAGCAGGCCGACCGGGACGGAAACGTTCAGCTCTGGGGGATCACCGGTGTGCAGAAGGAGGTCGTGCTCGCGGCTCGGCGCTCGATCGTCACCGTGGAGGAGATCGTCGACCGGTTCGACTCCAGGCCGGGTGCCGTCGTCCTGCCCTCCTGGGTGATCGACGCCGTCGCCTGTGTGCCGCACGGCGCGCATCCTTCGTATGCCCACGGCTACTACGAGCGCGACAACAAGTTCTACGTCGCCTGGGATGCGATCAGTCGCGACCGGGACACCTTTACCGCCTGGATGCGCGAGCACGTGCTCGAAGGCGTTCCCGTATGAGTGGCGACGCAACCGGCGGCGCAGGCTCGACGGAGCCGCCCAGGAGCGCAGGTGCCGGCTTGGCCGGCGCCGGAGCGGGAAAGTGGACAGCGGACGAGATGATGGCGGTTGCGGCGGCACGGCGGCTGACGAACGAAAGCGTCTGTTTCGTCGGCATCGGTCTGCCGAGCGTTGCCGCCAACCTCGCACGCCGCACGCACGCACCGGGCTGCGTGCTCGTGTACGAGAGCGGAACGATCGGTGCGAAGCCGACCACGCTGCCGCTGTCGATCGGAGACGGTGAGCTCGCCGAGACCGCAGACACCGTCGTGTCGGTGCCGGAGATGTTCGCGTACTGGCTTCAGGGCGGGCGCATCGACATCGGGTTTCTCGGCGCCGCGCAGATCGATCGGCACGCGAACCTGAACAGCACCGTGATCGGCGACTACGCGACGCCGAAGGTACGGCTCCCCGGAGGTGGTGGTGCCCCCGAGATCGCGACGTCCGTCTCGGAGGTCTTCGTGATGCTGCGCCAGTCGCCACGCGCGTTCGTCGAGCGGCTCGACTTCAAGACCAGCCGCGGCGAACGAGTGCGGGTGGTCGTCACCGACCTCGGGATCCTCGAGCTGCGCGACGGCGAGCTCGAGCTGGTGCGTGTGCACCCGGGCGTGTCGGTCGATGACGCTCAGCAGGCGACCGGCTGGCAGCTGCGGGTCGCGCCGGATCTGGACGAGACCGAGCCTCCGACGCGCGCCGAGCTCGCTGCCCTCCGCGCCCTCGAGACGAAGGGCAGTGAGTGACGGACGAATCGCCGATCGTCCTCCCGGACGACCCCTCGTTCGGCGACGAGGTGCAGGTCGACTACCCCGGGTACCGCTCGACGCGGTTGCGGGCCCCGAAGCGACCGCTCGTCACCCTGCCCGAGTCCGCACATCCTGTCGGGGGGCCGGTGTTCGGCGACGAAACGGTCTCCGAGCTCGACTACGACCTGACCCAACAGCACGAAGGCGAGCCGCTCGGCGAGCGGATCATCGTTGCCGGCCGCTTGCTCGACCAGGACGGCAAGCCGATTCGCAAGGCGCTCGTCGAGGTCTGGCAGGCGAATGCAGGCGGTCGCTACAAGCACCACGTCGACCAGCACCCTGCCCCGCTCGATCCCAACTTCTCGGGGGCCGGCCGCTGCCTCACCGACGACGACGGCAACTACCGGTTCATCACCGTGAAGCCCGGGGCCTATCCGTGGGGGAACCACGAGAACGCGTGGCGCCCCGCGCACATCCACTTCTCGGTCTTCGGGCGGTCGTTCACCGAGCGGCTGGTCACCCAGATGTACTTCCCCGGCGACCCGCTGTTCCGGTTCGATCCGATCTTCAACTCGATCCGCAACCCCGCGGCGCGCGCGCTGCTCGTCTCCGAGTTCGATCTGGACAGCACGAAGCCGGACTGGGCGCTCGCCTATCGCTGGAACATCGTGCTCGGCAACGGCGGCAGCGGCACGACGCCGATCGAGGGCCGATGACCCTGCCGCCGACACCGTCGCAGACAGTCGGTCCCTACTACACGATCGGGCTCTGCCGACGGGTCGAGAACGAGCTTGTCCCGGCCGCAGATCCCGAGGCGCTCCGCCTGACCGGCCGGCTGCTCGACGGCGACGACCAGCCGATCGTCGACGGGATGATCGAGGCGTGGGACGCGAACGGCGGGCGCTGGGGACGCAGCTCCACCGACGGCGAGGGGCGGTACTCGTTCGTGATCGGCAGGCCCGGCGCGGCCGCCGGCGAGGCGCCACATCTCGACCTCTACGTCTTCGCGCGGGGCCTCCTCAAGCACCAACTCACGCGTATGTACTTCCCCGACGAAGCCGAGGTGAATGCATCGGACCCCGTATTGGCCCTGCTGCCGGTGGCAGATCGAGCATTGCTCGTCGCGGAGCAGGAAGATGGGGCTGTGCGCTTCGACATTCGCATGCAGGGCGAACAGCAGACCGTCTTCTTCTCGCTGTGAGCCCGTTCTCCGCGATCTTCGTGCCGGACGAGCTGGCCGACGCCGTCTCGGACCGGGCCTGGCTGGCCGCGATGCTCGATGCCGAACGAGCGCTCGCGCTCGCGGAGGGCCGAGCCGGGGTGATCTCCGGCGAAGACGCCGCCGCCGTTGCTGCAGCGTGCGACGCCTCGCTGTACGACGTCGCGGAGCTCGCAGTCGACGGCCGGGCCGCCGGCAATCCGGCCGAGCCGCTCGTGCGTGCGCTGCGGGCGAGGATCGGCGAGCCGCGGGCGGCGTGCGTCCACCGTGGCGCCACGAGCCAGGACATCGTCGATTCCGCCGCGATGCTCGTCGCGCAGCGTGCGTCGAGGCTCATCGACACAGACCTACGCGGCGCTGCGGACGAATGCGCGCAACTTGCGGCCGAGCACCGGGACACCGTGATGGCCGCGCGCACCCTGCTGCAGCAGGCGGTGCCGACGACGTTCGGCCTCAAGGCGGCGGGTTGGCTCGTGGGGCTTGTCGAGTCTCGACGCCGGCTCGCAGCGGTTGCTGACTCTCTGCCCGCGCAGCTCGGAGGTGCAGCGGGGACACTCGCTGCGCTCGGCGACCGCGGCGTCGAGGTGCTCCGCCTCTACTCCGAGGAGCTCGGGCTGCGCGAGCCCGCTGTGCCCTGGCACACGAACAGGGCGCCGGTCGCCGAGCTCGCGGGTGCGCTCGCGGGTGCGGCAGCCGCGGCGGCGAAGATCTGCGGCGACATCGTGTTGCTTGCGCAGACCGAGGTCGCCGAGGTGGCGGAGCGCGAGTCGGGCGGCTCGTCGACCATGCCGCTCAAGCGCAACCCGGTCGGGGCCGTGCTCGGGATCGCGTGCGCACGACACAGCCGCGCGAACGCCGGAGTCCTCCTGGAAAGCGTCGTGCAGGAGCACGAGCGCGCTGCCGGTGCCTGGCACGCCGAATGGCATGCGCTCGCGACGGCGCTCGCCGCAACGGGCGGCGCGGTGGCTGCTGTGCGCCGGTCGCTCACCGGCCTCGAGGTGGACGCCGAACGGATGCGGGCCAACATCGACCCGGTCACACTGGCCGAGGCCGGTCGCTTCGGTTTCACGGTCGACCGGCCCGAGGACTATCTCGGCTCCGCCGCCGCGTTTGTCGACCGTGCTCTTGCGCTGCATCGCGAATGAGCGGCACTGTCGTTCTCTGCGGCTCGCTCGGCTCGGTGAGCTCGATCTGGGACGCACAGGCCGGCGCTCTCGCCGGACGCCGCGTCGTCCGGATCGACTACCCCGGGCACGGAGACGTTCCGATCGCCGAGGTCCGGCAGGTCGGCGACCTGGCCGCTCGCGTGCTCGCACTCGCCGGTGACGAGACGTTCTCGTTCGTCGGGCTGTCGCTCGGCGGAGCGGTCGGGATGCAGCTGGCACTGTCTGCACCCGAGCGTCTCGAGCGGCTCGTGCTCGCATGCACGGCTGCGCGCTTCGGCGACCCCGGGCAATGGCGCGACCGTGCGGCTCTTGTGCGGGCGGAAGGCCTCGCAGCGATCGTCGATGCCGTGCTCGCCCGGTGGTTCACGCCTCGGTTAGCCGACACAGGCCCCTATCGCGACATGCTGCTCTCGATCGATCCGGAGGGCTATGCACGTTGTTGCGACGCCCTTGCCGCCTGGGACGTCCGCGGCGCGCTCGCGGCCGTCCGCGCACCGACGCTCGTGATCGCCGGGGCGGATGATCCGTCGACGCCGCCCGAGACCGTCGCGCTGATCGCGGCGGAGATCTCCGACGCACGATTCGAGGTGATCGAGCAGGCTGCCCACATCCCGAGCGTGGAGCAGGCCGACGTTTTCAACCGACTGATCGAGGAGCATCTGTGAGCCACGAGGATGGAATGAGAGTCAGGCGCGAGGTTCTCGGCGACGAGCACGTCGATGCCGCGAACGACAGGACGACCGAGTTCACCGCCGATTTTCAGGATCTGATCACGCGGTACGCCTGGGGAGAGATCTGGGCGCGCCCCGGGCTCGACCGCAGGACGCGAAGCGCCATCACGCTCACTGCTCTGATCGCCCTCAATCATCACGAGGAGCTCGCGATGCACGTTCGCGCCGCACGGCGCAACGGATTGACGCCGGACGAGATCAAGGAAGTGCTCCTTCAGTCGGCGGTCTACTGCGGCGTTCCCGCAGCCAACCGCGCATTCGCGATCGCCCAGCAGGTGCTCGACGAATCGTGATCCGCCTACGTGCTCAGGTCGCGATCATCGGTGCCGGACCAGCCGGGCTCATTCTCGCGGCCCTGTTGCATCGCGCCGGCATCGAGTCCGTCGTGCTCGAGAACCGAAGCCGCGAGTATGTCGAGGCACGGGTCCGGGCCGGGGTGCTCGAGCAGGGAACCGTCGAGCTGCTCGAACGCGCCGAGGTCGCGGAGCGCCTGCACGCTGAGGCGATCGTGCACGGCGGTATCCATCTCCAGTTCGACGGCGAACGGCACCACGTGCCGATGAGCGACCTGACGGGTGGACGGAACATCGTCATCTACGGCCAGACCGAGGTCGTCAAGGACCTGATCGCCGCGCGAATCGAAGAAGGGCTGCCGCTGCACTTCGACGTGGACGAGGTGAGCGTGCACGGCTTCGAGGGTGACGAGCCGTACGCTCTTTTCGAGCACGACGGCGAACAGCATCGCCTCGACTGCGACGTGATCGCCGGCTGCGACGGATTCCACGGCATCTGCCGCCCGGCGATCGATGCGGTCCTCCGCACATTCACGCGCGAGTACCCCTACGGCTGGCTCGGGATCCTCGCCGACGTTGCGCCTTCGAGCGAGGAGCTCGTCTACGCGAATCACCCGCGCGGTTTCGCGCTGCTCAGCCTGCGCTCGTCGACGCGGAGCCGTATGTACATCCAGTGCGCTCCGGACGAAGACATCTCGAACTGGCCGGACGAGCGGATCTGGGATGAGCTGCAGGCGCGCACCGCGCTCGACGGCTGGACGCTCGGCGAAGGGCCGGTGCTCGAGAAGGGAGTCACCGGGATGCGCAGCTTCGTCGCCGAGCCGATGCAACACGGCCGCCTTTACCTCGCCGGCGATGCCGCGCACATCGTGCCGCCGACAGGCGCCAAGGGGCTGAACCTCGCCGCGCACGACGTGCGTGTCCTCGCCGACGCGCTCATCGAGTGGTACGTCCGCGGCAGCCGCGACGCGCTCGACTCGTACTCGACCGAGTGCCTGAGACGCGTCTGGCGCGCCGAGCACTTCTCGTGGTGGATGACGTCCATGCTCCACAACACGCCGGGAGCGGACGAGTTCGACCGGAAGCTGCAGCTCTCGCAGCTGCGTTATGTGACCACGTCGACCGCGGCCGCGACGAGTCTCGCAGAGAATTACGTCGGGCTCGAACGTGTTTGATCACCGAGGAGGAGCATGAGCGACGACGGTCCAGAGGAGGTATCGAGTTGACGGTCCGTGACGCGACCTTCGAGTTCCTGCGGCGACGGGGGCTCACCGACATCTTCTCGAACCCCGGCTCGACGGAGATCCCGTTCCTGACCGGGCTCCCCGACGATCTGAACTTCGTCCTCGGCCTGCATGAAGGCGCGGTCGTCGGCATGGCGAGCGGCTACGCGCTGGCGCGGCGGCGGCCGTCGTTTGCGCTGCTGCACACGACTCCCGGTTTCGGAAATGCGGTCAACGCCATCGCGACCTCGCGCGTCAACCGGACACCCATCGTGATCGCGATCGGCCAGCAGGACCGCCGGCACATCGCGTTCGAGCCGTTCCTCGCCGGGCGGCTGGGCGGCCTCGCCGGCGACTATCCCGTCTGGGTCTCCGAGCCGGCCCGCGCGCAGGACGTTCCCGGTGCGCTCGAGCGCGCTTACCACGAGGCAGAGACCCACCGTGGGCCTGCGATCGTGATCGTGCCCATGGGTGACTGGCTCGATGAAGCGGGGGAGCCGCACGAGGTCGCCGCACCCCGGCGCGTGCTCCGCCCCGGTGCCGTCGACGAGGAGTCCGTGGGCGCTCTGGCGGACTTGCTCGCCCGCTCGACGCGACCGGCGCTCGTGGCCGGTGCGCGGCTCGACACGCCGGAGCGCTGGGCCGCGCTGGTAACGCTGGCCGAGCGGCTCGGTGCGCCCGTCTACCAGGAGCCGTTCAGCGGCCAGGCCGGGTTCCCGCAGGATCACCCCCAGTGGGCCGGTCCGCTGCCGTTCCTGCGCGGCCGGTTGCGCGAGACGCTCGAGCCCTACGACGTGGTGGTCGCCGTCGGCGCACCGGTGTTCCGGCAGAGCTCCTACGAGCCGGGGCCGTTCACAGGGGAGGGAACAGTGCTCGCTGTCGTGAGTGACGACGCCGACGAGGTGCACCGCAGCCCGGCCGAGCTCGCGATCCTCGCTGCGCCCGACCTCGTCTGCGCTGCGGTCGCGGCGCGGGTGCCGCAGCGGCCACGCTCCGGGCAGACCCTCTTCCAGCGGCCCGAGGCCCTCGCGCACGATGCGCCGCTCAGGGCGGGGCACGTGCTCCAGGCACTCGGCGACCGGCTGCCGGCGGATGCGGTGGTCGTCGAGGAGTGCCCGTCGAATCGCGACGAGCTGATGCTGCGGCTGCCGGCCCGGCAGCCGCTCGGCATGGTCAGCCCGGCGATGGGTGGCCTCGGTTGGGGATTGCCGGCTGCCGTCGGCCTGCGGATGGGCCTGCCGGACCGCCCCGTCGTCGCGGTGCTCGGTGACGGCTCGACCGTCTTCGGCATCCAGGGCCTCTGGAGCGCGGCGCGGTACGGCATCGGCCCGCTCCTCGTCGTGCTCAAGAA
The DNA here is from genome assembly GCA_963703445.1 of uncultured Thermoleophilia bacterium. Taxonomy (GTDB): domain Bacteria; phylum Actinomycetota; class Thermoleophilia; order Gaiellales; family Gaiellaceae; genus PALSA-600. The sequence continues at coordinate 274,454 of CAVPEK010000003.1, read as the reverse complement.
CGGCGGCTACCGGATCATGGACCAACTGGCCGCCCTACAGGGTGGACCGCCCGCCTGGCCCTCGTTCGGCGCGGTCGACATCGCGTCCATCTCCGAGGCGTTCGGCTGCGAGGCCCGTCGCATCGGCACGACCGACGCGCTCGAGGCGACCCTCGACGAGGTCGTGCCCGGCCTGCGCGACCGCACGTCGCCGCTTCTCCTCGAGGTGGAGGTCGAGCCCGACTGATCGTCACGCACCCGCGCGGCTGTAGCCGATGCGGGCGGAGATCTCGGCCGCGGTCTGTTTCAGCTGGGGCCCGAGGTGCGCGACCAGGGAATCGAGCGAGACCATCGTCCTGTGCACCGCGAGGTTGATCGCCGCGACGACCTCGCCGTTCTGTGAGCGCACGGGCGCAGCGATCGACCGGAGGCCGTATGCGAGCTCTTCGTTGTTGACGGCCAGGCCGGCGACGCGCACGCGTTCGAGCTCGGCGAGCAGCTCCTCGAGATCGGTCAGAGCGTTCGGCCCGCGCTGCGTGAACTGGACCTGCTCGAGCACTTCCCGTTGCCGGCCCGGCTCCAGCCCCGCGAGGAGCACCTTGCCCATCGATGTGCAGTAGGCGGGCAGGCGTGAACCGATGTGGAGATTCAGGTCGATGTCGCGCTGGCCGCTCTGCGAGGTACGGCAACGCTCGATGTAGACGATGTCGACACCGTCGAGCACCGCCATGTTGACCGTGCGTCCGGTCTCGTCGCTCAGCGCCTGCAGGTGGGGAACGGCGACCTCACGAAGATCCATCGAGTTGATCGCCGAGAACCCGAGGTCGAGCACGCGCGGCCCGAGCCGGTACTTCCTGCGTGGCCGGATCCTGCTGCAGGTAGCCGAGGGCGGCGAGGGTCGAGATGTACCGGTGGGTGGTGGAGCGGCTGAGGCCGACCTCGCGCGCGAGGTCGCTGACGCCGAGCAGTGGGCTGCCCGAGCGAAACGACGAGAGGATCGCGAGACCCCGCTCGAGCGACTGCGAATAGGTGCCGCTCCGGGCCTCTGTCTCCACAACGGTGTTCTAACCTGTGGGACGCCGGTGCGCCAGGGTGCCGCTAGATGTGCGTGCTCGGTGTCGGCTCGAAACCGCCGCCGGAGCCTGAACCGGAGCCGGGCGGCTGCGTGCCCCCGAAGCCGCCCGGGCCGCCGAATCCCCCGGGCCTGCCGAAGCCGCCGTGGCCGGTCCGGACGCCGTTCACCATGTTCGTGACCCGCTCCTTCAGGATCGCCGTGAACTGGTCTGCCGTTGCCTGGTCGAGCGTCCCGGCGGCGACGGCCGCGTCGAGCCGGGTCTTCGCAGCAGCGACAAGCACCGCGATCAGGCCGGAGGAGGACTTGCCGGTCGTCGCGTTTGCGATCTGGGCGAGTGTCTTGCCGGACTGGAGATCGGTCTGAAGGTCGCTCTGGCTGACGCCCAGATACGTCGCCGCTGCGGCGAGGTCGCCGCCGCGGCCGAAACCGCGGCCGAAGCCACGCCGGTCGCGCGCCGTCCCCGGGGTCTGTGAGGACGCTGACGAGCCGGCGGGCGGGCCGCCCCGCGCCTGCGCCTTCGAGCCGTGGTACTTCCCGGCCGCGAAGGCGCCGCCGGCGGCGACGAGCGCGACCGCCGTGATCGCGATCGCGCCGATCTTCGTGTTCCTGGATGCGTTCATGCTCGCAGCGTTGCCGCTCTTCCTAAGAAAGCCTTGTGAGTTCCCTACGAATGCCTCGTCGCCCGGTAGAGCGAAGCGGCGAGCACGAACGCGACGGCCAGCGGGAGAATCCACCACGTCTCCAGCACAGCCGTGATGACGAGGGCGATCGCGACGCCTGCCGCCGCCAGCCAGTCGTCGCCGACGATGAACTCCCACCAGAACCTGCCGAACGAAGCGACCACGCTCAAGCGGTCACCAACCGCGCGCGGCGCTGCCGGAGCAGCGAGACGAGCGTCATCGACCAGAGAATCACGAAGGCAAGCACGCCGAGGATCGCGGCGTCGCCTCCGGGCCAGTGCGCGCCGGCGCCTTCCGCCGACCAGAAGATCCCGAAGGTCGTCAGCATGATCCCGACGGCGAACTTCATCGTGTTCTCGGGGACGCGGGCGAGTGGGGCACGGGCGAGCACGCCGACGAGTGCGACCAGGACGATCGCCACGAACGCGCCGGCCGCGGCGAGCGGGATCGACCCTTGGGTGCTCCCGAAGGTCAGGACGATGAACGCCACTTCCAGTCCCTCGAGGAACACACCCTTGAACGAGAGCGTGAAGCCGTACCAGTCGATCCCGGCTCGCTCGTCGCGCGGCGCACTCTCGGCCTCGTCCAACTCGCGCGCGAAGATTGCCTCTTCGTCGTGCAGTGCCTTGTAGCCGCTTGCGCGCAGGATCGCCTTGCGCAGCCACTGCAGCCCGAAGACGAGCAGGAGGGCGCCGACGACGAGGCGGAGCGCGTTCAGCGGTACGAGCGTCAAAGCGGGGCCGAGTGCCGCGACGACCACTGCCAGAGCCAGCACTGCCGCTGCGACACCGGTCAGCGACGACCGCCAGCCGCGTGTGAGCCCTGCCGCGAGCACGATCGTCAGCGCCTCCACCATCTCCACCGCGCTGGCGAGGAACGACGAGAGGACGAGCAGGGCCGCGCTCAAACTTGCTCCGGGCGCCGGCCGAGCCGGCGCCTCCGCTCCTGGGAGCCTCCGTCGAGCCTACGGTTCATGCCGACGTTCTACCCGGCTCCGCCGCCTCATGGCGGTGTGTCGGTAGAACGCGTGCCTAGGGGCTGCTTTCGGCCCTGGGCAGAAACCGGCCGAAGGAGTCGCGGGCGAGCGTCGTCCGCCTGCCGGGCTGGCCCCCGCGCGCCCGGACCCGGTAGCCGTGCTCCTCGTACATCCGCGAGGCGCTGCCGTACATGCGGCGGATCGTGGCGTGGCTCGGCAACTCGGCGACACCCGCACGGAGCTCACGGACCGTCGGCGTGCGCAGATGCCTGCAGTGATAACGGTCGAGGGCGTACGCGACCAGTTCCTTGCTCCAGCGGCCGCCGGCGTTCGACCAGTTGATCCGTGCTCGTGTCACTTCTAAAAAGATAGTAACGGGTCGGGCTTGCGGCTGTCAGGTCGATCCTTTACTCTTTGAAGCGATGAGCGCGCCGACCTCCTTTACGAAGATCGTGGTCAAGTCGCGCCCGCCAAAGCGCTAGCCGGCCTTGCATCCCCCTCGCCCCGCCGGACTAGCCAACAGTCAGGCGGGGGGTAGGGCCGGTGAAGAAGCAAGGACTCTATGACCCTGCGTTCGAGCACGACGCCTGCGGCGTTGCGTTCGTCGCGCGGCTCGACGGCGTGCGCAGCCACGAGCCGGTCGCGCAGGCGCTGCGGGCGCTCGAGCATCTCGAGCACCGCGGAGCGGCCGGCGCCGACGCGGAGACCGGTGATGGAGCGGGCATCCTCGTGCAGCTTCCGGATGCGTTCCTGCGCGCGTCGGTCGGCTTCGAGTTGCCGCCTCCGGGCCGTTTCGGCGTTGCGGTGTGCTTCCTGCCGCAGGAGGCAGCTCGCCGCCAGGAGCTCGAGCAGCTCCTGGAGGCCACCGTTGTGGCGGAGGGGCAGGTCGTGCTCGGCTGGCGCGACATTCCGGTGCACCAGGGCGAGGCAGGTGCGCACGCCAGCCTGTTCGCCCCGGTCATGCGCCAGCTGTTCGTCGGCGCGGCGCTCGACTTCGACGGCGACCTGCTCGCGTTCGAGCGCAAGCTCTATGTGATCCGACGGGTGGCCGAGCGCGCGGCCGGCCCTGAGCTCGTGATCCCGAGCTTCTCCGCGAGAACGCTGGTCTACAAGGGAATGCTGACCGCCCCCCAGCTCGGCCGGTATTTCCCCGACCTCGTCGACGAACGGATGGAGAGCGCGCTCGCGCTCGTGCACTCGCGCTTCTCGACGAACACCTTCCCGAGCTGGGAGCTCGCCCATCCGTATCGCATGATCGCCCACAACGGCGAGATCAACACGCTGCGCGGCAACGTCAACTGGATTCGCGCGCGCGAGTCGCAGCTCGCCTCGGAGCTCTTCGGCAGCGACATCGACAAGCTCGTGCCGGTCATTCGCCCGGCCGGCTCGGATACCGCCGTCTTCGACAACGTGCTCGAACTGCTCGTGCTCTCGGGCCGGTCGCTTCCGCACGCGCTGATGATGATGGTGCCCGAGGCCTACAACGGCCGCGCCGACGTCTCGGACGAGCTGCGCGGGTTCTATCGCTTCCACGAATGTCTGACCGAAGCATGGGACGGCCCCGCGGCGATCGCCTTCACGGACGGGACCGTGATCGGTGCAACGCTCGACCGAAACGGCCTCAGGCCCGGGCGCTGGCTCGAGACGACGGACGGGTGGGTCGTGCTCGCCTCCGAGGCCGGCGTGCTCGACATCCCTGCCGACCGCATCCTGCGGAAGGGCCGCCTGCAGCCGGGCAAGCTCTTTCTCGTCGACCTGGAGCAGGGCCGCATCGTCCCCGATGCGGAGGCCAAGGCCGAGGTCGCGGCGCGGCAGCCGTACGGCGAATGGTTCGACCGCGAGCACGTGCGGCTCGCCGACCTGCCGGCGCGCGAACCGGCGCGTGCTCCTGGCGAGCCGGTTCGCCGCCTGCAGCTGGCCTTCGGCTACACGCAGGAGGACATGAAGGTGATGCTCGCACCGCTCGCCATCAACGGAGAAGAGGCGATCGGCTCGATGGGCAACGACACGCCGCTCGCGGTGCTTTCCGGCCGGCGCCCGCTCATGTACTCGTATTTCAAGCAGCTGTTCGCACAGGTCACGAACCCGCCGATCGATCCGATCCGCGAGGCGGTCGTGATGAGTGTGCAGTCGCTCGTCGGCTCGGAGCGCAACCTGCTCGACGAGACGCCCGAGCATGCTCGGCAGCTCGTCATCGACAACCCGATCTTGCGCGACGACGAGCTCGAGCGGCTCAGACAGGTCGACTCGGAGGTCTTCAAGGCGCACACGATCGACTTCACCTGGCCCGTCGCCGAGGGCTCCGACGGGCTCGAGCCCGCGATCGAGCGGATCTGCGCCGAAGCCGATGCGGCACTCGCCGCGGGGGCGAACATCCTGATCGTCTCGGATCGCCTGGTCGGGCCCGAGCGCGTTGCGATGCCGTCGCTGCTCGCCGTCGGCGCGATCCATCATCACCTCGTGCGCGCCGGAACCCGCCTGCAGGCAGGGCTGGTGGTCGAGTCGGGTGAGCCGCGCAGCGTTCAGAGCGTCGCCGTCCTGATCGGCTACGGCGCAGCCGCCGTCAACCCCTACCTCATGCTCGCCACGATCGGGCAGCTCGTCGCGGAGGGGCGGCTGGACATGCGGCTCGAGGACGCCGAGGAGCGTGCACTCAAGGCGGTCGGCAAGGGCCTGCTGAAGACGATCTCGAAGATGGGCATCTCGGCGCTTTCGTCCTACTGCGGTGCGCAGGTCTTCGAGGCGGTCGGCCTCTCGCCGGAGCTGATCGACAAGCACTTCACCGGAACGCCGTCCCGAATCGGCGGCATCGGCACCAGTGAGCTTGCGGAAGGCGCGCTGGTTCGGCACGCGCGCGCCTACCCGGGCGGCGCCGGCGAACTGCTGCCCGTCGTCGGCCTGTACACATGGCGTCGCGACGGGGAGCATCACCAGTGGAACCCGGAGACGATCGCTCTCCTCCAGCACGCCGTGCGGGGCGGCGGGCGCTCGACGTACAAAGAGTTCGCCGCCCTCGTCAACGACGACTCGGCCCGCCGCTCGACCTTGCGAGGCCTGCTGCGCTTCCGCGATCAGGCTCCGATCCCGCTCGACGACGTCGAGCCGGCCGCCGAGATCGTGAAGCGGTTCTCGACCGGTGCGATGTCACTGGGGTCGCTCTCGCGGGAGGCCCACGAGACGCTGGCCGTGGCGATGAACAGGATCGGCGGGCGCTCGAACACCGGGGAAGGCGGAGAGGATCCAGCTCGGTATCTCGACGACCGGCGCTCCAAGATCAAGCAGGTCGCGTCGGGCCGGTTCGGAGTGAACATCGACTACCTGACGAATGCCGACGAGCTCCAGATCAAGATGGCGCAGGGTGCGAAGCCGGGGGAGGGGGGCCAGCTGCCGGGGCACAAGGTCGACCCGTACATCGCCGGTGTGCGGCTGACGACCCCCGGCGTCGGGTTGATCTCGCCGCCGCCGCACCACGACATCTACTCGATCGAGGATCTGAAGCAGCTGATCTACGACCTGCGCTGTGCGAATCCGGCCGCGCGCATCTCGGTGAAGCTCGTCGCCGAGGTCGGCGTGGGCACCGTCGCCGCCGGCGTCGCCAAGTGCAACGCCGACCACATCCTGATCTCGGGCCACGATGGAGGCACGGGCGCGTCTCCGATCTCGTCCATCCTGCATGCGGGCGTGCCCTGGGAGATCGGTCTGGCCGAGACCCAGCAGACGCTCGTGCTGAACGATCTCCGTTCGCGCGTCTGGGTGCAGACCGACGGACAGCTCAAGACGGGCCGAGACGTGGTCATTGCCGCCCTGCTCGGAGCCGACGAGATGGGCTTCGCGACGGCTCCGCTGATCGCGACCGGCTGCGTGATGATGCGCGCCTGCCATCTGAACACCTGCCCGGTCGGCATCGCGACCCAGGATCCGGAGCTGCGCAAGCGCTTTCGCGGTCAGCCGGAGCACGTGATCGAGTTCCTGTTCCACGTCGCCGAGGACGTGCGCGAGCTGATGGCGTCACTCGGGATCGCGCGCTTCGAGGACCTGGTCGGGCGCGTCGACCTGCTCGAGCCCGACGAGGCCCTCACCCATTGGCAGGAGCGCGGGATCGACCTGACACATCTGCTGCGCGCCCCGGACGTGCCGGACGGCACGCCGTTGCGGCGCACCGAGGCGCAGGCGTCGCCGATCGGCGAGGCGCTCGACTGGCAGCTGATCGAGGCGCTCGCCGACGGACGCAGGCAATTCCCGGTGCACAACGTCGACCGAGCGGTCGGCGGGCTCCTGTCCCATCACGTCACGAAGAACCGCCTGAGCGTGAACGTCCAGTTCGAGTTCCACGGCTCCGCCGGTCAGTCGTTCGGCGCGTGGCTTGCGCCGGGGATCGAGCTGACGCTGGTTGGCGACGCAAACGACTACGTCGGCAAGGGCCTGTCGGGAGGCGTGGTCGCCGTTCGGCCGCCCGAAAGCGCTGCGTATCGCGCCGAGGAGAGCGTGATCGTCGGCAACACCGTTCTCTACGGCGCCACCTCCGGTCGCGCGTTCTTCCGCGGCATCGCCGGCGAGCGGTTCGCCGTGCGCAACTCGGGCGCCTCCGCGGTGGTCGAGGGCGTCGGCGACCACGGCTGCGAGTACATGACCGGCGGCCGGGTCGTCGTGATCGGCGCGACCGGGCGCAACTTCGCGGCCGGGATGAGCGGCGGGATCGCCTACGTGCTCGACGACGACTCGCAGTTTGCGCAACGGTGCAACACGCAGCTCGTCGCGCTCGAGGCGCTCGACGGCGACGACGAGGTCGCGGTCCGGTTGCTGCTCGAGGAGCACGGCGAGCGAACCGGCTCGCCGGTCGCGCAGGCACTGCTCGAGGACTGGGACCCCGTCCGGTTCGTGAAGGTGATCCCACACGACTACAAACGCGCCCTCGCGGAGCCCGTCTCGGCGGGCGGCGGCGGGTTCTTCACGACCGAGACGGAAGAGGCCGCATAGTGGGCAAGATCGGCGCCTTCCTCAACCTGAACCGCGTCGAGGCGCCCGAGCGTCCGCCGGCGGAGCGGGTCGGCGACTTCCGCGAGTTCGTCGGCACGTTGCCGCTGGTCGAGCTGCGCGAGCAGGCCTCCCGCTGCATGGAGTGCGGCGTCCCGTTCTGTCATCACGGCTGTCCGGTCGGGAACCTCATCCCGGACTGGAACGACCTTGTCTATCGCGACCGTTGGCAGGAAGCCCTCGAGCAGCTCCATCGAACGAACAACTTCCCCGAGTTCACCGGGCGACTCTGTCCCGCTCCGTGCGAGGCGGCCTGCGTGCTCGAGATCAACGAGGGGGACGCTGTCTCGATCAAGCAGGTCGAGCTCGCGATCATCAACCGCGGTTGGGGTGAAGGCTGGGTCCACCCTCAGCCGCCGGCACGGCAGACAGGTCGCAGCGTCGCCGTGGTCGGCTCGGGGCCGGCCGGGCTCGCCTGCGCCCAGCAGCTCGCGCGCGCCGGCGAGCACGTCGTCGTCTACGAGCGCGACGAGGCGGCCGGGGGTCTCGTCCGGTTCGGGGTGCCGGAATTCAAGATCGAGAAGCGGCTCGTCGAGCGACGCGTCCAGCAGCTCGTCGCGGAGGGTGTCGAGTTTCGCTTCCGTACCGACGTGGGGGGCGACGTCACGGGGGCAGAGTTGCGCGACCGTCACGATGCGGTAGTCGTCGCCACGGGGTCGCGCGTCCCGCGCGACCTGCCGGTGCCGGGCCGCGAGCTCGACGGCGTGCACTTCGCGATGGAGTACCTCTACGACCGGGCGCGGTCGATCGCGGGGACGGCGACCGGCGGGCTCAGCGCCGCCGGCAAGCATGTCGTCGTGATCGGCGGCGGCGACACCGGTGCGGACTGCGTCGCGAACGCGAACCGGGAGGGCGCGGCGTCCGTCACCCAGATCGAGCTGCTCGGCGAGCCGCCTCCGGGGCGTCCCGACGACATCACCCCCTGGCCGAGGTGGCCGATGAAACTGCGGCTGTCATACGCGCTGAAGGAAGGGGGCGAGCGGTCGTTTGCCATCTCGACGACGCGGTTCAGCGGCAACGACGGCCGGGTGGAGGCGATCCACTGGCAGGAGAACTCCGGTGTTCCGCCGTTCGACCTCGTGGCCGGCACCGAGGAGTCGCATCCCGCCGAGCTCGTCCTGCTCGCGATGGGATTCCTGGGACCGGAGAGCGAACTGCTCGATCAACTGCACGTGGAGCGCGACGCGCGCGGTAACGCCGCCGCCGCGCACTACCTCACCTCGACGGACGGCGTGTTCGCCGCCGGGGACGCACGGCGTGGCCAGTCCCTGATCGTGTGGGCGATCAACGAAGGCCGACAATGCGCAGACGCGGTCCGGGCCTGGCTCGACGGCGAGCGCCGCGCAGACGGAGCGGACGCTTTTGTTTCGATAGCAACGAGCCGTCCGGCGGAGTAGACTGCGGCCCATGAAAAGAACAATGAACGACACTCACGACAGCGATTGCGCTGTCGCTGCCACGGCAGAGATCATTGCCACGAAGTGGACGCCGCTGATCGTGCACGACCTCTCCGAGGGGCCGCGGCGTTTCATGGAGCTCGAGCACGCCTGCCCCGGCATCAGTCCGCGCACCCTCTCGGAGCGCGTCGACATGCTGGAGCGGCAAGGTGTCGCGATCCGGCGCAGCTATCCGGAGTCGCCGCCGCGTGTCGAGTACGAATTGACGGACAAGGGGCGCGCTCTGTTGCCGATCATCCGTGAGATGCGGAAGTTCGGCCACGCGTGGATGGTCCCCGAGCCCGCGAAGCGCCGTCGCACGGCCACCGCACGTCGTTAGTCGAGCGCCGGTGGCCGGGCGGATCGCGATCCTCGGCGCCGGGCGTCTCGGTGAGTCGCTCCTGCGCGGCTTCCTGAGCTCGGATTGGCGCAGCCCGGACGAGCTCACTGCGACGGTTCGCAGGCCCGAACGGGCGGAGGAGTTGCGCGAGCGCTACGGCGTGTCCGTCGGCTCCTCCAACGCCGAGGCCGTGGCGGGCGCCTCGCTCGTCGTCGTCGCGGTGAAGCCGCAGGACATCTCGGCGGTGCTCGGTGAGATCGCGTCGGGTGTGACCTCCGACCAGGTGATCCTCTCGGTCGCGGCCGGGGTGACGACCGGGTTCATCGAGAGCCATCTTTCGCCCGAGGCAAAGGTTGTGCGCGCGATGCCGAACGCTCCGTCCCTCGTGCACGAGGGAATCGCGGGGATCGCCGCCGGCCGCTCCGCGGGCGAGTCCGACCTGGCGCTCGCCGAGGAGGCACTCGGCCATCTCGGCGCGGTCGTGCGGGTCTCCGAGGTCGACCTCGACGCCGTGACCGCGCTCTCCGGTTCGGGCCCGGCCTACTTCGCGCTGCTCGCCGAGGCGATGATCGAGGCCGGCCTGCTGCTCGGGCTCAGCCGCGAGGTCTCGACGAAGCTCGTCGTGCAGACGATGTTCGGGAGCGCGTTGCTGCTTCGTGACGAGGGGATGCATCCAGTCGAGTTGCGGGAGGCGGTCACATCGCCGGGCGGCACGACGACGCGCGCAATCAGGGAGCTCGAGCGTTCGGGAGTGCGGGCTGCGTTCCTGAACGCGATCAGCGCCGCGACCGAGCGGTCGCGCGAGCTCGGCGCACGCGGCGACGAGTAGCTGAACCTGATTCGGCGAAGCCGAACCAGGTTCACGAGTTTCGTGCCGAGACCGGCAACTCGGGGATCTGGTTCGCTTCGCGAATCAGATTCCGGGAGCGCTAGAAGTAGTCGAGGGTCGGAAAGCCGGTCGATCCCGCGATGCAGTCCTGCAGGTAGAGGGCGGCGCCGAGATCGCCCGTCCAGAGCGTGTGGCGGCCGCGACCGTGCTCCGCCCGTGCCTGCTCGACCTGCTCCGCGGCGTGCATGGCGAATGCGCGCGCGCGCTCCAGCCAGAGCTCGTCGCCCGTGCGCTCGAGGAGCTTCAGGAACGCGTACCCGTTGCCGGCGGTGCCGTGGCAGAGGCCGGCGCCCTTTTTGAGCGGCCCTGCACGCCACGTGAGCTCGCCTCCTTCCAGCAGCAGCTCCGTCAGCTGCTCGTCGTCCAGAGCAAGGCCGGCCAGCGAGGCGACCATCCCCGGCGCGCCGTGGCACCACTGGGTGCGAATCGCCTGCTCGCGGCGCTGGAACGGTTCGGACACCGGAGGCCACTGGCAGAGCCCGCCGTCGCGCTCGGCGTAGGCAGTCACGGTTGCGATCGCCCGCCGCTCGAGCTCCGAGCGCCGCTCGGCGTCGAGGAGATCTCCCTGGGCGAGTGCGAGAACGTTGCCGGCGAACCCGTGCGCCGGTCCGATGTACTCGACGGTCTTGCCGTAGAGATCCTGTTCCCAGAGGTCGCTGCGCCACTGCGCCCACAGCTCGTCCGCGGAGTCGCGCCAGGCCTGCTGCCAATGCTCCGCGCCGGTGCGTTCCGCCATCACCCGGGCGGCGATCATCGTTCCGGCAGACCCCCACATCAGCTCGAGCGAGGGGTTGTCGGCGTTGGCGCGTACCGCCGCGAGCAGCTCGTCCTCCTGCCACGCAGCGGGTGCCAGCGAATGCGCGACGAGCAGGACGCCCGCTGCGCCCATGAGGAGCGACGGCACCGGTCCCGAGACGAAGTCCTGAAAGTCCGGCTGCGAGGAGTAGCGCTCGGCCAGGCCCACGGCAACCGGAGCCCAGTCACGTTGAAGATCGACGAGACCGGCGTCCGCGAGTGCGTGGAACGTCCACACGACCCCTGAGGCGCCGAGGTAGAGCGTGGTCACCGAAGGGAGAGGCCCGTCCGACTCGTCGAGCGGGTGGGCGGCCCACAGTGCGTTCTCGTCGAACGCGTTCTCCGCCTCCGCGACGACCGCGGCGATCGCAGCCCGTGCGCGACGATCGTCCCACGGTCGGACGCTCAGCGGTTCGTGGCTTGCAGGGTCGAACAGATCGGGCAGCTCGAGCTAGCCTTCGTCGAGTCGGGCGCGAATGGCGGCGCGCACGCGGTCGGCGACGACGGGCATCTCCTGCTCCATCTGCCTGAACTCGCGCTGGAACATGACGATCAGCTCCATCGGCTTCGTCGCGACGACGGTGGCGGTCCGACGTTCGGTCTCGATCAGGCCGATCTCGCCGAAGAAGTCGCCCGGGCCGAGCTCGCCGATCCGCTCGCCGTCCTTGAGGACGTCGGCAGTGCCCTCCTCGATGACGAAGAACTCGTGCGCGAACTCGCCTTCACGTGCGAGCTCGTGGCCCTCGGCGACCGAGATCTGGTCGGTCCACTGGGAGAGCCGCTCGAGCTCTTTCTTCGACAGGCTGGAGAAGAGGCGCACGGCCCTCAGTTGGTCGAGGTTCATGTCCGGCAGATGATGACAGCCCGGGCCTGTCGCTCCAAATGGCCATGGCCCCAGACTCGTGAACCAGGTTCGAGGATTACCCGAACAACATCGCCTCCTCGAGCGCCTTGCGCAGGGCGAGCGCGCGGTTGACCGCGTTCACGACCGCGCGCAGCGACGCCGTCACGATGCTCGAGTGGACGCCGACGCCCCAGACGACGTCGTCGTCGATCTCGGCCTCGATGTAGGCGGCTGCGGTCGCATCGGCGGCGGCCGACATCGCGTGCTCGTGGTAGTCGCGCAGGCGGATCGTGATCCCGAACTCACGCTCGAACGCGTCGACGAGGGCAGCGATCGGCCCGTTTCCGGCGCCGGAGATCTCTCGCCTCTCGCCGTCGGCGACCATGTCGGCGACGATCTGGTCGGTGTCGCTGCTCGAGTGTGTGTACGACCCGAGCTCGAAGGGCGTCACATGGGCGAGGTAATGGTCGTGGAAGGCCGCGAGGAGCTCATCGGCCGTCAGTTCGTCGCCGCGCGCGTCCGTGATCGCCTGCACCGCCTGGGCGAACTCCACCTGCAGCCCCCGCGGCAGCTCGAGGCTGTGCTCGGACTCCATCAGGTATGCGACCCCGCCCTTGCCCGACTGGGAGTTGACCCGGATGATCGCCTCGTAGTCGCGGCCGAGATCGGCGGGATCGATTGGCAGGTACGGGACGTCCCACAGCTCGGAGCCTCCCCGCTGCTGGGCATGCATCCCCTTCTTGATCGCGTCCTGATGCGACCCGGAGAACGCGGTGTAGACGAGCTCGCCGACCCAGGGATGGCGAGGGTGGATGGGCAGCTCGTTGCACTCCTCGACGATCGCCTTCGCTTCGTCGAGCTGCGACAGGTCGAGCTCTGGGTCGACGCCCTGCGTCAGCAGGTTCAGAGCGATGGTGATCAGGTCGACGTTTCCCGTCCGCTCGCCGTTTCCGAAGAGCGTTCCTTCCACGCGGTCCGCTCCGGCCATGAGGCCGAGCTCGGCGGTCGCGACGGCCGTGCCTCGGTCGTTGTGCGGATGGACGCTCAGAACGATGCTCTCGCGGCTCGAGACGTGCCGCTGGAACCACTCGATCCGGTCGGCGTAGACGTTCGGCGGGAACGCCTCGACGGTAGTCGGAAGGTTGACGATCATCTGCTCGTCGGGCGTCGGCTGCCACGCGGCCATGACCGCCTCGCAGATCTCGAGTGCGAACTCCAGCTCGGTGCCGTGGAAGCTCTCGGGCGAGTACTCGAACATGACCTTCGACGTGCTCTCGGCTGCGAGCTCCTTGCAGAGCTCCGTCGCGCGCACGGCCAGGTCCACGATCCCCGCTTCGTCCAGCCGGAAGACGACGCGGCGCTGGGTGGTCGATGTCGAGTTGTAGAGATGCACGATCGCCCGCGGGGCGTCCTCGATCGCCTCGAAGGTGCGCTCGATCAGCTCGGGCCGCGCCTGCGTGAGCACGGCGATCGTCGTGTCCGCGGGAATAAGCTCCTCGTCGATCAACTTGCGAACGAACTCGAAGTCCGTTTTCGAGGCGGAAGGGAACCCGACCTCGATCTGCTTGACCCCGAGCTGGACGAGCAGGTCGAACATGCGCTGCTTCCGCGCGGAGTCCATCGGCTTCACGAGCGCCTGGTTTCCATCGCGCAGGTCAGTCGAGCACCAGATCGGTGCCCGGTCGATGACCCGGTCGGGCCACGTGCGATCGGAAAGCGCGACGGTCGGATATGGGCGGTACTTCCAGTAGGGCATCGGCATGGCTACGGCTCCTCCAGTGGGCGGACTTCTCCCGGCGGTGCGGGAAACGCAAGACGGGTATGTCGCGTGGTCGCCTCCCCTAGCGGGGAAGGAGGAGGGCAAGCGCGCGCAGGCTCGCAGTGGGGCAATCACTGCCGGCCGCGTCGAAGTGTGTGCGCTGCCCGATCATCGCTTTCAAAAGCATAGTGACCAGCTCTCGGTTTCGCAACGAAGCCGTCGCTATACCTTCTGTAGCTTGACAAGGCGAGTGCCCGTGGGCACACTCAGAAGACGATGACCGGTACAGCAGCCCGCGCACTCGAGCTCCGGACGCCGCTTGCGGCGCAGTTGCTCGTGCTCGGGCTCGTCATTCTCACGGTCATCGTCATTCTCCCCCGCTAGGGGGAGAATTCGCTCACGCGGCCGGTAGACGCCGCATACGCCGACTTCACTGAAGGAGAAGTGCGCCCGCAGGATGGGCCGGACGAAGGAGCGAACAACTAGATGTGCAGGATTCACACAATCGACGAGGTGCTTGCATGAAGACCATTGCCTGTCTCGCCGGAGACGGGGTCGGGCCTGAGCTGATGGCTGCCGCGACGCGCGCCCTGGACCGGGTCGCAGAGCTCCACTCGCTACAGCTCGACGACAAGCACCTCCCGTTCGGAGCCGAGGCCGTCACACGGACGGGGCACCCGCTGCCGCCCGAGACGCGTGCCGGGTACCGCCACGTCGACGCCATCCTCGTCGCGGCACCCGACAATCCCGCGCTCGAGGGCGTCAAGGCCGATCTCGAGCTCGCGTGGCGCGTTGCCCGTGTCCAGCTGGACGGTGGCGGCGATCTCGTGATCACGGGGCCGGTGGGAGAGTGGGGGAACAGGATTGCGCTCGCCCGCGCGTTCTCGAGCACGGCTGCCAGGCGCGGTCGGGTGCTCTGCGTCGGCGAGTCCACCGACTGGCGGGCGGCAGTCGAAGCGGAGCGCGCGCGCTGGAGCGGGCTCGAGGTCGAAGAGGCGTCGCTCGCGCAGGCGCTCGTCCGTCTTCGCGAGCAGCCCGAGTCGCTCGACGTGGTCGTCACCGAGTCGCACTTCGTCGACGCCATGGTCGACACGGCCGCTCATTTCGCGGGCTCACATGCGTCGGTTGCCCAGGCGTGGCTTCCGAACGAAGGGCCGGGCGTGTTCTTTCCCGGTGCGAGTGAGCCGGACGACGTCGCCGGGTTCGGTGTCGTCGACCCGCGGGGGATGCTGCTCGCCGCGTCGTTGATGCTGGCCGAGGGGCTGAAGCGCCGGTCGGCCTCACGGACGCTCGAGCGGGCCGTCGAGGCCGCGGAGCGCCGCGACGCACCGGTCGGAGAGGACACGCGATCGTTCACGGACGCCGTGATCGACCTGTTGCCCCAGTCGAGGGTCGACCTGGAGCACTTCGACGAGGTGTGGGCGTGAGCCGCGGGACGCGGATGTTCGGGTCCGACGCGATCCTGCGCGCGCTCGAGCTTGAGGGCGTCGACGTGGCGTTCGGTATTCCCGGAGGCGCGATTCTGCCGACGTACGACGCGATCGCGCGTGGAACCACCGTTCGGCACGTGCTTGCCCGCCACGAGCAGGGCGCCGGCCACATGGCGGAGGGGTACGCGCGGGCTTCGGGCAAGGTCGGCGTCGCGATCGCGACGTCCGGGCCGGGAGCCACGAACCTCGTGACCCCGATCGCCGACGCGTGGATGGACTCGACACCGCTCGTCTGCATCACCGGGCAGGTGCGCGCATCGCTGATCGGGACGGACGCGTTCCAGGAGATCGACGCGACCGGCATCACGATGCCGATCGTCAAGCATTCGTGGCTCGTCCAGGACGTCCAGGAACTGCCCGGCGTGCTCAAGGCTGCGTTCCATGTCGCGCGCACCGGCCGCCAGGGCCCGGTGCTCGTCGACGTTGCCAAGGACGTCCAGGAGGCCGAGTTCGAATTCGCGTACCCGGACGACGTCGACCTCCCCGGCTGGAAGCCGCCTCAGAAGGTGCACCCGAGACAGATCCGCGAGGCGGCGCGCGCGATCGCCGAGTCGCAGCGGCCGATCATCTATGCCGGTGGCGGCGTCCTCAACGCCGATGCCTGCGTGGAGCTGCGCAGTCTCGTGGACTCCGCGCAGCTGCCCGCTGTCGTGACGCTGATGGGCAAGGGCTGCCTCCCCGACTCGCACCCGCTCAACTACGGGGCACCGGGGATGCACGGCTCGAAGTACGCCAACTGGGCCTTGAACAAGGCCGACCTCGTGATCGCCGTGGGCTCCCGGTTCGACGACCGGGTCACGGGCAAGGTGTCCGCCTTCGCGCCGGGCGCGAAGGTGATCCACTTCGACATCGACGCGGCCGAGGTCGGGAAGATCCGCCACGCGGAGATCCCGGTCGTCGGCCCGCTCAAGCTGGCGCTTGCGCAGCTCGCCGACGAGCTGCGCGCTCTCGACGGGGACTCGCGCACGTCACAGGAGCCCTGGCTGCGTCAGCTCGAGGACTGGCGGGCGCCAGTTCCCCTTCCGCTACGCGAAGGCAGACGGTCAGCTGAAGCCGCAGACGGCGATCGAGGCTCTGCGTGATGTTGCGGGCGACCGCGACGACGTGATCTGGACGACGGGGGTCGGCCAGCATCAGATGTGGGCGATGCAGTACCTCGTGTGCGACCAGCCCCGGTCGTTCATCACCTCAGGAGGCCTCGGGACCATGGGCTACGGCCTGCCCGCCGCGATCGGGGCGAAGGCCGCGCGGCCCGATGCCACGGTCGTGTGCATCGACGGGGACGGGTGCTTCCAGATGACCTGTCAGGAGCTCGCGACCGCGGCGCTCGAGCGGCTACCCGTCGTTGCGGTCGTGATCAACAACGGCTGGCTCGGGATGGTGCGACAGTGGCAGGAGATGTTCTACGACGAGCGCTTCGCCCAGACGCATCTCACTCACGCGGTGCCCGACTACGCGCAGCTCGCGGAGGCATTCGGCTGCGCCGGGTTCACGGTCGAGAGCGAGGATCAGCTCGAAGATGCCCTGCGGGCCGCGTTCACAGCCGGCCGGAGCGCGGTGGTCGACGTTCGCTGCGATCCGGAGGAGAAGGTCTTCCCGATGGTCCCCGCCGGCGCGGCGGCCGTCGATGTGATGGAAGCCCCCGACGAACAGGTGGTGCCGAGGTGAACGGTCTGACGTCTCCGGGGGGCTCCAGCCTTTCGCGGAGCCCGGCCTTGCCGAGCGGGAGCGAAAGGCGGCCGGTGGCGTGAGCGCTCACACGATCAGCGTCAGGCTCGAGAACAAGCCGGGTGCGCTGGCGCGCGTCTCGCAGCTCTTCTCGCGGCGCGGCTACAACATCCAGAGCCTTGCCGTCGGGCCGACGGAGCGTTCCGACATCTCGCGGCTCACGCTGCGGGTCGACTGCAGCGAGCACTCGCTCGAACAGATCGAGAAGCAGATGCACAAGCTCGTCAACGTGCTGCGCGTGACGGAGCTTCGTCCCGACGAAGCCGTTGAGCGGGAGCTTGCGCTGTTCACCGTGAGCGTCTCCACCGACAAGCGGGCAGAGCTCGTCGCGCTCAGCCAGGTCGCGGGCGCGCGCGTGGCCGATGTCGGCCGCGACGCGATCACGTTCGAGTTCGTCGGGCGCCCCGACGAGGTCGAGGCCTTCGAAGAGCTCGTCCGGCCCTACGGCGTGCGCGAGCTGGTGCGCACCGGCAGGGTCGGGCTTCGCCGTCCGAGCGCGGGCGGTCGTACTGCAACTTCCTCCGTCCAAGTCTGAAAGGAACCAACGTGGCCGAGATCTACAAGAGTGGGAATGTCGCGCTTCTGAACGGCAAGGTCGCCGTCCTGGGGTACGGCAGCCAGGGACATGCGCACGCGCTCAACCTCCACGATTCGGGCGTCGAGGTCGAGGTCGGGCTTCGTCCCGGCAGCGCGTCGGCCGCCGCGGCCGAGGAGGCCGGGCTGACCGTTCGCGCTGTCGCCGACGCCGTGCGCGGCGCCCAGCTCGTCGCGTTCCTCGTGCCCGACGGAGCGCAGCCTGCTCTCTACGAGGAGGAGGTCGCGCCGAATCTCGAGCCGGGGGCTGCGCTTTTGTTCGCCCACGGCTTCAACGTCCACTACGGCCGCATCACGCCGCCCGAGGGGCACGACGTGATCATGGTCGCGCCGAAGGGGCCGGGGCACGTGGTGCGCCGTCTCTACACCGAGGGCTACGGCACACCGGCGGTCGTCGCAGTTGCGCAGGACGCAAGCGGCGAGGCGCGTGAGCTTGCATTCGCCTACGGGGCCGCGCTTGGCGCCGCGCGCGCCGGGATGGTCGTGACCTCCTTCGCCGAGGAGACGGAGACCGATCTGTTCGGTGAACAGACGGTGCTCTGCGGCGGTGTCACCCAGCTGATCCAGCTCGGGTTCGAGACGCTCGTCGAGGCCGGGTACCAGCCCGAGGTGGCCTACTACGAGTGCCTGCACGAGCTGAAGCTGATCACCGACCTGATCTGGGAGGGCGGGATCGAGCGGATGCACTATTCGATCTCCGACACGGCGGAGTACGGTTCGCACGCCGTCGGGCCGAAGGTGGTGGACGAGCACGTGCGCGAGAACATGCGCGCCGTCCTCGCCGCGATTCGCGACGGGTCGTTCGCTCGCGACTGGATCGCCGAGATGGATCGTGGGCAGCCGTCGCTCGACGTCTATCGCGCGAAGCTCGCCGAGACACAGATCGAACAGGTCGGTGCGCGGCTGCGCGCGTTGAACGTGAAGGAGGAGACTGCTGGCGTCGGTTGACGTACCGGTCGCCCTTCTGGGCTACGGCACCGTCGGCTCAGCGGTGAACCGTCTCCTCACCGAATCGGCAGATGACATCGAACGCGCCACCGGCCACCGGCTGCGGGTCGTGAAGGCGCTCGTCCAGGACGTCGCGAAGGAGCGTGATTACCCTCCCTCGGGAGGGGTGCTCACCACGAGCTTCGCCGAGATCCTCGACGACCCCAGCATCAGCGTGGTGGCGGAGGTCATGGGCGGAGTCGAGCCGGCGGGCGGTTACGTATTGGAGCTGCTGAAGCGCGGCAAGAGCGTCGTGTCCGCGAACAAGCAGCTCGTCGCGCGTCGCGGTGCGGAGCTGTTTGCGACCGCGTCGGAGGCGGGCGTCCAGCTGCGCTTCGAGGCAAGTGTCTGCGCGGCGATTCCCGTGATCAAGGTGCTGCGCGAGTCGCTCGTCGTCACCAACGTCCACCGCGTGCTCGGCATCGTCAACGGCACGACCAACTTCGTGCTCACCGAGATGGAAGGCGGCAAGAGCTACGACGAGGCGCTCGCCGACGCGCAGGAGCGCGGCTATGCGGAAGCCGATCCCACCGACGACGTCTCCGGCGCCGACGCCGCCGCGAAGATGGCGATTCTCGCGACGGTCGCCTTCAACTCGCACGTGGAGCTCGCCGATGTCGCGTACTCGGGGATCACGAAGATCGACGCGCTCGACGTCGTGGCAGCGCGCCAGCTCGACATGGTGATTCGCCTCGTCGGGGCCGCGAGGCTCGTCGACGGCCGGGTCGACGTCTCGGTGCAGCCTGCCTTCGTCGACAAGCAGCATCCACTCGCGAAGGTCGACGGTGCCTTCAACGCTGTGATGCTGCAGGGCGATGCGATCAGGGAGATCACGCTCGAGGGGCCCGGAGCGGGCGGCGTCGAGACCGCATCCGCCGTGATCGCCGACATCACGAGCGTGCTCGGCACGATGGGGACCGGTTTCCTGCAGAACGACGCCGCGTGGCGACAGTTGCCGATGCTGCCCGACGGCGACAGCTCCTCGCCGTTCTATTTCCGGCTGCACGTCGAGGATCGCCCAGGTGCGCTCGCCCGTGTGGCGGAGGAGCTCGCCGAACGCGAGATCTCGATCGCGCGGCTCCTCCAGCATCAGAACGGGGACGGCGCCGCGCTCCATGTCGTCACCCACGAGGCCAGGGTGGGCGCGCTACGCGCAGCCCTCGAGGCCGTCGGCGAGCTCGACGACGTGCACGGCTGTTCGACCCCGCGCCCGGTCATCTCCGACCGCGGCGTGGCGGAGCTCGGATGGGCGTGAACGCCGCCTCCGCCCTGTCTCTGGGCGAGGGATCGACCCCGCTCGTGCCGGCGCGCCGCCTGCAGGAGCGGTTCGGCGTCGAGCTGCACCTGAAATGCGACGGCCTCAACCCGACAGGCAGCTTCAAGGACCGCGGGATGGTCGTGGCCGTCGAGCGAGCGGCGGAGTCGGGGGCGCGAGCCGTCGTCTGCGCCTCGACCGGCAACACGGCCGCATCGGCGGCCGCGTACGCGGCACGCGCCGGCCTGGAGGCGATCGTGCTCACGCCGGCCGGGGCCACCGCAACGGCCAAGCGCGCGCAGGCACGGGCAGCCGGGGCGCGCCTGCTCGAGGTCAAAGGCAGCTTCGACGATGCCCTGCGGCTGTGCCGCGAGCTCGGGCAACGTGAAGGTTTCGTGCTCGTCAACTCGCTCAATCCGGACCGCATCGAAGGGCAGAAGACCGTCGTGGTGGAGATCCTCGAGCAGCTCGGAACGGCCCCCGGCCTGATCGCGCTGCCGTTCGGCGGCGGCGGCAACGTCTCCGCCGTGGCCGCCGGCCTCGCCGATGCCGGCGCCTCGTCCCGGATCGTCGTCGGACAGGCCGCCGAGCGGGCGACGACGTGGGCCTCCGCGATCAGGATCGGAGAGCCTGCGCACGCCGCGCACGTGGCCGAGCTCGTCGCCGACGGCCGGGTCGAGGTGGTCACGCTCGGCGAGGACGAGCTCCGCAGCGCGTGGCAGCTGCTCTCGCACGAGGAGGGCGTCTTCTGCGAGCCTGCGTCGGCCGCCGGCGTTGCAGCGCTCGAGCATCTGCCTGATCTGGAAGGGACGACCGTCGTGTGCATCGTCACGGGCCACGGGCTGAAGGACGCGGGCGCCGTCGACGACGGGGAGTCTCAGACCGTCGAGGCGACGCTCGAGGCAGTGCTCGAGGCGATCGGGTGATCCGTGCGTTCGCACCTGCGTCGACGGCGAACCTCGGCCCGGGCTTCGACTCGGCCGGGGCGGCGCTCGAGCTCTGGAACGAGCTGGAGGTCGAGGACGCCGACGAGCTCGAGGTCGAGATCAGCGGCGAGGGCGCCGACGAGCTGCCGCGCGACGCGGCGCATCTCGCGCTCAGAGTGTTCTCGCTCTTCGCCCCGGTGGCGGGCCGCCGCTTCCGGTTCGTGAACCGCGTCCCGCTCGAGCGCGGGCTCGGCTCGAGCGCGGCGACGATCGGGCTCGGGCTCGTGGCCGGAGCCGCCGCTGCGGGCGTCGACGCGGATCCCGCCGCCCTGCTCGTCGAGGGCGCACGCTTCGAAGGCCACATCGACAACCTCGCCGCCGTCCTCTTCGGCGGCGTCTGCGTCTCCTGGACGCACGACGCCGGCCCTCAGGCTGCGCGGATCGCCGCCGACCTGCCGCTCGCGCCGGTGCTCGTCGTGCCGGCCGCGCGCACGAACACCGCACGGTCGCGCAGCGACCTCCCGTTCACCGTGAGTCATCACGATGCCGCCGTCACCGTCGCGTCGGCGACGATGCTCGGTGCGGCAATCGCCGGCGGCAACGCCACGTTGCTCCGCGACGCGTTCCACGACCGGCTGCACGAGCAGTACCGCAGCTCCCAGGCTCCGCTCCTCGAGGCGCTGCGCGCAAGACCTGCCGGACGGTGCGAGCGGCGTCACCCTTTCCGGTTCCGGGCCCTCGGTCGTCGTCTGGGCCGAGCCCGACCGCATCGACGATGTGGTTGCCTCGCTCGAGCAGTCCGTTCCCTCGTCCGCGACGGTGCTTCCCTTGCGGGTTGCCCAGGCAGGAGCTCACGTTCAATGACGACGCCATACGGCAAGACGCACTCCGCCAAACGCCACAGCGCCGCGCTCACCGACGGCGTCGACCGCGCGCCGGCGCGGGCGATGCTCAAGGGTGTCGGGTTCACCGACGCCGACCTCGCGAAGCCGTTGATCGGCGTCGCGACCACCTGGATCGAGACGATGCCGTGCAACCTGAATCACCGGCGGCTCGCCGGGTACGTCAAGCAGGGCATTCGGCGTGCGGGCGGCACGCCGATCGAGTTCAACACCATCGCGGTCTCCGACGGCGTCTCGATGGGGACCGTCGGCATGCGCGCCTCGCTCGTCTCGCGCGAGGTGATCGCCGACTCGATCGAGCTCGTCGCTCGTGGCCATCTCTTCGACGGGCTCGTGTGCATCGTCGGCTGCGACAAGACGATTCCGGCCGGCGTCATGGCGCTCGCCCGGCTCGACCTGCCCGGGCTCGTGCTCTACAGCGGCTCGATCGAGGCAGGGCGGTATCGCGGCGCCGACGTCACCATCCAGGACGTTTTCGAAGCGGTCGGGGCGCACGCGGCGGGAACGATCTCCGACCGGGAGGTGCACGCACTCGAGAGCGTCGCCTGCCCGGGCGCCGGGGCCTGCGGAGGGCACTTCACCGCGAACACCATGGCGACCGCGCTCGACTTCCTGGGCGTGAGCGCGCCCGGCCTGAACGAGATCCCGGCCAATCACCCCGGCAAGCCGCAGGCAGCGGTCGTCGCGGGGGAGCTCGCGATGCGCCTCGTCGAGGAGGACACGCGACCGTCGCAGGTCCTGACGCGAGAGGCGTTCGAGAACGCGATCGCCGCGATCGCCGCCACCGGTGGCTCGACCAACGGCGTGCTGCACCTGCTGGCGATCGCAGCCGAGGCCGGCATCCCGCTCGAGATCGACGACTTCGACACGATCTCGTCGCGCACGCCGATCGTCGCGGACATCAAGCCGGGCGGCCGCTATGTCGCCACCGACCTCTTCAAGGCGGGCGGCGTTGCGCTCGTCGCGCGCGAGCTTGTCCGCGCCGGTGTCGTGAACGAGGACGCGGTCGCGGTCGACGGGCGCTCACTGCGCCAGGTCGCCGACGGTGTGCACGAACGCCCTGGGCAGGACGTGGTCGTCTCGTGGGACGCGCCGCTGAAGCCGACGGGCGGGCTTGCGATTCTGCGAGGCAACCTCGCGCCGGACGGATGCGTCGTGAAGCTCGCCGGGCACGAGCGGCTGCTCCATCGTGGGCCCGCACGCGTCTTCGACTCCGAAGAGGCGTGCTTCGCGGCCGTCAAGGCGCGGAAGATCGAGCCGGGCGATGTCGTCGTCATTCGCTACGAGGGGCCCGCGGGCGGGCCTGGGATGCGAGAGATGCTGCACGTCACCGCATCCCTCGTCGGCGAAGGCCTCGGTGACGAGGTCGCCCTGATCACCGACGGCCGCTTCTCGGGCGCCACGCACGGACTCATGGTCGGGCATGTTGCGCCCGAGGCGTTCCGCGGCGGCCCCATCGCGCACCTGCGCGACGGCGACATCGTGGTGATCGACGTCGATGCGCGCGAGCTGAACGTGGAGCTTCCCGAGGACGAGCTCTCGCGCCGCGCCTCGGGGTGGTCGCAGCCCGAGGCCCGTTATGCCACTGGGGTGTTCGCGAAGTACGCAGCGACCGTCGGCTCGGCGTCGAAGGGAGCCCGTACGGAATGAAGTCAGCGCTCCAGGAGCTTCTTGACGGCGCGGGTCGCCTGGCCGATCCGCTGTTCGTTCTCGACGAGGGCGAAACGGACGTGCCCGTCGCCTCCGTCGCCGAAGCCGATCCCGGGGCTGACCGCGACGTTGGCCTCGCGGGCGAGGAGCAGGGCGAACTCCAGCGAGCCGAGCGCGCGGAAGCGATCGGGGATCTCCGCCCAGACGAACATCGTCCCGAGCGGCGGCTCGACGTGCCAGCCGGCCCGGTCGAGCCCCGGCAGAGCGCATCGCGCCGGAGCCGGTAGATCTCGCACACCTCGGCCGGATAGTCGCGCGCCTCGCGCAAGGTGACGGTTGCCGCGATCTGGATCGGCTGGAAGGTCCCGTAGTCGAGGTAGGACTTCAGCTTCGTCAACGCGGCGACGACGTCCGGACGGCCGACCATGAACCCGACGCGCCAGCCGGCCATCGAGAACGACTTCGTCATGCTGTAGAGCTCGACGGCGCACTCCGCGGCGCCGTCCGCGGCGAGCACCGAGGGCGGCCGGTGGCCGTCGAAGGCCACGTCGGCGTACGCGAAGTCGTGCACGAGCAGGAACTCGTGTTCCCGCGCGAGGTCGACCAGGTACTGCATGTCCGCGGCCGATGCGACCGCGGTCGTCGGGTTGTGCGGGAACGACACGATCACGACCTTCGGATCGCAGGCACGAACCGCCTCTGCGATCGCCTCCACGCCGCCCGTGGCCGGCGGGGTGACGACGCGAGCACCCGCGAGAGCCGGCGCAACGCGGTGAATCGGGTACGCGGGTGTGGGAACGACGACCGTGTCGCCGCCCTCGACCAGCACCCACATCACGTGAGCGAGGCCCTCCTTTGCGCCGATCGTGCTCGAGATCTGGGTCTCGGGGTCGAGCTCGACCCCGAACGCGCGCAGATAGTGCTCGGCGACCGCATGGCGCAGCTGCGTGATGCCCCTGCTCGCCGAGTAGCGGTGATTCGCGGGCTTCGCGGCGGCCTCCTGCAGTTTCGCCACCGCGATCTCGGGCGACGGGATGTCCGGGTTGCCGAAACCGAGGTCGATCACGTCGCGCCCGTCACGGCGCAGCTCGCGCTTCAGCTGGTCGACCGTCGCGAAGACGTACGGCGGCAGGTCTTCGATTCGGCAAAACTTCATTTCCAAAAGTATTGTAAGGAGAGCAATGGCTGTTGACACGCTCAGATGCCGGATCTGCGAGTCCGACTATCCGGCCGTCGCGAGCGGCGTTTGTCTGCGCTGCTTCGGCCCGCTGGAGCCAGTCTACGACTGGGCCGAGGTCGCCAGTGAGGTGACCCGCGAGTCGATCGAGCGAGGCCCGCGCTCGCTCTGGCGGTACGCGTCCCTCTTGCCGACCGCGGCGCCGCCGGACGCGGTGGCCGGCCCGGGCTGGACGCCGCTCGTGCCCGCTCCTCGAATCGCTCAGGCGGTCGGAGTGCGTGAGGTGTTCCTGAAGCTCGATCACACCAATCCGACCCATTCGTTCAAGGACCGGGTGGTCGCCGTCGCCGCTGCGAAGGCAGCCGAGCTCGGGACAGACACCCTGGCCTGCGCGTCGACCGGCAACCTGGGTAACGCCGTCGCAGCTCGTGCTGCGGCGAGCGGGATGCGCTCGGTCGTGCTGTACCCGCGGACCGTCGAGCCGGAGAAGCTGCTCGCGACCGCGGTCTACGGCGGCGAGATGTTCGCCGTGAACGGCAGCTACGACGACTGCTCGCGGCTCGTCGTCGAGTTGGCCGGCGAGCTCGATTGGGCGTTCGTCAACGTGAATCTGCGCGCCTATTACGCCGAAGGGTCGAAGACGCTTGCCTTCGAGATCGCCGAGCAGCTCGGCTGGGAGCTGCCCGACGCGGTCGTCTCGCCGATCGCTTCCGGGTCGCTGTTCACGAAGCTCTGGCAGGGATTCGAGCAGTTTCGCCGGCTCGGACTGGTCGACGGGGACAGTCCGCGCATCTTCGGCGGGCAGGCAGAGGGCTGCGCTCCCGTTGCCCATGCGTTCGCCGACGACCGCCCGGTCTCCCCGATTCGCCCGAACACGATCGCGCACTCACTCGCGATCGGCGCTCCCGCCGACGGCGACCTCGCGATCGCGACCGCGCGCGCTTCGGGCGGCGGCATCTTTGCCGTCCCCGAAGACGAGATCGGGGCGAACGTCTCGATGCTCGCTGCGCTGTCGGGCGTCTTCGGCGAGACGGCCGCCGGGGTCACCCTCGGTGCCCTCCGAGCGGCGACTGCGGCCGGGACGCTCGGAGCGGATGATCGTGTGGTCGTGCTCGTGACGGGTACCGGATTGAAGACGCCCCAGATCGTCGAGACGCGGGCAGGTGTCGAGGTCGAGGCCGACGTCGACGAGCTGCTCGAGCACATCGGGGTGATGGCATGACTGCGGTCGGCGACCCCGTCGTCGCGGCTCTGCGAGCAGAGATAACGGCGCTCGACGAGCGGCTCCTCGAGACGTTCAATCAGCGGCTCGAGACGGTCGAGAAGCTCCGCCTCTACAAGAAGGAGCACGATCTGCCGTTCGTCGATCCGGATCGCGAGGCGGCGCTGATCCAGGAGCTGAAGAGCGCCAACCGCGGACCGCTCTCGGAGGAAGGGCTGGACGAGCTGATCACCTTCGTCCTCGACCTCGTCAAGCGAGAGCTCGCCTCCCATGACTGACGTGATCGCGGCCCTGCCCGGCGACGGGATCGGCCCGGAGGTGCTGGACCAGGCGGTGCGGGTGCTCGAGCAGCTGCCGCTCGACCTCGAGGTCGTACGTCTGCCCTTTGGCGGCGCCGCGATCGACGCGACCGGGGAGCCGCTGCCCGACTCGACGCTCGAGGCGTGCCGTGCCTCCAACGCTGTGCTGCTCGGCGCGGTCGGCGGCCCGCGTTGGGACGGCGGCTCGGTGCGGCCCGAGCAAGGCCTCCTCGGGCTCCGCAAGGCTCTCGACGTCTACGCGAATCTGCGCCCGGCGACACAGGGCGGGGTCGATCTTCTGATCGTGCGCGAGCTGGTCGGCGGGCTGTACTTCGGCGCCCGGGGCGTGCGCTCCGACGGCACGGTGTTCGACACGTGCGAGTACCACCCGGATCAGGTCGCGCGCATCGTGCGCCGCGGCTTCGACCTGGCGCGCAGCCGCCGCCGCTCGCTCGTATCGGTCGACAAGGCAAACGTGCTCGACACCTCTCGCATGTGGCGGCGCGTCGTCGGGGAGATCGCGCCCGACTATCCCGATGTCGAGGTTCGTCACGCTCTCGTCGACAGCTTCGCGATGGAGCTCGTGAATGCACCCCAGACGATCGACGTCGTGGTGACGGAGAACATGTTCGGCGACATACTCTCGGACGTTGCAGCCGCGGTCACCGGCGGGCTCGGGCTGGCTGCGTCGGCGAGCCTCGGCGACGGCGGCCCCGGGATCTTCGAGCCGGTGCACGGCTCGGCTCCCGATCTCGCCGGGACCGGAGCCGCGAATCCCGCTGCAATGCTCAGGTCGGTTGCGCTGCTGCTCGAGCATGCGCTGCGGCGGGGCGACCTCGCGGCCGCGCTCGTCGATGCCGTCGACGCGGCGCTCGTCTCGACGCCCACCCCCGACCTCGGCGGTGACGCCACGACGGATGCCTTCGGTGACGCGGTGCTCGCCTCGCTGATGGAGCTCGCCCCGCGATGAGCATCAGTGTCGGATATCCAGGCCCGCCCGGGAGCCACAGCAACGCGGCGGCGTCGGTGCTCGTTCCCGACGCGGTGCGCTCGGTCGACCTGCCCAGCTTCGTGGCTGTCGTGGACGCCGCCGCGGCTGCCGAGGTGACGCTCGGTGTGCTGCCGATCGAGAGCTCCCTCGTCGGCCCGATCGCGGAGACCCACGATCTGCTCTTCCGGGCTCCGCTCTCGATCGTCCGCGAGGCAACCCTGCCGATCACGCACTGCGTCGTCGGGATCGCGGGTGCCAGCTTCGACGAGGCCCGGACCGTGCTCTCCCATCCCGCGGCGTTCGACCAGTGCCGCGTCCTGCTCGGCGCGCGCGATGTTCGGCGCATCCCGTCGGCGACGACGGCGGACGCGGCCCGCGAGGTCGCCGATGCGGGCGATCCGCACCAGGTGGCGATCGCGAGCGCCGAGGCCGCGGCGGCCTACGGGCTGGCGGTGCTGGCAGACGACGTCGGCGACCGCCCGGGCGCCTTCACCCGTTTCGTGGCGCTTGCGCCGTATACCCAGGTCGGCGGCGGCGAGGGCTGGCGCACGGCGCTGTCGTTCGTCACCGACCATCAGCCCGGAGCGCTGTTCAGGGCGCTCGGCCCGCTGGCGCAGAACAGCGTCAACCTGGTACAGCTCGTCTCGCGGCCGCTCCCGAACTCTCCGTGGCGCTACCGTTTCGACGTGGTCCTCGACGGCCATGTCTACGACGAGCACGTCGGCCCGGCGCTGACCGAGCTGCGCGGGCTGACGCGCGAGCTGCGACTGTTCGGTTCCTACGCTGCGGAGCGCAACCGATGAGCACGCTCTTCCGAAAGATCTGGGACGCGCATCTCGTCGCGGAGGAGCCGGGGAAGCCGTCGCTCCTCTACGTCGATCTCCATCTCGTGCACGAGGTGACGAGCCCGCAGGCGTTCGAGTCGCTCAGGCTGAACGGCCGCTCGGTGAGGCGGCCGGAGTTGACGGTGGCGACGATGGATCACAACGTCCCGACGGTGGACGGGCCGATCACCGACGAGCTCGCGCGCGCGCAACTCGACGCGCTGGCCGCGAACTGCGAGGAGTTCGGCGTGCGTCTGTTCGCGACCGGCAGCGGCCGCGAAGGGATCGTGCACGTGATCGGGCCGGAGCTCGGGGTCACACAGCCCGGCATGACGATCGTGTGCGGTGACAGCCACACGTCGACCCACGGCGCCTTCGGCGCGCTCGCCTTCGGGATCGGCACGTCGGAGGTCGAGCACGTTCTGGCGACCCAGACGCTGCCGCAGGCGCTGCCGCGGACGATGCGCATCACCTTCGCCGGCGAGCTGCCCTTCGGGTTGTCCGCGAAGGACATGGTTCTGGCCGCGATCGGCCAGGTCGGCGTCGCCGGCGGACAGGGTCACGTGATCGAGTACGCCGGCCCGGCGGTCGAGGCGCTCTCGATGGAGGGCCGCATGACGATCTGCAACATGTCGATCGAGGCGGGAGCGCGGGCCGGGATGATCGCCCCCGACGACGTCACCTTCGCCTATCTCGAGGGCCGTTCCGGCGTCCCCACCGGTGCCGCCTGGGAGCAGGCGGTCGACGCATGGCGCGGCCTGCGCACCGACGAGGGCGCGACGTTCGACCGCGAGGTCGTCGTCGACGTCTCGAGTCTCAAGCCCCAGGTGACCTGGGGCACGAACCCCGGCATGGTGGCGGCGGTGGACGAGGTCGTTCCCGATCCGTCCGACTTCGCGGATCCGGCGGAGCGTGAGGCGGTCGAGCGCGCGCTCGCCTACATGGATCTGGCGCCGGGCACGCCACTCGTCGACATCCGCATCGACAAGGTGTTCATCGGCTCGTGCACGAACGCCCGCATCGAGGACCTGCGCATTGCAGCCAACGTCGTCTCGGGCAAGCGTGTGGCCGACCATGTTCACGCGATCGTCGTGCCTGGCTCGGCGCAGGTGAAGCGCCAGGCCGAGGCCGAGGGACTGCACGAGATCTTCGAGGCGGCCGGGTTCGAGTGGCGCCGTGCCGGCTGCTCGATGTGCCTGGGGATGAATCCGGACGTGCTCGGACCGGGTGATCGTTGCGCCTCGACGTCGAACCGCAACTTCGAGGGGCGACAGGGCGCGGGCTCGCGCACCCACCTGGTGAGCCCGGCGATGGCGGCCGCCGCCGCAGTGGCCGGTCACTTCGCAGACGCGCGGGAGCTCGGATGAACGAGCTCCGGAGCGTCACCGGGAAGGTTGCGGTGCTCGACCGCGCCGACGTCGACACCGACCAGATCATCCCGAAGCAGTTCCTGAAGCGGATCGAGCGCTCGGGCTACGGGCAGTTCCTCTTCTACGACTGGGTGCGGGACCCGGACTTCTTCCTGAACGACCCCGAGAACCGCGAAGCGCCGATCCTCATCGCCGGCCGCAACTTCGGCTGCGGCTCGTCGCGCGAGCACGCAGCCTGGGCGCTCGAGGACTTCGGCTTCAGAGTGGTGATCGCGCCGTCGTTCGGCGACATCTTCCGGGCGAACGCGATCCTGAGCGGCCTCGCGCCGGTTCAGCTCCCGGCCGAGGAGATCGCCCGCATCCGGGAGGCGCTTGACCGCCGGGAACGAGCTGACGGTCGACCTCGAGCGCCTGCGGATCACGCATCCGGACGGGCTCGTGGTCGAGTTCGAGCTCGACGCGCACGCTCAGGAAACGCTGGTCAACGGCCTCGACGACGTGGCGCGCACCTTGAACCGCGCCGACGAGATCACGGCGTACGAGGCGACTCACGCCGCGCGCTTCGACGCGCGCGAGCTCGTCCTCTGAAGCAAAAGTCCGAACCTGATTCGCTTTTTGAATCAGATTCGCGAGTGTCCGGAGGTGGGCGGCAACCGACACTCGTGAATCTGGTTCGGCTGACGCCGAATCAGATTCAAGGGCGCGTGGGTCAGCCGGTGTTGCGCAGCGCAGCCGCGATGCCGGCGATCGAGCGCAGGAGCGGCAGCTGCGCGGTCGCGTCTCCTGCGCGGTGGCGGCGGAGCAGCTCGACCTGCATCGCGTTCATCGGATCGACGTACGGGTTGCGCAGGTCGATCGACCGGCGCAGGATCGGCTGCCGCTCGAGCAGGGCGCCGACGCCCGCGGCGGCGAGAACGCCCGCGACCGTGCGCTCGTGCTCGCGCTCGATCTCGTCGAAGAGCTCGGTGCCCGCCACGAGCGAGAGATAGCCCCGGGCGATCGAGAGGCTCGACTTCGCCAGGGTCATCTCGAGGTTGTCGACCACAGCACGGAAGAACGGCAGCCGCTCGTACAGCTCGCGCAACGCGTCGTCGCCCACCGACTCGAACGCCGAGCCGCAGCCGAACCACGCCGGCAGCAGCACCCGGTTCTGCGTCCACGAGAACACCCAGGGGATTGCGCGCAGGGATGACAGATAGTCGGCGTCGTTCGGACGACGAGACGGTCGCGACGCTATCTCCAGCATCGTGAGCTCGTCGACCGGCGTGAACGCGCGAAAGAACTCGACGAAGCGGTCGTTGTCCCAGACGAATCCCCTGTACGCAGCACGCGACCGCGCGGCCATGGCGTCGAGCACCGCCCGCTCGTCGTCACGGGGCGGCTCGGGCAGGTGCTCGGGGAACGTCGCGAGGAGCGTCCCGGCCAGCGCGGCCTCGAGATTGCGGCGCGCAAGCCCCTCCAGGCCGTACTTGAACGACACCGTCTCGCCCTGCTCGGTGAGCTTCATCCGCCCGGGCGGCTCGCCGGCGGGCTGCGATGCGATCGCCGCGTGCGTGGGGCCACCGCCGCGCCCGGCGCTTCCTCCGCGGCCGTGGAAGATCGTCAGCGCCACACCGTGCCGCCGCGCGACGTCGGCGAGCTCCTCCTGCGCTCGGTAGATCGCCCACTGGGCAGCGAGATAGCCGCCGTCCTTGCCCGAGTCGGAATAGCCCACCATCACCTCGGACGTGCCGCAGCCTCCTCTGAGCAGTTCGTCGAGGATGATCGGCGCCGCTTTCAGGTCGTCGAGCGTCTCGAAGAGCGGCACGATCGAGAGCGGGGTGTCGGTGAGTGCGGCGGCGGCGGTCACGTCGGCCGCGCTCGACGTGCCGGAGACGATCAGCGTGTCGAGCGCCTCGTTGCCGTGACGCGCACGCGCAGCGACGGCGGCCGCGACGGCTTCCCGGGCGCGCGGCTCTCCGAGGTCGCGCGCGTGCAGCCTGAGGTCGAGCTTCGCGATGTGGAAGCCGAAGAGCTCGACCATCCGCTCGAGCCGCGCGACCCGCCCTTCGCCGACCCGGCGCCCGCCGTTCGCGGCCAGGCTCTCGCGGATCGTCCGGAGGTCCTCGAGCAGCTCGGACGGTCCCCCGTAGGCGTCGTTGTCGAGCCGCCACCACATGAACGACAGCTTGCGGCGATACGGCTCGAGCTCGTTGCGCGAGCCGATCTCCGCGGCGTATTCGGGCAGCTCGGTCTCGTCACGCGAGAGCGACAGCTCGAGCTCCGCGGAGATGCGAACGAGCGAGCGGGTCGATGCGATCTCGACGGCGAGCTCCCGCACCTCGTCGCGATAGCGTCGAAGCGCCACCTTGCGCGCCTCGTCGAGTGCCTCGGCGATCGAAGCCGGCCCGGCCGCCGGGTTGCCGTCCATGTCGCCGCCGATCCACGAGCCGAACGTGAGCGGTGGCGGCGATCCCGGCACGCGCAGGCGCCAGGCTTGCAGCAGGTCGGTCGCCGCGGAGATCAGGCTGTGCTCGAAGAACCACAGTCCGTTGCGGATCTCGTCGGTGATCCGCAGGCGGTCGTGCCTGACCTCGTCCGTCTGCCAGAGCAGCGTCACCTCCTCGGCGAGGCGCTCCTCGACCTGGGCCCGCTCGTCGGGAGCCAGGCGCGGATCGTCGAGTCGGATGAGCTGGTCGGCGATTCGGATGTGCGCCAGCAGGACGGTTCGCCTGGTCGCCTCGGTTGGGTGCGCGGTGAGCACGAGCCGAATCGAGGTCGTCGCCGCCCGGTCGACGAGCTCGGTGGCCGGAACCGCTGCAAGCTGCTGGAAGGCATCCTCGAGCGACTCGCGGGCGACGACGCCGTCGTGGGCATCCTCGCGCCGGCGCCGCAGCCGGTGGTGCTGCTCGGCGAGGTTCGCCAGCTGGAAGTAGAGCCCGAACGCGCGCAGCACCACCGCCTGCTGGTCGGCGGTGAGTGACGACGCGGTGCTCGCCGTCGAGCTGTCGGCGCGCGCGCTGCGCGCGTCGCGCCTGATCGCCTCGACGAGCTCGAGCAGCCATTCACCCTCCTGCTCGACGAGCACCGTGCCGAGAATCGTTCCGAGCACGCGCACGTCGCGGCGAAGCGGGGCGGCGGGGTCGCCGCGGGGTCTGTCCGTGGTCACGCCGTCGCCGCTACGAGCGAAGGCCGAGTGCGGAAAGGACGTCGTCTGCGTTGGGCGCGACCGTCGTGAGCCGCTCGACGTCGCTCTCCACCGGCTGCGGGCGCGCCCCGGTGACGACGAGGACGACCCGCGACCCGGGCTCGATCTCGCCCCGAGCGACGGCCTCGGCCAGCGCACCGAGCGCGGCGCCGCTCGCGCAGTCGGCTTCGATGCCGGTCGTCTCGACGAGCAGCGCGGTGTTTTCCACGATCACGTCCTCGTCGACGGCGACGATGTCCCCTCGGGTCGCGCGGGCGGCGCCGATCGCGAGGTCGCCGTGCGACGGGTCGCCCACGGCGAGAGAAGCAACCCCGGTCGAGGCTTCGACCCGCGAGATGCCGCGGTCGTCGGCGAATGCCGCGGCGATCGGGCTCGAGCCGAGCGCCTGTGCAGCGAACATCCTCGGAACGGGCTCGGCGGCCAGGCGCGCCTGCACCAGCTCCGCGAACCCCTGCGCAAGCTTCGAGAAGAGCGTGCCACTCGCTGCGGGGCAGACGACGGCATCGGGCAGCTGCCAGCCGAGCTGTTCTGCGATCTCGAACGAGATCGTCTTCGCGCCCTCGCTTGCGTACGGGTGCAGGTTGCCGCTGACGAAGCCCCAGGGGAAGAGGCCGCCCAGCTCGAGCTCGAGACGGCGGCAGTCGTCGTAGGTGCCGGCGACCGCAAAGACGCGTGCGCCCGGGTGGCGTGCAGCGACCGCCGCGGCTTCGCCCCCGACGGGTGCGAGCACGATCGCCTCGAGCCCGGTCGCGCCCGCGGCGGCAGCGACCGCGTGGCCGAGGTTTCCCGTCGAGGAGCAGCAGAGCGTCGTCACGCCGTGGTCGAGCGCTGTGGCCGCGGCGATCGTGGCGATGCGGTCCTTGTAGGAATGGGTCGGGTTATGCCCTTCGAGCTTCAGATGGAGATCGAGATCGAGGAGCTCCGACAGGCGGTCGGCACGGTGGAGGGGTGTCCAGCCGGCGCCGTGCTCGACCTTCGCCCCGGCCGGCAGAAGCGCGCTGTACCGCCAGAGCGACTCCGGGCCGGCAGCGATCGAGCGGTGAGACACGTCGCGCGCGATGTCGTCCCAGTCATAGGTGAGATCGGTGGGACCGTCGCAGCGGCGACAGGCATCGACAGGCTCGGGGAGCGAGACGGTCTCGCACACCCGGCAGCGCAGACCGGCGGCGCTCATCGGTGGAGGCTCCCCGTCCTTTTGCTTGAACCTAACCGGAAGGACGGGTGAGTCCGGTCAGGCCAGTTGCGCGCACGCGATGACCGGAAGGAAAAACATCTTCTCGATCCCGCTGCACATGGCCCAAGTCTAGAGCAACCGCGCCCTGACTTCAAATCATCCCGGCCGAACGAGGAAGCCTCACCGACGGGCTACCCTGGTGCACTGGATGAGGCGCCTATTGCTGAGGGTCTGGATTGCCGCACTTGCTGCCACGATCGCACTGACCGCCGCTGCGGCGGCCGCCAAGGCTCCCCCGTTGCCGCAGGCAACCGGGCACCGCACGGTGACGGTCGTCGCTCGCGGTATCCCGACGCCGACCGAGTTCGCCTTCCTCGCCGGCAGGCTCTTCGTCGGCGGTTACGGCGACGAGAGCAATCCGACCGTGGCGGGTGGCGTCTACATCCTCGGCGGCGGCAAGGCGATCAGAGTGCCGGGCTCGCCCGAGCATGTGTATGGCCTCGCGGCCGGGAAGAACACGCTGTACCTGAGCACCAGCCAGTCACTTCTCGCGTGGAGCGGCTGGGACGGCAGGCGTTTCAGGAAGACACGCGTCATCCGGACCCCGGACGGCTACGGAACCTTCAGGGGCCTGGCTGTCGGGCCGGACGGGTTGATCTATCTCGGAGCGAACACCGATCCTCCCCCACCGAAACCGAACCCCAGCGACTCGTTCGTGTCCGTCGACCCGGCAACGGGCGCGGCCAAGATCATCGCAACGGGAATCCGCCAACCGTGGCAGCCGCTCTTCCTTCCCGGCCACGCGCTACCCCTCGTCTCCGATCTGAACCAGGACGACCTCGGTCCGAACCGGCCGCGCGATTACCTCCTCGCGATCACGCGTGGCGCGAACTACGGCTTCCCGTCCTGCCCGGCGACCCCGAGCACGTGTGCGAACTACTCACAACCGCTTGTTCAGTTCCGGGCCCACTCGTCCCCCATGGGGCTCGGCTACCTGAACGGCAAGGTCTACATCGCGCTCTACGGCGGTCTCGGCAAGGGCCCTGTTGTCGTGTCGATGCCGCCGAAGGGAGGGAAGCCGACGCCCTTCGTGTCGGGGTTCCCGGCGGGCGTGATCGCGCTCGGCACTGCAAGGGGAAGCCTCTATGCCGGCGATCAGAGCGGCGTGATCTATCGCGTTACGCCCTAGGCGCCTCGGGCGTCGAGTCGGGCAACTTCAGTTTGTGTAGTATCGGATCGTCGAACCGGCTCTGACGCCGGCTCGACGAGGCATTGAGGCCTCGGGCGCACCGATCGGGTGCCTCCGGGGCCTTTTTCGTTTGCCTGGTTCTGACTACGACCCGCCGGCAACGGCCGGAAGGAGCAAGATCTTCGAGGTGGACGTGACCGTTGTGTCGAGGCCGCTCAACAGGCGCATGTCGTCGCCGTCGACGAACACGTTCAGGAAGCTCGGTACGCCGTCTCCCTCGAGCACCCGCGCACGCAACGCGGGGAACTGCACGACAAGTGTGTCCAGCGCTTCACGCACCGTGCCCGCCTCGACGTCCACGAGGCGCTGCCCGCCGGCGTCCGGGCGCAAAACCGGTGGGATGCGGATCTCAGCCATTGCTTCAAAAGGTATAGCAAAGGAGGCTCGTCCACATGACGCTCCAGGGTCTACGGGTTCTGATCGCCGAAGACGAGACGCTGATCCGCCTCGATCTGCGGCAGATGCTGGAAGAGCACGGGATCGACGTGTGCGGTGAGGCCCGAGACGGGCTGGAGGCCGTCGAACTGGCCCGCGAGACACAGCCCGATCTCGCGATCTTCGACCTGAAGATGCCGAATCTCGACGGTGTGGAGGCGGCGCGCCGGGTCTATGCGGAGCGGCCGCTGCCGATCATCATGCTCACCGCCTACTCCGACCGGAAGACGGTCGAGCGGGCGGTCGATGCCGGTGTGTTCTCCTACCTCTCGAAGCCGTTCGGCCCGCAGGACATCATCCCGGCGATTCGCGCCGCCGTGGCGCGCCACGCCGACCTGCTCACGGCTCGCCGTGAGGTGGGAAAGCGCGAGGAGCCGATCGAGGTGGAGGTCAAATCGAGCAGCGGCCACGTCTGGCCGCTCCGTGTCCAGCGGAAGCCCGACGGCTCGATCTCCGTCGACGTCCTGCCCGAGTAGGACCTGACCTAGCTCGGTTCGGTGGCCGTGCCGAGCCGGCGGCAGCGATCGGCGAGCGCGCTGCTCTCCGCTGCGTGCTTCAGGCAGAACGTGACCGCATCTGCCCCGCAGAACCGCCAGGTCCCGCCGCCCATGACGCCGGCCTGGTCGAGCGTGACGCAATCGCTGCGCGGCGTGGATGCGCCTCCGTGTGCGACGAAGCCCGCCCCGAAGGCGATGCCGGCTGCACCGAGGCCCGCGAGCGCCGCGAGGAACCGGCGGTCGCGGCGTCCGATGCGCCGCGTCAAGCGCTCTGCCTCGGCCGGCACGGCTAGAACGCGACCGCCACGCCGCGCGGCAGCACGAGGACCGGGCACCGCGTGAGCTCGATGAGGTAGTCGGCGGCGGCGCTGAGCGTCACGCGTCCGTTCACGGTGCCGGGCTTCGAGCCGACCACCAGCAGGTCGGCGCTCCCGGTCGCCCGCGACGCGACGGTGCCGTGATGGCGCGCCGCGATCGTCTCGGCGGTCTCGAGCACGCACGGATCGCCGTCCTCCGCAACAACTCCGACCGTGCCGACGGCATAGCCGGTGAGCGCGTGAAAGCCCGACGGGGCGAGCGCGACTGCGATCGGCCCCCCGTCGAGGAGTCGCCGCGCCGAGGCCTGCGGATCGACGTGTCCCGGTGCTGTGCGGTACTCGGAGCCGAACACGATCGCGCCGGCATCGAGCTCGAGGGCAAGATCGCGCAGACCGTTCGGGGTCGAGGCGCTGAGGACGACGTGAGTCGTGACGCCGAGCCCTCCGAGCGCCTCGGCGCCCGCGTCGAGCAGCTCCTGCGCGTCGCGCTCGGCAAGCCGCTCCGCCGAGCGCTTGCCTTCCACCGCATGCCGCACATACGCGAGAGCGACGCTCGCCCCGGTTGCCGCGAGCACCTTGCCGAGCGCGAGGGCGTCGCGGTCGTTGTCGGTTCCGTCGTACGAAACGATGATCTTCGTGGTCACTGAGGTGTCCTCTCTGGGTTCCAGGGAGCGTCCCGGATCGCCGGCGAGTGCGATCCGGGACGCTGTGTGGTCGCGACGCTACGTCGACGTGACCGGCGCCGGGCCCCCACTGCCGGTCGCGGGTGTCGCAGGCTGGGGGACACCCGACGGGAACCCCAGCGACGGGATGTCGGACGGGTACACCTCGTGGCCGTGGATGGCGATGTCGCCCATCTCCATCTCCTCCTCGGTCATCCGCAGCGGCACGAAGACGCCGACGAGCTTGAGCAGGATGAAGGTGCCGACGGCGGAGAAGACGATCACCCAGAGCGCGGTGAGTGCCTGCCACTTCAGCAGATGCAGGCTCCCGGTCACCGAGAAGCCCGGGACGACCTCCATCGAGGAGTCGGCGAGCACACCCACGAGCAGGCCGCCGATGACGCCGGCGAAGCCGTGGGTGTAGATGACCCCGAGCGTGTCGTCGACGTTCCGGAACGGGCGGAGCAGCGCCAGGTAGTTGTACGCCACGTACACGACCGACGACGCGATCGCGCCGATCAGGATCGCGCCGAAGCCGTTCACGAAGCCGGCTGCCGGCGTGATCGCGACGAGGCCGACGATCATGCCGTTGACGCTGCCGAGCAGCGACGGCTTGCGACCGGTCACGTAGTCCCACGTGACCCAGACGAGGAACGCCACGGCTGTCGCCAGGTTGGTGTTCAGGACGGCAGCCGCAGCGTCGACGCCGGCGTTGTAGGGGTCGCCGCCGTTGAAGCCGTTCCAGCCGAGCCAGAGCAATCCGGCGCCGAGCGCCACCATGGCGAGGTTGTTCGGCGCGTCGATCTCGCGGTCGCGGGCAAGTCGGGGGCCGATCACCCAGGCGGCGACGAAGCCCGAGACGCCGGCGGCGAGATGGATCACGTAGCCGCCGCTGAAGTCCACCGCGCCGTGCTGGGCGAACCAGCCGCCGCCCCAGATCAGGAAGGCGTTGATCGTGTAGATGAAGGTGATCCAGAGGATCACGAACGGGATCCACGCCTTGAAGTTCACGCGGCCGAGGATCGACCCGAGCATCAGGATCGGCGTGATCGCTGCGAAGACGAACTGGAAGTAGACGAGCGAGGATTGCGGGAAGTCGAGCACGCCGGCCGAGCCGAGATTCGGGATCTTTCCCTGTCCCTGGAGCTCATGGTGGTTCAGCACCGGGCCGGGCTTGCCGACGAAGTTGTGCCAGAAGCTCCCCTTGCTGCCGAGCGAGATCGGCGTGCCGAAGCCCATCTTGAAGGCGTACAGCACCCACACGAGGAGCACGACGGCGAACGCGACGAACGCCAGCATCATGCTGTTCACCGACCAGCGCTTCTGCATGACGCCGCCGTACAGGACGACGAGGCCGGGCACGCTCATCAGACCGACGAGCGTGGCCGCCGTCATCTGCCACGAGTTGTCGCCCGGGTTCAGCCATTGTGGGTACAGCATCGAGCCTCCTTTTCAGCGGGCAACCTCGCCCGTTCGCCTCGTTCGCCCAACACGAAAAAGACCCCAGAGCTCCAGGTGTGGAGTTCTGAGGCCTCATTGCCTCCGCGAGCGGCGTCGTCGCCGCCTCGCGTGGCCACACCTTTGCACGTCGGTCGGCGGGCGTCAAGCGGATCACTTCATTTCTTGAAGTAAAGGCACGGGGGAAGGCCGGAAACTCGCGAAACTGGTTCGCTGCGCGAATCGGTTTCGAACCCGTTACGGTGGCTCCATCGGCCTGCCGACCCCCCCGAAGGAGACGACATGAACATCAAGCTCAAGCTCGCACTCGCCTTGGCGTTTGCGGGTGTGCTGGCGCTGGTGGGAGCCATGCAAGGCTCCGCGAGCCATGGCGCGACGCCGTACAAAGTTGCCTGGATCTACGTGGCAGTCCACAACGACGGTGGCTGGTCACAGGCCCACGATCAGGGGCGGCTGTACGTGCAGAAGACGCTGGGCAGCAAGGTCCAGACGACGTACAAGGAGAACATTGCGCCGGGAGCTCAGTTCGCCCAGACGGTCCAGAGTCTGAGCGCGCAGGGCTACAAGATGATCTTCGCCACCTCGTATGGGATGGTCACACCCGCCGTGGCCCAGAAGTACCCGAACGTCCTGTTCGAGCAGGCGACGGGCACCTACCAGGCGAAGAACGTCGCCGAGTACTTCGGTGCGGCGGAAGACACCGTCTTCCTCTCCGGCATGGCGGCGGGCGCGGCGAGCAAGACCGGCGACATCGGCTACGTGGTCGCCTTCCCGATCCCGGAGGTGATTCGCCACGCCAACGCGTTCGCGCTCGGGGCGCAGTTGACACATCCGGGCGCCAAGGTGCACCTCGTCTGGACGAACTCCTGGTTCAACCCGCCGGTGGAGAAGAAGGCGGCGCAGAGCCTGGTTCATGCCGGTGCGGACGTTCTCGGGCAGAACGTCGACAGCCCGGCGGCTGGGGCGTTCGCCGAGACCGCCAAGGTCCCCTGGGTCGGATACGACTCGGATG
Source organism: uncultured Thermoleophilia bacterium (assembly GCA_963703445.1). Taxonomy (GTDB): domain Bacteria; phylum Actinomycetota; class Thermoleophilia; order Gaiellales; family Gaiellaceae; genus PALSA-600. Next base: position 235,241 of record CAVPEK010000003.1, on the reverse strand, counting down.
CGCAGAAGTTCGCGCCGAAGTCGTGGCTGACCGCGTCGGTCTACAACTGGGGGCCGTACTACCTGAAGCGCGTCGAGGCAGGCATGAACGGAACCTGGAAGTCGGGCTTCTACTACGGCAGCATCAAGGACGGGTTCACGAAGCTCGCGCCGTTCGGGCCGGATGTGTCCGCCGCGACGAAGTCGAAGATCCTGTCCTACGAGAAGAAGATCGTGAACGGGTCCTACTACGAGTTCAAGGGGCCGCTGTACGACCAGAGCGGCAAGTTGCGCGTGAAGAAGGGCGTCAAGATGACCGTCCCGCAGCTCTACGCGATGGACTGGCTCGTCAAGGGCGTGGTCGGCAGCCCCAAGGGCTAGCGGTCTCCGAGGAGGGGCGCCGAAAGGCGTCCCTCCTCGTCCGACCCTTCTCGATGACAGGACGCGATGCGCTTCACGGTTGAACGGCGGTTGCATCAGCCTCGCTGGCTCGCCGTCGCCGTGCCGGTCGCCTCGGTCGCGTTCGCCTTCTTCCTCGCAGCGATCGTGCTCCTCGTGACGGGGCACAACCCGCTGTCGACCTACCGGCAGTTGTTCGATGCAGCGTTCCTGCAAACCGGGACGCTGGATCAGACGCTGATCGTCGCGACGCCGCTCGCCTTCACCGGCCTCGCTGCGGCCGCTGCCTTCCGGATGAAGCTCTTCAACATCGGTGCCGAAGGGCAGCTGTACATCGGCGCGATCACCGGCGCCGCCGCGGGCCTCTACCTGGGGGGCCGCGGCGGCTCCTCGGTCTTCGTGATCTCGGCGATGGTCGTGATGGGCTGCCTGGGCGGCGCGGCGTGGGGGCTGATCCCGGGCATCCTGCGTGCCTTCTTCAAGACCAGCGAGATCCTCACCTCGCTCCTGCTCAACTACGTGGCCGGGCTACTGCTGACCTATCTGATCTTCGAGAGCCAGTCGTACTGGCGTCAGACCAAGGGCTTCAACGCGACGGTCTTCCCGACCGGCAAGCCGCTGCCTCCGTCGGCTGTCTGGCCGAGCTGGACGATCGATGTCCAGGGCGGCGTCACGGTCCCCCTCGGCGCCGTCCTCGCGGTCGTCGTGGCGGTCGTGCTGTGGGTGCTCTACAAGCGGACACGCTTCGGGTTCGAAGCCGAGGTCCTCGGCGACTCCGACCGCGCAGCGCGGTACTCGGGTGTGCGGGTCCGCCGCAAGATCCTGGCCGTGATGGCGCTCTCGGGCGCGATCGCCGGGCTCGGCGGCGCCAGCCAGGTCGGCGACTTCGCCCACTCCGTCGACGGCGATCCGAACGGACTGCAGAAGCTCGGCTACGGCTACACCGGAATCGTCATCGCAGCGCTCGCCCGCTACAACCCGTTCGCCGTCGTCCTGGTGGCGTTCCTGATGGGCGGGCTCGAGAACGCCGGCAACACGCTGCAGGGCGCGAACTTCCCGGCCGGCCTCGTCGGCGTGATCCAGGGGATCATCCTGTTCTCCGCGCTCGGCGGAGAGGTGCTCGTCCGCCATCGAGTTCGCATCGTCCGGACGAACCGCGGCGGCGCAGCACCCGGGCTGGAGCCCGCCGCGTGAACAACTCGCTGCTGATCGTCCTGATCGCCTCGGGCATCGCCTACGGGACGCCGCTGCTGTACGCGTCGCTCGGTGAGTTGCTCGCGGAGCGGTCGGGGGTGCTCAATCTCGGGGTCGAGGGGATGATGCTCGTCGGCGCGGTGATCGGCTTCTGGACCGTCCAGCGGGTCCACGCGAGCGCCGGTATCTCCCTGGCGGCGGGCATTCTCGTCGCGGCGCTCGCGGGAGCCGTCCTGGCGTCGATCCATGCCTTTCTCGTGATCACCCTGCGGGCGAGCCAGATCGTGTCCGGGCTCGCGCTCACGATCTTCGCCGGAGCCGTCGGGCTCTCGTCCTACCTCGGCAACGACCTCAACGTCGCGGATCAGCCTGCCGCCCACACGTTCCACGCCGTGTTCCCGGGCGCCATGCAGCGCTGGCCGGTCGTCGGCCCGATCGTGTTCGGCCAGGACGTCCTGGTCTACATCTCCTGGGGCTGCGTGGTCGCGATCTGGCTCTATCTCTCACGCACGCGGCCCGGGCTGAACCTCCGGTCGGTCGGTGAGTCTCCGGCGGCCGCCGACGCGATGGGCGTCAACGTCTCGGCCTACCGGTATGCGCACACGCTCGCGGGTGGCGCGTTCGCCGGGGTCGCCGGGGCGACGATCACGCTGGCGATCACGCCACAATGGGTCGACGGGATCACCGGCGGCGCGGGCTGGATCGCGATCGCGCTCGTCATCTTCGCCTTCTGGCGGCCGGAGCTCTGCCTGATCGGTGCGTACTTCTTCGGCGCACTGCAGGCGCTGGCGCCGCAACTGCAGGCCCGCAACATCAGCCTCGGCCCGACCGTGCTCTGGACGAACGCCCTCCCGTACGTGATGACGATCGTCGTGCTCGTCGTCGTCTCGTCGGGGACGGCACGCCGCCGTCTCGGCGCACCCGCCGCGCTCGGGATCGCCTATGCCCGGGAGGATCGATGACGGCAGCGCAGCCGGCGGCGGTCTCGATGCGGGGCATCACGAAGCGGTTCCCCGGGATCGTCGCAAACGACCGCGTCGACTTCGATGCGGCGCTGGGCGAGGTGCACGCGCTGCTGGGCGAGAACGGCGCCGGGAAGACGACGCTGTCGCACATCCTCACCGGCCTGTACCGCGCCGACGAGGGGACGATCTCTCTCGACGGCCGGCGAGTCGACTTCGCATCGCCGCGTGAGGCGATCGACGCGGGCGTCGGCATGGTGCACCAGCAGTTCCGGCTCGTCTCCCGGTTCACGGTCGCCGAGAACCTCATGCTCGGTGACCGCCGCGGCGTCGGCCGTCGCTTCCGCATCGTTCCGGGCGCGGTCGAAGCCCAGGTGCGCGAGCTGGGCAAGCGCTACAGCCTCGATATCGATCCCCGTGCGCGCGTCTGGCAGCTCTCGGTCGGCGAGCAACAGCGGGTCGAGATCCTGAAGGCGCTCTATCAGCAGGCGCGCGTGCTGATTCTCGACGAGCCGACAGCAGTTCTCACGCCGCAGGAGGCCGACGCCCTGTTCGTCACGCTCCGTGAGATCGCTGCGGAAGGCAGGACGGTCATCTTCATCTCGCACAAGCTCAATGAGGTGAAGGCGGTCTCGGACCGGGTCACCGTGCTGCGGGCGGGAAAGGCGCTCGCGACCGTCCAGACGGCGGATGCAACTCCACACTCACTCGCCACGCTGATGGTCGGCCGCGAGGTACAGGCCGTGCGTCGCGAGGCGAAGGTGCGGCCGGAGACCGAGCCCGTGCTCGAGCTGGAGGAGCTCTGGGCCGACGGCGACCGGGGTGCTCCGGCGGTCCGTGGTGTGTCGTTGACCGTTCGAGCGGGTGAGATCGCTGCGATCGCCGGTGTTGCCGGCAACGGCCAGCGCGAGCTCGCCGAGGCGATCACCGGGCTGCGGACGTGCACGAGCGGCACGGTTCGCGTCGGGGGTCGTGCGATCCGCGTCGGCGATGCCCGAGCGGCGTTCGAAGCCGGGATCGGCTATGTGCCGGAGGACCGCCTCGGCACCGGCGTCGCTCCGAGCCTGTCGATCGCGATGAACCTTGCATTGAAATCGTTTCGCGCTGACTCGCGTGGCCCTTTTCTGCGGCTCGCGGCAATGCGGACGAACGCGGCGCAGGCGATCGGGACGTACGAGATCAAGGCTTCCGGCCCCGACCAGCAGACGGACTATCTCTCGGGCGGCAACCTGCAGAAGGTCGTGATCGCGCGCGAGTTCGGCGCGAGCCCGAGGGTGCTCGTCGCCGGGTCGCCGACGCGCGGCCTCGACGTCTCTGCGGTCGAGCAGGTGCACACGTTCCTGCTCCAGGCGGCCGAGGGCGGGGCCGCCGTGCTCCTGATCAGCGAGGACCTGGACGAGATCCTCGCGCTCCACGACCGGATCTACGTCATGTACGAGGGCTCGCTGTCCGAGTTGCCCGCCGACGCGACGATGGGCGAGATCGGGCTGCGGATGGCGGGCCAGTCCGCAGCCCCGGCGTAGCTTCAGGCGGCTTCTTCGGTCCCCGCCGTCTGGACGCGCTGTTTTGCGATGAAGTCGCGGTACCAGTAGAAGCTGCCCTTCGGCACCCGTTCCAGCGTCGCGTAGTCGATGTAGATCAGGCCGAACCGTTTCCAGTAGCCCCAGGCCCACTCGAAGTTGTCGAGCAGGGACCACGCGAAGTACCCGCGAAGCGGCACGCCTTCCGCGGTCGCGCGAGCGGCGCCCGCGAGGTAGCCCTCCAGGTACGACTGCCGTTCCGGATCGTTCACGCTTCCGTCGTGCCCACGGACGTCCGCGTAGGCGGCGCCGTTCTCGGTCACGTAGATGGCCGCCGGCTGATAGTCATGGTGCAACCGAAGCAGCAGGTCCTGCAACCCGTCCGGCACGACCTCCCAGCCCATGTCCGTGCGGTCGACGTCGTTTCGACGCACGATCTGCGAGCGTCCGCCGTTGTCGTCTGCGGCCACGAGGGGCGACGTGTAGTTGTTGACCCCGAGGAAGTCGATCGGTGTGGAGATCAGCTCGAGGTCGCCGTCGTGAACCTCGGGCATCAGATCCGCCCACGCCTCGAGCATGTCGTCCGGATACGTACCGAGGAACAGCGGATCGAGGAACCACCTGTTGTGGAGGCCATCGACCCACCGTGCAGCAGCGAGATCCTCGGGCGACTCGCTCATCGCGTAGGGGTTGTCCAGGTTGAGCGTGATCCCGACCTCTGCGTTCGGCGAGTTGCGGCGGAGGATCTCGACCGCCCGGCCGTGCGACAGCAGCAGGTGGTGTGCAGTGGCGAGTGCGTCCGACTCGGATTCGCGGCCGGGAGCGTGATGCCCCCAGCCGTGTCCGACCCACGACACGACCCACGGCTCGTTGTGGGTGATCCAGTGGCCGACGCGGTCGCCGAGGCGCTCGGAGACGGCTTCGACATAGTCGGCGAACGCATCGACGGTGTCGCGCACGGGCCAGCCGCCCGCGTCCTCGAGCACCTGCGGGGTGTCCCAGTGGAAGAGCGTCACGTATGGGGCGATTCCGTTGCCGAGCAGTTCGTCGACCAGCCGGTCGTAGAAGTCGAGACCTGCTGCGTTGACCCGGCCCCTGCCCTGGGGCAGGATCCGAGGCCACGCGATCGAGAAGCGGAACGCGTCGAGGCCGAGCTCGCGCATCAGCGCGATGTCGTCGCTGTAGCGGTGGTAGAAGTCGCACGCGACGGCCCCGTTGTCGCCGTTCCGGACCTTGCCCGGCGTGGCGCAGAACCGGTCCCACACGCTTTCGCCGCGGCCGTCTTCGTTCGCCGCTCCTTCGATCTGGTACGAGGCGGTTGCGGCGCCCCACACGAAGTCGGCCGGGAACAACTTAGGGAGTTGACTGGACATGGACTTCCTCTCGGCTGGCAGGGGAGGGTGCGGTGACATGGCAGCGCGCGCTGTGACCCTCTCGGGTCAGGACGAGCTCGGGCGTGATCTGCGTGCAGACGTCGATCTTGAGCGGGCAGCGGTCGGCGAACCGGCAGCCTGCGGGCGGGTCGATCGCGGCGGACGCGGCGCCCTTGCGCACGTCGATTCGCTCGTGGTCGGCGAGCGCGGGGTTGGGCACGGACTCGAGCAGCAGCCGCGTGTAGGGATGCAACGCCTCCTGGAGCACGCTCTCGGACGGTCCCTGCTCGACGATCTGCCCCGCGTACATCACGAGCATGTAGTCCGCGACGTAGCGCGCGCTCGCGAGATCGTGAGTGACGTAGAGGAACGCGAGTTGCTTGTGCTCCTTGAGGTCGAGCATCAGGTTGAGGATTCCCACGCGGATCGAGACGTCGAGCATCGACGTCGGCTCGTCGGCCACGAGAACGGTCGGCTCGACGGCGAGGGCGCGCGCGATTGCAACGCGCTGCCGCTGTCCGCCCGAGAGCTCGTACGGGTACTTGTCGACGTACCGCTCCGGCGGGACGAGCCCGACCGTTGTCAGCAGATCGTCGATGCGCTCGTCGATCTGCGAACGCGACGCGAGGCCGTGGATCTTCAACGGTCTCGCGAGATGGTGGCGGATCGTCTTGACCGGGTTCAGCGATCCGAACGGGTCCTGGAAGATCATCTGCACCTGCGACCGGTAGTGGAGGACGTCGCGCCGGCGACTGACGTTCGTCACGTCCTTCGCCCTCGAAGAAGACGCTGCCACTCGTCGGCTCGTACAGGCGGGCGAGCATGCGCGCGACCGTGCTCTTGCCGCTGCCGCTCTCCCCGACGAGCGCGGTGACCGTGCCGGGGCGAAGCGTGAAGGTGACGTCGTCGACCGCATGCAGCTTGCCGCGGCTGACGAGGCCGTTGCCTGCGGCGAAGTGCTTCGTCAACCCGCGAACCTCGATCGGGCCCGAGATCGAGGTCGTCATCCCTGCTGCTCCACGAGATGGCACGCGACCCGGTGGCGAGGCCCGACCGGGTGCAGCACGGGGCGGACCGTCGTCTGCAGCGTGTGCAGCGCACTCTGCTCCGGCACGCAGTGGGGGCAGCGCGGATGGAAGCGGCAGCCGAGGGGCGGGGATGCGAGATCCGGCGGCGAGCCCGGGATGCCGGTCATCCGCTGCGATCGGCCCCGTCAGTGGCGGGAACGACTCGATCAGGCCGAGCGTGTAGGGGTGCCGCGCCGCTTCGCGTAGCTCTGCCGCAGGGCCTTCTTCTACGACCTCACCCGCGTACATGATCGCGATTCGGTGCGCGACCTCGAAGAGCAGCGACAGGTCGTGGGTGATGAAGAGGACCGCAAAGCCGAGCTGCTGCCTGGAGATCCTGGATCTGCTGCAGGATCTCCCGCTGCACCACGACGTCGAGAGCGGTCGTCGGCTCGTCCATGATCACGAGCTCCGGGTTCAGCGCCAGCGCCATCGCGATGATCACGCGCTGTCGCATTCCGCCGGAGAGCTCGTGGGCGTACGCGCGCGTGCGCCGCTTGTCGATGCCGACGAGGTCGAGCAGCTCGCCGGCCCGCTCCAGGGCGTCGCTCTTCGAGATCTTCTCGTGCGCGCGCATCATGTCGACGAACTGATCGCCGACCCGCGTCACCGGATTGAGCGAGTTCATCGCGCTCTGGAAGACCATCGACACGTTGCGCCAGCGGTAGCGGCGCAGCTCCTCCGTGCTCTTCGTCGACCAGGTCGTCGCCGCGGAAGAGGATGCTGCCGCCGATGATCTCGGCCGGAGGGCGCAGCACCCGGATGACACTGTTCGCGATCGTCGTCTTGCCGCAACCGGACTCGCCGGCGAGGCCGAGGATCTCACCGGCGGCGATCGTCAGGTTGACGCCGTCGACGGCAACGACGTCACCGTAGGCGACCCGGAGGTCGCGGATCTCGATGAGCGTCTCGCGCTCGGCATCCGGGATCGGCGACAGGTCACGCTCGGCCACTGTCACTTCGATTTCTTCTTCATCGACTTCAGGGCACGCAGGCGCGGGTTGCTGACCTCGTCGATCCCGGCGAGCAGGAAGACCAGTCCGACGACGGTGATCACCAGGGCGAGGCCGGGGAAGAGGAACGGCCACCATTCGCCCTGCAGGACGGTCGAGTTGGTCTGCGCCCAGTAGAGGACCATCCCCCAGCTGACGTGAGACGTGTCGCCGAGGCCGAGGAACTCGAGGCCGGCGTCCACGAGGAGGGCGACGTAGAAGACGAGCACGAAGGCCGCGGCGATGCGGCTGATCATGTTGGGCATGATCTCGCCGAAGACGATTCGCCGGGTCGACTCCCCGGCGACCTTCGACGCGTGCACGAAGTCGCGGCTCTTCAACGAGAGGGCCTGCCCGCGGAGGATGCGCGCTTCGAACGCCCACAGCGTCAGCCCGAGGACGAGGATCATCGTCGTCATCCCGCGTGCATGGAGGTAGCCCGAGATCACGATCAGCAGCGGGATCGTCGGGATGACGAGAAAGACGTTGGTGAGAAAGTTGACGATCTCGTCGATGAGGCCGCCCGAGTATGCGGCGAGGATGCCGAGCGTCGCCGCCAGCGTCGTCGCGAGCAGAGCTGCGGAGAAACCGAGGATCAGCGAGCGGCGCGTGCCGAGGGCGACCTGCGAGAAGATGTCGCTGCCCTGGTCGGTCGTGCCGAAGAGGTGATGCCACGACGGAGCCTGTTGCGTCGCGGCGAGGTTGAACCCGGTCGGGTCGTTGACGGAGATCCACGGCGCGATCACCGCCACGATCACCATGAAGGCGAGCAGCGTCAGGCCGAAGCGCGACTTCGGGTTGGAGAGGAGCAGGGAGAGCCAGCCGGGGATGCGGCGATGCTTCCGCGGGCGCGGCGATCGACGAGCGGGATCGCCTGCGGCTCGATGGCAGGCTGCAGCTGCGACATCAGGCTGGCCCGCACCCGTGGATCGAGCAGGAAGTTGGCCAGGTCCATCAGGAAGTTCGCGGCGATCACGGCGAAGGCGAAGACGAGCAGCAGGCCCTGGGTCAGCGGATAGTCGCTGCCGAGCGCCGCCTGCTGCAGAGTCAGCCCCGCCCCGGGGTAGCTGAAGACGTATTCGATGAAGACGAGCCCGCCCACGGCGCCGGCGAACTGCGCCGCGAAACCGTTCAGCGGCGGCAGGATCGCGTTGCGGCCGGCATAGCGGGTCATCACGCGGCGGTCCTTCAGCCCCTTGGCCTGCGCCATCGCGACGTAGTCCTCACTGATCGTGTTGATCATCACGGTGCGCATGTTCAGCACCCAGCCGCCGGTGAACGCAGCCATGATCACGAGGACCGGGAGCTCGGCATGTCGCACGCAGGCTCTGCGTGAACGCCCAGTTGTAGCCGGGCACGAGTTGGGTGTCGTAGGCGTGCTGGATCGGGAACCAGCCGAGCTTGAGCCCGAAGAAGTAGACGCCGAGCAGCGCCGTGAAGAAGGCCGGGAACGCTCCGAGCCCCATCAGCGTCGGCACGAAGAACGTGTCGACGGTGCCGCCCCGCCGCCATGCGGCGACCATCCCGATCCCGATCCCGATGATGAAGGCCAGCAGAAACGCAACGCCCACGAGGGCGATCGAATACGGAAGCGTTCGCCCGATCACCGTCGAGACGGGGGCCGGGTAGTTCGAGGTCGAGATGCCGAAGTTCAGGTGCTCGAGCCGCTGCAGGTAGACGACGTAGTCGTGCCCGAGCGACCCCTTGCCGCCGCCGAGCAGCGCCTCATACGTCTGAACGATCCCCGGGTTGGCCTGGATCTGGGCGGGCGAGAGGCGGGAGAGGACGCCGCTGGCCGGGTCGCCCGGCATGAGGCGCGGGAGCAGGAAGTTGAGTGTCAGCGCCACCCAGATGGCGAAGACGTAGAAGAGACATCTGCGGAGGAACCAGCGCATCGGTTAGGCCGAGAGTAGTGCGCCGGGCGGGACCGAAGTCCCGCCCGGCTCGCTCCCAGGGCCCGCTACGGACCGGCGTGACCGCCGGGGCAGATGCGGGTGAACGACAGGACGTTGTCAGGGAACGTGGTGAAGATCGGGTCGCCGTAGAAGTTCTTCGGCGAGTTGAAGCAATGGAAGTACTTGGTGCTGTACGTCGACCACCGCGGCCCGATGAAGAGCGGGACGATCGGCATCTTCGTCGAGGAAGATCTTCTCGAGCTTCGTCGCAATCGTGTGCTGCGTCTTGCGAATCGAGAGTGACCTTCCACTGGTTCAGGAGGTTGGTCGCCGTTGCGTCATAGGTGTGCTCCCAGTTGCCCGTGGTCGAGGCGTCCTGCCCGGACGGGATCAGGGAGTTCTTCGACAGGTTCGCGTTGAAGAACCCGTACGGCGATGCCTGGGAGCCGTTCTGCCAGAGCAGCGTCGGGTTCTTCGTTGCGTATGCGTTCGGGAACCAGGATCCCCAGTCGGGCTCGAGCGCAACGTTCGAGTCGATCCCGATGCCCTGGAGGTTCTTCGTGATGATCTGGTTCGACGCGACCCAGTCGGACCAACCCGAGATCACGTGGATGTTCAGCGAGACCGGGTTGCCCTTCGGGTCGATGAGCTTGCTGCCCTTGTACGTGAAGCCGTTCGCCGTCAGCAGTGCCTTCGCGGCGGTCGGGTTGTACGTCGAGAGCAGCTTCGACTGTGCCTTGACGGACTTGTCGGTCACCCACGAGGGGAAGAGGCCGTTGAGCCCGATTGCATCGGTCGGCGGCGCATAGCCGTACTCACCGAGCTTCGAGACCGTGTTGCGATCGATCGCCATCGACAGCGCGTGCCGGAAGGCGACGAGGCTGTACGGATACTGCGTGTTGTCGAAGACCAGCGAGACCGGGTAGGCCGTCGTGGCGTAGAAGGCGTGGTAGTGCGCCTTGTCCTTCGCCTCGTACGCCTTGGCGACGTTCGGGACGAAGTTGTGCGTCCAGTCGACCTGGCCGCTCTGGGCCAGTGCCAGCGACGCGTCGTTCGACGCCGCCTGGACGTACTCGAGGCAGGGGATGAGCGGCTTGCCCGCCTGCCAGTAGTTCGGGTTCTTGCCCAGGACGTAGTCCTGCGGCGTGAACCGGAGGATGCGGTTGAACGGGCCGGATCCGACCGGGTTCGGGTTCGTGAACGTCGACGGGTCGGCGACGTGCGACCAGATGTGCCGCGGAATCACGATCGCGCCGTTCAGCGTCGCGGCGATGAACTGCGAGTCGGGCGTCTTCAGGTTGATGACGACCGCGTACGCGCCCTTCGCCGTGATCGAGGCGATGTTCGTGTCGGGACGCGTGTACCCGATGATGTCCATCACCTTGTTCTGCTTGCCGGCGGTCAGGCTGTACACCACGTCGGTCGAGGTGAGCGGCTTGCCGTCGGACCACTTGACGCCCTTCGCCAGCTGCAGCGTGAGCGTCTTGTTGCCGTTGCTCCACTTCCAGCTCGTGGCGAGCCACGGCAGCGTCGGCTTCCCGCCCTCGGGCGAGACCGTCAGTCCTTCGTAGATCGCGCCCTTGACGACCTGGCCGCTGGGGAGGCCGGTTCCGGTGAAGGGGTTGAAGTTCTTGGTGAATGCTCCGTCACCGGCGCCCGCCATCGTGAGGCACTTGTGACTCGCAGTGGTCTTGGCAGCGGTTGCGTGCCCGGTGGGGCGGGCGGCTGCGATGGCGACGACGCACAGTGCCGCCAGCAGTACAGCTCCGAGCGCGCCGGCGAAGCCGAGGCGTGTGGAGCGGGTCTGACTTGACATCTGCCTTCCTTTCCTGCCCGTACTGGGCGGCTTGTGTCGATCTGGGGAGATTTCCGGTAATTACCGGTAACGGTTACCACGAAGAGCCATTGCATGTCAAGAGGAAACGCCGCAAACCGTAGGGGCGACACCGAAACAATTGCCGGAAACGTTTCCAGGTGCTTGAATAGCTTTTCGAATGGCTCAAACCGACACTCAGCCAGTCCCGCCGTTCCGGGGCCGGGCCACGATCCGCGACATCGCCGACCTTGCCGGCGTGTCGATCGCGACCGTCTCGCGGGTCCTGAACGACCGGCCCGATGTCTCCCGGGAGACGCGCGAGAGCGTGCTGCAGGTCGTGCGTGAGCACGGATTCAGCACGAACCGCGGTGCCCGGGGCCTCTCGAGCGGCCGCACCGGGATGATCGGGCTGACCTTGCCGCGCGTCAACGACGCGTACTTCGGCCCGATGCTGAGCGGCGCCGCGGAGGCGCTGCACGAACGCGACATGCGGCTCGTGCTCGCCCCGACGCTGCACGAGCACGACCGCGAGGTCTCGCTGCTCGAACGGCTGATGCGCGGGACGACCGACGGCGCGATCCTGATGCTGCCGGAGGAATCGGCCGAGGAACTGCTGACGCTGCAGCGCCAGGGCTTCCCGTTCGTCGTCGTCGATCCGCGTGAGCCCCCGCCCGACGGCATTGCGTGCGTTTCGGCGATGCACGCCGCCGGGGCGAAGGAGGCGGCCCAGCATCTGCTCGCTCTCGGTCATCGCCGGATCGGCGCGATCGCCGGCGCGCCGGGGTGGTATGCCACGGAGGAGCGGCTGATCGGGTTTCGCGCCGCGCTCGCGGCGGCGGGCATGCTCCTCGATCCTGAGCTCGTCGCCTATTCGGACTGGCGCATGCCGCGCGGCACCGAGGCTGCCGAACAACTGCTCTCGCTACCGGAACCGCCGACCGCGATCTTCGGATTCAACGACAACGTGGCGATCGGCGTCCTGCACGCGGCGCATGCGCGCGGTCTCCGCGTCCCGGAAGACCTTTCGGTGGTCGGATTCGACGACACGGAGCTGGCGACCGTCGTCACACCGCAGCTGACCTCGGTGCGCCAACCGCTCGCCGAGCTGGGCCGCACCGGTGTGAGCCTGCTCGTCCGCCTGCTCGAGCGGCAGCGGGTCGATGCGCTGCGCATGGAGCTGTCGACGAGGCTGGTCGTGCGCGAGACCACGGCGCCTCCCCGGCGGTAGATCGTGCGCCTCGCGATCGTCGCGGCCTTCGTCGCCGTCGGCATTGCGATCGGAGCGGCGCTTGCGCTGGGAGGGGGGCCGCGCAACGCCTACGACGTCCACCGGCTCGTCTCGGACCGGCACGGGCATGCGTCGCACGCCGACTCACGGCTCGTCAACGCGTGGGGGCTCGCCGCCAGCCCGACCGGGCCGTGGTGGACGGCGAACGAGGCGAGCTCGACGAGCACGCTGTACTCGGGCGCCGGACGCAAGCAGCTGCTCACGGTGCGGGTCGCAGGCGGCCCCACCGGTGTCGCGTGGTACCCGGGCAAGCAGCTTCCTGTCTCGGGCGGCGGCGTCTCCGATCCCGCGCGCTTCATCTATGCGTGTGAGGACGGGAAGCTGCGCGCGTGGACGCCGACCGTGCCCGGTGGCTGGTCGACGCAGTCCGAGGTCGTGGTCGACGAGGGGGCGAAGCCGCCGTCTTCCGTGGCGTCGCGGTCGTGGGCGCACGCGTCTACGCGACCGACTTTCACAACGCACGGGTCGACGTCTACGACGGCCGGTGGCACCGCGTCGTTCGGCCGGGAGCCTTCGTCGACGGGGCGATTCCCTCCTGGTACGCGCCGTTCGGCATCGAGGCGATCGACGGGCATGTGTTCGTCACGTACGTCTACCGCGCGCCGGTGAACGGCAACGACGCCCCGACCGGCGGCTATGTCGACGAGTTCGACCGTAACGGGAGACTGCTTGCGCGGATCGGGCACGGCGGCGTGCTCAACGCGCCCTGGGGCCTCGCGCAGGCGCCGCGCTCGTTCGGTCGCTTCGGCGGCGACCTGCTGATCGGCAACTTCGGCGACGGCCGCATCAACGCCTTCCGGCGAGCCTCCGGCGGCTGGTCGTATGCCGGCACGTTGAACGACCCGCATGGCAAGCCGCTCGTCGATCAACGGTCTCTGGGGGCTCGGTTTCGGGAACGGGGGCACGGCGGGCCCGCCGGGCACGCTCTTCTTCACCTCGGGCCCGCATACCTGGCACGGCGAGACCGAGCTCGGCGTGCACGGGCTCCTCGGCTCGATCAGTCCTGCCTGACCGGCCCCTCGTCCTCGCGCATCGCAAGCAGTTCGTCGAGATCGAACGGGACGTTGGCCACCGTCCCGTCGTCGGGGCCGTACCCCGGCCACTCCTCGAAGGGCCGGTCCCAGGCGAGCTCCAGGTCGTTCCCGTCGGGATCGCTGAGGTACACCGCGAGATGCGTTCCGTGGTCGGTGAGCTGGCGCAGCGGGATCCCGGCGTCGACGAGCCGGCCCACCGTCTCGGCGAGCCGTTCGCGCGTCGAGAAATTGAGGGCGACGTGGTGCAATCCGGTGACGCCGTCGGGTTGTTCGGGGCCGTCTGCCGACTTCCAGGTGTTGAAGCCGAGATGGTGGTGATAACCGCCGGCGGAGACGAACAGCACGTCGCCGGTCGTGCCCCAGCCCGGGACGTCGCGCGCCTCGTGGACGACGTCGAAGCCGAGGACGTCGACATAGAACGCCCGCACGCGGTCGATGTTCGCGGTCCGCAGATGGACGTGTCCGATCCTGACCAGTGGATCGATCGGCCGGTCAGCTGCGACGACCGGAACGACCGGGCCCTGCGGGCGGCTCACAATCCGGTCGTTGACGTCGCTCATCGACGCAACGGTAGCCGTCGCGTCTCGTGTGGCCGAGACGGCGCGATAGGCTCGCTCACCAACGAGATCTCGGGAGGCTTCTACACGTGAACGTTTCCTCGCGTTTCGACGTGGCCGGGTTCGGCGCGATCGTCACCGGCGGTGCAAGCGGGCTCGGTCTCGCATACGGCGAAGTGCTTGCTGCGCACGGTGCGCGGGTGACACTCATCGACGTCGATGCCGAGGCGGTCGCCACGCAGGCAGCGCGGCTGCAGGCTGAGGGGCTCGACGTGCGCGGCGCTGCCGCCGACGTGACGGACCACGCCGCGCTCGATCGGGTGATCGACGAGGCGGCTGCCGTGCACGGGCGTCTCGACGTCGCGTTCGCGAATGCGGGCATCGACTCGGGCGTCGGCTTCGTCGGCGCTTGGGCCGGCGAAGAGCGGCCCAGGATGGCGGACGGCGCACTCGAGCGCTACAGCAGCGAGCGCTGGCAGCGGGTGATCGACATCAACCTGAACGGGATCTTCGCGACGGCACGCGCCGCGGCACGCCACATGCGCCCGCGCGGGTTCGGGCGGATCGTCCTGACCACGTCGCTCGCGGCGACCAAGGTCGAACCTGCGATCGGCTCTGCGTACATGGCGGCGAAGGCCGGCGCCAGGCACTTCATGCACAGCATCGCGCTCGAACTGGCGGCCGACGGAATCACGGCCAACGCGATCGCACCGGGCTTCTTCGTCACGAACATCGGCGGGGGGCACGCTCACGACCCGGACCTGCAGGCCGCGGTCGCGAGAGACATTCCCGATGCATCGCGTGGGCCGGCCGGACGACATCAAGGCGCTCGCCCTCTTCCTCGCATCGCCCGCCTCCGGCTACATCACCGGCCAGGAGATCGTGATCGACGGTGGCTGGGGGCTCGGGATCGCGGACTGAGCAGGGCGCTCTTCGCCAGGGAGGGAAGTAGGGTGGGCCAGGTGCCGGCGAACGACCGCGGAGCTGGGGCGGTGCAGCCGCCTGCCAAGGATCTGCCCATCCGTGCGGCCGAGGTGGTCGGCGCGCTCTCGCTTGCGACCGACCTCGGCACCGGTCAGCCGCTCGAGCATGCGCTGCGCAGTGCCGTCCTTGCCGTCCGGCTCGGCGAGCTTGCCGGAACGTCGGCCGAGGATCTCTCCGCCACCTACTACGTCGCGCTGCTCCATGCTTCCGGCTGCACGTCGAACGGGCACGAGGCCGCGCAGCTCTACGGCGACGACATCGCACATCGGGCCGCTTTCTTCCTGATCGACGCGACGAACCCGGCGGAGGTACTCGCGTTCTACCGCGCGTATATCGGGGCGGGGCGCCCGCCCGAGGTGCGCGAGGCGATCATCGAAGACGCAATCGCGAACGCAGGCCCGCGGGCCCGCGATGCGTTCGCCACGATGTGCGAGGTCGCTCAGCGGTTCGCGGGCTGGCTCGATCTCGGGACGGACATCCAGGCCGCACTCGAGTACGTCTTCGCGCGCTGGGACGGGCGCGGGTTTCCGAATGCCCGTGGCGACGAGATCCCGCCGCCGATGCGACTTCTTCATGTGGCGAGGGACATCTCCCTCTTCCTCTCGGCCTCCGGGCCCGATGAGGCGCGGGCAGTTGTCGAGCGGCGAGCGGGCGCCGCCTACGAGCCTCGCCTCGCGGAGCTCGCCGTGCGGCACTTCGGCGAGCTTCTCGACGGCCTCGACGAGACCCGGATCTGGGAACAGGCGATGGCGGCCGAGCCGTTTCCCGAGATTCGGCTCGAGGGCGACCGGGTCGATGCCGGGTTCGCCGCGATCGCCGCGCTCACCGGCCTCAAGTCGCCGTGGCTCCGTGAGCACTCGACGAACGTGGCCGACCTCGCCGAGGCGGCGGCCTGGCGGCTCGGTCTTCCGTCGGCTTCCGTCACGCTCGTCCGTCGCACCGCGCTCGCGCACGACATCGGACGGGTCGGCGTGTCGAACGCGATCTGGGAGAAGCCCGGGCCGCTCGGCTTCGGCGAGTGGGAGCGGGTCCGGCTCCATCCGCATTTCTCGGAGCGCGCCTTCGCCCAATCACGCGCGCTCGCGCCGATCGGACGACTCGCGGGGTCTCACCACGAGCGGCTCGACGGCTCCGGCTATCACCGCGGCACGGGTGGAACGGCGCTCGACCTTCCCGCGCGCATCCTTGCGGCCGCCGACTGCTACGGAGCCATGCGCGAGGCGCGGCCGCACAGGGCCGCGCTCGACGCTTCGGCCGCCGAGGCGGAGCTTCAGGACGAGGTCGCCGCAGGACGGCTCGACCCGGATGCGGTCGACGCGGTCCTCGGCGCCGCGGGGCATCGCGTGCGCGAACGGCCTCGCGACCGCCCGGCCGGTCTGACGGAACGAGAGCTCGAGGTTCTCCTTGTGCTCGTGCGAGGCGGATCGAATCAGCAGATCGCCGACGATCTCGGCATCTCAGCCAAGACCGTCGGCCACCACGTTCAGCACGTCTACCAGAAGGTCGGCGTCCGTAGTCGCGCCGCCGCAACCGTCTGGGCGTTCGAGCACAACCTCGTTCACACGGCATAGGGCATTCGCCCGATGTGTCGTCGAGTCGCCGAGCGCATGCTCGTGCAGACACTCGACGAAGGAGGACGACGATGATCCTGGCAACGACGAAGGTCGACGAGTTCGACCGCTTCATGGAGATCTTCTCGACCAAGGGCGCCGATAAGCGGCGGCAGCATGGCTCGAAGGGCGCGCAGGTGTTCCGCGACCCCAACGACGGCGACCGGGTCTGGGTCCTGTTCGACTGGGACGAGGAGGGCTGGCAGGCCTTCGCCTCGGACCCCGAGGTGCCGCCGATCATGCAGCAGGCCGGTCACCAGGGCAGGCCGCAGACCGCGGCGCCGGGCGGCAGCTGCGACGCCTAGCCGGCTGTGTGTTGAGACGAAGGAGGCCCTGAAAGGGGCCTCCTTCGTCTTCACCTGCTGGAACCGGCGGCGGGCGGCGAGACGATGCCGCGACCCCTTTCGGGAAGCCCTCTGCTCGGTGGGTCGAGGATCAGATCGGCGACCAGCGCCGTCCAGCCCGTCTGGTGCGTCGCGCCCAGGCCGGCGCCGTTGTCGCCGTGGAAGTACTCGTTGAAGAAGAGGTTGTCCTTCCACGCCGGGTCCGTCTGGAGACGCTCCGTGCCTCCGTAGAGGGGGCGATGGCCGTTCTCGTCGGGCAGCCAGATCGAGATGATCCGGTCGGTGAGATCCTGGGCGATTTGCCCGAAGGTGAGTTGCTGCCCGGAACCGGTCGGGTATTCGAGCTTGAACTCGTCGCCGAAGAAGCGCTGATAGATGACGAACTGGCGGATCGCGACGTAGTTGAGCGGCATCCAGATCGGGCCGCGCCAGTTCGAGTTGCCGCCGAACATGGAGGTGGTCGACTCGGCCGGTTCGTAGTCGATCCACGCGTCGGGCAGCCCCTCGAGCGTGTACGGGTTCCCTTCGTAGCGTTTCGAGACCGCGCGGAGCCCGTGCGGCGAGAGGAACGCTGCTTCGTCGAAGAATTCCGTGAGCGTCTTGCGGAGCTCGTCGGCGTCGATCACCGAGAGCAGCACGGCCCGTTCGTCGCCGACCACGCGGAAGCGAGCGACACCGAGCGAGCCACCGCTCTCCGCCCACGAAGCGCGCAGTCGGGCGAAACGCTTTCCGAGCCCCTCGGCGGCCTCGACGACCCGACCGGCCAGAGGCACGGCCGGCAACAGCGGCAGCAGGCCCGAGATCGTCTTCACCTTGACCTGGGTCGACTCTCCTGACGGGTACACGAGCCGGTCGTAGAAGAACGCGTCGTCTGCGTCGTACAGGCCCTGGTGCTCCAGCGCCCGGGCGACGAGCACGAATTGCTCCAGGAACTTGATCACCATGTCCCAGTAGACCTCGTTCTCCTCGACGAGGACGAGTGCGATCAACAGCATCGACAGTGCGTAGTACGCCATCCACGCCGTGCCGTCCGCCTGCTCGAGCGTCACACCTTCGGGCAGATTCGACCGGTCGACCGGGCTGATGTTGTCGAGGCCGAGAAAGCCGCCGCTGAACACGTTGTTGCCGTCCGCGTCCTCGCGGTTGAGCCACCAGGTGAAGTTGATCAGCAGTTTCTGGAAGACGCGCTCGAGGAACTCGCGATCGGTGCCACCGTCGATCTGGAACACGCGCAGCGCCGCCATCACATGCACCGGCGGGTTGACGTCGTCGAAATTCCACTCGTAGGCGGGGAGCGCGCCGTTCGGGTGCTGGAACCATTCGCGCAGCAAGACGATCAGCTGGTACTTCGCAAAGGCTGGATCGAAATGCGCCCAGGGAACGGTGTGGAAGCCGAGATCCCAGGCGGCGAACCAGGGGTACTCCCACGGGTCGGGCATCGCGAGCACATCGAAAGCATCGAGGTGTCGCCAGCCGCTGTTGCGTCCGTGCCGGTGCGCCTCCGGCGGCGGCGGAGCGTGCGCATCGCCGTCCAGCCAGCGAGCGACGCTGTACGGATACATCTGCTTGCTCCAGACGAGACCGGCGCACGACTGCCGGAGGATCGGCATCTGGCCGGGCGGCGTTCCCGCGGGCGCGAGTGCGGCGAAGAACTCGTCGGCATCGTGCTCGCGAGCGGCAACGACGTCGGCGAACGGATCGCCGGCCCAGCCCCCATCGGGCTTGCGCGTCTCCGCCGGTTGATGCAGGCGGAGCCGCAGTTCGGCCTTCCCGCCAGCAGCGACGGTCACGCGGTAGCGGAGCGCGGCCTTCGTGCCAAAGCCCTCCGGGTTGACCGTCGCAGCGCCTGAGACGACGTGATCGTTGATCCCGTCCTTCGGGTACCGGGTCGTCGCCTCGGTGCCGAAGACGCGTGGTGAGTTCGACTCGTTCTCACAGAAGAGCGGCTCCGGTGCAACACCATCCGGACCGGGAGCCGCGTCGAGCCGGTATCCGGCCAGGCGATGATCGGTCACTGTGAGCGCCGCTCCGTCACCTTCGATCCGAGGCCGCTCCGACGCGCCGTTGTACGACCACGTATTGCGGAACCAGAGCGTCGGCAGCACATGCAGCGTCGCCTCGTCCGGCCCGTGGTTCTCGAGCTCGATGCGCATCAACAGTTCGGTCGGGGAGGCCTTCGCATACGTGACGTCCACCGACCAGTAACGGTCGTCGTCGAACACACCCGTGTCGAGCAGCTCCAACTCCGGATCGTGGAGCCCGCGTCCATGGTGCACGAGCCGGTCGTAGGGAAACGCACCCTGCGGGTAGTGATACCGCCACTTGAGCAGCGCGTGGCTCGGCAGCCCCTCCAGGTACCACCAGTACTCCTTCACATCCTCGCCGTGGTTTCCCTGTGGGCCGGTGAGCCCGAACATCCGCTCCTTGAGAATCGCGTCGTTGCCGTTCCAAAGTGCGAGCGCCAGGCAGAGCTCGTGGCGAATATCCGAGATCCCGGCCATCCCGTCCTCGTTCCACCGGTAGGCCCGCGAGCGGGCGTGGTCGTGCGGGAACGAGTCCCAGGCGTCCCCGCTCTCCGAGTAGTCCTCGCGAACCGTGCCCCAGGCGCGTTCGCTCAGGTACGGGCCCCACTCGTACCAGGGATTCGCTCCGAAGAGATCGTCCTCGGCACGGCCCGTCGCCTCGGCGAGGCGCAGTGTGCTCGGCGGTCCGGATGCTCGTGATCGAGCTCAGTCCTTCGGGCTCAGTGCCGTCAAGTCGAAGAGGTGCCAGCCCCATGCGTCCAGGGAGACGTACAGGCCGTTGCGTAGGTCGTCCCCGCTGCGCTCGTACACCTCGCCGGACGAAGCGTCGTCGAGCTGCCAGTTCGAACCGCGCAGGTCGTCCCAGTCGATCGCGACGTGCCCGGAGGCAGGGGCATCGCTCAGGTTCACGACAACGAGCTTACGGGCGGCGCCGCCTCGCCAGCCCCAGCAGACCAGGTTCTCCCACGTGTCGTTGCCTTCCCAACCGCTTTGCCGGGCGAGCTGCCATTCGCCTGTGCGGAGCACATCATCCCTCAGGCTCCCGAACAGCCGCTCGTAGAACGCGCGCAGCCCGGGATCGAGCGCCTCGTCCGGCCGGCGCCCGAGAAAGACGGGCAACTGCACGCGGCGCCCATCGAGCTGGCCCTCGTGAACGAGCCGTGCGCCGGTCTGGGTCATCGTCACGACCGCCGCTGCCCGGGCCTTGCCGGGAGAGAACGATGACGCAGCCCGCGGCTCGTCGTGGTTCTCGATGAAGCGGACGAGCCCGTCCTGATAGGCGGTGTCCGCGGTCAGATGCGCGTGCACCGACTCTGCGCCTTCGTGCACGAGCCGGTCGTACAGGCGCTTGTCGTAGCAATAGGAGAAACCCTGCTGCTGGAGGGCGTACTCCAGGTCCCAGTACGCCTCGGCGATGAAGACGAACTCGGGATGCCGCGCCTGCACCGCGCCGATCACGATCGGCCAGTACTCGTCGGTCGGGCCGGTCGCCTCCGCGGGCGCCCCAGGTGCGTTCGAACACATCGTTGATCGCCAGCATCGCCATGTCGCAGCGGACGCCGTCGCACTGCTCGGCGATCGAGCCGAGTGTGTCGATCACGGCGGCGCGCAGGTCGGGCGAGAACGCGTTCAGCTGAACGACGTCCGGCCACGCCGGGAAGTACGGATCGCGACCGTTCGCCAGTACGCCCTCGCCGACCTTGACGAACGACGTCGGGTCTCGCTCGAGGTCATCTTCGCTTCCGCGAACGAAGTACTCCGGGTGGGTCGAAGTCCAGACGTGGTCGGGCGCGACGTGGTTCGGTACGAAGTCGAGGATCAGCTTGATGCCTCGCCGCTCGAGCTCCCGGCGCGCCGTCGCGAGACCCGCAGGGCCGCCGAGCTCGGACGCGACCTGGTAGCCACGGATGCAGTACGGGGAACCGACCACGTCCGCCGCGGTGAAGTCCGGCAACGCCCGCCCGAAGCTCTCGACCAGTGCCTCGTTCTCGAGCGCGATCTCGATCCCGGCCGGGCTGCGCTCCCAGACGCCCATCAGCCAGACCGCGTCGAAGCCGAGCGTGGCGATCGCGTCCCACTGCTCTCCAGGTACCTCGGCGAGACCGATCTTCGCGTCGTCTCGACGTCCCAACTCGCCGAGCCAGACCCACGTGTTGATCTCGTAGATGAAGGGGTGCTCGACCAGTGGCATCGTCCGCCGAGTCGCCGTCACCTCACGGGCGGCGATGGTCATGCGCCTCCGCCCGTCCTCAACGGGGTGGCGTGCGGGTCATCTCTCACGTCGTGACCGATCATGACGTTCGCGAACGGCCGGACAAAGGGGAGTTCACCCGACCGTCACCAGATCGAATCCGCCCGATGACGTCGGTTGCAGGCGCACACAAGTCGTCCATGAACGCGATGATCACCGCCGCTCCGCACTTTACGGGACTGGCGCCCGCTGAGCATGGTGGCTCGCGGGCGCGGCGTGAGGCCATGATCGTCCCGAACGACCGACACATCTTCGTTTCCGGATTGTTGCCACGTGGTGTTCGAAGGGTCGCGAGAATCGGCACCGCGATGAGGGCTGCCGTGATCGATGTGGGCTCGAACACGATCCGGTTGCTCGTCGCGGAGTCGAGCGAATGCGGTCTCGTGACGGTTGAAGAGCGTCGAGCCCAGGTCGGTCTTGGTGTGGACGTGGAGGACCACGGTCGTGTTTCGAAACGCAAGATCCACGAGGCGGCCGTGACCGTCAGACGGTTCGCGACTCGGGCGCAAGAGCTCGGATGCGCGGGACTCGTCGTCGCGGTCACTTCTCCCGGCCGGCAGGCCGCGAACGCCGACCGGCTGATCACTTCAACTCGAACGGGAGACAACGCCGCACGCGGTCGTCGTCCTGTCGGGTGAGCAGGAAGCCCAGTTTGCGTGGGCCGGCGCGGTTTCGCGATGCGGCGGTTCGGAAGGGAGTCTTCTCGTCTGCGATGTAGGGGGCGGCTCGACCGAGCTTGCCTTCGGGACGCGACCCGGCAGTCCCGTGTGGCTGCACTCGATCGACATCGGCTCGCTGCGACTCTCGAGGCGGCTTCATGCCGACCGGCGGCTGACGAAGAAGCGGCTCGCGACCGGCTGGGCGGAGGTGGATGCGTTGCTCGACGACTCCCCGATGCCGGCGCCGCTACGAGCTGTAGCCGTCGGCGGCAGCGCGCGTGCGATCAGCAGGATCGCCGGAACGAGCCTCGGTGCCGGCCAGCTCTCGGAAGCAATTCGTCTGCTGAGGATGGGGTCCAAGGGCGTGCGGGCGAAGAATGTCGTCATCGACCCTGCGCGAACCCCCACGATCGCCGCCGGCGCGCTGATCCTCGCGGCCTTGCAGCGGCGCATCGCTCTTCCACTCGAGTTCGTCGGGGCGGGCCTGCGGGAGGGACTCGCTCTCTCGGTCCTCGCAAACTGCTCCGCAGGTTAGGTTCGCGCCCAGAACGGAAGCTCCGTGTCTGCCCGGCGTTTGGCTCGGAACCCGAGGGCAGCACGCTCGAGAGGGTAGCAGTAGGCTGGAAGCGATACGAGCGAGTGGAAGGAGCTGTCTTGCCTGAGCGCGACGGTTACATCGCAGGGGTGCCGTGCTGGATCGACACCACCCAGCCGGACCCCGACGCTGCGGCGAGCTTCTACACCGGCCTTTTCGGCTGGGAGTGCGAGAACGTGATGCCGGCGGGAGAGCCGGCGAAGTACCTGATCGCCCGCATCCGCGGCGGCGATGTGGCGGCGATTTCGTCGCAATGGGAAGGCGCCCCGACGGAGGCAGTCTGGAACACCTACATCTGGGTCGACGATGCCGATGAGGCGGCGGCGAAGGCGCGCGAGGCAGGCGGCAGCATCGTCAGCGAGTCGGTGGATGTGGCGGCAGCGGGCCGGATGGCCGTGCTCGCGGACCCGGAAGGGGCCGTTTTTTCCGTCTGGCAGGCGCGGGAGCACAAGGGAGCGGGGGTCGTGAACGAACACGGAGCGTTGAACTTCAACATCCTGAAGACGGGCGATCCGGAGATTGCGAAGCGGTTCTACGGCGCCGTCTTCGGCTGGACGACACTCGATCTCGGCAGCGGCCAGTTCTGGGCCATGCGCGCCTACGGTGACTACCTCGAGGCCCGCACTCCCGGAACGAGGGCGCAAGCGGCCGAGTTCGGCGCCGCTGGATTCGAGGAGGTCGTGGCAGCGATCGCCCCGCTCAACGGCGGCGACGCGCGTGCCTCGTGGAACGTGACCTTCGGAACCGAGGACGCTGACGCGACGGCGGCGAAGGCCACGGAGCTCGGTGGCACGGTGGTCGTTCCTCCGGTCGACGCGCCGTACTCGCGATTCACGGTGCTGCGTGACCCACAGGGAGCGACGTTTACCGCCTCGGCGTTCGTGCCCGAGAACAAGGACGTCGGGCGCGCCGCCTGAGCGTTTGCGTCGTCGACACGAGCGGCGGAATGGCAACGGCTGCCCTGGAAAGCGAAAGGCCCGCATTTGCAGGCCTCTCGCGTCGATGGAGCTAGGCGGGCTCGAACCGCCGACCTCCTGGGTGCGATCCAGGCGCTCTCCCAGCTGAGCTATAGCCCCGGGCGGGTGTCATTGTAACCGCAGTTCGACGCTCCTGACCGGCGTGGACGGAGCGTAGGATCGGCCGATGAGGGAGCCGGCGTTCACGGAGACCCTGCAGGTTGCGCTCGTCGTGCGAGACCTCGAGGCCGCCATGCGAACCTACGTGCACGACTACGGCATCGGGCCCTGGGCGATCTACGAGTTCAACCCCGACACGGTTCGCAACATGACGGCGGAGGGCGAGCCGGTCGAGTGCGCCTGGCGTCTCGCGCTCGCCCGCGTCGGCCAGGTGCACTGGGAGCTGATCGAGCCGCTCGATGAGCGCAGCACGTACGGGCAGTTCCTGGCCGAGAAGGGCGAGGGCGTGCATCACGTCGGCGTCGCGGTCCCGAGCTACGACCGGGCGATCGCAGCGGTGGCCGACCAGGGCCGTGAGATCGTTCTCGGGGGCGAGTACAACGGCGTCACCTTTGCGTATCTGCCGACCGGAGACGATCTGGGCGTGATCACGGAGATCTTCGATTCGCCGCCAGGAGACGATCAGCAGCCCGATTCCGTGTACCCGTGAGCGGGTTTTACCTGACGCTCACAGTTCCCTCATCCGCGCTGGGAAGGGGAGAGGTGAAACCTCCCAGCCAAAGGAGAAGGAATGAATCGCAAAACGAATCTCGCCGCGCTGCTCGCGGCGGCAGCCGTGACGGTGCTCGCCATCGCCGGCTTCTCGACCGCTGCGAGCTCGGCGGCGCCTGTCAATACAGCCGAGCCGAAGATCTCGGGCACGGCGCAGGAAGGTCAGACGCTGTCCGGCAGCTCGGGCACCTGGACCGGCACCGGCACGATCACCTACAAGTACCAGTGGCGCCGCTGCAACGCGCAGGGGAACGGCTGTTCGAACATCGGGGGAGCCGACTCCTCGAACTATCAGCTGAGGACGGCCGACGTCGGTCACACGGTGCGCGTCCGCGTGACGGCGAAGAACGGTGACGGCTCGGCAAGCTCGGACTCGAACGAGAGTGCCGTCGTCACGGCGAAGACCACGACGCCGCCGCCGGTCACGAACGGCTGCCCGACCTCCGGGTCCGGCACGATCGACGTCAGCACGATTGCTCCACCCGCTCGGCTCCTCGTCGACGGGCAGACGGTCTCACCGACCGTGATCACGCGTTCGACGACTGATGTCACGGTCCGGTTCCACGTCTCGGCGTGCAGCGGCCGTTCGATCTCCGGGGCGCTCGTCTATGCGACGGCCGTCCCGTTCTCGCAGTTCTCGATCCCTCCCGAGGCGCAGACCGGCTCCGACGGATGGGCGACGTTGACCATGCATCAGGACCGCTATTTCCCGGCCTCGTCGCGGCAGCAGCTGCTCGCCGTGTTCGTACGGGCCCGGAAGTCGGGCGAGTCGCTGCTCGGCGGTGTCTCCACCCGCCGGCTGGTCTCGTTCCCGGTGCATCTCTAGACCACGGAGTTCGGGCCGCGCGTGCCGCCTACGATACGGCGGTGCGCGCGGTCGTTCTCGACGACGACGGGCTCCCAGAGCTCGCCGAGCTGCCCGAGCCGACCGCTCCAGGCTCGCTCGTTCGCGTTCGTGCCTGCGGCCTGTGCGGCTCGGACGTCGAGAAGCTCGGGCGAGCCCCGGTGGGCACCGTGCTCGGCCACGAGATCGTGGGCGAGCTCGAGGACGGCGCCCGTGTCACCGTGCTGCATCGAGTGCCGTGCGGGACCTGTCGACGCTGTCTCGACGGCCACGAGTCGACCTGCGCGGAGTTCGGCAACGTCCGGATCGCGCCCGGCGGGTTTGCCGAGCGGTTGCGAGCCACCCATCACATCTCTTTGCCGGAGCAGTTCGAGGAGCTCGACGGCGTCTGGGTCGAGCCACTCGCCTGCGTCCTGCGGGCGGCCGAACTGGTGCCTCGCGGACGAGTGCTCGTCGTCGGGTGTGGAGCGGTCGGCCGCTTGTGGATTCAGGTGCTCATTGGCCGGGGTGACGAGGTCGTCGTCGCCGAGCCCGACGACGAGCGGCGGGCGGCGGGGCACGCGCTCGGCGCGGAGACCGACGGCGACCCGGTCGGGAGTGCCGTCGTCACCGCAGTCGCGGGGATCAACGACACGCTTCGCCGGCTCGATCCCGGGGGAACGCTGCTCCTCTTCGCGTCACCCGAGCACGACGTGGCGACGTCGCTCGATGCGATCTATCGGAGGGAACTGCACCTGGTCGGCTCGCGCTCGGCGACGCCGGCGTACTTTCGCGCCGCTGTCGAGCTCCTGCCGGCGCTCGTCCTGCCCGAGGTGACGGTCCTGCCGTTGGAGCGGTTTCGTCGAGGGAGTCGACCTCTACCGCAGCGGCGCCGCGCTGAAAGTCGTGTTCACGCCGTGAAGGCGGCGCGGCTCTACGCGCCGGGCGACCTGCGGATCGAGGATGTGCCTCGTCCGGAGGCGGGGCCCGGCGAGGTGCTCGTGCAGATCGAGCTCGCGCTGACCGACGGCACGGATCTGAAGACGTACCGCCGGGGCCATCCGATCCTGCTGCGCGAGTCGCCCGCACCCTTCGGGCACGAGTTCTGCGGCCTCGTCGACGGACGCAGGATGGTGGCGGCCAACTCTGCTCCGTGCGGGGCCTGCGACGGCTGCGCCCGCGGGGAGCAATGCCGCGAGCTGGTAGTTCCTCTCCGGTGCATACGCGGATTGGATCGTGGTGCCGGAGCGGATCGCGGCCGTGAACCTCCATGCAGTTCCGCCGGGGCTCGAGCCCGAGGTGGCCGCTCTCCTGGAACCACTCGCCTGCTGCCTGCGCGGCGTCGAGCGTGCGTCCGTCGCCGCAGGTGACTCCGTTGCGATTCTCGGGCGCGGGCCCGATCGGATTGATGCTGGCGGCGTGTGTTGCCGACGCGGGCGGCTGGCCGGTGATCGTGGGCGGCCGCGAGGAGCGGCGTGAGCTCGTAAGCGCGTTCGGCGCCGAGCCGGGCGACGGGCGTGGGGCGGACGTCGTCCTGGAGGCGGCCGGCACCGAGCAGGCGTGGTCGGACGCGGTCGAGCTCGTGCGCCCGGGCGGCACGGTTGTGATGTTCGGCGGTCTGCCGCGCGACGCTCGCCCGCCGGTCGACGCATTTCGTCTGCACTACGAGGAGCTGACGATCCGCGGCTCGTTCCATCACACGCCCGCGACCGTGCGGGCGGCGCTGGCCTTCCTCGCGAGCGGCGCGTATCCGTGGGGCCGCCTCGTCACCCATCGCGTGTCGTTGGCCGACCTGCCCGCCCTCTTCGCCGATCCGCCGCGCGACCTGCTCAAGTCCGCCGTCATCCCGTGACCCTGCGCGAGCTCAACCGGACGCTGCTTCTCCGGCAATTGCTGCTCGACCGAAAGCCCGTCCCGCTCGTCAAGACGGTGACGCGCCTCGTCGCGTTGCAGGCCCAGTATGCGCCGTCGCCGTATGTCGCTCTGTGGTCTCGCATCGAAGGGTTCCGCAAAGAGCAGCTGACGCGTGCGCTCTCGACCGGCTCGGTCGTCAAGGCCGGTTCTCTGCGCACGACCCTGCATGTGATGTCGGCGACCGAGTTTCCCTTTCTTGCCTCCGCGTACGTCGAGTCCGAACGCGGCCGAACGGAAGGCCTCGGCGTCGATGTCGAGGTGTTGCGCGCGGCGCTCCCGGACGAGCCGATCACCGGTGCCGAGCTCTTCGAGCTGGGCCATCGCGTGCTCGGGACCGACGATCGCTGGACGGTCGCGTTTGCGTATCGCGCACTGCCGTTCGTCCGCACCGCGCCGGTCGGTGAGTGGCCGCACACCAAGCCCTCGCCGTTCGTGCTGTGGTCGGAAGAGCTACCCGATCCTCGCGAGAGCGCGATTCGAGTCGTGCGGCAGTATCTCGCGGCGTACGGCCCCGCGACGCGCGACGACATCGCTCAATACACCTCCTTCAAGGTGCGCCAGATCGTCCCCGCGCTCGAGGGTCTGCCGACGGCTTCCGACGACGAGGGAAGGACGCTCTTCGACCTGCCGCGCGCGCCGCGGGCTCCCGAGGGCACGCCGGCACCGGTGCGCTTCCTGCCGGCGTTCGACTCGATCATCCTCGCGCACCGTGACCGGTCGCGGATCGTTCCACCCGAGTACGTCGATGTCGTGTTCAACAAGCGCAATGCGACGACGAAGAACACCTTCACCGTCGACGGCTTCGTCGCCGGCGCCTGGCGGGTCGAACGCAGGAGGCTCGTGCTCGAGCCGTTTGCGCCGCTGCCGCCGCGCGTGCGGCGCGAGGTGGATGCCGAAGGCGCTCGGCTGCTCGCCTGGTATCTCGGCTAGCCGAAGAGCGTCAGCTCGGGCTCCCGCTCGCCCCGGAGGACGGCGAGATCGACCTGCACCCAGGCAAGCCCGCGCTGCTCGGCCAGCGCGATCGCCTGCGGCTTGATCTGCTGCGCGACGAGGATCCCGCGACAGTGGGCGCGCGCGGAGTCGACGCGGATGCAGTCGAGGTAGCGGGTCAGTTGCTCGACCGCGTCGATCGTGCCGACGCGCTTGATCTCGACGGCGACCCAGCCGTCGTCGGCGTCACGGCACATCAGGTCGACAGGGCCGACGTCGGTTGGCCATTCGCGCTTGACGAGGCGTAGGTCGGGCTCGATGTGCGTCGGGTCGTCTGCGAGCAGGAGCTGCAGGTCGCGCTCGACGCCGTCCTTTTCCAGTCCGGCTGCCTCTCCCATGTCGTGCGCGACGTCGGACAGCACCTCGACGAGCTTGATCTCGAGCCGGTCCTCGGTGCGGCCGGCCCGCTTGCGCACGACGATCAGATCGCCGGAGTCCTCGATCACGGTCGGCGGTGTCATCCAGTTGAGCGGCTTGTAGCCGCCGGCGTCGGCGTGGACGAGCACGGAGCCGTCGTCCTTCAGCATCAGCAGGCGCGTCGACTCCGGCAGGAACGCGTTCAGGCGGCCGGAGTAGGTGACTTCGCAGCGGGCGACGATCAAACGCACCGCGCCAACCTACCGTCCGTTTCGGACATGTCGGTGGAGGACGTGTGCGCGACGGCCACACATGGGGTCAGACCCCGGCCGTGTCCCGAAAGGACGCTACGCCAGGCGGATCAGGGTCAGCCCGTCCCGGACGCTCAGCAGCACCTGAACCGTCCGCGGGTCGGCTGCGACGTGCTCGTTGAAGCTCGCGATCGGGGGCGGCGGGTCGCCCTCGACCACGCGTCCGTCCGCCAGCGTGTTGTCGGCGACGATCACTCCGCGCCGTGCGAGCCGCGGCACGAGTGCCTCGTAGTACGAGGTGTAGCCGCCTTTGTCGGCGTCGATGAAGACGAAGTCGAACTCGCCCTCCAGCGACGCGATCGTCTCCGCGGCCGGCCCGACATGCAGCGTGATCTTCGAGCCGTGCGGCGAGCGGTCGAACCATCCCTGGGCGAACGCGGCCCGCTCGGGACTGACCTCACACGCGTCGATGTGCCCACCTTCGGGCAGGGCGGCGGCCATCGCGAGCGCGGAGTGCCCGCTGAACGTTCCGATCTCGAGCACGCGGCGAGGTTGCGCGATCCAGACGAGCAGCTCGAGGAACCGCCCTGCGACCGGGCCGGTGAGCATCGCGGACTGGCCGAGCTCGCGTGTCGTCGCCGCCGACAGTTCTGCGAGCAGCGGGTCGTGCGGCGACGACACGCGCTCGGTATACGCCTCGATGCGCGGGTCGACGATCTCCACTAGCTGCGCTCCACCCGTGAACCGCCGACGATCGCGTCCGTGCCGTCGTCGAAGCGCACCCACGCCTTGCCCTTGCCGTCGTAGTCCGGCGACCACACGACGAGCGTGGCATCGCGCCCCGCGACGCGCACCTGCTCGGTGCCCTCGGGCTCGCTGCCGCGCCAGACGCGGACGAACGGGTTCTCCTCCCATTCGCGTCCGATCGTCGTCTCGTCGGTGTGCCCGGGCAGGACTCGGCGATCGGGCGGCATCGGCATGTAGACGTCCATCACTGCTTCCTTGATCTGCTCGAAGTCCCCGCCGCCGACTGCATCCTTGAAGAGCGTGTCGCCCGAGAAGACCGCATGGTCGTTGATCACGAAGCAGACCATGTCGTCCGAGTGCCCCGGTGTCGGGACGGCGTCGACCCACAGATCGCCCGTCTCGAGCGAGTGGCGCACGACCGGCAGGCCGAGCTCGCCTTCGTGCTCGACGTGATCGGCGTGGGCGTGCGTCCGCAGCACGTGAGTCGGGGTGACCCGCCACTCCCGGACCGCTTCGAGCAGAGGCTCGAGCGGAGCCCCCGAGTCGACGAACACAGCTGTCCCCCCGGCCTCGTCCGCGACGAGGTAGGCATTCGAGAGCCAGCGGGAGTCCATGCTCCGAGCGACGAGCACGTCGTTAGGCTAGCCGTGCACCCGACCGCGAGGAGAGCGAAACGATATGCCCGGGCTGATGGCACGCCTCTCACTGATCTTCAAGGCCAAGTTCTCGAAGGCGCTCGACCGCGCCGAGAATCCGAACGAGACCCTCGACTATTCCTACGAGGAGCAGCTCCGCCAGCTCCAGAACGTCAAACGCGGCATCGCCGACGTGACGACCGCGAAGAAGCGGCTGGAGATGCAATACACATCCATGCAACAACAGGTCGAGAAGCTCGACGGCCAGGCCCGCCAGGCACTGGCGGCCGGGCGCGAGGACCTCGCCCGCGAGGCGCTGACGCGGAAGGCCGCGGTGGAGGCGCAGCTCGAGACGATCATGCAGCAGGGACAGCAGCTCGAGGCGCAACAGCAGAAGCTCGTCGAGGGCGAGAAGACGCTGGCGGCCAAGATCGAGGCATTCCGCTCGCAGAAGGAAGTGATCAAGGCGCAGTACTCGGCCGCCGAAGCCCAGGTTCGGATCGGCGAGGCTGCGACCGGGATCGGCGAGCAGATGGCCGACGTCGGGCTGGCGGTGCAACGCGCCAAGGACAAGACGGAGCAGATGCAGGCCCGCGCGAGTGCGATCGACGAGCTCACCGCGGCCGGCTCGCTCCAGGATCTCACCTCGTCCGGGGACGACATCGACCGGCAGCTGGCGGAGATCTCGCAGGGGAGCCAGGTCGACGACGAGCTCGCGAAGATGAAGGCGGAGCTCGGCAAGGGAGAGGATCCGCCCAAAGAAATCGAGGGCGAGAAGGCGTGATCGTCCGGTTGCTGGGCGAAGGCCAGTTTCGCGTCGACGACGCGCTGATCGGACGCCTCAACGAGCTCGATGCGGAGGTCTCCCGTGCGGTCGCCGAGGGGGACGAGCGCGCGCTGTGGACGGGCCTGCAGGCTCTCGCCGACGCGGTTCGGGACGGCGGCGAGAAGCTCGCGGACGAAGACCTGCGCCCCTCGGACGCGATCATCCCGCCCGAGGACCTCTCGCTCGAGGAGGCCCAGGAGCTCCTGGCGGACGAGGGCTTCATCCCCGACCTGCCCGTGGCCTGATGCCGAAGCAGGTTGTGCTGTCGGCGCGCCCGCAGGGCGAGCCCAAGGAGTCGGACTTCGAGTTGTGCGACGCACCCGTAACAGCCCCGGGCGATGGCGAGGTCCTCGTCCGCAACGTCTTCGTCTCGGTCGACCCGTACATGCGCAGCCGCATGACCGGGGTGCGCACCTATGTCGGTCCGTACGAAGTCGGCGGCCCGATCGACGGCGGTGCCGTCGGCCGTGTTGTCGATTCGCGTCACGACGGGTTTGCCGAGGGCGACTGGGTGCTGTCGAGGCTCGGCTGGTGCGAGCAGGGAGTGGCCGAGGGCGAGCGACTGCGCAAGCTGGATGCGGAGCTGGCGCCACCGTCCACCGCACTCGGGGTGCTCGGCATGCCCGGGTTCACAGCGTGGGTCGGGCTCGTCGACGTCGGGCAGGTCAAGGAAGGCGAGACGATCTACGTGTCGGGAGCCGCCGGTGCCGTCGGTAGCGCGGCTGCGCAGATCGCGAAGCTGAAAGGATTGCGCGTCATCGGCAGCGCGGGCTCCTCCGAGAAGGTCGACTGGCTGCGCTCGCTCGGGGTCGAGGCGTTCAACTATCGCGAGCAGCCCGTGAAAGAGGTTCTCGCGGACGGCATCGACGTGTTCTTCGACAACGTCGGTGGAGCGCAGCTCGAGTCCGCGCTGAGCGCGCTGCGCCCATTCGGCCGTGTGATCGCCTGCGGAGCGATCTCGCGCTACAACGACGAGCAGCCTGAGCCGGGCCCGCGAAATATCCAGCTGATCGTCTCGAAGCGACTCCGAGTGCAGGGCTTCATCGTCTCGGATCATCCCGACCGGTTCCCCCCGTTCATCGCCGAGGTCGGGCCGTGGGTGGCCGCCGGGGAGGTCAGCTACCGAGAGACGGTGCTGGAGGGGATCGAGAGCATTCCGGCGGCGTTCGCCGGCCTCTTTCGCGGCGACAACACCGGCAAGATGCTCGTGCGCGTCGGCTAACGGTGAACGAAGGTGATCTGGGTCGAGCCAAGGAGGTTCTGGCCGTCGATCTCGAAATGGCAAACCCGTGGCGAACGTGACGGTGGCACGAAGATCGTCCCGTTCCAGTACGGCAGCCCGGCAATCCGCGCTCGCTGGACGATCCGTCCGTCGAGCCGAAGCGTGACGGTTCCGGTCTGTTTGGGCAGAAGGGTCAGGCTGAGCCGTCCGCCCGCGCAGTCGTAGGCGACGACACGGCCAGGCTCCGTCATGTCGCCGTTCGCCTGGATGCCACGCTCGACGGTGATGAGTCGCGGCGGCCCCGTCAGGCGCCAGAGGGTCAGCCCCGCCGAGTCCAGCCCGACCTGCGTCAAGTGCGCGATCGGTGTGCCTGCGAAAGCGTGCGGGTCGCTCGCGACGATGTAGCGCTCCCTGATCGGAAGCCGCCCGCTCGGCGGAACGGAAACGACTCGCTGCGACATCGGCCCGGGCACCCGCCCCGGCGCGACCGAAAGGACGTCGGTCACGTTCCTGTTCCAGAACCGCACCTGCCAGACGCCGTTCCAATACGCCTCGTGGTCGTAGAGGTAGGCGACCCTTCCGTCGGTGGCGCGGTCGATCCAGTCTGGCGGAACACCGACGAGATTGAGCTGGTCGTAGGCGACGCGTTTGGTGATGTCGTTCGAAGCCACGGCGGTCGACGCGATCAGGACGGCAAAGACGAGCGTCGGAACGGCCATCAGGTAGCGCCGGCGAAGGAAGACCGTCGCACCCAGGATCGCGAGTGAGGTTGCCGCAACCGCCCAGGCCGCAGGGCGTGCGCCCGAGGTGGTAGAGGATCACGATGCCGAACGTGTCCGGCAGTGCGTTGATGTTCGTGAGGTGGTTCCACGGCGTGAGCAGAAGCACGGCGAGCGTCAAGAGCCCGATGAAGTAGACGGCCGGCCGAGGACGCGGCGCGCCGCGGTCGAGCCAGAGCGCCAGGACGGTGAAGAGCAGCGGCGGCAGCATTGCGAGGTCCCGGCCGAGCAGGTGCGGTGCGTACCGGGCGGCGAAAAAGCCGACCTGGATCACCACGAGGACGGTGGCGCATGATGCGACCGAAACGATGGCTCGGACTGCGGGATCAGTGAGCTGTCCTGCGTGCCACGCCGACGATCAACAACGCCAGGGCGACGATGGGGGCGATGCCGGTGGAGAGCACCACGTAGCTGAGATGCTCGCCGCTCAGCGTTGCCGCCGAGTGAAGCGGGTAGTGCCCGCTCAGCGTTCCCGCGTACGCGCCGACGAGGCCGGGCGCAGCTGCCGCCACCGCCGCAGCGGCAATGAGCACGCACCAGACCGGCCAGAATCGACGCAACGGACGTCGCTCGCGGCCGAGGAGCCGTTCGACGACGATCGCCGCGGCGAAGACCGCGATCAGGACAACCGATTGAACTCTCGTCAGGAGGGCTGCGGCTATCCCGGCGAACGCGATTGCCTGATGCCGAAGAGACGCAGTCTCGACCGCTCTCGCGATCGCGAGCAGCGCGAACGCCGCGATCGGGTAGATCACGACCTCCGTCATGAGGAGGCCCGAGTAGAGCATGAGCGGGGACGAGAGCGCGAGCGCCCCCGCGAGAAGCGCGTATCCGGGTCGCATGAACCGGCGCCCGTAGAAGAAGACAGGGACGGCGACCGTCGACATCGTCAAGGCCTGGAGCAGCTTCAGCGAGGCGTAGCCGGTTGCGAGTCTCCCGACCGAGAGCGGCGCGCCGGCGAGCACGGGATAGAGCAGTCCGTAGCCGGCTCCCTCTCCGTGCAGGATCGCCAATTCGCCGTGGCTCCACAGGTCGAGGGCGCGTTCGCCGTAGATCGCCTCGTCGGGCATGATCCAGAGCCCGTGGAGCCGGTGCCCGGCCAGCCAATACGCGAGCGTCGAAACTCCGACGAGCGCGGGCAGCGCGAGGACTAGACCGGTGCGTCGAACAGCGCGAACCATCGAGTCAAGTCCTGCTCGATCGGCAGTTCCTTCTCCAGTTTGGCTTTCAACTCGAGCTCGGTCGCGTTGTCGCGTTTTTGGTCTGCGAGCGGCACGAACGGCCAATAGGCGCCGCGCTTGAATCCGTAGATCCAGTAGACGGGATGGTCGCCGCCCTTGAACGGGAACGTTGCTGCGAGGAGTTGCGATCCGAACCCCGACGCAGTCAGTTCAGCCGCCACCGTGTGCGCGGTTGCAACGAGATCCTCCAGGTCCGGGTCGCGCACGATGATCCAGTCGAACCCGAACTCATCGGATTTCCGCTCCACCTGCGAGCCGCACTGCTGAGCCACGGCCTCGATCAGCTTGTCCACGTCGTCGAACGCGCTGCGGAACTCACCGGACGACTGCGGCTTGAACGCCACCGCCGCCGAGCCGGCCGTGACGAGACCCAGCTCGGTCTGGAGCGTCACCGCAGCCGTCGTCAGCGCAAAGAGCCGGTCGTCCTTCGGCTCGCTGAGTTTCTTGCGTCCGAAGAGGACGTCGCGCAGCGCCACCCTTAGGCGACCGGGCGTCCCATCTCGCGCGCGATCTCGGCGAGCGCGGCGATGCGCTTCTCGAGCGGCGGATGGTCCATGAAGAGCTCGGCGACTGTGCCCTTGGCCTTGGCCGGGATGATGAAGAACGCGTTCATGCCTTCGACCTGGCGAAGATCCTGGTTCGGGATCATGGTCATCTGGGACGAGATCTTCTGCAGTGCGCTCATCAGATACTCCGGCGCGCCGGTGATCAGCGCCGAACCGCGATCGGCGGCGTACTCGCGATAGCGCGAGATGGTGCGGATCAGGACGAAGCTGATCGCATAGACGATGATCGAGACCACGAACACGATCAGCCAGATCGGCGGCCCGTTGTTGTTGTCGCGGTTCCCGCCGCCGCCCCACATGCCGGCGTACAGGCCGAATCGCGTCAGCATCGCGGCGAGCATGGCGAAGAAGCTCGCCACGGTCATGATCAGGACGTCGCGGTTCGCCACATGGGAGAGCTCGTGGGCCAGCACACCTTCGATCTCCTTCGGCTCGAGGCGCTCCCAGAGCCCGGTGGTGACGCAGACCGCCGCATGCTTGGGCGAGCGTCCGGTGGCGAAGGCGTTCGGGACGGGCGTGTCCATCATCGCGACCCTCGGCTTCGGCAGGTCGGCCATGGCGCAGAGCCGCTCGACCATGTCGTGCAACGCGGGCGCCTCCTCGCGCGAGACGATGCGCGCCCCGGCCGCTGCGAGGGCCAGCTTGTCCGATGTGTAGTACTGGAAGAACGCAAGTCCGACGACGATCAGGAGCATCGGCGCCAGGCCCACGTTCAGCACCGAGAAGAGGACAACGGCAAAGACCACGTACAGCAGGCCGAGTAGGCCCGTCGTGAAGATCATCCGCAGTGTGAGGCCCGCGTCGCGGCCGTAGGATTTGCGCTTCATGGCGGGGATTGTAGGGGTGGGGCAGCCCGTGCCGCGGGTGCTTAACCCCCCGTCAACGTGCGACCGGCCGTATAGACTCCGCGCTCGTGCGCCGCCTTGCTCCGCTCGCGATCGTCCTCGTCTTCGCCGCCGGCTGCTCGACCTCCAGGCCTGGCGAGAAGACCGTTTTGCCCGTTCCGACCAAGGTGACCGGGACGATCGCGAAGGTGCAGGTGGTCGTCGTCCCCGCGCAGTACAAGAACGGCGATCCGACCGCCGGCAAGGTGGTCTTCACGAGCGCGGGCTGCTCCGGCTGCCACACCCTCGCCGATGCGAACGCTCACGGAACCGTCGGGCCGAACCTCGACCAGCTGAAGCCGCCGCTGTCCAAGGTCGTCCCGCAGGTGATCAACGGAGGCGGCGCGATGCCGGCCTTCAAAGGCACCCTCACCGCGAAGCAGATCGCCGATGTCTCCGCCTACGTCGTGAAGGCGACCGGCGGCACCCCGTCCGGCTGACGCTCTCGCTGCCCGACGGCTTTCCGCGCGACGTCCAGGTCGTCGCGACCGATTTCGACCGCACGCTCGTGTGGGACGGGCACCTGCGCCCGCGGACGGTGGACGCGCTTCGCGCGACGCGTGCTGCGGGCCTCGACGTGATCGTCGTCACCGGACGGATGGTCCAGTCGGTAAGGCGGTTCCTCGAGCCGGCGGCACTCGCAGAGCCGGTCATCTGCTACCAGGGTGCGGTCGTCGCGGACGCCGACGGGAAGTGGCTGCGGCACGAGCCGATCCCGCTCGAGCTCGCGCGCGAGGCGATCGGCCTCGTCGAAGGATCGGGTCACGGCCTCAACGTCTACGTCGACGACGAGCTGTACGTCGCCCACGCGACGCAGGGGTCGCGCGAGTACGCGGGCTTCCAGGACCTGGAGATCCACGAGGTGGGGAACCTGCTCGACTGGCTCGACGAGCCTCCGACGAAGCTCGTCTGTGTCGGCGAGCCGACGGAGCTCGACGGCGTGGAGAAGCGGATGAAGGCGCATTTCGGCGACCGCCTCTACATCTCGAAGTCGCTTCCGTACTTCCTCGAGTTCGCGGCTGCCGGCGTGACGAAGGGCGCAGGCCTCGACTTCCTGGCGGCGCACATGGGCTTCACGCAAGAGCAGACGATCGCCTTCGGCGACGGCGAGAACGACGTCGAGCTCGTCGAATGGGCCACGTTCGGGATCGCCGTCGAGAACGCGCATGCCCGCGTGAAGGCCGTCGCCGACTGGATCTGCCCCTCCGCAGAAGAAGAGGGTGTGGCACAGGTGCTCGAAGCGCTTCTAAACTCGAAGCGATGATCGACCTGCGCGCAGCCCGTAGCGACCCCGACGGCTATCGGGCGGCGCTCGCACGTAAGGGTGCGGCCGAGGTGTTCGACGAGCTCCTCGCCGCGGATGTCCAGTGGCGCGAGCTTCTGCAGCGTGTGGATGAGCTGCGCGCGCGCACGAAGCTGAAAGGCAAGCCGACGCCGGAGCAGCTCTCCGAGTTGACCGCGCTCAAGACCGAGCTGCAGCCGCTCGAGGCCGAGCTCGCGGAGACGACGCAGCGGCTCCAGGATCTGCACGATCGCGTGCCGAATCCACCGGCCGAGGACACGCCGGACGGGAACCAGGAGGAGGACGCCGTCGTGGTGCGGGTCGTCGGCGAGCCACCGAGCTTCGACTTCGAGCCGCGGGATCACCTCGATCTCTCGGCCGCTCACGGCTGGATCGACGTCGAGCGCGGGGCAAAGGTCTCGGGCTCGCGCTTCGTGTACCGCGTCGGCGACGTGGCACTGCTCGAGATCGCGCTGTACCGCTGGGCCCTCGCACGGATCGTGCAGAAGGGCCACACGCCGATGCTCCCCCCGGTGCTCGTGCGTGACGAGGCGATGTACGGCACAGGCTTCTTCCCGTCCGACAAGGGCGACTTCTACGAGGCGCCCGAGGACGGGCTCTATCTCACGGGCACATCGGAGGTTCCGCTCGCCGCGTTCCACGGGGCCGAGGAGCTCTCGGGGCTGCCGCTTCGCTATGTCGCGTTCTCGACGTGTTTCCGGCGCGAGGCGGGGGCGGCGGGCAAGGACACGCGGGGGATGTTCCGGGTGCATCAGTTCGACAAGGTCGAGATGTTCGTCTTCTGCGAGCCGCGAGCCTCCCGCGACGAGCATGAACGGCTGCTCGACATCGAGGAGGAACTGGTGCGTGAGCTCGGGCTGCCGTATCGCGTTCTCAACATCGCCGCGGGCGATCTCGGTGCGTCGGCCGCGAAGAAGTACGACATCGAGGCGTGGTTCCCGGGGCAGTCGCGCTACCGCGAGATCACCTCGACGTCGAACACGACCGACTTCCAGGCGCGTCGGCTGAAGATCAGCTACCGGCCGGGCGACGGCAAGCCCGAGCCGGTGCACACTCTGAACGGCACGGCGGTGACCGCACGCGCGTTGATCGCGGTCCTGGAGAACTTCCAGGAGTCGGACGGCTCGATCGTCGTGCCCGAACCGCTGACGGAATTCGGCGCGCCGGCGCGCCTCGGCGCGGATCGAGTCCGCGCGCAGTAGCGTTACGGCTCGCGGCGGGGTGCCGGAGCGGTCGAACGGGGCGGTCTTGAAAACCGCTGACGGGGCAACTCGTCCGTGGGTTCAAATCCCACCCCCGCCGCCTACCAATACGGTTTCGCGGTCCCGGTCCAGTCGTCGAACGCTGAATTGCGACCATGACTTGCGACCCCTTTTGGGTCGCACAGCGGTCGTGGCCACGCGCCCGACGTGCCCGCCCAGTGGGAATCGCCGGCACGATCCTGCTCGTTAGCCCGTGGCTCAGTGTGTGGCGCTGCGTGTAGCCGTCGGTCTGTGGATGTTCTAGCCTCGGCTGGTGGTGGTCTGTGCGAGCTGCAGTCACGAGAACCCCGACGAGGCGCGGTTCTGCATGTCGTGTGCTGCGCCGCTCGTTGTTGCCGCTCGAGCGCGTGAGGTGCGCAAGGTCGTCACGGTGTTGTTCTGCGACCTGGTCGGCTCGACGGCGCTTGGCGAGCAGACCGATCCGGAGGCGCTGCGGGCGTTGTTGGGCCGCTACTTCGAGCGGATGAGTGGGATCGTCGAGTCGCACGGCGGGACGGTGGAGAAGTTCATCGGTGACGCGGTGATGGCGGTGTTCGGGGTGCCGCTGGTGCACGAGGACGATGCGCTGCGGGCCTGCCGGGCGGCGGTGGAGATGCGCGATGCGCTGCCGGCGCTGGGCATCGAGGGCCGGATCGGTGTGAACACCGGTGAGGTGGTGACGGGCACGGCGGAGCGGCTGGTGACCGGGGATGCGGTCAACGTGGCGGCGCGGTTCGAGCAGGCGGCGGCGCCGGGCGAGGTGCTGATCGGAGTGTCGACGCACGAGCTCGTCAGGGGCGCAGTGGAGGCGGAACCGGTCGAGCCGCTCGTGCTGAAAGGGAAGTCGGAGCCGGTGCCGGCGTTTCGGCTGCTCGCGGCCCATGCTGCACCCGAGCGCCGGCACGACTCGTTGTTCGTGGGGCGGGAGCGTGAGCTCGGGCTTCTGTCAGAGGCGTGGGAGCGGGCGGTGGCGGAGCAGCGCTGTGAGCTGGTGACGGTTGTGGGTGAGCCGGGGATCGGGAAGTCGCGGCTCGCGGCCGAGGCTCTGGCTTCGATCGAGGCGCGGGTGGTGCGGGGCCGCTGTTTGCCCTACGGGGCGGGGATCACCTACTGGCCGGTCGTCGAGGTGATCAAGCAACTCGACGTGTTGCCGGCCGATCCGGCTGCGGCGGCGGCGATCCGCTCGCTGCTGGGCGAGAGCGATGCCGGGACGTCGGCGGAGGAGATCGGCTGGGCGTTCCGCAAGCTGCTCGAGGAGCAGGCGCCACTGGTGGTCGTCTTCGACGACATCCAGTGGGGCGAGGAGACCTTCCTCGACCTGATCGAGCACGTCGCGCTGCTCTCGAGCGGTGCGCCGCTGCTGCTGCTCTGCATGGCCCGGCCGGAGCTGCTCGACAGCCGCGCCGACCTGGCCGGTGACGATCCGGCTCGAGCCGCTCGACGACGCGGACGCGGAGAGCCTGATCGGAACAGACGTGCCGGAGGAGCTGCGGGCGAGGATCGCGGCCGCGGCTGCCGGCAACCCGCTCTTCATCAGCGAGATGCTCGCGATGGCCCAGGAGGCGGGAGACGAGGTCGAGGTGCCGGCGTCGTTGAAGGCGCTGCTGGCGGCGCGGCTCGACCAGCTCGACCCGGCCGAGCGGCGGGTGCTCGAGTGCGGCTCGGTCGAGGGCGAGGTCTTCCACCGCGGCGCCGTCCAAGCCTTGACACCCGGAGGAGGCGCAGGTGACGCCGCGGCTGGCGGCGCTCGTGCGGCGCGAACTGATCCGCTCCGACCGGCCACAGTTCGCAGGCGAGGACGGCTTCCGCTTCCGCCACCTCCTGATCCGCGACACCGCCTACGACGCCCTCCCCAAGGCAACCCGCGCCGACCTGCACCACCGCTTCGCGTCATGGCTCGACGAGCACGGCCGGGAACTCGTCGAGCTGCGACGAGATCGTCGGCTACCACCTCGAGCAGGCCGCCCGCTACCTCGTCGAGCTCGGTGGGCAAGCCTCGGAGCTCGCCGAGGAGGCCTCGCGGCGATTGGCGACCGCGGGTGAGCGCGCGCGGTGGCGCGGCGACGGGGAGGCAGCGCACTCCCTGCTCAGGACGTGCCGTGAAGCTCGTCGAGCAGCCGGGTCTCCACTTGGAGGTTGCGTTTGCGATGAGCCACGTCGCGGCGCGTGACGCGGAGCGTCTGCTCGAGGAGGCAGCCCAACAGGCGGACGGTCGCGCCGAAGCGGCCGGTGCGGCGCTCGCCCGTGGCGCTTGCTGCACAGATGCGGCTTTGGACGGGAGAGGGATCTGTCATCGAGGCGGAGGAGCTCGGCATCGCCGCACTGCCGTTGCTCGAGGAACGAGAGGATCATGTCGGTCTCGCGCAGATGTGGTTCGCGCTCGCCTTTGGCGTCTACAACTACGCCGACCGCTTTGAGCAGATCGTGCACGCAGCTGAGATGGCGCGCACCTACGAGACCCTCGCGGGGCAACCGCATCATCGCTCAGACGGGTTACGCGCGATGGCCCTTGCGCATGGACCGCGTCCCGTTGACGAGGTGCTGGGAACTCTCGATGCGCTCCACTCGAGCGTGCGCGTCGACCTGGCGCGGGCAGACCTACTCGCCATGAGTGACCGGATCGACGATGCATGCGCCCTCCTCCAGGCGGCGACGGAGCGCGCTCCGGAGTTGGGTCATGTTGTGCCGCCAGATCTAGCCGAGATCGAGAGTCTCTCCGGAAACCACGCCGCGGCAGCCGAACAACTCGACCTCCGGCTCGACTGGGAGCACAAACGCGGCATAACCGGAAACATCGCGTTCACCTGGGCCTGGCAGAGTCGAGAGCTCGCTCTCGCCAGACGATACGACGAGGCAGAGCAACGTGCTGCGCAAGCGCGCGAGCACCCAAACCAGGCTCCCTACCCTCAGGCGGTCTGGCGCCAGGTCGCCGCGCTCGTACACGCAAGCCGGGGCGAGCACGCCGAAGCAGAACGGCTCGCACGAGAGGCCGTTAGTACACACTGAGCAGACCGACTCGCCGCGGGTTCAAGGCGACGCCCTACTGTGACCTCGCCCGGGTCCTCGAAACAGCAGGCAGGCGCGACGAAGCCGCCGCCACCTACCGGCAAGCACTCGACCTCTACGAGCAGAAGCAGATCATCCCGCTCGCCCGCCGCACCCGCGAACGACTCGCTGCGCTCCAAGCCCCGACGGGCTGAAAAGACAAGCCGACGTTGATCCCGGTCTGGGAGTGCCAAGCGTAGGATCGCTGCTGCAGGGTGGGGTCGTCCGCGGCATCTTTTCGCTGGTCTGCTCGGCGGGCTCGGGCCTCCGCCAGCATGTTTGCTGCTTGGTACACGCTTGTCCCCGAGGACGCTTCGCCGGAAAGATGAGGCAAATGCCCCAGGCGGCCGCGTTACGTGCGGCGTAGGTTCGGACCATCGAATCGAGGAGGCTCCGATGAGCGTTCGCAGCAGGTTCTTCGCGTTCACATACGACCGCTTCAGCAAACGGAGTGAGGAGGCTGGTCTCGCTGAGATGAGGAGGCGCCTGATCGGCAGCGCGAACGGCGACGTGCTCGAGATCGGCGCCGGCACGGGCGCAAACCTCGGCTACTACGGCGCCGGCGTAGAGTCGCTCACGCTCACCGAGCCAGAGCGGCCGATGCTGAAGCGGCTGCAACGGAAGGCCCAGGAGCAGGACTCGCGGGCGACCGTCCTGCGCGCTCCGGCCGAGGATCTTCCGTTCGAAGACGCGAGCTTCGACACGGTCGTCTCGACTCTCGTGCTCTGCGGCGTCGACGACCAACCGCGTGCTGTGCGGGAGCTCCGCCGTGTGCTGCGCCCTGGTGGCAAGCTCATCTTCATCGAGCACGTTCGCTCGGACGACCCGCGCGTGGCGAAAATGCAGAACCGGATGAACCCGGTCAACCGCTTTACCGTCTGCTGCGACTGCAACCGTCCTACGCTCGGCACGATCCGCTCGGCGGGTTTCGAGGTGATCGACCTCAAGCAGACTGAGCTGCCAAAGGCGCCCCCGTTCGTCCGTCCGCTGATCATCGGCACCGCGACGTCACCGGTCGCGTGAGGAACGACGCCGACGCGAACATCCACGGCACGAGTTTTCAATGAACGCTGAAAGCTGCCGCTGAGAGGCGTACTTGAAGACCGCTGACGGGGCAACTCGTCCGTGGGTTCAAATCCCACCCCCGCCGTTCGCGACGAGCCGAAACCCCGCAGCCTGCGGGGTGTCGTGCATCCGAACCCGTGCCTTCGCTTCCGGAGGGCCTGCGTGGCGTCGACGAATCCTTCGTACGCGCGAACGTTTTGTTTACGGACGGGACGGATCATCCGACTGATGAGAGGCGGGCTCCCGTTTGTGGTCGTGCTGCTCGCGGTCGTGGCGGCCGCGTCGGCCTATGGGGGCGAAGTCGGCACGAGCGCCCTCTGGACGGTTCGGGACGACGGCTCGAACCGGCAACTGCTCACAGCGCTACCCGCCGGCACCGTGCTCGACCGCGCCGCCAATCGGGTGGCGCTGCGGACCGATGATGGCCTGGTCATCAGTGCTCTTGACGGGAGCGGACGGGTACTGCTGGCCGACACGAAGGGCGTGGGTGACGCGGCCTTCTCGCCGTCCGGTCGGTCGATCGCCTATACGGCCTGGGCGAACGGGAGTTACGGCCTCTACGTCGCCGGCTCCGACGGCACCGGCATCCGCCTCGTCGACGCGGCCGCAAGCTTGGCCGCATGGTTGCCGGATGAGAGCTCGATCGTCTTTGCCTCGGGGGCGGAGGGCGCTCGCGCGGATCTCGTCACCGAGCTAGTCGACGGCAGCGGCCGCCGGGTTCTCGTCCGCCGTGGCGTCGCAGACAGCGCCTTTCGGCCGTCCATCTCGCCCGACGGCCGTTCGATCGCCTACGAGTGTCTGAACGTGCACGGAGGCGGTTTCTGTATCCGTCGAGGGCGGACCATCGCCCGCTACCCCGGCAGCGGCGTCGATCCATTGTGGTCTCCGACGGGGCGCGCGATCGCCGCCACCGTCGCCGGCAACTACAACAGCGGCCTCGACGTCACCGACCTCGCGACACACGCGCGGCGCGTCATCGCGCCGATCCCGAAGCTGATCGGAGTGGACTTCACGCC
Source organism: uncultured Thermoleophilia bacterium (assembly GCA_963703445.1). GTDB lineage: Bacteria > Actinomycetota > Thermoleophilia > Gaiellales > Gaiellaceae > PALSA-600. Next base: position 192,106 of record CAVPEK010000003.1, on the reverse strand, counting down.
ACTCGCCTGGTCTCCCAACGGTCGCCAGCTCCTCTACCAGCGAACCTGTGCCGGCCTCCGCCCGCCACAGTGTGTGACTGCCGTCTACAACCGCACGATCGCGACCGCGAAGGACCGGCGCGTCTCGACAGACGGGTTGCGCTGGACACTCGCGCACTGGCACGGCCACACCATCGGGTACGTGACGCAACCGTAGGCGCCTACGATTGTCGTGTGGGAGGACACGCTGAGCAGCCGCTCTGGGAGTTGGACGAACTCGTACACGCGGGGCAGGAGCACCTGGACGCCCGATACGTCGCGGGATACGACGAGAAGTCGCCGACGGACTGGAGTGAAGACGTCGCGGATCTGCTGAAGCTCGGGATCGGCAGCTCGAGCACCGTCGTAGATCTCGGCGCCGGCACCGGTGCATTTGCGGAGGCAATTGCACCCCATGTCCGAAGGGTGGTTGCAGTCGACGTCTCGCCGGCGATGGTGGCAGCGCTTCTGGACCGAGGAATCGAGGCTGTCCAGGCGGGATTCCTCACGTACCGGCACAGCGGCGATCCGCCCGACGCCGTCATGACGCGCAACGCTCTGCATCACCTGCCGGACTTCTGGAAGGTCGCCGCCCTCGAACGGATCGCGGCGATGCTGCGACCAGAGGGTGTTCTGCTTCTGCAGGATCTTGTCTTCTCTTTCGATCCCGCCGACGCAGCCTCGGCGATTCAGAAGTGGCTCGACGCAGCTCAGACAGATCCCGCGCGAGGCTGGACGGCCGAGCAGCTTGCCGAACACGTCCGTACCGAGCATTCGACCTTCACCTGGCTGCTCGAACCGATGCTCGACGTCGCCGGCTTCGAGATCGAGCAGCGCCACCTGAGTGCCGACGGCATCTACGCGGCCTATGTCTGCAAGCGCCGGTCGCACGGCTGATCGGGCCGTGCACGTCTCTTCGCTCGGCTTTCGGACCGATCTCGCGCTCCTCGAAAGAGCAGGGTCGACGATCGAGGACCGCGGTGACCACCTCGTGGTGCGCAGCCCAGCGAACCCGGGGTTCTACTGGGGCAACTTCCTCTTGCTCGATCACGTGCCGGGTGTGGGCCGAGTCGAGGAGTGGCTCGACCGGTTCGAGGCGGTGTTCCCGGAGGCCGAGCATCGATCGTTCGGATTCGATGTGCAAGGGACAGTCGACGACCTGTCGGGTTTTGCAGAGCAGGGGCTCGATGTCGAGTCATCGACGGTCATGACCGCGAGCTCCGTGCGCCCGCCGGCCCACCCCAACGGCGAGGCGGAGTACCGTGCTTTTCAGTCCGACAACGACTGGCTCCAGAGCGTCGAGCTCCGGATTGCGTGCGACGGCTCCGATCAGTCGGTCAACCACCGCGAGTTCGTGACCCGCCGGGCGAGCAGCAACCGCGCCGTCGTCGAGGGCGGGCACGGCCGGTGGTTCGGAGCATTTCTCGGCGACACGCTCGTAGCGCAGATGGGCCTGGTCACCGCCGCGTCCGGACTGGCGCGCTTCCAGTCGGTGGAAACACACCCCGAGTACCGAGGGCGCGGGCTGGCCGGCACGCTCGCCCACCATGTAAGCGGCTACGGCTTCGGTGAGCTGGGTGCGGAGACGCTGGTCATTGTCGCGGATCCCGACTACCTCGCGATTCGCATCTACCGCGCGATCGGGTTCACCGGCAGCGAGGTGCAGCTTCAGGCCGAGCGAGCGCCCGGCGCACCCGGCTCAGCGGAATCCTGAGGACGTCTCCAGGCCTCCAGCCGTGATTGGCCGCACTCAGTGGCGGACGAGTCGCCGCTTGCTCTCGCGATCGGATGGTGTGTAGTTCAGCTTGTAGTGGTGGTAGAGCACTGATTCGTCCTCGGTGGTGAGTTGCTCGCCTTCGAGTGCGATGTTCGGTGCGCCTTTCACCTCGGCCACAGTGGTGGCGACCTGCAGGTTGTCGGGGCCGACGGTGGCGCCGACGAGAGGCACGAAGGTCAGGTGGCGGCCGAACAACCCTTCCTTGACGGTGCCGAACTGGGCCTCGTCGGTATCGATGTCGAAATACACATCCTCGAGTTTTCCGATCCGTTCTCCGTTTGCGTCGCTGAGGAGACGGCCACGCCATTCCGAGAGATCCTGGTGCGTCACCGGCGCTACCGCGTCGGTGACCTCGCCGTTGTCCGTCGCGACGTCGTCGTGTTCTTCGCGCTGAACCTGTTGTTCCTCGTTCATTTCTCGATCACCTCACCTTTCGTAATCGGTGTGCCCTCCCTGAGCACGTCGAAACCATTGACGTTGCGAGCTCGAGGCGACGGCCAGGTGAAAACACGCCGAAGGTTCAGGGCGCTGACGGCGAGCCGCTCCTACCGTTGTTCGCATGGGCCATCTGTTGTTCGCCGTTGCGCTCTTCGTCGGGCTGGTTCTGATCGTCGAATGGCTCTTCCTTCGCCACGACGAGAAGAAACGAGCCGACAAACGCTTTTAACCGACATGGCCGAATGGGCCACTAGCCGACGCGCTCGCTCTGGCGTAGCGTGAGCATGGGCCGGGCAGGTGTAAAGCGCTTGGCGTTCGGTTCGCCCGCCCGGCCCATGCTGTTCACCTGAATAGGGGACGGGTTGCAGCGCGCCCGGGCGTACGCTGCGAATTCGGTCGGTGTGCCATGGGGGGTGCGCGCGCCGACTTCGCCGGGCTGGGGATTCGAACCTCAGGCGTGTCCCTGGCCCGGCCCGTGCTGACGCCGTCGGAACAAGCCTCCAGCTCGTTACCAACTCTTTGCTCGGTCGCCTCCTTCTCGACGGCTAGGGTCGTTCCAACGGCGCGGTTGATTCTGGGGAGGGTCAGCGTCGTAGCGCGGTGAGCCGGGAATGCGTCTGGCGTTTTCGATGCGTCCCGGCTCATCGCTCGTCACCGGCTGCCCTGACACATACGACGCAGGCCGATCGGAGTTTCGGATCAGGCGCCAGGGGTCGAGCCACTAGAGTCGCGCACATGCCGGCCGACGCTCGAAAGCGTGCTCGTGCCCGCGGCACTGATGTCGCGGCGTGCACGGCCCTGTGCGCCTTGATCGCGCTTGGCGCCGCCGGCGCCGTGCTCGCAGGAGGCAGTCAACAAGCGGCTGCCCCTCCGACCGAGGCCACCTATCGAAAGCTCTGTCGAGCGATCCGCATCGAGCACGTCCGTGCGCTCTTCACCACCACGGTTGCACCGATCCAGCTCGGCGGATCGAGCGACTGCGCGTTCTTCCCGCGCGGAGGGTCGGCGTTCGGGGCCGGCCTACAGGTCTTCCTTCGGATCGACGACGGTGACCGGACCCTGTGGACGCATCGCGGCGACCACCCGTACGGGAGGTTCCGGCCGCTTGCGGTTGCAGGCGCGCAGGCGAAGTGGGGCTACCAGGGCGGACGGCGGCCGTCGGTCGTCGACGTTCGCCACGGCACCTTCACGTGCACGCTCATTCCAGCTGCGAGTGGAGGACCCGGCTTCGTCGGACTCCCCGGGCCGCCTCTGACGGCCGCCCGGTTGTTTGCGGAACGCGCAGTTCGCCTGTGCGAGGACGTCTTCGCAGCTCATCGTTGAGCCGTGTCCAACCGATTCACAGCGAACTCTGCGGTTCCCCCTAGGTCCCTCTGTTCTGATGGGGAGCAATCGGAGAGAGGAGGATCGATTTGGGCCGAATTCGCACGTTCGCTCTCACGGCCTCGGTCGTCGCACTGAGTGTCGGTGGCGGAGTTGCGTACGCCGCCAACGGTCACTCGACGACGACGACGCCGAACAAGACCCCGGCTCCGAGCACGACGCCGGGGACGACGACGCCGAACGCGGCGCCGGGCGGGACCAAGAAGCCCTGCCCGAACATGGGTGGCAGCTCGAGCTCGTCGAGCTCGAGCGGCGCCTCGTTCATGCCTTCGGGCAACGTCTAGCGCCGAGCCGGGGGCCACGGCTGGATCAGCCTTGGCCCCCGGCAGGCACCCCGAGCGCGGTGCCCGCCTGATCGGTCGCTCAGACCATCATTTTGCCCCTGTGCAGGGAAAACGGGACGCCGCCGCGCGGGGGAGAGAAGGGTCGCGCGGGCGACGCCCTCAGGCTTCGATTCGCCACGGACGGAAAAGTTGGTGCCTCCCGATGGCGGGCTATTGGTCGCGGAGCAGGCGCAAGAGCGACAGCAGATCGTCGCTGAGATCACCCGATGCGAGGCGCTCGATTGCCGCGGTCCGCTGCGGATCCGCTGCTCCGGTGAACGCCGCGTCGATCCGCGCCCAGCCCTCGCTGGGCGGGAGCTGCGGGAACAACATCTGCCGGACCCGGTCGAGCTCCGGCGAGCGGTCGGGCTCGGAATCGCTCATGGGCGCACTATCGGGCGCGCGCCCTCGGGGATCATCTGCTGTTCGGGTGGGACGGGTCGTCCGATCGTCCAGGTTCGTATTGTTCATCGCGAAGGCAGCAGCCATGACGGACACTCAGCCACCCGACGACCCAACCGCCCAGCGCCCCGGGGGCTCCGGTCATCCCGCCCCAGCCGGCGAGGAGCCGGCCGGCGTCCGGGCCGGCCGTCATCGGCGTCGAGCCCGGCTTTACGCCAGAGCCTTTGCATTCGTCGGGTTGATCGCCGTCCTGATCGTGCTGATCTCGGCGAACACGCGAACGGTGAAAGTGAGCTGGGCGTTCGGGTCGACCCGGGCGTCGCTCGTGTGGATCATCCTCGCGACGGCCGTGATCGGCTGGTTGCTCGGAATCGCGACGGGGTTCACCTTCCGCCGGCGAACCCGCCGGCGCTCCTAGAGCTCGGTCAGGAGAACGGCGACCCGGTCGCGGATCTCGTCCCGAATCGCCCGCACCTCTTCGATCGGGCGCTGCATCGGATCTCGAACGTGCCAGTCGAAGCGACGCTTGCCCGGCGTCACGGGACACGCCCCGTCGCATGTCGCGATGACGACGTCCGACCAGTCGAGAAGCGCCTCGTCGAGCTTCGTCGGCACGTGATCCGAGGCGTCGATGCCGACCTCGCTCAACACGGCTAACACCTCAGGGTGCGTCGCATCACCCGGTGCAGCTCCCGCGGAGCGCGCTTCGTGGTCGTCGCCCGCCGCCGCCCGGAAGAGCCGCTCGGCCATCACCGAGCGGCCCTGGTTCCCGATACAGACGAAGAGCACGTTCATTTCTTGCAGCAGTCGCAGCCGCAATCGCAGCAGTCACAGTCACAGCAGTTGCAGTCACACAGCATCAGCAGCAGGCCCCCTTCAGGTCGGTCACGGCGGCGAGCTTCCGCACCGCGACGTTGCTCAGTGAGTAGTACGCGCACCGCCCACGCTGCTCGCGCTCGAGCAAGCCGGCCTCGTAGAGCTTTGTGAGGTGATGCGAGATGGTCGGCTGGGCGAGCCGGAGTGAAGCCGTCAACTCGCATCCGCACACCTCCCCGCCGACGGTGGCGAGGATGTTGACGATTCGCACGCGTGCCGGATCGCCGAGCGCTCTGAAGAGCGCAGCCGTCGCCGCGGCCTCGTCGTCCGACAGGGCGGGCGCCGCGAGTGGAGCGCAACACGCGATCGGCTCGGAGAGTGAACTTCCCATCGACAGACATCAATATATCGATGTCTGTCGATGGATGTCAATTGTCATGCAAGATCTGCCCCCGCCCGGGGTCTTTGGTCGGTAACCGACCTGAAGGAGTCCTGCTCATGAAACGGTTGATCGTGTTGTTCGTCGTGGCGGGCGCCTTGCTCGTGCCCACCGGTGCGTTCGCGAGCGGCGTCGTGATCAAGGTGCAGAGAGGCACGCACCTCGTTGTCGTCGCTCGCACGCCTTCGAACGTCGTCCTCGTTCATACCCAGGCGAAGGTCGCCGTCGGGGAACGCGTCGCTCTGCATGCACGCCGGCTCCGCAATTCGACGTTCTCCGCGTCGCGCATCGACGTCCTCGGGCGCGTGCATCGGGTGAGGTTCCGTGGTCTGCTGCTCTCGAACTCCGGTGCAAAGCTGATGGTCTCCGCCGGCGGGGCGCTGGTCGCCCTGCACCGCGGGGCGCACAGGAACGACTCCGCGCCGAGGCCCGGGAGCGTCGTTCAGGTGACGGTGACCATCGGCGCGAACGGCGAGCTCGACGAGGACGACGCGACGACGGTGTCTCCGACCGCTCCCGGTGGCCAGATCGAAGGCAGGCTGTTGCTCGGCACCGGGACGATCACCGTCACGTCCGAGCACATGAGCCTCGTGCTCAAGGTCCCGGCGGGGCTCTCGTTGACGCCGTTCGTCTCGGGCATGGAGGTGCTCGCAGCCTTCTCGCAGGGGCCCGACGGCTCCCTGACCCTGACGGCCCTCTCGGCAGACGGTGACGCCGAGCAGGCTGATGACGACGGCGGCCACGACGGCGGCGGCGACCACGGGGGTGGCCACGACGGTGGTGGCGGCGGAGAGCATGGCGGTGGAGGCGACCACTAGGCCAATCCGTCGGGCTCGCCGCGCCGGTAGAGAGGACGTGAGCCCGCTCTTGCTCCGGCGCCTCTCGGACGAACAGCTCGGCAGCCGCCTCGCTTCCGGCGAGGCGGCTGCGTTCGACGAGCTGTACCGGCGCTACGTGCATCGGCTCTCCGCCTACGGCGCAAACCTGCTCGGAGATGCGGTGTCCGGGGACGACGTCGCACAGTCGGCTCTTCTCAAGGCGTACGGGGCGTTGCGGGACGGCCGCGTTCCCGACCGAGTCCGGCCGTGGCTCTATCGGATCGCTCACAACGTTGCGATCGACCTCGTCACACGGCGCCTCGAGCTGCCGTCTGCCGAGTTGCCCGAGGGCTCGACGGGAACCGGGGAGCCCGTCGCGCGTTCCGGTGCCCTGGTCGCGGCACTCGCGGCTCTGCCCGACCGTCAGCGCCGCGTCTACGTGCTGCGCGAGCTCCACGGGCTGCGGATCGATGAGACGGCGGCAGAGCTAGGTCTTTCATCAGCCCAGGTCGAGCAGTCGCTCTTCGTGGCGCGGAACCGGCTTGCCGAGCATCTCGTCTTCGGCGACCGGCTCAACTGCGTGGCCGTGCAGCGTCTCGCGCTGGGGCCGCTCGAACGCGACGAGCGCCGCGCGCTGAAGACCCACCTGCGGTCCTGCTCGTCCTGCCGCACCGTTTTGGGGCTACGCGGACGCGTGCAGACGCTGTTCCCGTTGGCCCCGTTCGATTGGCTGCGGGGGCTCTTCGTGGGAGTTGCGACCGGTGGAGCTCCGGCGGCGGCGAAGGTCGGTGCGGTCGTCGTGACGGCCACTCTTGCCGCCGGCGTTTCGGGGGCCGCCGACCAGGCCTCTCATCACGCGCGCCCCGTGCAGCGCGCCGTTGCCCCGATCGCGCACGCGCACCGCGCGAGCCGTCTCGCTACGGCGGCTACCGGCGCGTTCTCCAGCGGCGGCGGACGCGAGTCTGGTGACGGCTCGCCTTCGAGGCGAGCCCGAGCCGCACGTGCTCGATCACCGGGGCAAACCAAGGCGCGGCCGTGGCTCCCCGGTCGTCGGCACGGTCGAACGGCACGATGGCGGCGGGGGAGGCAGTGAGGGGCCGAGCGGTCAGACGACCGGCGGCCCGACGAAGACCCAGGGCTCGGATGGAGGTGGCGGCAGTTCGGGTGGAAGCGGCCGGTCCGGGCCCGGCGACGGCGGTCAGACGAGCACCGTCCCGGTCACCGTCCCGACGACACCTGCCACCACGGCGGAGGGTGGCGGCGAGGGCCCGTCCCACACGACGACCACGACCGAGGCAGCGCCTCTGACGCCCACCAGCGGCTCGGGCGACTCGCGCGACGGGGGTGCCGGCGACGGCGTCAGCGGCGGCGGCTCCAGCGGTGGGGACGGCGGAGGCGGCGGGAACATGCATGATTCGGGCTCAGGCGACGATTCGGCGCACGGCTAGGAGAAGGGAGCAACGAGATCGGCGAGCGCACACCCATCCAGTCGGCGGCCGGGATCGTCGGGATCGTCTTCCTGCTCGTCGGGGATCCTCGGGTTCGTCCCCGGCGTCACGAGCCACTACGGCGATCTGAGCTTCGCCGGTCACGGCAGTGGAGCGAAGCTTCTCGGGCTGTTCCAGGTGTCGATCCTCCACAACCTCTTTCACCTGCTCTTCGGCGTCGTCGGCGTCGTCCTCGCGAGGACCGCCGAGGGTGCGGCCACGTTCCTGACGGGAGGCGGGATCGTCTACCTCGCGCTCTGGGTGCTCGGCGCGGTTGGCGTGGCCGGCTGGCTGCCCGCGAACACCGCCGACAACTGGCTGCATTTCCTGCTCGGGATCGGGCTGATCGGCCTCGGTTTCGCCGCCGGCCGTAGCCGCAGCGCGAGCCACGCCGCGGTCGCCTCGCCCTCCTAGCTCGGCGGAGCCGTGCCCTTTCGGTGCACAGCCAGCACCTCGGCGATGATCTCCAGTGCGATCTCGGCGGGCGTCTCGCCACCGAGATCGAGACCGACCGGGCCGCGAACGTCGTCGGCGACCGCGCCGAGTTGCTCGCGCCGCTTCGCCTGGGTGCGCTTCGAGCCGAGTGCGCCGACGTAGAACGCGCCGCCCTCGATGCCTCGGCGAAGCGCGGGCAAATCGATGCGTTCCTCGTGAACGAGCGAGACGAGCGCGGTTCCCGCGTCGATGTCGATCTCGTCCGGCCACGCAACGATCACCTCGTCGGCGCTCGGCACACGCTCGCGCGTTGCGAGGCCTGCGCGTGGATCGACGACCACGGTCCGCCAGCCGAGCGGGCGGGCGAAGGCGCACAGCGCCTCGGCGATGTCACCCGCGCCGACGGCCACGAGCCGCGGCGGTGGGCCGATCGCCTCGACGAACACGCTGCGTCCCGCCTCCTCGCGCAATCCGGTGCGAGCCGGCTCGTCGGCTTCCCAACGCTCGCCGACCCCGTCTCCCTCGACGACCACATAGCTCGTGCCACGCGCCAGAGTCGGGGCGCCGGCGAACGGCTCGAGGAACACGTCGATCTCGCCGCCGCACGGCAGCCCCACCGTCCACGCCAGCTCGTCCTCGATGCCGTACGAGACGACGCTTGCGACCTCGCCGTCGAGGACAGCCCGGCAGCGTTCCGCGACGTCCGCCTCCACGCAGCCGCCCGAGACGGACCCGAACATCCGCCCTGAGCGTGTCACCGCCAGCTTCGAGCCGAGTGGGCGAGGGGCGCTGCGGCGTGTCGCGACGACGGTTGCGATCGCGACCTCTTCGCCTGCGGCGCGCCATTCCTCCGCTTTGGCGAGAACGTCGTCCATCTAGTCTCATGGTAGTCATGGACGCCCTGGCCGAGCTGCTCACGCGCGTCGACGCCGGGGAGCTTGGCGATCCGCTGCCGGTGCTCGCGTACGTCGCCGGCCAGTCCGTCGAGCTCGACGAAGCTGAGCTGAACGGTGCGCGTCGGCGTGCCTTGCTCCTCGTCGCAGCCGGCGGAGACCCGCACCGCGAGCTCGAGGTGGACGACCGCGCGGTCAAGGCGCTCGCCACCGATCTCTACACCGACGACCGGCGCGAGCAGCTGGGCCGGAGCATCGATGCGCTGGTCCTTCGCGTTCGCGAGCTCGCGAGCGCCCGCGAGGCGGCGCTGTTCCTCGCCGCGGACGTCGATCTGGCGTGGCGTCTCTTCTGTCTCGGGCTGCTCGCCGAGGAGCTTGCCGAATGACACCCGCCGTGCAAGCGGCCAAGCGGGCAGGCATCGACTTCACGCTGCACGAGTACGAGGGCGTCGAGCTCGGAGACGGCGACTATGCGGTCGCGGTCGCGAAGGCACTCGGCCTGCCGCCGGAGCGGCTCTTCAAGACGCTCGTCGCATCGGTCGACGGCCGCCTCTCCGTTTTCGTCGTGCCCGCCGACCGCCAGCTCGATCTGCGCGCGGCGGGCAAGCGGGTGACCCTCGCCGACCGCGCTACTGCGGAGCGCGCGACGGGCTACGTGATCGGTGGGATCAGCCCGCTCGGTCAGCGGAAGCAGTTGCAGTCGACCGTCGACGAGTCCGCGCTCGCCTGGGACACGATCCTCGTGAGCGCCGGACGCCGCGGGCTGCAGATCGAGCTCTCACCGTCCGATCTCGTCGCCCTCACGGGTGCGACGGTCGCCGCGATCGCGAAGTAGGCGGCTACGTGCCCCACCAGAAGCTCGCGGCGATCACGACGTAGAAGCCGATCAGCACCACTCCCTCCTGCCAGGTCGATTCGCCGTCGTTGACGACGAAGGCACCGAGGATCGCGGAGATCACCAGCACGAGTGCCAGGAGCGGTGGAAAGACGAGTGTCAGATGGGGGGAGAAGAACAGCGAGACGAAGACGAGCACCGGGGTCAACGCGAGTGCGATCTGCAGCGACGAGTTGACGATCACGGAGATCGCGAAGTCGGCTCGGTTGCGGGCAGCCAGCTGCACGCCGACCACGTTCTCGACGGCGTTGCCGGCGATCGCGACGATCACGAGCCCGGCGAACTCCTGGCTCATGTGCAGCGTTTCGATCGCCGGCGTCAGCGCGGTGACGAACCAGTCGGACACGAGCGCGGCGCCGACGGCGGCGACGCCCAGCACGACCGCAGTGGTCGCCACCGTCCAGCGGGGAGGCGGATGCTCCTCGTCATCCGTGCTGCGCAGGAAGAGCGGCAGAGCGCAGAAGTAGACGACGAGCAAGACGCCTGCGCAGATCAGCGACAAGGTGCCCGAGTGAGCCTCGGCGGGTGCGTGGAACGTGTGTGCGAGTGACGGCGTCGCCATCGTGGCCGCCGCGAGAAGCGCAAGTGTCGAGACCATCCGCGTCCGTTCGGAGCTGAACCGCTGCACGCCGTTCTTCAGACCGCCGACGAAGAAGGCGATTCCGAGCACGAGCACGCTGTTTGCCAGGATCGAGCCGACCAGGGCAGCCTGCACGACGGTGACGAGCCCGCTGTTCAGGGCGAACAGGGAGACGAACAGCTCGGGCAGGTTGCCGAGTGCCGACTGGACGACGCCGGCCCCGCCCGAGCCGAGCCTCGAGCCGAGCTGCTCCGTCCCGTTCCCGACGAGCCGGGCGAGAGCGGCCAGAGCGATCGCAGCGACGACGAACGTCGTCACGTCGCCGAGCGCGAAGTGGCAGATGGCGGCGACCACGACGAGCCCGAGGGTGATTGAGAGCTCGATCAGGTCGCGCCGGTTCACAGGCGCGAGACGCTAACAGGCCGTACCTCGATCGAGGGAACTCACGCGAGGGATCGCGCCTCCCGCCGGGATCGCCGACACAGATGGGGAAGTCGTTCCCGAGGAGGAGAGCCTCGTTGCGGTATGTCCCATTTGTCTTGACGGTCGCTGTGGCGTGCATGTGCGCGGCCACTGCGAACGCCTCGCAGCTGATCGACCGGAACGCCCATGACGTGCGGCTGGCCGTCGACGCCAAGGGTGAAGCGCTGGTCACGTACACCGCTGGAGGCAAGGTCAAGCACGTGCTCGCGTGGGATGCGGTCAACGCGATCGCTCCGACCCATGCGCGCGCGCAGGTTGCGTTCAGGCTCGACTACGCCGGCGGTTGGGGCAAGTCGCACACCGAGGCCTGGAAGACGTTCGGCGACCGGTGCGGTGCCTACGACGGCCCGCCGCTCGCGTGGAAGGTTGCGGCGTGCAAGGCGCCCGACGGGTCGTACTGGGCGCTCCAGTCGTGGCAGCGGATGCTGCCGAACTACGGCGGCCTTCCGAATGCGCAGCAGGCGACGTGGGAGCTTCGGCTCTCGCACTGGACGGGCGACCTGCCGGTGCTGACGATCGCCACCGACTGGGCCTGGCACCAGTGGGACCACCTCTACGGGACGCTCACCTACAACGGCCAGCCGGTCTACGGCTTCAAGTCGACAGCGGCCGGCAACCCGCTCGACTCGTTCGGCCGCAACATCTACGTCGACACGTTCGACTCGGCGTACGGCGCCGGCTGGAAGCGCGAGAACAGCTTCCTCGCCCATAGCGGAACAGGCGTCTTCTGTTACAGCTTCAACCCGCACGGCTCGCACCCGGCGGGCAAGGGGACGAAGTATCGCGCCACGGTCGAGGGTCCCGGTGTCACCCCGGATGTGATGTGGCAGGGTGACGCACCCGGGGCCTACGACAAGTCGCTCGACCTGCAGGCGAATGACGCCATCTCGCAGCTCGGCGACAAGGTGTGCCGGGCGAACTAGGCCGGACGCTCGGCTAGGCTCGACCCGTGCAAGACCGCGGGGCAGAACAACGAGCACTCTTTCGTCGCTGGCCGGCGGGAGTGTCCGTCGTCGTCGCCGAAGTCGACGGGCGCCGGCACGGGCTGACCATCTCGTCGCTCGTCTCGCTCTCGCTGGAGCCGCCGCTCGTCGGCATCTCCGTTGCCCTCGAGGCGTCGCTGCACGAGCTGCTGCGCGGCGCGGGCGAGTGGGCGGCGTCGCTGCTCTCGGGCGACCAGGAGGAGCTTGCCCAGCATTTCGCGCGCAGCGTGCCACCGCTCGTCCTGTGGGACGGGATCGATCTGCGCGAGGACGATGAGCGTCTGCTGGTCGGTGCAGCGGGCTGGCTGACGGCGCGCACGGTCGAGCAGATGCGGACGGGCGACCACACGTTCTTCGTCGGCGAGATCCTGTCGATCGAGGAGGGCACCGCCGCGACGTCGCTCTCGTACGTGCACCGCGGTTATCGCGCCTTGTGATCGACGCGGTCGTCTTCGACATGGACGGCGTGATCGTCGACTCCGAGCAGGTCTGGGACGACGTCCGCGAGGAATACGTGCGCGAGACCGGCGGGACGTACACCGCATCGGCGACGCGCGACATGATGGGCATGAGCTCCGTCGAATGGTCGCGCTACATGGCGGATGAGCTGGGCGTTCCGGGCTCGCCCGAGGAGATCAACGCCGAGATCGTCCGGCGGATGCTCGCCCGCTACGGCGATGCGCCGCCGCTGATCGACGGTGCCGTCGACGCCGTGCGCATGGCGGCCTCGCGGTGGCCCCTGGCGATCGCGTCCTCGTCGAACCCGGAGTTGATCGAGGTCGTGCTGCGCGCCGCGGGGCTGCGCGAGTTCTTTCCCGTCACCGTCTCGTCGCAGGAGGTCGCACGGGGCAAGCCGGCGCCCGATGTGTACCTGGAGGCGGCGAGCCGGCTCGCCGTGGAGCCGGTTCGGTGTGCCGCAGTCGAGGACTCGCACAACGGCATCCGGTCGGCGAAGGCCGCGGGCATGCGTGTCGTCGCGGTGCCCAATCCGCATTTTCCTCCCGACGAGGACGCGCTCGCTCGCGCGGATGTGGTCGTCCGCAGCGTCGCGGAGTTGACTCCCGAGTTGCTCTCCGGCTAGTCGTCAGTCGGCCCGGCCGAGCAGAACGCAGCCGTTGTGGCCGCCGAGCCCCATCGCGTTCGAGAGAGCGACGTCGACGCGTGCCTCGCGGGCCTCGTTCGGGACGTAATCGAGATCGCACTCGGGGTCGGGCTCGCGGTAGTTGATCGTCGGGGGCAGCTTGCCGTCGTGCAGCGCCAGCACGCACATGATCGCCTCGATCGCGCCCGCAGCACCGAACGTGTGCCCCATCATCGATTTCGTCGACGAGACCGCGAGCCTATGTGCGTGATCGCCGAAGACATCCTTGATCGCCTTCGTCTCGGCTGCGTCGCCTTGCGGCGTCGAGGTGCCGTGCGCGTTGATGTAGCCCACGCGTTCCTTGTCGACGCCCGCACGCTGGAGCGCGGCGGTCATCATCGCTGCGACTCCGGTCGCTTCCGGTTCCGGCTGCGCCATGTGGTGGGCGTCGTTGGAGGCGCCGTAGCCGAGCACCTCCGCGTAGATCCGCGCGCCACGCCGTTCGGCTGTCTCCCAGTCTTCGAGCAGGACGCCGCCGGCGCCCTCGGCCATCACGAAGCCCGCGCGCGTCGCGTCGAACGGCCGCGAGGCGCGCGGCGGATCCTCGTCCTCTGCTGCGAGCCCCCGCATGGCCGTGAAGCCCGCCAGGATCAGCGGGATGATGCACGATTCCGTGCCGCCCGCGAGCACCGCGTCGGCGTCGCCGCGCTTGATCATCTCGGCCGCCTCGCCGATCGCGTGCGAGCCCGTTGCGCAGGCGGAGACGACGGCGTAGTTGGGGCCTTTGATCCCGAGTGAGATCGCGAGCTGCCCCGAGACGGAGTCGACGAGCACGTTCGGCAGGAAGTTCGGCGAGACGCGGCCCGGCCCACGGTCTCGAAGCGTCTCGGCCTGCTCGACGATGCCCGGCACCCCGCCGATCGCCGAGCCGAACACGATCCCGACTCGGGTTGGGTCGAATCCGTTCAGGCCCGCGTCTGTCAGTGCTTCGCGACCGGCGGCGACGCCGAGCAGCACGTTGCGCTCGAGCTTCCGCGCGTCCTTCGCCGAGACGACCTGGCTCGGGTCGAAGCCCTTCACCTCGGCGGCGATCCGCACCGGCAGGCCGTCGGTGTCGAACGTCGAGATCCAGTCGATTCCGCTCTGCCCGGCTAGGGCTGCGCGCCAGGTCGACGGCGCATCGAGCCCGAGCGGAGAGACGGCACCCACTCCGGTGACGGCGACGCGCTTCATCAGCCAACCCTACGTTGCGGCGACTACGTGGCTGCGCTGACGCCGAGCGTCAGCGCCAGAAGACGAAGTAGATGACCAGTGCAAAGACGACGCACGACGTGATCAGCACGAGCAGGAAGCGACCGAGTGGGAGGCTGTTCCGCATGGCCTGCGGCGTCTCGAGTGCAGGGTTCTCGCCGACCCGGGAGGCCTCTTCGGCCTCGGCGACGTCCTGCGCGTGGTGACTCCAGCCGACCTCCTCCGGCGGCTCGTTCGTCACTGAGTCCTCGGTAGGCACGTCTCGATACTAGGACGATTCCGGCCCGGTTGTCCACCTCGCCGACCGGCGCGTGCCGGGGCCTCGGTGTGGTTCGATGCAGCTTCCTGTGCCTGAGACGTCCGCCAACCTGCACGGCCTGGTTCCGTTCCCGCCCATGGAGGCGGAGCTCGTTCGCGAGCTGCCGGTCGGCGAGGGCTGGCAGTACGAGCCCAAGTGGGACGGCTTCCGAGGTGTCTTCGAGAACGCCGGCCCGGAGCTCGCTCTGTGGTCGAGAAGCGAACGGCCGCTGCTTCGCTACTTCCCGGAGTTGCGCGCCCTCGGCGATCTGCTGCCGCCGCGGTCGGCGCTCGACGGCGAGATCGTGATTGCGCGGGACGGAGCGTTGGACTTCGACGCCATGCAGATGCGCCTGCACCCGGCCGAGTCGCGGATCCGGCGGCTCTCGGGGGAGATCCCGGCGGAGTTCGTCGTCTTCGACGTGCTGGTCTGGGACGGCGAAGCAGTGTGGAAGCTGCCGCTCGAGGAACGCCGCGCGCGCGTCGAGGCGCTCGACGGCTTCAGGCTCTCGCCGGCGACACGAGATGTCGACGAGGCGCGCGGCTGGCTCGCGCAGTTCGAGTCGCTCGGCCTCGACGGCGTGATCGCGAAGAAGCTCGGAGTGCCGTACCTGCCCGGTTCGCGCGACGGCGTCGTAAAGGTCAAGGAGCACAAGTCCGCAGATTGCGTGGTCGTCGGTGTGCGCTGGAAGGGTGATCGCTCGTCGATCGCCACGCTCCTGCTCGGGTTGTACCGCGAGGACGGCGGGCTCGACTACGTCGGTACGTGTGCGGTTGCGGCGAAGACGCGCGCCGACGTGGCGGCGCGCGTGCTGCCGCTCGTCGACGAATCGTCCGAGCAGCGGTTCTCCGAGCCGAACCGGTGGGGCTCGGGCGAGCTCGAGGAGGCGCCCGTGCGGCCGGAGCTGGTGGTCGAGGTTCGCTACGACAAGGTTCAGGGGTCGCGGTTCCGCCACGGCACGAAGTTGATCCGGTGGCGTGAGGACAAGCAGCCGATCGACTGCACCTGGCACGAGCTGCGGCCGCCCCGCGACCCGAATGCGCCGACGGTCGAGACGCTGTTCGGCTGGAGATGAGCCGCGTGGTTGGAATCTGATTCGCGAAGCGAACCAGATTCCCGAGTTGCTGGTCTTGGCACGAAACTCGTGAATCTGGTTCGGCTGCGCCGAATCAGATTCAAGGAAACGGCGGCGCGGGAGGCTCCAGATCGAGCCGGTCGAAGCGTGGCCGCAGTGACGGCGGGTTGCGCCACATGCCTCGCATCGGATCGCCGGCGGCGGCGATGCGGCCGGGCATCGTCTCGAGCGTGAACGCCTCCGGTTCGACGGCGGCGACCTCGTCCCACTCGAGCGGGGCGGAGACGCGCGCGTCCGCCGTCGGCCGGACCGAGTACGCCGCCGCGATCGTCCGGTCACGCGCGTTCTGGCCGAAGTCGACGAACACGCCGACGCGATCCGCAACGCGCCAGGTCGTGGTCGCGACGGCCTGATCGTCGATGCGCCGCTCCACCTCCTGCGCGAGAGCCTTCGCAAAGCGACGCACGTCGGGGAACACGAGGTCGGGTTTGATCGGCGCGAGGATGTGCAGCCCCGTCGCGCCGGACGTCTTCGGATAGGAGCGCAGGCCGAGCTCCGCGAGCACGTCGCGGACGACGAGCGCGATCTCCCGCACGAACGGCCACTGGCCGTCCGAGGTGGGGTCGAGGTCGATCAGCAGGTAGTCCGGCTGTTCGATCGCCGGCACCCGCGAGTGCCAGGTGTGCAGTTCCACGCAGCCGAGGTTCGCGACCCAGGCGAGCGCCGCCGCGTTGTCGACGATCGCGAACACCGTCGAGTGCCCGCTGGGAAATTGCACGAACACCTCGTCGACGAACTTCGGATGGTTCGCGGGCACGCGCTTCTGGTGGAAGAAATCCTGTTCGATGCCGTTCGGGAAGCGCTTCATGTGGAACGGCCGGCGGCGGAGGTGGGGGAGGGCGAGCTCCGCGACGCCGACGTAGTACGAGACGAGGTCGAGCTTCGTCAGCCCCCGGGCCGGGAAGAACACCTTGTCGGGGTTGGTCACCGGGACGTCGTTGCGGCCGATCTGCACGCACGGAGTATCGTGAACCCGTGTTGGAACGGCAGCCACTCACCGACGCCACGCTCGAGCCGCTGGACGACCACCTCGTCGTGGAGCAGCTCGACGAGTCGGAGCTCCCGAGTGGTCTGATCGTCCCGGCGAACGAGGCGACCCAGGTGCACAGCGGGATCGTCGCCGCTGTCGGGCCGGATGTCGGCGTGGTCGAGCCAGGCGACAAGGTGCTTTTCCCCCGTGACGCCGGTTTCGAGGTGCGCCTCGCCCGCTCGTCGCACCGAGTGCGCGTGCTCCGTCGCGAAGACGTGATCGCGCGCATCCACGACTGACCGCCGCGACGGGGACTAGGTACCCTGTCGCCCGATCGGAGGGGTGGCAGAGCGGTCGAATGCGGCGGTCTCGAAAACCGTTATCCGTCGTTAGGCGGATCGAGGGTTCAAATCCCTCCCCCTCCGCTTGCTGAACCAGATCCTGCGGAGTCACGCGGGACTCTGGTTGGGGCGAGGGCGGGAAAGTTCCGCCACGCTGCATCGGAATCTTACGAAGGTCGACCGATCTGACGGTAACGGGCCAACGCCTCGTCCGGTGACTCGAGTAGTTCGAAGAACACGGCCACTCCGACCGTCGCCGCTGCGAGGCCGGCTGCAATCGCGAGCAGTACCGAGGCACGAGCCACGGCAGCCGGGACGGGCGAGAGCACGATTCCGTGCAGGAACACCGGGAGCTTGGTCAGGCCGACAGCGAGGCCGAGCAAACCGAGAGCGCCGCCCGCGATCGGTCGCGCAGTGGCTGGGCCAAAGGCGACGACAGCAAGGCCGACTAGCACGAACGCGACTTCGTACCCGCCTTCGATCCAGCGCCCTGTCGAGGCATTCGGCCTCGCATCGGCCCCCATTGCGAACGCGGTCGCAGTCGCAAGGGTTCCTGCTGCCGCGGCGACCCCCAAGCCGACAACGGCGCCGCGGAGTTGGGATCGATAACGGGAGAGCAGCAACGCCGCCGCGACGACGAACGGCAACGCCCAGACCGAGCCATGGCCACGGCGAGGGCGCGCGCACACGTCGTATCTCGCCCTCGAGCCGAACGCGGCGACCATCGACCAGGAGTGGGATCCGCCACTCGCTGTGACTCACCCCGGGTGGCAGCGATCGCAAACGTGCGTCCTGCCAGACGGCCGTTCGTCCGCTCGAGCGCAACCGCCAGTCGGGGGCGCGGCCGACGGAAGACTGTGTTGGCCGCAAGAGGCCGACGGCTGCCGCGGTGGGCGAGGCGGCGTTCACCGCCACGCCCTCGGCATCGATGCGCAGGAACGGTTCCCCGGTGTAGCCGAGAACAAGGACGGCGTGGCCGCGCTTGGCCGTTAGGCCAAGCGCCTGATCGCTCTCGAAGACCCGCGCCGATACGGCCGACCGCACCGGCGCAGGCAACGAGAAGACGACGACCCGGTCATCGACGGCCACCACGCTCGTGCGGATGTGCCCGCTTGCTGCGACGGGCGAGGCGAGCGCCACGAACGCGACAAGCTGCAAGCGGGCTGGTGACCCTGAAGAAGACGAACCGCACAAACGCATACATACATCGATCGTCACCTGCGGATGCTTATGCCGCGACTGCCGCCCGTGCTTCGTCGAGATCGAGGAGTGCGCCGTTCAGGCTCGCCTGGTGGAGGTCGCCGCCGGGCATCTCGATCCGTCCGGCGTCGGCGACACCTCCCGCTTTCAAGGGCTCGAAACCAGCAGCATGGATGAGCCGTTCGATCTCTCCATTTACTTGACACCGCAACTAACGAGCTCTTCCGACCCCACATTCCCGCCGGCGAGCAAACTGGGGGCCATGAATGTCGTCCCTTCCGAGCGCCACCTCCTACGGGCCAGGGATCTCGTCGACGCCCGGTACTCGGATCCACTCGCTGTCGCCGATCTGGCTCGTGCAGCAGGTCTCTCACGCTCACACTTCAGTCGTGAGTTCAGCCGTGTGTTCGGCGAGTCTCCGCATGCCTACTTGCTCACGCGTCGGCTGGAACGTGCCGCCACGTTGCTGCGCACGACCGACCGGTCTGTGGCCTCGATCTGTTTCCGAGTCGGTCTGCGGAGCGTGGGCTCGTTCACCTCGAGCTTCACCCGCGTCTATGGAATGACGCCGACGGCCTATCGTGACTCGTTTCCGCCGGCGTCACAGCACGCCCTGATCCCAGCCTGCGTGTTGCGGGCACACGGGCGCCGGCAACACCGCACATTTCGAGAAGACGATCGAGCACCTCAGCCGTAGCATCGGCTCAAGTCGATTCGTCATCCGAACAGGAGAGCACGTCATGATCAAGATCGGATTCGCAGGCGTCTGGGTGCACGACCAGGACGAGGCACTTGCCTTCTACACCGAGAAGCTCGGGTGGGAACTTCGCGCCGATGTCACTCTTCCCGAGCTCGGCGGCTACCGCTGGCTGACCGTCGGCCCGCCCGGCCAGCCCGAAGTCTCACTCCTCCTGAACGCGATCCCGGGGCCGCAGGTTCTCGACGCCGGTACAGCCGACCAGATCCGAAGCCTGATGGCCAAGGGCTGGGCGGGGAACGTCCTGCTCACAACGACAGATGCACGCGCCTCGTACGAGGAGCTCACCGCTCGCGGGATCGAGTTCACCGAGCCGCCCGAGGAACGGCCCTATGGCATCGATTCGGCATTCCGCGACCCGTCAGGAAACCAGTTCCGCCTGACCCAGGCACGCGAGCCGGCGATCGCGTGACCTGACAGTGCGGGGCCGGGCTGTCTCGAGCCGCGAGTTGTGACAGCCCGGCCCCTCGCCCAGTAGTAGGCTGCTCGCGCTCGTATGACGAGGTCGAACGCTTCCTGGGGGCTCAGACTCGGGCTCGCCGTTTCAAGCGTCGCGCTCCTCCTCGTGTCGTCGGGTGCGCAGACGGCTCGGTCGAGGGCAGCTTCCGCGCGTCCTGCGTCGACCGAGTGGTCCGCGTACGGCCGCACCGCGGATGTCCAAAATGCGGCCCCGACGTCGTTCACGGTCGCTCAGGCCAAGACGTTCCACCTGATCTGGAAGTCTCCCGTCGGCGGCTTCCTCACGGCGCAGCCGCTCTATGCCCCCGCCGTCACGGTTGCCGGGCGAGCCCGCCCACTCGTGATCGTCGCGAGCGGCAGCAACGTTGTCGTCGCCCTGGACGCGCGCACGGGGAGTCCCGTCTGGAAGCGCAGCCTGGGGCCGACCGTTCCGCAGATCTGCGGGGGCCAGGGCGGGATCGAATCCACGCCCGCCCTCGACCTCGACCTGGGCCGCCTGTATGTGATCGGGGCAAACGGCATGCTCCAGGCGCTGTCACTCGCGACCGGGAAGCCGGTCCCGGGCTGGCACGTGAAGATCATCCAGAGGACCGACATCGAAACGGTCTGGGGTGCCCTGCGCGTCGCGGGAAGCTCGATCTATGTCCCGGTGGCCTCTTGGTGCGACAAGGGCGACGCCGCCGGCCCATGGGACGGCGAGCTCGTCGCGGTCGACCGGACGACCCACAAGATCAGCCGGCGCTTCGACGTTGTGCCCGGACGGCACAACGGCGGGGGAATCTGGGGGCCCGGAGGCGTCGCCATCGACCCGGCCGACGGCTCGATCTGGACCGCGACAGCGAATTCGGTTGTCGAGACGAAGGGCTCGCTCGACGAGGATGCTCCGTTCGCCGAACGCGTCGTCCATCTCAGTACGAAGCTCAGGGTTCTCGCCAGCGTGCTTGAGCCAGACAGCAATGAGGCCGTCCTCGGAGATCAGGGCTTCGGCTCGACGCCGATGCTGTTCCAGCCGACAGGTTGTCCGGCACTGCTCGCCGTCAACTCGAAGGACTCCTACACCTACGTCTGGCGGCGTAGCAACCTTGGATCCGCACCGTTGTTGCGGAAGAGACTTGGCCAACGGGGTGCCACCAACGACACGTTCTACGCACAGCCGACGTGGTTCCCGGCAACGCGGACACTCCTGGTCGACGGCGTCGCGCTTCCCGAGGGGAGTGAGGCCAGCGGGGCTGTCGGCCTCCACATCTCGTCGACCTGCAAGTTCTCGGTCGGCTGGTCCCTGAACATCGGCGGCGGCGTGGAGCCACAGCCACTCGCGGCCGGCCAGGTCGCATTCGTGCCTGCGACCGCAGTCGGGAAGGTCTACGCGGTCAATTCGGGCTCGGGTCTCATTCTCAACTCGTTCGACACCGGTGGACCTTCTTACACCGCACCGATGCTGGCAGACGGCTTGGTGGTGGTCGGATCTGCGGACGGGACGGTTCGTGCGTTCGGCAGCAGGCCCCCGGCAGGCTGAAAACTCAACGCACGGCTCACACCGGGGCGGCGTGCCGCTTGAACGAGATCGCGTCGAGTGACGGTGCGATCAGCTGGTCGAGGTCGGTCGGCGGGTTCACGCCGTCGACCGCGCCCTTCGACGTGAACTGGTGTGCGACCACCTTGAACCCATGCGCGTCGTGTGTCACGCCGTGGTCGGTCCCGTCGTTGCGGCCAAAGTCCGCGAACCAGAGCGGGTAGTTCTTCAGCGCCTGCTGAACGGCCGGTGTGGCGTGGGCGAGTGCACGGGTCAGGTAGTCGGGAAAGGTGTACAGGATCGGCTTGACGCCGATCTCGGCTTCGACGTGCTGCAGGAAGGCAAGTGCCTGCGCCGCGTCGGGCGGGTTCTGCTCGAAGTCGCAGGCGGGCAGCAGGTCGCCCGGGTGCAGCGACAACCGTGACAGGAAGAAGTCGGCCTCCTCCTCCGGCGTGCTCGACGGGATGGCGGTCGTCAGGAAGTGGTAGCCGCCGATCCTGATCCCGGCCGCTTTTGCGGCCGGCGCGTTATGCCGGAACCACGTCAGGATCGCCGGGTTCGGCGACCCGCCGGCGCCTTCGCTGACCTTCAACCACGCGAACCGTATGCCCGCGGCGAACACGCGCTGCCAGTCGGGGTTCCCCTTGTCCTGATGTACGTCGATGCCTCGCATCTCACTCCTCTGTCCGTGGGTCACAGCCCGCCGGGGGCCGGCCCTCGCACATGGCGGTGGTTCTCAGAGGAGCTATGTGCTGCGGCGCCTGCCATTTGTCCGGCCTGCCGCAGCTGCGAGCGAGCCTACCATCCCTCGCCGGCCTGCAAAACCGCCGGCCGGCAAAACGCGCATCTCCACCGCGCCCTGCGCGGATCTGCGATTGTCCGACGTCGTGGATGCTGCTCGCCTTGTCGTGCCGACTGAGACATGAAGATCGTCGTGGTCGGAGCCGGTGGGGTCGGCGCCGCAGCCGCCACCATTGCGCAGCGGCGTGACTTCTTCGACGGGATGGTCGTCGGCGACCTCGATCTCGACCGGGCGACGACCGTCGTCGCAGAGCTCGACGACGGCCGGTTCTCGGCGGCCCGCATCGACGCCTCGGACGTCGAGGGGCTCATCGCCGTGCTGCGGGATGCGCGGGCCGACGCCGTGCTCAACGCGACCGATCCGCGCTTCAATCCGCAGATCTTCGCCGCTGCCTTCGAGGCGCGCTGCACGTATCTCGACATGGCGGCGACGCTGTCGGAGCCGCATCCGGAGCGCCCGTACACCGAGCCCGGCGTGATGCTCGGCGACCTCCAGTTCGCAGGCGCATGAGCAGTGGGTCGGTGCCGGGCTGCTCGCGATCGTCGGCATCGGTGTCGAGCCGGGGCTCGCGGACGTCTTTGCGCGTTACGCGGCCGACGAGCTCTTCGACGAGCTCGACGAGGTCGGTATCCGAGACGGCGCCAACCTGATTGTCGAGGGATACGACTTCGCTCCGACGTTCTCGATCTGGACGACGATCGAGGAGTGCCTCAACCCACCGCTCATCTGGGAGCGCGACCGCGGCTTCTACACGACGGAGCCGTTCTCAGAGCCCGAGGTGTTCGATTTCCCGGCCGGGATCGGACCGGTGGAATGCGTCAACGTCGAGCACGAGGAGGTCGTTCTCGTCCCGCGCGAGCTCGACTGCCGGCGGGTCACGTTCAAGTACGGGCTCGGGAGCGAGTTCATCGACGTGCTCCAAACGCTGCACAAGCTCGGACTCGATTCGGTGCAGCCCGTGCGGGTCGGCGGCGTAGAGGTCTCGCCGCGCGACGTCGTGGCGGCATGCCTGCCGAATCCGGCAGCACTCGGTGACCGGATGCACGGCAAGACCTGCGCCGGCACGCTCGTCACGGGCACGGGGAAGGACGGTCAACCGCGCGCGGTCTACCTCTACCACGTCGCGGACAACGAGCGGACGATGCGGGACTATGGCCACCAGGCCGTCGTCTTCCAGACCGCGCTGAACCCGGTCGTCGCGCTGGAGCTTCTGGCTCGGGGCGCCTGGAGCGGCGCCGGCGTGGTCGGGCCCGAGGCGTTCCCGCCGACACCGTTCCTCGAACTGCTCGCCGACTACGGCGAGCCGCATGGAATGGTCGAGGGCGACCCGCGGCTCGAGCGGTAGCGAGCAGGCGCGATTCGTGCGGCGCCTCCGCCTGAACAAGTCCGTACGAGGTGAGACGACGCCGTGGTGGGTGCTCGACGCACCGCCGGACGAGGTCGCGCCGGCGCTCGACGGAACGGTCGATGCGGACGTCGTCGTGATCGGCGGTGGCCTCACCGGCCTCTGGACGGCGCGTGCGCTGCAGGAGCGGGGCGTGTCGGTCGTGGTTCTCGAGGCGGCGACCTGCGGCGCGGGCGCGAGCGCGCGCAACGGCGGCTTCCTGCACGGCTACTGGTCATCGCTCCAGCGGTTGAAGGACGCGGTCGGCGCCGAGGGGGCGCTGGAGACCGCGCGCGCCGCAGACGGCGTGGTGCCGGCCGTGCGCTCGCTCGGCGAGGACGTCTGGCTCGAGGAAGGAGGGCTGCTCTTCGTCTCCGCGGCGCCGGCGCAGGACGTTCACGTCGACCAGGCGATCGCGGTGGCGGCCGAGCTCGGTGTCCCCGACGAGGCGGTGCGGGTAGATCCCGCCGACCGGCTGCGATCGCCGGCGTTTCGGACCGCCGTGCATTACCGGGACGGCGCCACCGTCCACCCGGCCCGGCTGGTGCGCGCGTTGCGGCGCGGCGTACGCGTCTACGAGCGGACGCCCGCACTCGGGCTCGACGCAGGACTCGTTCGGACGCCGGGCGGTGCCGTTCGCGCGGCCGAGATCGTTCTCGCGACGAACGCGTGGGCCGCTCGCTGGCCGGCGGAGCGCTATCTCGCGGTCCTCCGCAGCGCGATCGTGCTCACGGCACCGGTGCCCGATCTGGCCGACCGGGTCGGGTGGGAGGGCGGTGAGGGCGTGTTCGACGGCCGTGCTTTCCTGAGCTACTTCCGCACCACCCGCGACGGGCGCGTGTTGATGGGCAGTGCGGGTGGGTCGGTCGAGCGGGCCGAGTCGGCCCTGCGCACCTTGCTGCCGGCGCTCGCTGACATCCCGGTCGAGCACGCGTGGGAGGGGCCGATCGACGTCTCGAGCGACCGGCTGCCGTTCTTCGCCACCGTCCCCGGCACACGGGTCCACTACGGAGCGGGCTACACGGGCAACGGGGTCGGTCCGAGCTGGCTCGGCGGGCAGATCCTTGCCTCGCTCGCGACCGGGGCTGACGACCGGTGGTCGAACCTCCCGATCGTCGGGCGCGCGCAGGCAAGGCTTCCGCGTGAGCCGCTGCGCTCCGTCGGTCAGGCGCTCATCACCCGGGCGCTGCTCGCCATCGATGACGCGGAGGCCGCGGGCACAAAACCGAACGTCGCCGCGAGAGCTCTCGCGGCGACGCCTGGACTACTCGGTTTTCAGATCGCGAGCCGCTGAGGCAGATCGCTTAGTCGAACGAGTCCGCGAGTTGGCGGAGCGACTGCTTCATCGACTGAATCGTGGTGCTCTGCTCGGCGAGCTGTGAGTTCCGGTCGGACAGTTCCGCCGTGAGCCGCGCGATCTCGGTGCTGTCGCGCTCCCGCCTCTCCTCCGCCTCGACAACGATCTGCCGGAGCGATGCGAGTTGCGAGCTCAGGCCGTCGCTCAGCGTCCGGGCCACCTCGTCGAAGTCGGTCGCAGTGCCGTCTGCGGCGGCGACGGTGCTGTCGACGGAGGGGCTGGGGGTCGGCTCCACCGTCTGGACTGCCTCAACGGGTGCGTCGACACTCGCCTCACCATTCGAACCATTCGGGTCGGTGTTCGCCGGCTCGTGTGGAGTGAAGACGATGCTGCTGCCGTCCTTCTGCAGAAGATCGCTGCGCAGGCCGGCATCGATCGCGGTCTTTGCGACGACGACACAGTCGATGCGGTCACCGAGCAGTGAGTGCAACGCCAGGAGTCGTGCGTCGGTGGGCTCGGCGAGTGCGACGACAATTGCGCCGTCCTCGTTGATCTGGATCGGGAGAGCCTCGAGCCGGGTCGCCTCTTCGCGGGACATCCTGCTGAGCGCGTCTCCGTTGAAGGTGATCTCCGAGCGCTCCACGTACCGGAGGTGCCACTGGTCGGCGAGAATCTTTGCCAGGTCGTCTTCGCTGGCCCAGCCCATCCGAACCACGACTTCGCCGAGCCGCTCGCCGGTCTCCGCACCGACGCGGAGCGCCTCGTCGAGTTTGTCGACGTCGAGGAAACCGCGCTCGATCATAAGCGTCCCAAGAGCGGTCCGAACGCCTGTGTCGTTTGATTGGTCGATCACCGCATCGCTCATGTTTGTTCAAGCCCCTTCTCGATCGTGAATTTCGACGATTGTCGGCAGATTTGCCCCAGTCCTTGAGAGTTGATTCGCCACCGTGCTCGCAGATCCCGATGGCGGCTACGCTTGCGCTCGGGCCAGGCCGGCCGGCGCCGCACTGAAACGCCTGCCTTCCGGCTCCAGATGGAGGGGTGTCCGAGCGGTCTAAGGAGCGCGACTGGAAATCGCGTATGTGCTGAAAGGTGCATCGAGGGTTCAAATCCCTCTCCCTCCGCTCGCCGAAAGCCCGCGCCCGCGCGGGCTTTCGCGTGCAGGGGGCTGCGGTACGATGCGCGCGCCCGGAGAAGTGGCCGAGTGGCTGAAGGCGGCGCCCTGCTAAGGCGTTAGGTGGGGAAATCCCTGCCTCGAGGGTTCGAATCCCTCCTTCTCCGCTGAGAAAATCACCCTTCCGGGCGATGCCCACCTGCCGCACGCCCCCGAAGATTGCTCTTGCCGGCTCCCCCTGTTTAACCACCGGCGATTGACGTTAACTGCGGCGATTCCCGTCCCTCCCCCGGGCGGGTTTCGTCCGTTCTGGGGTCTTTTTTCTAGGACGAATGGGTCGACGCGTAGACGAACGCGGCGACGTCCTGGATCTGCTTGTCGGTCAGCTGGCCCTTGAAGGCAGGCATCGGCCCGCCGCCGTTATCGACCTGGATCACGATCCGGTCGAGCGGCGGCTTCAGCTGATCGAGATTGGGGCCCACCGTTCCGGTCGAGCCGGCGGCCTTCAGCGTGTGGCACCCGCCGCACCCTGCCGAGGCGAACACCGCTTTACCGGCCGTCGGATCACCCTGGCTTGCCGTCGTGGTTGTCGTCGGGGCGGTCGTCGTCGCTGCAGGAGCCGTCGTCGTCGCGGCGGTCGTCGTGGGAGCTGTGGTCGTCGTCGTCGTCGAGGTCGTGGCGCCTGCGCTCGATGCCTCCGACGGCTCGCGGTCGAAGTAGAGGACGGCCGAGATCATCGCCAGGAAGAAGACGACGCAGACCACCACGAACCAGCCGAGGTGCTTGCCGGGGAAGTCCGGGTTGCGGCGCGGGAGAACGAACGACGAGATCAGTGCGAAGGCGACGAAGAGGAAACCCACGGTGGCGAGCCCGATCTTGTTCGCCGTGGACAGGCCGGCGACGACGAGTGCGACCGTCGAGAGCATCCGGGGCGGGAACCTACCGGAACTAGCTGCGGGGCGCGTCGCCGTCGGCGACGGGCTTGCGCAGATAGAGCAGCTCGTACAGGGCCGCAGCGATCACCGCGCCTGCGAACGGGCCGATGTACCAGACCCACCAGTTGGCCCAGTGATCGCCTACGAGCTGCGGGCCGAATGCTCGAGCGGGGTTCATGGCGCCGCCGGTGATCCCGTAGGCCATCAGCACGCCCATCGCGATGGTGAAGCCGATCGCGAGCCCGCCGACCTGCTTCGCCGTGCCGCGCAGGTCGACCGCCGCGGCGAAAACGACCCAGACCAGGAAGAACGTGAGCACCGCCTCGACGACGACGCCCTTGCCGGAGGTGATCCCCGTTCCGAGTGCCGGGACGCCGAGCTTGGCCCCGTTCTGAGGAGCAGCGGGCAGGACCCACGCGACGAGGAGCACGGCGAGTGCCGCGGCGCCGAACTGCACGATCCAGTACCAGACCGCGAGCAAGGGTGAGATCCGGCGTGTGACCAGGAAGCCGAGCGTCACTGCGGGGTTGAAGAAACCGCCCGAGATGAATCCGACGGCGACGACCATCACACCGATCGCCAGACCATTCGCGAGCGCCAGGTCGGTCGGCGTCCGCGCGTACGCGGCACCTCCGCAGGCAATGAAGAGCAGCGCGAACGTGCCGACGAATTCGGCGGCACCACGGCGGATGTAGTCGCCTGCCAACATGGTGCAACCCTATACCGTCGGGCCGGACGGCATGGTCAAGAGGCGACTCACGTGAGCGAGTCGACGAGGCCGCCCTGGAGCGCGGAGCGCTCGACCAGCGCACTGCCGACGATCGTCACGACAGCGACCGACTGCACGGCCAGCACCGCAGCGATCACGGCGCGCGTCGAGAACTGGCTGAGCGCCCAGCCGGCGAGCAGGAGCCCGACCGGCGCGGCAACGCAGTTGAGGACCGCCGAGAACGCGAGCGCCTGCGTGCGCAGGTCGCGGGGAATGCGCAGCATCACGAAGGCCTGCATGGGTGCGTTGACGAGCGACATGAAGAACCCGCCACAGGCGATCGCTGCGGCCGCGAGCAGCCATGGCCCGGGAACGACCACGCCCCACATCGACGCCATCTGGCACAGAAACGCTCCCGCGGTCAGCGCCAGCGGCTCGAATCGGCGCACGATCCGAAGGGCGACGAGTGCGCCGACGATCGCACCGGCGCCGAGAGCGCCGAACAGCCAGCCCAGGACGTGCGGGTCGGCCCCGTACCGGGTCACCACGAGAACCGGCAGCGTGGCGAAGAAGACCATCCAGCAGACATCGAGCAGCGTGAACGCGGGTTGCCAGATGCGGAGGAGGCGGTCGCGAAGGACGAAGCGAGCGCCGTCGAGCGCCCCTCGGCTGTCCTCCGGCGCGGCGACCTCCGGTGGATGGACGAACAGCCAGACGAGCACGAACGACACGAGGTAGGTCGCAGCGTCGACGTACAGGATGTTCGCCGCGCCGACCACTGCGATCAGCACGCCTGCGAGCGGCGGCCCGAGGAAGATCGTCAACCGGTTCGCTGCCTGGAAGAGCGCCGTCGCGGAAGCAACGTCGCCGTGCTCCTCGCCGACAAGCTCCGGGACGACCGCGCGCTGCACGCCGAGGTACGGGGCGATGAAGACGCCGCTCGCCGCCACGAGGGCCATCAGCATCCAGAACGGCAACAGTCCGAGCGAATTGAGGATCGGGATCGCCGCGAACAGCGGTACGCGGGCGAGGTCGCAGAACAGCATCGTCCGGCGCGTCCCGACGCGCCCCGCAATCGCGCCGCCCCAGAAGCCGAGCACCGCGATCGGCACGATCTCCGCAATCAGGATCCACGTCATGCGCTGCGGCGAGCCGGTCGTCCGGAGAACGAACCACGGCAGCGCGACCCAGGTCATCTGGGTGCCGATCGACGAGATGACCTCCGCCGCGAGCAGCGTGGCGAGGCGGCGATCCTTCAGCAGCGTCATTCTGCCGCGGCTGCGAAACTGACTGCGATGTGCCGCGTGCCGCGCCGTTGCCCGCGGCCCCGGAACTCGTCGAGCAGGGTCTCGAACCGCTCGCCCAGTTCCTCGAGCTCGGTGGCGGTCAGCTCGAGTTGAGCCGACGAGGTCTGAGCTGCGCGGCGCCAGCGGGCGGGCAGTTCGTGCTCGTGCCGGAGCGCGTCGCGGATGCGCTGCTGCTGCCGCGCGACGAGCTCGTCGCGCAGGATCGCCGATTCGACGCCATCCGAGCCGAACTCGATGCGGGCTGCGGTCGCGCGCCAGGGCCGCTCACGCCCGGCGCCGCCTTCACCTTCGGCGACGAAGCCCCACTTGGCGAGAGCGCGGAGGTGGTAGCTGCAGGAGGAGGGGCTGTCGCCCACGACGACGGCGCATTCGGTGGCGGTCGCCTGGTCGAGCGTGTGCAGGTGATCGAGGAGCGCCAGGCGCGTCGGATGTGCGAGCGCGCGCATCGCGCGCGGATCGTTCAGAGTGAGTGTGTTGTCGAAAGAGATCTTTCGAAACTACTCTTTCGAGAGCCAGTCGTCAAGGACCTGCTCCTCCTTCTCGTGTGCGAGCCCTGCCGGCGCCTGGTCGGGTGCGTCGCCGCTCCGTACCCAGTCCAGCGTGGCCTGGACCGTCTCCTCCAGTGGTCGCGGCGCGAGGCCGGCGGCGAAGGCTGCCGCCGGGTCGACCGCGAGCATCCCTGCGTACTCGGGCGAGTGCAGCCAGAGAGGCACTTCCATCCACTCCCCGACTCCGTGCTCCGCGAGAAAGTCGCCGTCGACCCAGACGAACTCGGCATCGCTTCCTGCAACCCGCCGGCAGGTCTCGAACACGAGCTCACGGGTGGTGGGCCGGTCGACCGCGTTGAAGGTGCCGGACGTTCCATTCTCGGCGGCGCGGACGATCCAGCCGGCCAGGTCGCGGACGTCGATCAACTGGGCCGCAGCGTCAGGCGGCGCCGGCGCGAGCACCCGGCCGCCGTCGGCGATTCGGCGCGGCCAGTAGGTGAAGCGGCCGGTCGGGTCCCAGGGGCCCGAGATCAGGCCGGGGCGGGGGACGAACGCGTCGGGGAACCGCTCCAGGACGGCTTCCTCGCAGAGCGCCTTCAGCTCGCCGTAGGCCTCGCGCCAGTCCTCGGTCGGTTCGGCGAGCTGCGCCACCGGCGACTGCTCGTTCGGCGGGGTCGCGAGACTCGCGTAGACGGAGATGGACGAGACGAATGTGTAGTGCCCTACGTCGTCGAGCGCGGCGAGCGTCTCGCGGACTATCCGCGGCACGTAGCCGCTCGTGTCGACGACGGCGTCGAAGCTGCGTCCACGAAGCGCGTCGAGGTCCCCGTCGCGGTCGCCGCGCAGCTTCTCGACGTTCGCAAAGAGCTCGGGCCGTGTCTGGCCGCGGTTGAAGAGCGTCACGTCGTGACCGTGCTCGAGCGCGGCGTCGACCACGTGACGACCGAGGAACTGCGTCCCGCCGAGGACGAGCATGCGCATTACGCTCACCCTATGCACATCCGTCATGCCGAGCCGTCCGACTACGGCGCCGTGATCGGTGTCGTCGATCAATGGTGGGGCGGCCGGTCGATGGCGGCGATGCTGCCGAAGCTCTTCTTCGTCCATTTTCGCGACACGTCGTTCGTCATGGACGACGAAGGGGAGATCGCGGGCTTTCTCTGCGGCTTCCGGTCGCAGACGCACGCCGACGAGGCGTACATCCATTTCGTCGGCGTCGACCCCGAGCGGCGTGGCGCCGGTATCGCGCGCGCTCTGTACGAGCGGTTCTTCGAGGCGGTCGCGCCGAGGACGATCGTCCGCGCCGTCACGGCGCCGGTGAACGAGCGCTCCGTTGCGTTCCATCAGGCACTTGGATTCGAGATCGAGCGCGTCGACGAGGACTACGACGGGCAAGGCGAAGCCCGCGTTCTCCTCGTCAAGCACCTGAGCGCGCCCCTGTAGGTCTAGACCCCCTTTTCGGGGATGCCGTCGTCCAGGCGGAACGCCACGATGCGCCCGTGGGGGTTCCCGTCTACCGGGGAGAATTTGGGGTGCCGCAGGCGGAACGGCTGCTTTGGCGCGCCGGCTTCGGCCCGCGCCCGGGCGAGGCCGAGGCGCTCGCGAAGCAGGGTCTCCACGGCGCCGTGCATTCGCTCGTCAATCCGGGGCTCGAGCATCTCGTCGGGCCGAAGCCGCACGATTCCAACGGCCGCCCGCTTGCGCCCGCGGACGCCTGGGGCCACGACCACTGCTGGTGGCTCGATCGCATGGTGCGAACCTCGCGTCCACTCGTCGAGCGCATGGCGCTCGTCTGGCACGACTGGTTCGCCACCTCGAATTCGGGCGTCGGCAGCCAGAAGCTGATGCTGGCTCAGAACGAGCTCTTCCGTGACCACGGTCTCGGCTCGTTCCAGAAGCTGCTGCTCGATGTGACCAGAGACCCGGCGATGTTGATCTGGCTCAACGGCACCGAGAACGAGAAGGGCTCGCCGAACGAGAACTACGGGCGCGAGATGATGGAGCTCTTCACACTCGGCGCGGACCGTGGCGCCTACACGGAGCGTGATGTGCGCGAACAGGCACGGTCGCTGACCGGTTGGCGGAACAAATGGAAGCCGGGTGTCGGCGAGTACGACTTCCACCTCGACGCGACACAGCACGACGCAGGCATGAAGACGGTGTTCCACAAGTCCGGCCGTTACGACTGGCGGGCCGCCTGCAAGCTCTGCATCTCGCACCCGCTGCACCCGTCGTTCTTCGTCAACAAGCTCTGGTCGTACTTCGTCCCGACGACACCCGACCGTGGGACCGAAGCTGCGCTGATCGCGATCTACCGCAACGGCTGGCAGGTCAGGCCGGTGGTACAGGCGATCCTCGAGCATCCGGTGCTGTACGACGGCCCGCGCATGGTGAAGCCGCCGATCGTGCACCTGGCCGGTCTGCTGCGGCGGATCGGCGCGGGGATCACCACTACCGACTGGGCCTGGATCGGGTCGCTCTCCGGACAGCAGCTCTTCTACCCGCCGAACGTCGCGGGCTGGGACGACACGCGCTGGCTCGACACGGCAACCTTCCGCGGGCGCTGGATCGCCGTCGAGCGGATCCTTCAGGATCGCAAGCTCGATCCCGCGAAGGGGAAGAAGGCGATGGACGCCGACACGGTGCTCCGGCGGGCGCTCGCGTTCTGGAACAAGCCTGCGCTCGCCGACGGTACGCACGCAGCGCTGATGCACTACGCGCGCACGGCGCTCGGGGATGCCGGCAAGGACACGTGGAAGCAGCAGCAGTACCCGGTGCTCGTCGAGAACGCCCTGCGCCAGTTGATCGCCATCTCGCCGGAGCTCCAGACCTCGTGACGACGAGCAAGGTCAGCAACGTCGTCTGCGACGAGTGCACGCGTGCCGACGCCCAGCGCGCGGTTGCCGGCCAAGGCCTGCCGTCGATCGAGCCGGGCATGCCGACGCCGGCCGGGACCGGCTTGTCGCGGCGCAGCTTCGTCGCGCGTTCGGTCGGGCTGGCGCTGTCGGTGTACGGCGCGGGCCGCCTGCAGCTCTTCGACGAGGGCATCGCAGCGGCCGCGACCACTCCCGGGCAGCCGGTGCTCGTCTCGGTCTTCCTGCAGGGCGGTGCGGATGCGCTCTCGCTGCTCTACCCGGACGGCGATCCTCTCTATCGCAAGCTGCGCACCGACCTCGCCGTGGACGGTGGCACGCCGTTCGCCGAGGATGCGCGCCTCGCGTGGCACCCGGCGCTCGCGCCGATCGCCCAGCTCTACAGCGAGGGCAAGGTCAGCGTGCTCCCGGCGGTCGGGTACGACCACCCCGACCAGTCGCACTTCACCTCACGTCACTTCTGGGAAGTGGGAGCGACCGATCCGCGGTTGTTGACCGGGTGGATGGGCCGCTATCTCGACGACGTCGGGACGCTCGACAACCCGCTGCAGGGACTGTCGCTCACAGGGTCGTTGCAGCCGACGCTCGCAACGGCCAAGGTGCCGGTCGCCGCCATCGACGGGCCGAGCCAGTACGACTTCTGGGTGCCGGGCGTGTGGGGCCAGCCGGAGACGCGGATGCTCGACGCGATCGGGACGATCGGCCGCATCCGCTCGAGTGACCCGGCCGTGCGCACCGTCACCGGGGTGACAGGGCACGCCGACAGGTTGCGCCGCCAACTGCTGCCGTTCGCGGCGGAAGGCGCAGTGAAGCCGCCGGCCGGTGTCGCGTACCCGACCGGCAACGACTCGTTCCCCACGAGCCTGCAGGGCCTCGCGGCGATGGTGGCGGCGGGGCTGCCGCTGCGCTGTGTCGCGCTGGAGGCGTCGGGCTCGTACGACACGCATGCGGGACAGACCGCCGCGCTGACCCCCGCCCTCACGCTGACGGCGGCTTCGCTCTTCGCCTTCCAGCGCGATCTGGAAGCTCGCGGCGTCGCCGACCGCGTGCTCACGCTCGTCTGGTCGGAGTTCGGCCGTCGGGCGCAGGAGAACGGCTCGGGCGGCACCGACCACGGCGCCGCCGGGACGGGTTTCCTGATCGGCTCGCGGGCTGCCGGGAAGCAGATCGGCGAGTTCCCCGGGCTCTCGTCAGGCCTGGACGCCGACGGCAACCTGAAGGCGACCTCGGATTTCCGGGCCGTGTACGCGTCGTTGCTCGAGCAGTGGCTCCGGTTCGACGCGGCGCGGATCATCCCGGGCGCTAACCGGTTCCAGCGCGTGACGCTGGTCAAGTGATGCGCTATCTCGTCGCAGCCGGGTTCATCCTGGCCGGCGTGTTCGCCGGGCTCGCGTTCGGCGGGGCCACGTTCACGCGCGCCCAGGTCGTCGCGAAGGAGTACTCGTTCGCAGTTTCGCGCACGCATCTGAAGGCGGGTCGGGCGGAGATCGAACTGGCGAACTTCGGTCAGGACCAGCACGACCTGCGGCTGCAGCGAGTCGGGTCGCGCCATATCGCCGGGACCGGCATCGTCGACCCCGGCGCGCGCGCCGACCTGAACCTGAAGCTCGCTCCGGGGCGATACTTGGTCTGGTGCTCAGTCGCGAATCATCGCGCGCTCGGAATGCGCGCGACGCTCGTCGTCTCGCGCTGAGGGTCGACGACGTCGGCGACCCGGCTGGGCGGCCGGTCGTCTACCTGCACGGCGGCGGCGACTCTCGTCTCTCGCGGCATCCCGACGACGGCATCGCGGCCGGGCTCGGGGTCCGTCTGCTCGCAGTCGACCGGTGCGGTCCTGCGGTGCGTGTCCATTCGCTGCGCGAGTGGGCGGAGCGGGTCGTCGCGGCGCTGGACGTCGATCAGTTCGGCGTGATCGGCTGGTCGGCCGGCGGGCCGCATGCGCTTGCCGTCGCCGCCGTTGCGCCGGAGCGGGTGTCCCGGGTCTCGCTCGTCGCGTCGATGCCGCCGCCCGACGGCCTCGACGAGCTGCCCGTCGATGTGCGTCGCGTCATGCGCGTGGCACGCATCGCTCCGCGGATCGCCGCGCGCGCTCTCGAGCAGTGGGGGAGACGTCCACCGCCGCCGACCGGCGACGCGGTCACCGATGAGGCGTACGCGCGCGGCCGGGCCGAGTCGTTTCGCAACGGTGGGCTTTGGCTCGCGCGAGAGCTGGCCTACCTGGGACGGCCGTGGGGCTTCGACCTTGCGGACGTGCGCACGCCGGTGTCGCTCTGGTGGGGCGAACGCGACGTCGTGTGCCCACCGCCGATCGCGCGGCTCTACGAGGAACGCCTGCCGGCAGCGACGCTGCACCTCACCGACGACACGCACCAGATCCTCTTCACCCGCTGGCGCGAACTGCTCGCAGACGTGTCTCGCCCAGACACGTCATCCTGACGAGCAACGTCTGAGCTTCCTCTGAGCCGGCTCAGAGGAAGCTCAGAGGAAGCTCAGAGGAAGCTCAGACGTCGGCCTGCCGCCGTTGGACATGTCTGGTCCTGCGCGGTCAGCGGTGCGGCGGTCTGAGCGCTGCGAACTCGTCCGTCACCTCGAGTCGCTGCGATGCGAAGTGGAAGAGCGCCGCCGGGCGACCGCCCGCACGGCCCGGCGCGCGCACTCCCTCGACGCGCTCGATCACCCCGCGCCGGACGAGCACGCGCTGCAGGTTCGTCGCCGACACGTCGTGCCCGAGCGCCGCGACATAGATCTCGCGCAGCTCCGAGATCGTGAACGTCGCGGGCGCGAGCGCGAAGCCCACGTTGGTGTACGAGAGCTTCGCACGCAGCCTCGCCTGCGCGGCCGCGACGAGCTCGGCATGGTCGGGCGGCAGCGCAGGCTCGCAGCGCCAGTCGCCGTCGGCGCTCGCATCTGCCTGGGCGAGACCGAGGTACGCCGTAGCGATCCGTCCGTCGCGCAGCACTCGCGTCTCGAGCTGTTCGACATGGGCGAGGGAGTCGACGTCGAGCGCCCGCGCGAGCGCTGCAGCGAGCGGCTCGCGTGCGGCGAGCGCGGACTCCGGCAACGTGCCTCCCGCGAGCAGCACCTCGAGGTGGCCACCGCGGGCGCGAAGCCCGACGCCGAGCACGGTGTGGGAAGTAGAATCGACCACGGTTTTCGTCCCACAGTCTAAAACCCCTCGGAGGCCCCGTTGAAGTCCCTCATCCCGCTGCTCCTCGTGCTCGCTCTGGCGGCCACGGCCTGCGGCTCGAAAAAGAGCGCCGCAACCACGTCGAGCACCACGAGCACAACTGCCGCCACCGCCTTCAAGGTCGGGCTGAACACCGACATCGGCGGCCTCAACGACCGCGGGTTCAACCACCTGGCCTACGTCGGGCTCCTGCAGGCGCAGCACCGCCTCGGCGTGCAGACGAGGGTCATCCAGTCCGCGTCGCCCGCCGACTACATCCCGAACCTGAGCAAGCTCGCCCAGCAGGGCTACAACCTCGTGATCGGCGTCGGCTTCACCGAGATCGACGCGATGAAGGCGGTCGCGAAACAGTTCCCGAAGACGCACTTCGCGATCGTCGACGTCTCCAACGCCGACGAGGGCGGGCTGAAGAACGTACAGGGCCTCCTCTTCAAGGAGCAGGAGGCCGGCTACCTCGCGGGCTACGCCGCCGGGCTCGTCGCGAAGCAGCGAGGCGGCAAGGCCGTCTCGTCCGTCGGCGGTGAGAAGCAGCCGCCGGTCGACCGCTACATCGCCGGCTTCCAGGCAGGCGCGAAGGCGGCCGACCCGGGCGTCGAGACCCTGAACGGGTACTCGCAGGACTTCAACAACCAGGCGAAATGCAAGGAGATCGCACTCAACCAGATCGCCGCCGGCTCGGTCGTCGTGTTCCAGGTCGCGGGCGGCTGCGGCCTGGGCGCGCTCGACGCGGCGAAGGAGCAGAACGTGTGGGGCGTCGGGGTCGACGCCGATCAGGGCTACCTCGGGACGTACGTGCTCACCTCGGCCCTCAAGCGCGTCGACACGGCGGTCTACGACTCGATTCGCGACGCGAAGGCCGGGAAGTTCAAGGGCGGGACCGACTCCATCTACGGTCTGGACGTCGGCGGCGTGGGCATCGGAAAGTTCTCGCCGAAGACCCCGGCCGGGGTCGCAGCGAAGGTCGCAGCGATCAAACAACAGATCGCAACCGGCAAGATCGCGAACATCCCGACGACGGTCAAATGACGGCGCTGAGCGCACAGCACCTTGGCCTCCTGAGAGGCCACAACTTCGGCGTCATCGCGACCGTCGGCGAGGACGGACGGGTGCAGACAAGTGTCGTGTGGGTCGACACCGACGGCGAGAACGTCCTCGTCAACACGACCAACTGGCGTGCGAAGGGACGAAACCTGCGCGCGAACCCGCGCGTCTCGATCAGCGTGTGGGACAACGAGGACCCCTACAAGTACTTCGAGGTCGAAGGCCCGGTCGAGCTGACCGAGGAAGGCGCGAACGAGCACATTCGCGAGCTCTCCCGCCGCTACGAGGGGAAGGACTTCCACACACCGGTCGATCGCGTGATCGCGCGGATCAAGCCGGAGCGCGTGCTCGATCACGGCATCTCCACTGGCTGAATAGCTGCATGACCAATATGCTCGGGCAATGCCGGTGAACGACCTACGCGCAGCCGCGCGCGACCACCTGTGGTTGCACTTCACCCGGATGCACGAGTACGAGCCGCCGGTCATCGTGCGCGGAGAGGGCTGTTACCTCTGGGACGACCAGGGCAAGCGTTACCTCGACGCGCTCGCGGGGCTCTTCTCCGTCAACATCGGGTACTCGCACGGCGAGGAGATCGGCCAGGCCGCGCTCGAACAGATGCGCGTGCTGCCCTTCTAC
This sequence comes from uncultured Thermoleophilia bacterium, assembly GCA_963703445.1. Taxonomy (GTDB): domain Bacteria; phylum Actinomycetota; class Thermoleophilia; order Gaiellales; family Gaiellaceae; genus PALSA-600. The sequence goes on along the minus strand of CAVPEK010000003.1, from coordinate 155,155 downwards.
ACCAACTGGTCGTACGCGCACCCGCGCGCGATCGAGCTCGCACATGAGCTCGCGCGCCTCGCGCCGTCGCACATCAACCGTGCGTTCTTCGTCTCCGGCGGTTCCGAGGCGGTCGAGTCGGCGTGGAAGATGGCGCGCCAGTACCACATGGCGCGCGGCCAGCGCCGCTGGAAGGCCGTGTCCCGGCGCACCGCCTATCACGGCACGACGATGGGCGCGCTCTCGATCAACGGCATCCCCGCGCTGCGTGCGCCGTTCGAGCCGCTCGTGCCTGACGTCGTCCACGTGCGGAACACGAACCGTTACCACCGGCCGCCCGAGGAGACCGAGGCCGAGTTCACGCGATTCCTGCTCACCGATCTCGAGGAGTCGATCGTGCAGGCGGGCCCGGAGACCGTCGCGATGGTCATCTTCGAACCGGTGCAGAACGCGGGCGGTTCGTTCACGCCCCCGGCCGGCTACTTCCAGGGCGTGCGCGAGATCTGCGACCACTACGGGATCCTTCTCTGCGCCGACGAGGTCATCACCGGGTTCGGCCGCACCGGCGCCTGGTTCGCGAGCGAGCGCTACGACATCAAGCCCGACCTGATCACCTGCGCCAAGGGCCTGTCCTCGAGCTACGCCGCCATCGGCGCGGTGCTGATCGCCGACAAGGTCGCCGAGGCGTTCAAGAGCGAGACGGCGATGTACGCCCACGGCATCACCTTCGGCGGGCATCCGGTGGGCTGTGCGATCGCGCTCAAGAATCTCGAGATCATGCAGCGCGAGAAGGTCGTCGAGCATGTCGCGGAGACGCAGGACGACTTCCGCGCACAGCTCGAGACGCTGCTCGACCTCGACATCGTCGGCGACGTTCGCGGCACCGGCTACCTCTATGCGCTCGAGCTCGTGAAGGACAAGCAGACGCGCGAGACGTTCAGCGCCGACGAGTCCGAAACCCTGCTGCGGGGCTTTCTCTCTCCGGCGCTCTTCGAGGCCGGTCTCATCTGCCGCGCCGACGATCGCGGGGATCCCGTTGTGCAGATCTCCCCGCCGCTGATCGCCGGACAGGAAGAGATCGGGCAGATCGTGGGCACTCTCGGCGACGTTCTCGTCGAGGCCTGGAAGCGGATCGGCTAGCCCCGATCCGGGTGCGGCAACGGCCGCGCGACGCGGCCGCGTGTAACTACGCTCCTTCGCATGGGTAGGTCGATCGGCATCACGCTCGTGGCTGTGGCCGCGGCCATGTGGGGGCTCGATGCGTGGATCCGCAAGCCGCTCTCTCAATCGACCGAGGTCGCCACGATCGTGTTCGGCGAGCACCTCGTGCTCGTGCTGTGCACGCTGCCGTTCCTGCTCGGAGCGCTCGCGACGGTCTTCCGCCTGGGCTGGCGTTACGTGCTCGCGGCGGTCGTGATCGGCGCCGGGTCGTCGGCGATCGCGACGATCCTCTTCACGCAGGCGTTCGTGGACGGCGACCCGGTCACGCCGGTGGTGCTCCAGAAGGTGCAGCCGGTGATCGCCGTGATCGCGGCCCGCATCATTCTCGGCGAGCGCCCGCGTCCGCGCTTCATCCTCTACCTCGTCCCCGCGCTCCTCGGCACCTGGCTGATCGGCGTCAACCATCCTCTCCACCCGACCGCGCAGGGGCTGAAGCCGATGCTCTTCGCGCTCGGCGCTGCCGTGCTGTGGGCGCTCGGCACCGTGCTCGGCCGGTACCTCTCGCAGCGCATGAAGTTCCAGTATGTGACGACGTTGCGCTTCGCCTTCGGTCTGCCGGCCGCGGCGATCGCGCTGCTGGTGCTCGGCGCGCCTGCGTTCGCGTCCGGGCACGACATGGGCTGGATCGCCGTGCTCGCGCTCGTCACGGGACTGATCGCGCTCGGGCTCTACTACTACGGTCTGCAGAGCACGCCGGCGGTGGCGGCGACGATCGCCGAGCTGGCGTTCCCCGTCAGCGCAACCCTCGTCGGTTACTTCAAGTTCGGCTACGTGCTGACCGGCTGGCAGTGGGTCGGCGTCGCGCTCACCACGCTCGTCGTGGCGCTTCTGCCGGCGCGCAGCGAGCGGATCGAGCGCGTGCCTGCGCCGGTCCCTGCGCCCGCACCGGCCTAGTCAGCGCGGCGCCTCTTGGTTGTCGCGGGCCACGCCCCCGGCAATCGCGGCGGCTGAAACTGCCTGCGCGACGCTTGGAGCAACGCTTCGATCGAAGACGCTGGGGACGATGTAGTCGGAAGCGAGCTCGTCGTCGGAGATCGCCTCGGCGATCGCGTGGGCGGCCGCGAGCTCCATCTCCGGCGTGATCGTGCGAGCTCGAACGTCCAGGGCGCCGCGAAAGACTCCGGGAAACGCGAGCACGTTGTTGATCTGGTTCGGATAGTCGGACCGGCCGGTTGCGATCACCGCGGCGAGCTGCTCGACCTCTTCCGGCTCGACCTCGGAGCGCGGGTTCGCCAGGGCGAACACGATCGGATTCTCTGCCATGCGCGCGATCCCGGCGGCCGTGACGGCGCCCGGAACCGAGACGCCCACGAAGACGTCTGCGCCCGCGAGCATCTCGTCGGCGCTTCCGCGCTCGCCGGTGGGATTCGTCAGCTCGGCGTACTCGCGCTTCGCATCGTTCAATCCGGGGCGTCCGCGATAGAGGGCCCCGCCCTCGTCGCAGCCGATGATCAGCCGTGCACCCTCGGCGAGGAGGATCTTGGTCACGGCGGTTCCCGCAGCGCCGCAGCCGGTCGTGACGATCTTCACGTCCTCGATCCGCTTGCCGACGATCCGCAGCGCGTTGAGCAGCGCCGCCAGCACCACGATGGCGGTCCCGTGCTGATCGTCGTGGAAGACGGGGATGTCGAGCTCATGGCGCAGACGCGCCTCGATCTCGAAGCAGCGGGGCGCCGAGATGTCCTCCAGGTTGATGCCGCCGAAACCCGGGGAGATCGCCTTCACGACCGACACGATCTCGTCGACCTCCTGGGTCGCCAGGCAGATCGGGAAAGCGTCGACGCCGCCGAACTCCTTGAAGAGCATCGCTTTCCCTTCCATCACGGGCAGCGCTGCTTCCGGCCCGATGTCGCCGAGGCCCAGCACTGCCGAGCCGTCGGTGACGATCGCGACCATGTGCTGTTTCGTCGTGAGCGCCCAGACCTTCTGCGGATCGTCGGCGATCGCCCTGGAGACGCGCGCGACGCCCGGCGTGTACGCCATCGAGAGATCGTCGCGTGTCTTGATCGGTGCGCGCGGAACGACTTCGATCTTGCCGCGCAGGTGCATCAGGAACGTGCGGTCCGAGACGTGCAGCACCTCGACGCCGTCGACGTTCTCGACCGCCGTGACAACCGCCTCGAGATGCGTCGCGTCGGCGCACAACACAGTGACGTCGCGAACCTTCGTCAGGCGCTCGACGCGGACGATGTCGATCGCACCCAGGGACGCACCGGCTTCGCCGATCGCTGCGGCAAACCGCGCAAACGACCCGGGGCTGTCGTCGAGCCGGACGCGGACGGTGGCGCTGAAGGAGGCGGAGGGATGCATGCTGGCTACGGTAGGACCGGCCCCATTGTGCGACATCGGGGGAAACTACGGGCATGGACGTGACGATCTGCGACGTCGGACCGCGCGACGGGCTCCAGAACGAGCCGGAGTCGCTCGCGCCCGCGGTGCGCGCCGAGCTCGTATCGCGCCTCGCCTCTGCGCGAGTGCCGCGCATCGAGGCGGTCTCGTTCGTTCGCGACGACCGCGTGCCGCAGATGGCGGGTGCCGAAGAAGTCGTTGCGGCCGCGCAGGGCGGAGACGCCGAGTTGTCGGGACTGGTGCTCAACGAGCGCGGCTACGAGCGCTTCGAGCAGACCGGGCTCGCACGTGTGAACTGCACGCTGGCCGCGACGGAGAGCTTCAACCGTCGCAACGGGAACGCCTCACTCGACGAGGCCGTCGAGCGGGTGCGGACGATCCTCGCCGCCGCGCGGGTTCCGGCGACCGTGACGGTCTCGTGCGCCTGGGGCTGCCCGTTCGAGGGCGAGGTCGATCCGGCGGGCGTCGCGGATCTGTGCGAGCGGCTCGACGCCGCGGACGAGCTCGTGCTGGCCGACACGATCGGCGTCGCGACGCCGCGCCGCGTCAGGCGGCTCATCGAGCGGGTCTCGATCCTCGGCAGGCCGGTGGGTGCGCATCTGCACAACACGCGCAACACGGGCTATGCGTCGGCCTGGGGGGCGCTCGAAGGCGGGGCGACGGTGCTCGATGCCTCGGTCGGCGGGCTCGGCGGCTGCCCGTTCTCGCCGAACGCGACCGGCAACGTCGCCACCGAGGATCTCGTCTGGCAGCTCGAGCGCGACGGCGTGCGGACGGGGATCGACGTCGGCGCTCTGGTCGGCATTTCGCGCTGGCTCGAGCAGCTGCTCGGCCGGCGGCTCGAGGGCAATCTCTACCGCGCGGCAAGCTGGCCGGCGTAGGCCGCGAGCGTGCGTTCGACGTCCTCGTCGCTCGTCTGCCAGTTCGACACCGAGATTCGGATCGCGGCGCGGCCGTCCCAGGTGGTGGCGCTCATCCAGGCCTCACCGCTCTCCTGAACAGCGCACAGCGCCTCGTTGGTCTCGCTGTCGGAGGCGAAGCGGAACAGCACCTGGTTCAGCTCCACATCGTTCAGCACCTCCGCGCCGAGATCTTCGAGGCCGGCTGCGAAGCGCCGGGCATGACGGCAGCACCGCTCGACCATTTCGACGATTCCTGTGCGTCCGAGCGAACGGATTGCTGCGTACACCGGGAACCCTCGCGCGCGGCGCGAGTGCTCGGGATTCCAGTCGATCTGCTCGCGGACCGTGTCGTCCGAAGTGAGGTAGGCGGCGCGTGCGGAGAAGGCGGCGCGGTGCGACTCCGGATGCGCGCTGAACGCGATTCCGCAGTCGTAGGGAACGTTCAGCCACTTGTGCGCATCGGTCGCCCACGAGTCCGCGCGGTCCACGCCGTCGACGAATGGGCGGAGCGAATCGGAGACCGCAGCCCACAGGCCGAACGCGCCGTCGACGTGCACCCACGCGTTCGGCGCAGTGTCCCGCGCGTCCGCGATCGCGTGGAAAGGATCGAATGCGCCGGTGTTCACCTCGCCTGCCTGCGCGCAGATGATCGTCGGCTCGTCGCCGATCTCGAGCCGGTCGGCCAGCAGTCGCCCATGGTTGTCGGCCGGAACGATGTCGGTAGGCGCTCCGAGGCCGAGCATGCGCAGCGAGCGGTCGATCGTCCCGTGCCGCTTCTCGCCGACGATCACACGAATGCGCGGGGAGCCGTTCAACCCGTCGCGTTCGACGTCCCAGCCGGCGTTGGCCAGCACGTGGTGCCGTGCAGCCGCGAGCGCCGTGAAGTTCGCCATCTGCCCGCCGGTGACGAAGCCGAAGGACGCGTCGCTCGGAAGGCCGAGCAGTTCGAGGAGCCACGCGCCCGCCACCTCCTCGACCACCGCTGCTGCCGGGCCGCAGACGTACAGCCCCGCGTTCTGGTCCCACGCGGAGGTGAGCCAGTCTGCGGCGAGCGACGCGGGCACGGCACCGCCGATCACGAAGCCGAAGTAGCGTCCCGCGGGCTCCGCGACGAGGCCCGGGTCGGTCGCGGCCGCGAGCGCCTCGATCACCTGGCCTGGGTCGGACCGCTCCTCGGGCAACGGGCCCGCGAGCGCTTCGCACAGCTCCTCGTACGTGGCGCGCGGGAAGACCGGCCGGTCGGGCAGGGTCTCGTAGAAATCGGCCGCGAGGCTGGATGTCAGCTCGAGCAGTTCGCGCAGGTCGTCCATCGCCCAAGCCTAGACATGCGACTCGGCCTCGCGGCGGTGCCGGGCCGGCTGCTCGCCGCTCACCGGCCGGTAGCCGGCGAAGCTCGAGTCGAGCACGCCCTCGCCGCCCGTCAGGCCGGGCAGCTGCCGCTGGAGCTCCTGCGCCTGCGTCGCGGACAGCACGGTCTCGATCGTCGCCAGCTGCCCCCGCAGCGACGGGGTCTCGACCGCCGCGCCGAGACGGGCGAGAGCGGCGGTCACCGCCCCGATCGCGTCCGCCGGGCAGCTCGACCGTGACACGCGCCATCGGCTCGCACACCACCGTTCCGGCCTGCTCGAGCGCCTGCCGGACGCACGAGCGGCGTGAGCTTGCGGAAATCGGCGGCCGTGCTCAGCGGGCCGCGTCTCGACGGCGGGCCGTCGGGGACGCTGTAGCGTGCACTTGGTCATCGTCACGACGCAGTCGCGTGACCTGCCAGCCGAAGAGCCCCTCCTGCAACGCCTCGCGGACGTACTGATCCATGCGCTCCGCGAAGCCGTCGAGCGTCTTGTAGACGTACAGCGGGACGTCGTTCGAGGATCGACCTGCAGCCGGAACTCGATCCCGAAGCCGTTCGGGCGCCGGGTCGATGCGGAGCCCGATCGTGGCGAGGTACGGATTCGTTCCGCGTGGAGGAGCTCGATCGCCTCGCCGGTGCCGATCGGCCGCTCGATGTAGATCGGCGTCGTCTCGCGGAACGTGACCTCGAGGCCGAAGTCGTTCGCCAGCGTCGCCTGGATGACCTCCTTCTGGACCTCGCCGTAGAGCGAGACGGAGAGCTCCTGGCGGCGCGTCGTCCTGCCGAACGTTGATCAGCGGGTCCTGCTCGGCGAGCTGCGCGAGCGCGACGCGGAGTCGCGCGCGGTCGTCGGGCCGCTCGCGCGGCGACGACCGACTCCAGCGTCGGCGGGGCGAAGTGGTGTTCCGCGCCGCCGGTTCGCGAGCTCGCCGATCCGGTCGCCGATCTGGATCGTCGGCGAGACCCCAGAGCTTTGCGACTCGCTCCGGCCGAGACCGACTGGACGCTGCACGGCTGGGCCGTGCTCGAAGACGGCGATCGCGGTGACCTTGTCGTCGAGCCCGCGGCCGAACTGCAGCCGGTCGCGAACGCGAATCGTCCCCGAGAACATCCGGACGTACGCGATCTTCTCGCCGCTCGCGCCTCGCTCGATCTTGAACACGGCCCCGGAGACCGGGCCGTCGGGGTCGCCGGCGGCGGCCGGCAGCAGCTCGGTGATCCCGGCCAGCAACGACTCCAGGCCGTCGCCGGTGACGGCGGAGCCGAAGAAGACCGGGTGCACGAGCGCCCGCGCCGTCTGCGCCGCGAGCGACGTCTGCGAGCAGGTGGGGCGGCACGTGGGCCTCGTCCTCGACGTACGCCGCCAGGATCCCGTCGTCGCGTTCCGCGAGCACCTCGGCCAGCGCCGGAGCGCCGTGTCGTCCGCGCGTGAAGGAGGCGGCGCGCGTGCCGAGCTCGTGCACGGTCCCCATCGGACGATCGCGTCGTCAGGCGCTCGGACGACGCTCGCAGCACCCGCTCGTCTCCGCCCCGGCCGGTCGATCTTGTTCACGAACAGCAGCGTCGGAATGCGCAGCCGTTGCAGCGCGCGCATGAGGATGCGCGTCTGCGGCTGCACGCCCTCGACGGCCGAGATCACGAGCACCGCGCCGTCGAGCACGCTGAGGACGCGCTCCACCTCGGCGATGAAGTCGGGGTGGCCGGGCGTGTCGATCAGGTTGACGTGCACGTCGCCGAGCGCGAACGACGCGACCGCGGACCTGATCGTGATCCCGCGCTGCCGCTCGAGCGCGAGCGAGTCGGTCTGCGTCGTGCCGGCATCGACGCTGCCGAGCTGGTCGATGACGCCCGCCGTCGTACAGCAGCCGTTCGGTGAGAGTTGTCTTACCGGCGTCTACGTGCGCCAGGATCCCAAGGTTGAGCTCTTTCGTGCGCCACGCGTCATACCCTCCGAATAGGTCACAAAGCCCTTTTCGATTGACATGAACGCTTGACGCATGACACGCTCCTTGGTCGATCGGCGCCGGCAACTACTCGTCGAAGCATACGCGCGCGACCTGATTCACTGACGACGTGGCGCCGCAGGAGCTCCTTCCCGACCTCGAGGCGATCCTCGAACTGGCGCAGGAACTGTGGCCCGACAGCGAGTGCACGTACGGCCAGATCGCATGGTGGGCGGCCACCCTCCCGCACGGGGAGACCGAGGTGCGCCTCTGGCGCGACGGCGGCAAGCTGGTCGGGTGGGGCTGGCTCACCGGCGGAACGGAGCTCGAGTTCGACGTGCGCCCCGGCCGCCGCGACGTGCTCGAGGAGATCCTCGACTGGGCGCAGCCGGACGAGCTCGTCGTGCGCTCCGACCACGACGACGCGATCGCCTGCATCGAGGCGCATGGGCTCGCGCACGATCCGGAGGCGCCGTGGTTCAGGCTGAACGCACGGTCGCTGGCGCAGATCGACGAGCCGCGCGTCCCGGACGGATACCGGGTGCGCACCGTCGAGGAACGTGACTGGCCGTCGTGGGTCGAGGTGCACCGCTCGGCGTTTCAACCGTCCCGCTTTCGCGAGGACGTGTATGCGTTCGTGCGTTCGACGTCCGCCTATCGCGCCGACCTCGACTGCGTGGTCGAGGCTCCAGACGGTTCGCTCGCCGCCTATACGCTCGCCTGGTTGGACGAGGTGAACGCCGTCGGCCAGTTCGAACCGGTCGGGGTGCACGCCGGCCATCGGCGGCTCGGCCTGGGCCGTGCGGTCGGCCTCTTTGCGCTGCGCCGACTGCGTGAGCTTGGCGCGAGCTCCGCGCTCGTCGCCTGCCGGGGAGACGAGGCGTACCCGATCCCGGCGAAGCTCTACGAGGCGATCGGCTTCCGGGAGGTCTCGCGGTTCTTGGCGTATCGGTCGCGCGCTGCGTGAAACTCGTGAATCTGGTTCGGCTGGCGCCGAATCAGATTCTCGGTTTGTTTGGCTGTCGGAATCTGATTCGCGGAGCGAACCAGATTCCGGAGTTGCGTCGAATCATGGTCCCGGGCGCGGGTTTGCGAACCCGCGAACGGAGCATGAGAGACGGGATGAACGAGGCGATCTTCGGACTCGTCGGCGTGATTGTCGGCGCGCTGCTCATCGGATTCGTCGCGTCATCGGCGGCTGCGCGCCGCAACCGCAAGGGGGTGCAGGTCGCCGCTCGGCTGCTGCTGGCCGACATCTCGACCGCCCAGACCGCCTACGAGCAATGCCTCGAGGAGGGCAAATGGGGCGGCCTCCCGACGCGGCCGATCTCGCTCGAGGCGTGGAACCAGTGGAAGGCCCTGCTCGCCTCGAACATCTCGAGCGGCGCCGGCTGGACAAAGGTTTTCACGGTCTTCGTGGACGCCCAGCAGTTCAACGCGCTGGCGGCCGCCCATCAAGAATCGGACGGGATCTCGCAGGCCGCCGGCGACGCTATGACACTGGCGCTCGCACGCACGGACGAGGCGATCCCTGTGCTCGAGCCGTATGCCCGCGGCGACCACCTCTACTGGTCTCGACTCCGAGCGCGCCTGACGCGGCTCGTCGGACGCTGACCCCGCGAATTGCCTGGCCGTGCGGACGGGTCTACACTCGGTGCTCCGATGGCCCCGGATTCGATCGACGCCGACCCGCAATCGCTGCCGCACTCGTTTCGCGGCTACAACCGGCGCGCAACGGAGGAGCTCTTCAGGCGTGTCGCCTGGGATTACGCCGTTCTGGCCGGCGAGCACCGAAAGCTGAAGACGGCCGTCGAGCAGCCGGCGGCGGTGGTCGAGCAGCCTCAGCCGGCCCCGACGCAGCGTGCGGAGTTCGACGAGGAGGCTCACCGCCTGCTCGGCGCGGCGCAGAAGGCTGCGCGCGACCTGCGTGAGTCGACTCGCGCCGAGTGCGAGCTCGCACTGAAAAAGGCGAACCGTCGCGCCGGTGAGATCGAGGAAGAGGCGTTTCGCGCCTCGGGGGATGCCCGCGCTGTGCTCGAGGCGGCCGCGGCACTTCGCCTGACGCTCGAAGATGCGTTGCGCACGCTCGAGCGCGATGTTTCGTCCAGCACGAACGGTGCCGTCGTCGCGCTGCCCAACTCGCCTCTCGCCAACACGGCGCGGCCCGAGCCTCTCTGAGCTAGCCGGTCCTGCTTACGGCTTCGGGTAGGGCACCCACTTGAGGCAGAGGCCCGGTGGGCGTGCCCCGTGACGCAGGTAGAAGAAGAGCTCGCGGGCGGGGATCTGGATGATCTGTCCGTGCCAGCAGATCGAGAGCAGATGCCCGTACTGCGACTGGAAGGGGTAGTGCGCGGGCGTTGCGCCGGAGCTCGTCGACGTCGTCGTGTGGCCTGAGGTGTTGACGGACCGAACGACCACTGTCGCCTTGGGCGGCGAGACCAGATGCTCGACACTGAGACCGAAGGAGTGCACCGAGCCGCCCGCAGAGCCGAGCGCGCCGGCAGCCCCGAGCGAGGCGGCGAGCGCCACCGTGACCGCGGCGACGAGGGCGACCTTCGGCAGTACGAGACGCCGCGTGCGCTGCATCGGGCCGATCTGGCCGCTCAGCAGGCGAACGAAATCAGGCGACGGCTGCGGCCGCTGGGCACGGAGCTCGCGCTCGAGTGGCGTCTCGTCGGACTTCTTCCCGAATCCCATCTCGCCACTACTACCCCCGCAGGGGCCCGGACCCTTACATGGGACTAGCGTTTCGCCGCAGCCGGCGGGTGCTCGAGTTGTTCACGGCGATGAGCGTCACCCACGCGAACGCGAGCGCGGTCCAGCCGAACGCCGTCGGGAAGTACCCGCCGTTCGCAGCCGCGACGGCGACCACCGCGATCAGCGGCAGCAGCAGCGACAGCGCCGACCACAGCGGCAGCGGCCGCCGTTCCAGGCGCGCAGTGTCGGCGAAGGTGTGGCTCGTCACTCGGCCGCCCTCAGCGTTCTCTCGTCCACCGGCTGCTCGCTGTTCTCCAGTGCCTCGCGCAGCGTCTGCAGCGCGCGGTGCAGTGCAACCTCGACGGCGTTCGTCTTGACGTCGAGGACGTCGCCGATCTGGCGCGCGGTGAGGTCGGCGCCGTAGCGCAGCGCGATCAGTTCCCGGTCGCGCGAGCCGAGGAGCGACACCGCCTGCCGCAGATCGAGCCGGAGGGCGGAGTCCACGGCGAGCTCCCCCGGGGCGGCCTCCTCCGGGATGCTCTCGACGGGAGCCGGCCGCTCGCCGAAGTGCTCGCTGATGCAGCGCCGGGCGATGCCGACCAGCCAGGCTGCGGCGTCGCCCCGGCGGGGGTCGAACCGGTCGCGGTAGCGCAGCGCGCGCTCGAGCGTGGCCGACGTGATGTCCTCCGCATCGGGGCCGTCCCCGACCCGGTAGGCGACGTAGGCGTAGACCCTCCGGATCAGCGGCTCCGGGTCGGCCAGCGGGTCGCGGTGAGCCACCGGCTCAGACTAACGCCGATCCGGTTTCCCCCATCCCAGGTGGCTGACAACGGCTTGCGACAAGGGTAGGATCGCCCAATGCCGCGCTACATGATCGTTCGCGCGTTCGACTGTCGGCGAGGCCGAGATGCCCGGCGTCGGCCGCCGCTCCCGGGAGATTCTCGAGACCGAGGTGGCCGGCGTCACCTGGGAGCACAGCCACGTCGTCGTCGACGACACGGGTCTCGTGCGGACGTTTTGCGTCTACTCGGCTCCGGACGAGGAAGCCGTGCGCAACCACTCCACCCGGCTCGGGCGGCACAAGATCGAATCGATCGACGAGATCGTCGGCGACGTCACGCCTGCGGACTTCCCGCCCGTTTGACATCCGCCAGATGGAACGACGCGGAGCTCGCCAGAGCGAGCCGGCGCCGCACCATGTTCCGCCGTGCGGTGTCCTCGGCCGGCACGAGCTCGAACGCTTCGCGGTAGAGAGCCGCCGCATGATCCTTCGCCCAGCCGCGCTCGGCGAGCTCGGCCGCCCGGACGAGCTGTTCGACTGCGCGGTCGTTGTCGCCGGCGGCTCGCCAGTGGCGGGCGAGAGCGCCGATCGCCTCGCCTGAGACGCCCGTCGTGTTGCCGACGAACTCGGCGATCAACGCGTGTCGTCGCATGCGGTCGGCGCGCGGCAGCAGGTCGTAGGCGACGTCGCGGATCAGCATGTGCGTGAACGCGAACTGCTGCTGCCCTTCGATGATCGACGAGGTCTCGCGCCGGATCAGGTCGCGGCGCTCGAGCTGCTCGAGCAGCTGCAGGTGATCGCCGCCGCTCGACACGGTCCGGAGGGCGTCGAGCCAGAACACCTTCCCGACGACCGCGGCATCGAGCAGCAGCGCACGCTCCTCGTGCGGCAGCGCGTCGAGGCGCGCGGCCACGATCTCGCGCACGTTCGTCGGGAGCTTCCCCGGCCCCAGCTCGCCGATGCTGGCGGCCAGCTGCTCGATGAAGAGCGGGTTGCCCTCGGCGAGACGGATCACCGCTTCCGCCTGATCGCCGCTCCCGAGTCTGCGGACGGTCAGCTCCCGGGCGTGCTGCTCGTCGAGCGCGCCGAGCGTCAGCGCCGTGTAGCCGGTCGAGCCGGAGCCCCAGTCGTCCTGCAGGTCGAGCAGCTCCGGGCGCGCCAGGGTCACGAACAGGAGCGGCAGTCCGCGCACTCCGGTTGCGAGCGCTCGGATGAGGTCGAGCAGGTTGGCGTCCGCCCAGTGGACGTCCTCGAAGATGAGGATCGTCGGCTGCTCACGGGCGACCGCTTCGATGAACTCTCGGACCGAATAGAAGAGCGCCTCTCGGTCGGAGGCCTCGGCGCCCGCCTCGACGCCGACGAGCACCCCGAGGTGCCCGGAGACCGCGCCCGGGTCGGCTTCCGTTCCGGCGAGCAGCGCCTTGGCGCTCGAGTGCAGCTTCTCGGCGACCAGTTCCGCCGGATCGCTCTCGTAGACCCCGGCGAGCTTCATCACCTGCGCAGCGAGTGCGCCGTAGGTGCCGCTTTCGCGGTAGGGGAGCGAGCGGCCCTGCACGACGCGGGCGCCCTGCTCGGCGGCGCGCCGGCCGAACTCGGCCGCGAGTGTCGTCTTGCCGACCCCGGCCGGCCCGAAGACCGAGACGAGATGCGGCAGCTGTTCGGCGGAGGCCCGCTCCCAGAGCGCGTTCAGAATCGCGATCTCGAACGTGCGGCCGACGATCGACAGGTTCGAGACCGGGCGCTGCCCTGCCGCCGTGATCGTTCGCACAGCGAGCCACGCCTCGACCGGGTGCTCCTTCCCTTTCGCGATCACCGGATCGGCTTGCGCGTACTCGATCGCGTTTCTCGTCGTCAGGTAGGTCTCTTCGCCGACGACGACCCCGTTGACGGGGGCCGCCCCCTGCAGCCGTGCGGCGGTGTTCACGACGTCACCGGCGACCATGGATTCTCCGAACGCCGGCCGTGCGCCGAGCGAGACAACCGCCTCGCCCGTGTTGACGGCGATGCGGATCTGCAGGTCACCGCCGGCGAGCTCGCCCGCGATGTCCCGCACCACGAGCGCAGCGCGCACAGCTCGCTCGGCGTCGTCTCCGTGGGCGACGGGCGCTCCAAAAACTCCCATCACCGCGTCGCCGATGAACTTCTCGACGACTCCCCCGAACGACTCGATCTCGCGGCGGACGCGGTCGTGGTACGGCGCGAGCACCGCGCGGACCTCCTCGGGGTCGAGCCGCTCGGCCCTGGCCGTGAACCCGACCAGGTCGACGAAGATGACAGTGACGATCCGCCGCTCGTCCCTGGGCGGCGGGATCGCCTCGCCGATCGAGAACCCGCACGCGAGGCAGAAGCGGGCGACCTCGGGGTTCTCCTGGCCGCAGGCGGGGCAAACAACCATCGTCAGAAGCCTACGGCTGCCGGCGACAAAAGTCGCGCGAGCTCGTGCGGCTCAGGCGGGCACCCGGTTCCACGAGGCCGAGAGCCGGGGAGCCGAGGCGAGCGTCTGATGGACGACGCAGTAGCGCAGGGTGAGCGTGAGCAGGGTGTCGAGCTGCTCGTCCGAGACGTCGGTCTCCAGGTCGAAGCGTAGGTCGATCGACTGGAACCCAACCGGCACGTCGCGGTCGACGCCGAGGGTGCCGCGGAAGTCCAGGTCGCCGGTGGCGTGCACGAATCCCTGCGTGATCTCGATCTCGAGCGATGTCGCAACGGCGCGAAGCGTGACGCCCGCGCAAGCGGCCAGCGCTTCGAGGAGCATGTCGCCGGAGCAGAGCGTCGAGCCGTCGCCTCCGCTCGCGGGGTGCAGGCCCGCGGCCGCGATCGCCTTGCCCGTTCGAACCGAGCACGTGATGCCTTCGGCCAGCGTCGACGTCGCGCTCAGCGTCACGAGGGCCGCATCCGGGTCCTCCCGATAGCGGTCCTTCAACGGCTCTTGCAGGCTGCGAAGCTCCGCACGATCCACGGCCATCCCTCCCTGTGGTGGGTCCGGATCGTAGCCAGGCGATTACTGCCTGCGTGCGCTCTGTCTACCGGGCGTCAGGCGATGAGCGCCTGGAAGCGTGCGTCGTCGCGCAGCGTCGCGAGGTCGTCGTCGTCGGTGGCCAGTTCCTTGAACTTCGGCCAGGCGGCGAGGGATTCGCCGAGCGACTCGAGTGCCTCGTCCGGATGGCCGAGCAGGTTCTCGAGGCAGGCGATGTTGTAGAGCATCAGCGCGTTGCCGGGATACGCAGCCAGCCCTTCGCGGCAGGCCGCCAGCGCGCCCTCGTAATCCCCTTCTCGGTAGAGCCGGGCAAACCCCGCGGCGGCTTCGCCGGGGCCCGGCCGGAACGCCTCGCCCGGGCGGCCGCCGACCGCGAGCACGATCGTCTCGTCCTCGGTCGTCTGTGCGGAGCGCTTCACGGCGGGATCGCGCACGAAGATCGCCGTCCCCTGCGGGGCTGCCACCTCTTCGCCGCCGACCGTGAAGGTGCAGCCTCCCTGGATCACGACGTACAGCTCCTCGTGACCGCTCGCGCCGGGGCCGAGCTCGTCGTGCTCGCCGATGACCGGCGCGCCGGTGATCGCCTGGTAGAAGGCGTTCACGCCGAACGAGTTGATGTCGAAGTCGCGGCGGATGGGCACATTGCCGCGCCGTCCGTCCTCCGGAGCGGGATCTGCCGTCAGGCCGAAGCCGCGCTGCGCGGCCGCCGAAGCGGCCTCGTCGAGCGAGAGCATGGAGTACGAGGTCTGCGTGGTTGCCATGGTTCCCTCCCTGCCGAAGTGAGATGTAGTTTGAGATCAAACTACTTGGCGCCACGATAACAAGCTGGTCTTTTGACGTCAAGACACTTTTGCTGGAAGCTTCGGTCATGGCCGGGCCGCCCGAACGCGATCACGTCGACCGCTTTCTCGAAGAGATTCGCGGCGAGCTCCCCGAGGCGATGGACCTCGTCGTCGAGGGGATCGTCGATCGCATCCAGGGGATCAATTGGCGCCTGCGGAAGATGCTCGACGAGACCCTCGAGCCCTACGGCCTGGCCTCGGGCGACTGGCGGGTGCTGAGTGCGCTGCGGTGGGCGGGGAAGCCCTACCGGCGCTCCGCCGGCGAGCTCGCACGGAACGCGGATCTCTCCAGCGGTGCGATGACAAACCGTCTCGACCAGCTGGAGAAGGCGGGCTTCGTGAAGCGCCGCCGCGATCCGGCCGACGGTCGCGGCGTTCTCGTCGAGCTGACCGCGAAAGGGCTGCGCCTCCATCGCGAGGCGGTCGAGGTGCAGGCGGAGAAGGAGGCTCTGCTCGCCAAGGCGCTCACGGCGCCCGAGAAGGCCCAGCTGGAGTCGCTGCTGCGCCGTTTGATGCTCACCCTCGAGCAGCGCGCGACGAAGAGCTGACACCGGTGCTCCCGACGAGCCCGCCCGCCGCCGTCAGTCGACTCCACAGCGACGAGCGTGTCTTGCGGTCTGCGACGGGTGCGCGGTTCGTTGCGGTTGCGCGCGACCGGCAGCTCCTTCTCCGCGCACTCGCCCGCAAACCGCAGGAGGCCGCGGCGGTGGCGAAGCTCGCGCCGGATGAGCGTGACGATCTCGAAGCTCGCCGCGACCTGCTCGAGCTGTCGGCGGAGAGCCCGCCGCAGGTCGGCGGAGTGAGCGTCGGCCCGGCGCGGCACGCAGGCACGCTCCGTTCCTTCTACCGGCTGGCGGAGGAGCGGTTCGGGATCCGCTGGCAGCTGCTGGCGGCGATCAACTTCGTCGAGAGCGATTTCGGTCGCGCCCGGACGACGGCGCGGGCAGACGCGCAAGGGCCCATGCAGTTCGAGCCTGCGACGTGGCGTGCGTACGGGCTGGGCGGCGACGTTGACAACGCGCACGACGCGATCCTTGCTGCCGCCAACCTGCTGGCGGCAAACGGCGGACGCACGAACGAGCGGGTGGCGCTCTCGCACTACAACCGCTCGCCGCTCTACCGGGACGCGGTGCTCCACCTCGCCCACCGCATTGCCATCGTGCCGACTGCGTTCCGTGAGTACTACGCCTGGCGCCTCTACCTGCGGAAGGGCTGACGGAAGCCTCGCGCGTCCGTGCGACACAAGCCGTCGCATGCTCCAGGCCACGAGCGCGAACGCTGCGCCCTGGAAGATCAGCTCGCTGGGGATCATGTACGGATTGAGCCCGACCAGCGCCGTCGCGATCGAGATGCCGCCCGCCAGCTCGACGAGATAGAAGGCCACCGTGGCGCGGTTGCGCTGCCGCAGCATGATCCATCCGCCGAGTGCAAGGCCGGCACAGAACAACACGCCCACAACCACGGTGTGGAGCCAGTCGAAGACCACGTCGACGGCGTACGGCGTCAGCGGCACTGCGGCCGTCAGCCCGAGAATGCCCGCGACGGCGTACCGAAACCGTTGCGCCGAGACGCTGTGGGGCTCGATCCGCGACAGCGCAAGCGCCGTCAAGCCGATCGACGCGCCGAAGCCGATGCAGTACGGAACGATCGTCGCAGTGGAGTTGCCGTAATAGCTCAGCCCGCGCCTGACCGCGAACCAGGACGGCTGAATCGCACAGCAGCTGAGCATCAGCGCCAGGAAGCAGCATTCGCCGATCAGCGCGTAGCCGAAGGGGTCACGCCTTTCCTTCATGGAACGATTTCTACCCCGCAACGGTCGAACCGCAACGTTCTATCGTGCCCCGGGTCGTGGTCGTCGATCTGAACGCCGATGTGGGGGAGGGGTTCGACGCCGATTCGGCGCTGCTCGAGCTCGTGACGAGTGCCAACGTCGCGTGCGGGTTCCATGCCGGCGACGCGCAGACGATGCGGGCTGTCTGCACGGCCGCCGTCACTGCGGGCGTCTCGATCGGCGCTCATGTGTCGTATCGGGACCGCGATGGATTCGGCCGGCGGGCGCTCTCGGTCGACGCGGTGACTGTCGCCGCCGATGTCGCCGAGCAGATCGAGGCGCTGCAGGCTGCCGCGGCACCGGTAGGCGGCCGGGTCGGGTTCGTCAAGCCGCATGGAGCGCTGTACCACCGTGCGAGCAGCGACCCCGAGTGCGCGGCGGCAATCGTTGCCGCCGCGGCCGGGGCCGGGACGCTCGCGATCCTCGGCTGGCCGGGGTCGGCGCTGCTGGCGCGCGCTCGTGACGCGGGCCTGCCCGCCGTCGCCGAGGGATTCGCCGATCGCGCCTACGCGCCCGACGGGACGCTCGTCCCGCGCACCGAACCAGGGTCGATGCTGGGGGCGGATGCCGCAGTCCGGCAGGCGCTGGCTCTCGCCGAGGGGCGGCTCGGCGGCGAGGTGCGCTCGATCTGCGTTCACGGCGACAGTGCCGGCGCGGCCGCACTCGCGGCGGGGGTGCGTGACGTGCTGGTCGCGGCGCACGTCGAACTGCGAGCGTTCGCATGACCCCTGCAGTTCGCCCGGTCGGCGATCGCGGTGCACTGATCGAGCTGCCCGACGGCGCCGCTGCGCTTCGCCTGGCCCGGGCTCTGGCCGGCCGCTCGGATCTCGTCGATGTCGTTCCGGGCCACTGCACGGTGCTCGTCACGTGGGCGGGCGACGAGCGTCCGCACGACCTGGAGCAGCTTGCGGCGTCTGTGCTCGTGGCCGGCTTGGCGCCCGAATCGACGACGTGCGTCGAGATCCCGGTGGTGTACGACGGTGCAGATCTCGAGGAGGTGGCGCGACTCGTGGGACTCTCGCCCGAAGAGGTGGTCGAGCGGCACGTCGCGGCCGAGTACATCGTGGGGTTCATCGGGTTCGCGCCCGGTTTTGCCTATCTCGTCGGCGGCGACGAACGGCTCGCGGTGCCGAGGCTGCCCCGTCCGCGCGAGCGCGTTCAGGCGGGGACCGTCGCGATCGCCGGTCCCTACTCCGGGGTCTACCCGCGCGAGTCGCCGGGAGGCTGGCGGCTGATCGGCCGCACTTCGCTCGCGTTGTTCGATCCGCAACGCGCCGCCCCCGCACTGCTCTCGAGCGGCGATCGCGTCAGGTTCACGCGGCTGTGAACGAGGTCGCGGTTGTCAGGGCCGGCCCGCTGACGACCGTTCAGGACCGCGGTCGGTCCAGGCCTCGCGCAGCTCGGGGTCCCGCCCTCCGGAGCCGCCGATCAGCGGTCACTGGAGCTCGGGCGCCGCCTCGTCGGGAACGACCCGGGCGCAGCCGCACTCGAGGCGACACTCATCGGGCCGGCGCTGCGCTTCACTGCGCCGGCTCTCGTTGCCCTGACGGGCGCCGAGGCGGACGCCACCGTCTCGGGACGGCCGCTCGAGCGTGGGCGGTCGATCGAGGTTCCGGCCGGGGGACTGCTCGAACTGGGCCGTTGCCGTGACGGAGTCCGGGCCTACATCTCCGTCCGCGGCGGCTTCGCGATCGAGGAAACGCTCGGGAGCCGTTCCCACGACCTGTTGACCGGCCTCGGCCCGCCGCCCCTGCGCGACGGCGACGTGCTGCCCGTCGGGCCGGAGCCTGCGGCCAGGCCGGATCCGTTCGCAGGCGTCATCCCGGCATGGGCCGGAGAGCCGACGCTGTCCGTTCGTCCGGGGCCGCGCGACGACTGGTTCCCGCCCGAGGCGCTCGAGGTGCTGACGAGCACGGCCTGGCGGGTCGGCCTGGCGTCGAACCGCGTCGGGATCCGCCTCGAAGGGCCCCGGCTCGCGCGGCTCGACCGCGGCGAGCTCCTCTCCGAGGGGGTCGTGACCGGGGCGATCCAGGTGCCGCCGTCGGGGCAGCCGATCCTGCTCGGCCCGGACCATCCGACGACCGGCGGGTACCCGGTGCTCGCGGTCGTGGTCGCCGCTGACCTGTCGCTCGCAGGCCAGCTCGCGCCCGGTTCGAGCGTGCAGTTTCGTTGCGTCTGACGATCGACGTGCGAACATATGTTCGTGTCAGCGATGGGGACGATCCTCCATGCCGACGCCGACTCGTTCTTCGCGTCGGTCGAGCAGCGCGACGATCGCCGCCTGCGCGGTCGCCCGGTGATCGTCGGCGGCGGTGTCGTGCTTGCGGCGAGCTACGAGGCGAAGGCCCGCGGCGTCCGAACGGCGATGGGCGGGCGGGAGGCCCGCCGGCTCTGTCCCGAGGCGATCGTGGTTCCGCCGCGCATGGCCGCCTATACGCAGGCGAGCAAAGATCTCTACGCGGTCTTCGATGACATGACGCCGCTCGTCGAGGGCCTGTCGATCGACGAAGCGTTTCTCGACGTCCGCGGTATGGAGGCGATCGCCGGCACGCCCGTCGAGATTGCGGTGCGGCTGCGACGCGCGGTCCGTGAGCGCGTCGGGCTGCCTGTCAGCGTGGGCATCGCTCGCACGAAGTTCCTCGCGAAGGTGGCGAGCGCGCTCGCGAAACCGGACGGTCTGCTCGTCGTGCCGCTCGACGGCGAACTGGACTTCTTGCACCCGCTGCCCGTCGAGCGAGTCTGGGGGGTCGGCCGGGTGACGGCGTTGAAGCTGCACGCTTGCGGCATCAAGACCGTTGGCGAGCTCGCCCGCGTCGAGGAGCCCGTGCTGGCCGTGCTGCTCGGACGGGGTGCGGCGCGTCACCTGCACGCTCTCGCGAACAACGTCGATGCCCGGACCGTGCGGCCACGGCTCCGTCGCCGCTCGATCGGGTCCCAGCGCGCGCTCGGGCGGAGGCCGCGAGCGACGGAGGAGATCGACGCCGACCTCGTTGCGCTCGTCGACCGGGTCACCCGTCGGCTGCGTGCATCGAGACGGGTCGGAAGGACCATCGTCCTCCGGCTGCGCTTCGCGGACTTCTCCCGTGCGACCCGATCGCACACGCTCCGACATCCGACCGCGCAGACGCAGGTCGTTCTCGCCGTCGCCCGCAGCCTTTTCTCAGCGGCTCAGCCGTCGATCGAGCTCCGCGGCCTGACGTTGGTCGGTGTCGCGATCACGAATCTCGGTCCCGACCTTCCCCGCCAGCTCGCTCTCCCGCTCGACGCCGAAGACCGAGAGCTGCTCGACGGCACCCTCGACGAGATTCGCAACCGCTTCGGGTCGGCGGCGATCACGCGCGCCGTGCTCATCGGCCGGCCCTCCGGGTTGACGATGCCGTTGCTTCCCGGCGACGACGCCCCCGTCGAGAGCGAGCTCTGATGCTGCTGGCATAGTCGCCCCATGAAGCCCGAGCGCATGAACGCGTTCACCGACGGCGTGGTCGCGATCCTGATCACGATCCTCGTCCTCGAGTTGCGACCTCCCGCCGGACATCAGCTCTCCGACATCCTGGACGAGAAGAGCAGGCTGCTCGCCTACGTCTTGAGCTTCGTGTTCGTCGCGATCTACTGGGTGAACCACCATCACCTGATGCAGGTCGTGTACCGGATCGACGGCCGCACTCTCTGGGCCAACATCCATCTGCTCTTCTGGCTCTCGCTGACGCCGATCGCAACCGCCTGGCTCGGGCAGTCGGGTGTCGAGTCGGGACCGGTCGCCGCGTATGCGATCGTGCTGCTCGGCTGCGCGATCGCCTACACGCTCCTGACGCTTGCGCTTCTTGCTTCGCACGAGCGCGATTCCACGCTCGCGCAGGCAATCGGCAACGACGCCAAGGGCAAGGTGTCGCTCGTCGCCTACCTCGTCGCGTTCGCTTGCTCCTTCTTCGTCCCGTGGGTGTCGGTCGCGCTCTTCGTCGCCGTCGCGCTGATCTGGTTCATTCCGGACCGGCGGATCGAGCGCGTCATCGTCGACAGGCCCTAGGCCTCCGCCCAATCGGGCAGCTCGAGTCGCTGCTCCTCGATCATCCGCCGCACCCCCGGCAGCGCGAGTGCGCGAAGGAAGTGGGCGCGGAGGTTCGGCCGGTCCCAAGCTGCAGGCTCGAGGAAGCGGCCCCAGCGAGTCAGCATGAAGAGAAAGAGATCCGCGGCGGTGCGATGCTCGGCGGCGAGCCAGTCGCTGCCGTCGAGGCTGCGTTCGATCAGGTCGAAGTGCCCCTGAGCCTCCGTCGCCGCGGCGAGGGCGACCCGGCCGCCGCCGTAACGCTCCGGGTAGAACATCCGGATCATCGCGGTCTGGAGCGCGTTGGTCATGAAGATCAACCAGCGGTAGAGCTCGGCACGGTTCTCCGGCGCGAGTCGCGCCTCGGGATGACGATCCGCGAGGTAGAGCATGATCGCGGCGGACTCGCCGAGCACGACGTGGCCGTCGACGAGAGTCGGCACGACACCGAGCGGATTGAGCGCCCGGTAGGCGTCGTCGGCTTGCGCATCCTCCCGCTCGATCAGAACGAGCTCGTACTCGACTCCGATCTCGGCCAGGGCGGCGTGCGGCGCCATCGAGGAGGTCCCGGGACGCCAGTAGAGACGGAGCGGCTCCATCGAGTCACCCTAGCTCGTGCCTAGTCGGCGAACCGTCGGCCCCAACGCGACTGGTAGGCGCGCGCGCGTTCGAGCTTCTCACCGCGGTAGAACCGGCGAGACCACCACGACTCCGGCGCGGCCGGCGCGAACGCGCCGTACCAGACGAGCGGGAAGAGGAGACAAAGGCCGGCGAGGATCAGCGTCCAGCGCCCTTTCAACATCGTCACCACTCCCGCCGGCAGGAGTGAGAGCAACACGCCGAGGCCGATCAATTCCGTCCCGTGCACCAGCCACGATCGTAGACGCGACCAAGACCTCGGGGGTCGAATCAGATTCCGTGAGAGCCGTACCCGCCCTGGTCGAAGCGATCGCCGACCCGGGCTCCCTCGTCCAGGTCAACCGGGCGAGTCGGGTCGAAGATGTTCAGCCTGTTCAGCAGAAGCCGAAGCCGCCAGCGGATCCCGGGAAACCGGCCAAGCACGTCAAGATGATAGTTCAGCGAGCAGGTCGGTTGGCGAGCCGCCAGACGAAACGAAGCCCCGACCAGTCGGTGTCGATCGCTGCGACCTTGACGTCGACAACGCCGAGCTCGAGCGCGCAGGCACGGACTGCGGTGTCGGTGATGTCGCTCTCATGGCCGCCGGCGCGCCGTGGCCAGGCAACCCAGAGAGCGCCGGTCGGGCGGATCCGCTGCACGAGCCCGGGCAGGCGCTCCGGCAGTTCAGCGGCGGTCGAGAAGAACGCGATCACGACGTCGGCGAGCTCGGGCGCCGCGACGTGGATGAGACCGCCAGGGGGATCGTCGAGCGTCCAGTCCGCGGGAGCGTGGTCGAGCGAGACCCGCTGACCGCGCTCGAGGCCGAGCTTTCGCGCCTGCGGCGTCGCGTGTTCGGGCTCGTTGCTCACCCGCCGACGTTACGCTGCGCCGCATGACGAGGACGGCTCGGCTGAAGGTCACGCGAGCACAGATCCTCGCGTTCCGCCGGCGCGTGGGCGCTCTGGATCAGCGACTCCCGGCGGGGCGGCGTTCGCTTCGACAAGCGGCGTGGGCCGGTCTTCAGGACAGCATGCCCCGCGCCGCGCTCCTCTCCATCCACGCGCGTGTCGCAGGCACCGGGCCGGCCGCCCTGGATGAGCCCTCGCTCGTGCAGGTGTGGGGGCCGAGGTACCACGTGTACGTCGTCGCGGCGCGCGACCTCGCCGTCTTCACCCTTGGCAGGCTGCCCGAGGGCGGCAAGACCCGCCGGACCGCGGAGGAGCTGGCGCCTCGCCTGCGCGCGCTCCTCGACGGAGGCCGGATGAGATACGACGACGCGGGGGTGGCGCTCGGAACGCATGGGAACAACCTCCGCTACGCCGCCTTGACGGGAACGATCGCGATCAGGTGGGAAGGGGCGAGGCGGCCGATCGTGTGGACGGTCCCGCCACCGGAGATCGATGAGGCGTCCGCGACCGTCGAGCTCGCGCGGCGCTTCCTCCACATCTTCGGTCCGGCGGGGCGCGACGGGTTCGGCAAGTGGGCCGGCATCGGCACGCGCCACGCCGCCCGGGCCTTCGACGATCTCCGTGCCGAGCTGGTGCCGGTGGTGACCCCGACGGGCGAGGCCTGGCTGCTCGCGGGCGACGAGCCCGCGCTCCGTGAGGCTCCGCCGCCCGCCGCCGCCGCTCGACTCCTGCCGAGCGGCGATGCCTACACGCTGGGCATCACGAGCGAGGATCGTGCTCTCCTCGTTCCCGACGCAGCTCAACGTGGCGAGCTGTGGACTCCGCGCGTCTGGCCGGGTGCGGTCCTCGTGGCGGGGAAGATCGTCGGCACCTGGCGCCGCGCCGACCGAACCTTCACGATCCAGGCCTGGCAGCGTCTCTCGCGGACCGCGCGCGAGGCTGTGCTCGCCGAGGCGGAGTCGCTGCCGCTGGCGGCCACCGCCGGACGGATCGTCGTTCACTGGACGTGAGCTAGATTGCCTCCCGGCGTGAGGCAGGGATGATCTCCAGATCGGTCGGGGCCGTCGCGGTGCTCACGCTGTTTCTTCTGTGCTGCCTCTCTTCGTCGGGTGCCGTGGGGGCCGCGGCGCCTGCCTGGACGACGTTCGGGGCCGGCCCGGCCCGCCTCGGCGAAGCACCGGCTCCCGCGTCGAGCTCGCACGTCGCGCGGCGGTTCGTGCTGCCGTTGGCTGGACGGATCACCGCCCAGGTGCTTGCCGCAGGCGGTGTCTTCGTCGCGGCGACCACGAACGGCGATGTCGTCGGTCTCGACCGCAACGGGTTCGTGCTCTGGCATGACCGGCTCGGCCAGCTCGCGAACAGCTGCCCGCAGTTGGACGGATACGGCGTCGTTTCGACCGGAGTGATCGACCCGTCCTCGCGGACGGTGTATGTCATGGATGGGTTCGGCAAGTTGCACGCGCTGGCGCTCGGGACGGGCGTTGAACGATCCGGGTGGCCGGTCCGCGTCTTCGCGGATTTCGACCGTGAGCTGGACTGGGGCGCGCTGACACTCGCCGCCGGCTCGGTGTACGTACCGACGGCGGCGTACTGCGATCAGCCGGGAACGCCGGGCGGCATCTACCGTGTCGATCTCGCCTCGAGGGGAGTCACGCGCTGGCTCGCGGTCCCGCTCGATCGGGGCGGTGGCGGCGGCCCCTGGGGCTGGGGCGGGCTCGCGTACGACCCGGCCGCAAACAGTCTGTTCGCGGGCAGTTCGGGGGCGTTCTCCGGCGGCTCGAATACCGGATCGGCGTTCACCGAGACCGCCGGCTTCGGCGAGCGCCTGATCGAGTTCTCGACGGGCCTGCAGGTTCAGTCGTCGAGCCATCCGGCGGGGTTGCCGGACCGGATGGACCTCGATTTCGTCGGTTCCCCGCTGCTCGTCCCCGGCACGTCGTGCGGGCCGATGATCGTTGCAGCGACGAAGAACGACACGGTCTACGGCTGGCGGCGCGACAGTATTGCCGCGGGTTGGGCGTGGAAGGTGGCGGTCGAGCCGTACGCGGTCGCCGACCCGTTCGTTTCTCAGCTCGCCTGGTCGACCGCGACGTCGTCGGTGTATGCCGTGACCGGAACGGAGCTCGTTCGGATCAAGATCGGCGCGAGCTGTTCGGCGTCCGTCGTCTGGCGGAAGCCGCTCGGCACGCACACGGAGAACGGCTCGCCGACCGTTGCCGGGAACGTCGTCTGGTTCGCGAACAACGGGACGCAGAAGCTCGTCGGCTACAACGCCACGACCGGCGCACGCGTCTTCTCGGCCCCGCTCGGTGGAACGACGCTCGAGGCACCGGCGATCGTCGACGGGCGGCTGCTCATCGGGACCTTCACCGGTCTCGTCGAGGGATTCACGACCGTGCGCGAGGTGCCCCCGGCAGCGACCGCTGCAACCAGACACGCGCCGACGAGCTGGGCCGACGCCAGGCACGGCTGGCAGGGACGGCCCGGCGGCGTGTACGCGACCGACGACGCGGGGAAGAGCTGGCGGCGGATCTATCCCCAACCGGCGCTCGCACTCGTCCGGATGTCGCCGACTGCAGGGGTCATCTCGACGGGCTCGACCCCGGGCGCCTGCATGTGCGCGACGCGGCAGCTCTGGACG
The DNA here is from genome assembly GCA_963703445.1 of uncultured Thermoleophilia bacterium. Taxonomy (GTDB): domain Bacteria; phylum Actinomycetota; class Thermoleophilia; order Gaiellales; family Gaiellaceae; genus PALSA-600. The sequence continues at coordinate 130,076 of CAVPEK010000003.1, read as the reverse complement.
AGCGATGCGGGCAAGAGCTGGCACGCCACGAAGACGCTCAGCGGGAACTTCGTCGGCGGCAGAGGTCGCGTCTACTTCTGGGAAGGCGGAACGCTGCGAACGCTGGCGTTGCCGGCCCAGGCGAGCGGTGGGCGACTCTCGGCCCGTACGGTCGAGTCGATGCGGAACGGGACGATCGTTGCCGCCGCCGCGACGAGGGCGGGCGCCGTGGCGCTCGTGTCGGCGCGGGTTGGCGGTCAGGGCTGGGACACCGCACCGCGCGTGATCGTCGCCGCCGGATCGACGGCGCGTGTTGTGACGCTCCCGACGCAGCCGGGACAACCCCTCGCGCAAGGCATCGCGGCGAGCGGCAGTCGACTGACAGTCACCGCGTTCGACTTCACCGAGCAACCGATCCGCAAGCTCACCTGGACGTCGACCGACGGTGGGTCGACCTGGTCGGCCGGCTGAGCGGGGCCCCTGACCGGTGCTCGCTCCCGAGTAACTCGCGAATCAGATTCAAAGTGCGAATCTGGTTCGCCCTGCCGTTGGCCTGATTCGCGTAGCCGAACCGGTTCTGATCGAGCCGCGGCTGGCTCTCGAGTAACTCGCGAATCTGGTTCGCCCTGCCGTTGGTGAACCTGATTCGGCGTAGCCGAACCAGGTTCACGAGTTTCGAGCCGCTGCTGGCTGCCGAGTAACTCGCGAATCAGATTCAGAAAGCGAATCTGGTTCGGGCTAGCAGACTGGTGTCAGGCGCCGAGGCGATCGCCGCTGACCGGGTCGAACACGTGCGCCTCATCAGCCCGCGGCTGCAGCGCGACACGCTCGCCGCGCTCCGGGGCGCGCTTGGTCTCGACGCGGGCGACGAGCTTTGTTCGCTCACCAGCGATCTCGGCCACAGCGAAGACGTACGAGTCAGCGCCGATCTCCTCCACGAGCTCCACCTCGGCGGGGATTCCCTGCGCGGACAGCTCCACCGACTCGGGCCGAAGACCGAGAACGATCTGGTCGCGGCCGTTGCCGCGCGCCTCCGGCGGCAGCTCGAGCGCAACTCCTCCCAGCGTCGCCGTCCCGTTCGCGTCGACCGGGAGCGTCCAGAAGTTCATCGCCGGTGAGCCGATGAAGCCTGCAACGAACGTGTTTGCGGGCCGCGCGTACATCGTGCGCGGGCTGTCGCACTGCTGCAGCCGTCCGTCGTGCAGGACGGCCACTCGATGGCCAAGGGTCATAGCCTCGGACTGGTCATGAGTGACGTAGACGGTGGTCACGCCGAGCCTCGACTGCAGCGCCGCGATGTCGGCGCGCATCTGAACGCGCAGCTTCGCGTCGAGGTTCGAGAGGGGCTCGTCCATCAGGAAGACGCTCGGCTCGCGGACGATCGCGCGTCCCATTGCGACACGCTGGCGCTGCCCGCCTGAAAGCTGCCCCGGCTTGCGTGCCAGCAGATCACCGAGGCCGAGCAGTTCGGCCACGTCACGCACGCGGCGCTCACGTTCAGCCTTCTTCACCCGCGCGATCTTCAGCGGGAACGCGATGTTCGCGGCCACGGTCAGGTACGGGTAGAGCGCATAGTTCTGGAACACCATCGCGATGTCGCGACGTTTCGGCGCAAGGTCGCTCACATCGCGGTCGCCGATGTAGATCGCGCCGGCATCGACCTCCTCGAGCCCCGCGAGCATTCGGAGCGCCGTGGTCTTCCCGGATCCCGACGGCCCGACGAGCACCATCAGCTCGCCGTCCTCGATCCGGAGATCGAGCCGGTCGACCGCGGCGAGGTCAGCGTTGGGGTAGACGCGCGTCGCCTGCTCGAAGCGGACGTCAGCCACGGCGCGCCTCCGCCGGCTCGTGGTGGCGCGCGTCGCCGAGCTCGCGCCGCGTCCGCAGCTTCGCAGTCTGGTCGGCGCCGAGCGCGTCCAGGGCAAGCAGGGCGGAGCCGACGATCGGCGGTGACGTGGTGACGTGCATGGTGATCGCCGGTGAGAGCGCGCGCAGCCCGGCCTCGACCGATCCGAGCAGCCGTTCGTCACCGCCGGTGAGCACACCGCCGCCGAGCACCACCTCGACCGGCTCGTCGATCAGATCGAGCCGGTCGAGCGCGACGCGGGCGAGCGTCACGACCTCGGTGGCCAGGTGCTCGACGATCGCCGCGGCGACCGCATCCTCTACGGCGGCCCCGAGAACGACAGGGGCGAGCTCGAGGATCCGCTGCGTCGCGATCCGTCCTGCGTGCAGCGCTTCCGCAACCTCCGTCGGCGTCGCCAGTCCGTAGTGGGCCGGCACGGCCTGCTCCAGGCTCGTCCGAGGCCCGCGACCGTCCTCGCTGCGGGCGGCCGCCGCAATGGCGGCGAGGCCGAGATCGTGGCCGCCGCCCCAGTCGCCCGTGATCGTGCCGAGGGCGGGAAACCGTGCATGGCGGCCGTCGGGTGCGACGCCGACGCAGTTGATGCCCGCGCCGCAGACGACGGCGACTCCCCAACCGCGCTCGCTGCCGGCGCGGAGCAGCGCAAACGTGTCGTTGCCGACGAGCAGACGCTCCGCCCAGCCGAGGGCCGTCACCGCCTCCGCGAACCTGCGCTCCTCGGCCGGAAAGTCCAGGCCGGCCAGGTGGAGCGAAGCGATCTCCGCCAGCGGGCTGCGGGGCGGGAGCCTCGCCTCGCGCGCGGCCTGGTCGAGCAGGCGGTCGAGCACCTCGAGGGCGCCGTCGAGGCCGAGGTGGTGGGGTGAGCTGAGCGGGCCGCGGACGAGCGCGAGCACCTCGCCGTCGCCGCGGACGAGCGCGAGATCCGTTTTCGAGTTGCCGCCATCGACGGCGATCGCGAGCGATTGGCTCATGCGGGCGCCTCGGCCGAGAAGTTCGGCAGGTACCCGCGGTTCTCTGCGAGCAGTCGTTCGAGGAGCTCAGCGGCGAGCCCGGTCTGGGCGATCAGCGGGTGCGTGAGCAGTGCTTTCCGGGCGACGACTGCATCGCCCGTCGTCGCGGCCTCGACGGCGAGCCGCTCATAGGCGGCCACGTGCTGGACGAGGCCGAGCAGCTCGGGTCGAAGCGGCTGCTGCGGCAGCGGCTCCGCGCCTTCCTTCGACACCGCCGCGGGAACCTCGACGACGTCGTCGGGTGCGAGCCCTGCGAGCGTCCCGTTGTTGCGGATGTCGACCTCGTGGATCTTCCCGTCTCCCGTATGGAGCGACGCGACGAGGCCGATCGCAGCCTCGCTGTAGAAGGCACCGCCCCGGCGTTCGAGCAGCGGCGGCTTCTCCGTCAGTTGCGGGTCGCGGTACAGGTCGAGCAGCTCACGTTCGATCTCGGCCACCGTCGTCGCGCGCGGCACACCCGTCTGCTGCTCCGCCAGCACGACGTCGTGCTCGTAGAAGTACCGCAGGTAGTAGGACGGAATCGCACCCAGCTCGTCGAGCAGACGGCGTGGGAGCTCCAAATCGGCGGCGAACTCGTCGCCGTGCACGGCCAGGAGCTCGGGCAGGAGGTCCCTGCCGTCGACCTGCACCGCGCGGATCCACGTCAGGTGGTTGAGGCCGACCTGGTCGACCACGACGCGCTCGGGCTCGACCCCGAGCAGGGCGGAGATCGTGCGCTGGAAGCCGATCGCCACGTTGCACAGACCGACCGCGCGATGTCCCGCGTCGAGGAGTGCGCGCGTCACGATTCCGACGGGGTTCGTGAAGTCGACGATCCACGCGTCCGGCGCGGCGAGCGCGCGCACACGGTCGGCGATGCCGAGGACGACCGGCACTGTTCTCAGAGCCTTCGCAAAGCCGCCGGCGCCGGTCGTCTCCTGGCCGATGCAGCCGCACGGGAGCGGGAAGGTCTCGTCCACGAGCCGTGCCTGCTGGCCGCCGACCCGGATCTGAATCAGGACATAGTCGGCGTTCTCGACGGCCCGGTCGAGGTCGTCGGTCACCTCGACGTCGATGCCGGACCGCTCGCGGGCGAGCATCCGTTTCGCCATCGCGCCGACCACCTCGCGCCGCTCGGCGTCGATGTCCTGAAGCACGAGCTCGCCGACTCCGAGCGTGTCCTGCATACGGGCCAGCCCGGACACGAGCTCCGGTGTGTAGGTCGAACCGCCTCCGATCACGGCGATCTTCATCAGCCCTTCACTCCCGTGAGCGTGATGCCCTCGACGAACGCCTTCTGGGCAAGGAGGAAGAGAATGATCACGGGCATCATCACGACGAGTGTCGCGGCCATGGTCAGGTTCCACTCGACCTGGTGCAGGGTTCGGAATTGCGCGAGCCCGACCGAGAGTGTCCAGTTGTGCGGGTTCTCGCCGGTGTAGAGCAGCGGTCCGAAGAAGTCGTTGAAGCAGAACAGGAACGAGAACAGGGCCACTGCCGCGATCGCCGGCTTCGCAAGCCGGAACATGACCGAGTAGAGGATCCTCAGTTCACCGCAGCCGTCGACGCGCGCCGCGTCGAGGTACTCCTCGGGGATCGTGAGGAAGAACTGGCGGAGCAGGAAGATCGAGAACGCATCGCCGAGCCAGTTGGGGAGGATGAGGGGCCAGAGCGTGCCGACGAGGTGAAGCTTCGACCAGATCACGTACACCGGGATGATCGTCACCTGCGGCGGCAGGAGCATCGCGACGAGCACGAGCACGAACGCCGCGTCGCGTCCGCGCCAGCGCAGCCGGGAGAGCGCGTAGGCGACGGGCGCGCTCGACAGCACCAGCCCTACGGTCGCGAGGCCCGCGTAGAGGAAGCTGTTGAGTGCGTACCGCCAGAGCGGCGCTTCCTCGAAGACGGCGACGAAGTTGTGCCACACGAACGGATGCGGCCACAGCTTCGACGAGAGCGCCTGCTCGTTCGTCATCAGCGCGGTCAATGTGATGAAGACGAACGGCGCCAGGAACATGATCGCGGCCGCGATCAGCAGGCTGTGGTCTGCGACCGAGATCAGGAACCGGCGCCGGCGCACGGCCGGCGGCGGCCGGCGGCGCACGAGCGGCGGGGCGACGATCTCCGCGGCGCTCAATGCCCGCCTCCGGCGTAGTGCACCCACCGGCGTGAGTAGCGGATGAGCAGGAGCACGAACACGAGCGAGACCGCGAGCAGGAGCACGGCCATCGCCGACGCGTAGCCCATGTTGAAGTAGTCGAAGCCCTGCTGATACAGGAGGACGGGGTAGAACAGCGTCGAGTTCTCGGGATAGCCGAGGCTGGTCGCGCCGGCGCCCGCCGCGGAGGCGTTGCCGCCCGCGATCGTGCTCGCGACGTACGCCTGTGTGAAGTACTGGAGCGCGTCGATCACCCCGAAGACGACCGCGAACAGGATCACGGGGCTGATCGACGGCAGCATCACGTAGCGCATCCGCTGCAATGCGCCCGCGCCGTCGAGCTCCGCCGACTCGTACAGGTGGCGCGGCACGTCGATCACCGCCGCCAGGAAGATGATCATGGTGTTGCCGATGCCCCAGAGCGCGAGCAGCGTGAGCGACGGCTTCGACCAGGTCGGCGAGTCGAACCACAGCGGCCCCTGGATCCCGAGGTGGGAGAGCACGACGTTGACCGGGCCGGTCGCCGGATTGAGCAGGTAGACGAAGCCGAGCGTCGCGGCCACGGGCGGCGCGAGCGCCGGCAGATAGAACACCGTCCTGAAGAGGCCGACCCCGCGCCGCGCCCGGGCGACCAGCATCGCGACGCCGAGGGCGAAGAGCACCTGGAGCGGCACCATGAACACGATCAGCCAGAGCGTGTTTCGCACCGCAGGCCAGACGGTCTGGTCGACGGTGAAGAGGTAGCGGTAGTTGGCGAGACCCACCCAGCGGGGCGGCGACAGCAGGTCGTAGTGGGTGAGCGAGTAGTAGCCGCTCATCACGAGCGGGTAGCCGAAGAAGATCGTGAAACCGGCGATCCACGGGCTCATGAACAGCGCGACCGTCCCGCGGCGGCGCCAGGCGGCTTTCCGCCTGGCGCGCCGCCGGTCGGCCGACTGCGGCACCACGTAGGTCCCGCCGGCCGTTGTCACCTCACGGAACCTGACTGCCCGCGCCCGCTTGCTTGATCTGGGCGTCGATCTGCTTGTCGACGTTCTTCAAGCCGCCCGCGAGGTCTTTCGAGTGACCTGCCTGCCACGAGTTGATGAAGGTCGAGAAGGTGTCCTGGTTCGCCGACCCGATCAGGGTGACCGGGGTCGTCGTCGTGTTTGGATTGTTGAAGATCGACACGAACACGTTGAACTTCGGCGGCGTCTTCAAGAGCTTCGAGTGCGCCGCGCTGCTCGTCGTCGGCACGTTCAGGATCCCGTTCGCAAGCGTCGTCTCGGCGACGTCGTTCGTCGCCAGGTACTTCACCAGCTGCCACGCTTCGTCCTTGTGCTTCGACGTCTTCGGGATGCCGATGATGCTGCCAGTCGTGTAGCCGCCGCCGTACAGCTGCGGCTTCGAGTCGTCGACCGGGAACGGGGCGACGCCGTATTGCAGTTCCGGGTGCTCCTTGGAGATGAAGGAGACGCGCCACTCGCCGTCGAGGTTCATCGCGACCTTGGCCCGTTCGAATGCGTTGGACGGTGCGAACTCGTCGCCGGCGCCGGCCTGGAAGCGCACCAGGTTCGAGTAGCCGTACCAGTTGACCAGGCTCTTCTCCCACTGCATGTATTTCGTCCAGCCGGGGCTCGTGGCCAGGGTCGAGTTGCCCTTTCCGTCGATCCATTTCGCACCGAACGCGGGCGCATAGTGCGCGGCGGCGTTCTCGTACCAGCCGTTGAACGGATCGAAGCCGACCACCTTCAGTGACCCGTCCTTGTTCCGCTGCGTCAGCTTTTTCGCATCGGCAGTCAGCTCGGAGATCGTGCGGGGCGGATGAGCGATGCCCGCTTGCCTGAAGAGCGTCTTGTTGTAGTAGAGGCCGTAGGCATCCGCGAGCATCGGCAGCGCGCAGCGCGTGCCGTTGATCTGCGTGTAGTACCGCGGCGCCGGCGGGAACAGATTCGCGCTGATGTGGTCCTGCTGCATGTAGGAGTTGAGATTGATCCATGCTCCGGTCCCGCAGTATTCGCCGGTGTTGTCCGACGAGCCGGACTGGGCGACATCCGGGGCGTTGCCACCGCGGATCGCCGCGAGAATCTTCTGATCGCTGACACCCCCGACCACGTTCACGTGGATCGACGGGTGCGTCTTCTCGAACTGCGCGATCACGTTCTTGACCACGGCCAGTTCCGGGTTGGAGAAGTAGACCCAGATGGTGATGTTGGTCGTGTGTGTCGATGCGGTCGAGCCGGAAGCTGCGCCGACGGCTGCCAGGATCGCGAGCGTCGCCGCCGCGAGTAGGGCTGCGATCTTTGCTCCACGTTTCATCTCACCCTCCTCGTTAGGGACACTTACGAGGCGACGCTACAACTCCCTCTAGCGAGCGTCAAGTCGGGAAACTGGCGCCTATTTGGGTTAGGGTTCTTCACTATATGGCCATTCCGCCGTTGCTGAAGGACATCAACGAGCGCGCCGTGCTCGAGACCATCCGCAGCGCGGCGCCCATCTCGCGCGCGGAGATCTCGCGGCGCATCGGCGTCTCCAAGCCGACCGTTTCGCTCGCCTTGCGCTCGCTCCTCGCCGGCGGCCTCGTGCGCGAGACGGGGGAGGACGTGCGGCAGCCGACGTATGGCGCCGTCTACTTCGAGCCGGTCCCCGAGGCGGCGGTCGTCCTCGGCATCGATCTCGGCGCGCGATTCCTGCGCGGTGCGATTTGCGACCTCGCGGGTCGGACCCGTGCGCGTCGCGACGTGGAGCTCGACGGCCCCGATGCGGCGTCCGTGGTCGCGTCGATCGTCGCCCTACGCAGCTCCCTGGTCGAGTCCACCGGCCTGCCGGAGCGGATCATCGACGGGATGGTTGTCGGCGTCCCGGGCGTCGTCGAGCCGGACGGCGAAACGGTTGCGCTTGCGGCGAACGTGCCGGAGATCGAGGGGGCGTCGTTCGTCCGCGAGTTGCGCGAAGCCGTCAGCGGCTCGGTGACGCTCGAGAACGACATCAACCTCGCTGCACTTGGCGAGCGCTGGAGCGGTGTCGCGCGCGGCGTCGACGACTTCGCGTTTGTCTCCGTCGGGACGGGCCTCGGCGCCGGGATCGTGCTCCGCGGCGAGCTTCACCGGGGACATCGAGGCGCCGCCGGCGAGATCGATCTCGTACGCGTCGGCCTGCCCGACGACTTCGATCCGGCAGCACCCGCAGTCGCTGCGCTCGCGGAGCAGCTCGTCGAGCGGGGTGGTCCGTCGACCTCGCTGATGGTGCCGCTCGACACGCGGGGGGTGTTCTCAGCTGCGCGCACGGGCGACGCCCTCGCGCTCGAGGTGGTGGCGGAAGAGGCGCGGCGGATCGCGCTCCACATCGCGCCGATCGCGGCGGTCGCGGATGTCGGCCTCGTCGTCCTCGGTGGAGGGATCGGCGCAAACGGGGCTCTGCTGCTTCCCGGGGTGCGGTCGCTGCTCGAGCAGTGGCTGCCTTATCCGCCGCGCGTCGAGGTCTCGGCCCTCGGCGACGCCGCTGTCCTCACGGGCGCGCTGTCGGTCGCGCTGGAAGCGGCTCTCGACAACGTCTTCGTGAACCGGGCGCGGCCGCTCGTCGCGCGCTGACCACCGCCGGGCCAGCGGTGTCTGACACCCGCGGTGTCAGACACACACGCTTCTCGCCTCAGGCCGCGTACGTCACTTTGAGGTAACCGTCCCGGCGCTCGGCCTCGTCCGCAGCCTGCAGGATCAGCGACCACGCAAGCTCCGCGCACGTGAGCTGCTCGCAATGACCGGGCGCGTTCCCGAGGTCGGCGCTCATTTCTGCCGTCCACCTGGTCGTGGCCAGCCATTCGACAACCGACATGTCGTCCAGTGAGAACACCGTCGACTCCTTTTCCGCAGATTTGCCGCCGCGCCCCGTTTGCCGCAGGGTCGCGCCGACCGCCATGCACATAGAGCCGGTCGCAAGCCACCCGCGCCTCCCCCGAAAAGGGGGATCGTCGGCGAGCCGTGTTCCCCGGACTGAATCTGATTCGGCGTAGCCGAACCAGATTCACGAGTTTCGGGCTGCCAACGCAGGCGTGGCGGATGGCTTAGGATTGTCGCCCTCGTGCCTCAGCCCAGCCGTGCGAACGCGCTCGACCATGTCGTGGTGGTGCTCTTCGAGAACCGCTCGTTCGACAACGTGCTGGGCCGCCTCTACGGACCGGAGGACGGCAAGACGTTCGAAGGCGTGCTCGGCAAGCAGCTGAGCAACCCGATCCCCGAGTGGGCCGAGCACGGAGCCGACCGGAAGGAAGTGCCGTACGGGATCGCGACCGACATGGATTCGCCGAACCCCGACTCCGGCGAGGAGTGGTACCACACGAACACGCAGCTCTTCAACACGATCGACGAGCACAACCGTTTCAAGATCGGCGAAGGGGTGGCGGCGCCTTGGAACGCGCCGCCGGAGGGTGTGACCCCGACCATGGACGGGTTCGTCGCCGACTACATCAGCTGCTTCACCGGTGAGGTCGGCCGGCAGCCGACCTACGAGGAGTACGCGCACATCATGACCGGCTACACGCCCGAACAGGTGCCCGTGCTCAGCGGCATCGCGCGCGAGTTCGGCGTGTTCGACCACTGGTTCTCGGAGGTGCCCTCGCAGACGTTCATGAACCGGTCGTTCTGGACCGCCGCGACGTCGTCGGGCCTCGCCGTGAACTCCCCGGTCCACAAGTGGCGGAAGCAGAACGATGCCGAGACGATCTTCGAGCGGCTCGAACAGAACGGCCGGACCTGGAAGGTGTACGTCGCCTCGCCGATGTGCGTGTCGTTCCACGGCCTCATCCACGCGTCGCGGCTGCACGACCGGTTTGCGACCAACTTCGTGCCGTTCTCAGAGTTCGAGCAGGATGCAGCCGCGGGCACGCTCCCCGACTTCGCGCTGATCGAGCCGAACATGGTCGGGGGACACGGCGACTACCACCCGGCGTGCGGGCGGTCCTTCGTCGGCCACAACTTCGATCTCGAGGTCGACCCGCCCTCGTCGATCCTGGCGGGCGAGGCCTTTTTGCAGCGCGTATTCGACGCCTACCGGTCGGCGACCTCGCCGTCCGGCTCGAACGTGTGGAACACGACGCTCCTGATCGGCTGGGACGAGCCCGGCGGAACCTACGACCACGTGCCGCCGGGTCTTGTGCCGCCGCCCGATCCGGCCGCACCGGCGGGCGAGTTCGGCTTCAAGTTCGATCGCTCCGGTTACCGCGTTCCCGCGATCCTCGTCTCACCTTGGGTCGAGCAGGGGTCGGTCTTCAATGACGAGTATCGCCACACCTCGCTGATCGCGACGCTGCGCAAGGGCTGGAGCCTCGGTGACGCGTTTACCGAGCGCGACGCCGCGGCGCGCACTTTCGACCATCTGTTGACGCGCGACACTCCGCGAGACCCGCAGACCTGGGCCACCGTCACTGCACTACCGGTCCCGGACTGGCACATGGACGAAGTGGTCGTGGGCAAGGCGCTGAGCACGCTCGGCAAGGCGGCCGGCGGCGCGCTGATCCACCACGCGAAGGAAGCAGGCATTCCTCTCCCGCCGGAGCTCGCCGACGAGACGAGGGAGCCGGCTCCTGAGGTCATCGTCCATGCCCTCAGAGAGATCGCCGCCCACATCTTCCCCCGCCTCGCAACGGGAGCGGCGGTCGGCGCGAACGCGCCTGACGATTGACGGTTCGGTCGGGCGCTTGCTCGAAAACCAATCGGGACGAATCGCCGAACTACCTGGCGAGATGCACACCCGGAAAGACATCCACCTCGTCTTCGGACTGGTCGTGGTGCTGGCGATGGCGATCCTGCTCTTCCATCACCTGCCGGCGTAAGAGCCTCGGCCTTGCCTCTCCTGCGGAGAGGCCGTCGCGTGGGAGTTCCGTCTCCCCCCGGAACTCCCACACGAGGCGGCCGGGCCGGCCTCGTCCTAGCGGCGGCTCGGTTTGTGACGTTTCTCATGGGAGCCCGGCCACAGTGGGCGGGAGCTTTCCCAGGCGTCTGTGCGGCACATCGGGCACGGTCCGGGTGAGGTCGCCCGCGCGATCCCGTAGCCGCACGTCGAGCACCTCAGCGATGTCGGGTGGCGATCGGCGTGGATTGCATTCGCCATTGCTAGGTCGCCACGTCTGCGGGAGTCTCGCGGCGGCCTAGTGCGAGCTCCAGTTCGTCGATCCTGCTCGCACCGATCGCCTTGACGATCTCGGGTTGCTCGATCAGTCTCGCTCGTTCTTCGGGTGTCGAGCGGTTGCGTATGTACGGGTCGGTCAGGACTTCGTCGAGCGAACGTCCCTTTGCGGTCTCGCGCAGCACGTATCGCGTGAGGTACTGCTCGCGCCTGGTCGAGCTGAACAGGGACGCGAACGGGTTCTTGATTCTGAGGGAGGTGAGCATGGCTCTCCTTTGCTCGTGGCGCGGTCGCCGTCGGCTCATGCGACGCTTTCGAGGATCAGCGTGGCGACGAGTGTGACGACGAGCAGTGCAACGACGAACCAGGCGACGGTGCGACCGATCCGTGTCATGCCGGCTCCTCGGCGACCGCTGTGTCCGCGTGGTGAGTGGCCGATTCGTTCATTGCCTTCAGCTTTGCGGCCCTCGCCTCGCGACGCCATCGGGTCACGGCCCCATCTTCGGCCGGATCGAGGCACGCTGGGTCGCTACGGCTGAATCAGGCCGCGCCGGATCGCGTAGCGGGTGAGCTCCACCCGGTCGCTCATGCCGAGCTTGTCGAGGATGTTCTGACGATGCCGCTCGACCGTCTTGATGCTGATCACCAGCTCAGCGGCGATCTGTTTCGAGGTGTGCGCTTCCGCGATCAGCTTCAGCACTTGCAGTTCGCGGGCCGTCAGGATGTCGAACTGATCGTCCGTGGGGCGAGCCTGCTCGATGTAGTCGCGCACGAGCGTGGCAATCGCCGAGGGGTAGAGGAACGACTGGCCGCGCATCGTCCGTCGGCAGGCGTCGACGATGTCGTGGTCGGCGTCCGACTTGAGCACGTACCCGGAAGCGCCCGCTCGCAGTGACTCGAACAGGTACTGCTCGCTGTCGTACATCGACAGCATCAGCAGCTTGAGCTCGGGTTTGCGCTTGTGGATCTCGGCGGCGGCCTGGATCCCGGTCAGCTTCGGCATCGAGACATCGAGAATCGCGAGGTGAACATCGACGGCGAGCGCCTGCTTGACGGCGTCGGCACCGTCGTCCGCTTCGGCAACGACCTGGAGATCCGGCTGTGCGTCGAGGACTGTCTTCAGACCCGAGCGCACGATCGGGTGGTCGTCGGCGACGAGGATGCGGGTGAGGAGTGGAATCGGCATCAGCCGGCCTGGGCGGGAACCTCGAAGCGAATTTCGACGCCGCCCTCCACTCCGGGCTTGACGGCCAGCGCCCCGGCGACGAGCACCGCATGTTCGCGCATCCCCCGGAGCCCGCCCGTCCCGTTCGGCGCCGGCGGCTCGATCATGCCGCGCCCGTTGTCGGCCACACGCAGAACGACGCTGGCGGCACCGGGTTCGAGAGACAGCTCGACGCGGCTGGCCTGGGCATGCCGGGCAACGTTGGTGAGGCTCTCCTGGGCGACGCGGTAGACGGCGAGCTCGGACTCCGCCGAGAGACGCGGCAGGTCGGCGGCGAATCTGTGCTCGATCGTGAGCCCGCTCTGGTCGGCGAATCGTCGTGCAAGCTCGGTCAAGGCCGCGACGAGGCCAAGGTGTTCGAGCAGTTCCGGCCGCAGCTCGTGCGCGATGCGCCGCACCTCCTCCAACGCGTGCCGAATCGCCTCTCGCGCATCGTCTGTGCGGCGGCGCCGGTGTTCGAGATCGGCGTCGGCGAGTGAGTCGAGCTGGAGCAGGACACCCGTCAGGACCTGGCCGACCTCGTCATGAAGGCCGCGGGCGATCCGCAGGCGCTCCGCCTCCTGGGTTGCGAGCACGCGTCGGCTGCTCTCCCGGCGCTCGGTCTCCAGCCGGTCGAGCATCTGGTTGAAGGCGCGGACCACCTCGACGACCTCGACGCCGCCGTCTTCGGGGAGTCGTTGGCCCGGCCGCAGCAGATCGACGGTTCGCATCCGCTCGCCGAGCCGGTCGATCGGGGCGAGCGTGCGTCGAAGCAGAAGCAGGTTGGCGGTCAACATCGCGACCAGGCCGATGGCCAGGTCGAAGATCTCGACGACCGCGACCGACGCGTGAACGCGCCCGCGGCTGAACACCAGCACGAGCGTGCCCGCGAGCAGCAGCCCGGCGTTGATCGCGAAGACCCGCCAGAGCAGCGGAAGCCGAGAGAAGCCCATCGGTGGGTTTCTAGCGGGCGGGGTGCGCTTGGGCCAGTGACAGGCGCCGACCGTTCCGCTCGCGGGTCGCCGGCGGCGCGATCAGCACGGGCACGCTTTGCGCGGCCTCGAGCTGGCGAGCGAGTGTGCAGCGCAGCTGCCGTCCTCGCGCGCCACGGGGGCGCGAGCCGAGAACGATCGCGTCCGCTCCCTCGTCCGCGGCTGCCTGGGCGAGACCGTCGACGCGGTTCCCGCGCACGACGCGGACCTCGACCTCGTCGCAGAGCTCTCGCGCGAACGCCTCCAGCGTCTCGTCGAATGCCCGTGACTGCTGCTCGGTGACGATGTGCACCAGCACGAGCCGCAGCCCGAGGCGCGCGGCGACGGCGCCGGCCAGCTGGACTGCCGCACGCCCCTCAGCTCCGTCGGCAACTCCGCACACGATCGTCCCGCGCATGTCTCAAGTGTCGCTGCTCGCCGGTCGCCCGGCTATGGGCGCAAGACCCCATCTCGGAAGATGGGGTGTCGACCCGATGGCCCGCGGGTCGACCCGACGGCAGCCTGGCAGTACCAGCGACCGCACAAGCTCGCTGGGACTCGACACCGAAGGAGGAGCGATGAGAGAGATGATGATCACGCCGGCTGGGCTGCTGCGATTCGGACAGGAGCTCGACCGGCTGAAGACGGTGGGTAGGCAGGAGATCGCGGACCGCCTCCGTGGCGCCCTCGCCGCGGACGCCGATGCCAGCGCCAGCGCCGACTACCTCGCGGCCCGCGAGGATCAGGCGTTGCTCGAGGCGAGGATCGCACGGCTCGAGCAGCGGCTGGACGCAGCGCGTGTCGCCGAGCCGGACGTCCAAAACGGCGTCGTCGACCTCGGGGAACGGGTTCGGCTCCGCAACCTCGACACGGGCGCGAAGCACGAGTACGAGCTTGTCGGATCGCTCGAGGCCGAGCCGGCCGCCGGGCGGATCTCCGCGGAATCGCCCGTCGGACGGGCGCTCATCGGCCGACGGCGGGGAGACGTGGCCCTGGTCGAGGCCCCCAGAGGGCGGCTGCGCTTCCGGATCGTCGCTCTCGATGTGCCTGCTGCGCCGGCCTGACCCTGCGCGGCAGGCTCGACTTCACCGATCGCGGTAGCTCGCCGCCTGGGCCGTCACGAGCTTGACGAGGTTGCCCAGCGCGATGTTGAGGTCGAGGACGTGGAGGCCGAGGATCGGCTGTTGGAACCGGGTCAGGAGCGGACGCTTGTCGCCGGCTCCGGCGGTGTGGGCGATCTGGAGCCAGCTCGCGTTCCCGGAGCGCTCGCAGCGGGCGGTGTACCCGCCGGAGAAGGCGACCCAGGGTGTCGTCGCGCCGAGTGGCGTGCCGTTGAAGGCGAGGACGACGGTCGGGACGTAGGGCTCGAGGGTTCCCACCCCGCCGCCGGGGGAGGCGGGGTTGACGCACATGATCTGCAGGTTCCGGGCGAGGCGGCGCGGCGCGAGCAGGCCGACGCCGGCGTCGGAGCTCGTGCGTCCGAACTGGCTGTTCTTCGGAGGCCTCGAGGTGAAGCTCGAGTAGGCGACGACACAGCCGGTCTGTCGGCCGGATCTGCAGGGCGGGATATGCGCGAAGTCGCCGCCGCCGGTTCGGTTCGTCCCGACCGTTACGTTGCCGCCGAGGAGGAGCGCCGAGACGAGACGGCGACGGAGCGCCGGTTGTGGGTCGACCTCCTGCTTGAGCAACCGGATCAGGATCGTGGCGCCTTGCGAGTGCCCGATGAACACGATCCCGCGGCCGTGGTTGTAGTGGGCCAGGTAGTCGCGGAAGGCGGAGCGGACGCTTTGGTAGGCAAGCAGCGCGTCGGCGCGGGTGATTCGCGCAGGGTGCTCCAGTGCCGCAAGCGTGATCTGCCGATAGACGGGCGCGTAGACCCGGCACGTTTGCGAGAAGCGTGAGGCCTGCGCGGTCGCAACTTCCTCCTCGCTGAAGCCGGCCGTCAGGTCGGCGTTGACCGTGGGTTGTCCGCTGACCGTCGGATAGACGTAGAAGCAGTCGACGGGTGGAGCCACCACCGGCGTTGCACGTTCCACTTTCGTCGCGCCGCTCGCAGTCACGGCGGTCGTAGCCAGGTTGGTCAGGCAGGGGTTGTCACTCAGGCCCGGACGGCAAAGCCAGACGGTCCCCCAGCGATCGCGTGGGCCCGAGGCCCCCGCAGTGGTCGTAGTTGCGTGTGTCGTGGTCGCCGCGTTCCTGGACGAGGAACCACCGCACCCGGCCAGGAGCACGACGACCGCCAGAGCGGCCAGCGAAACAGTGAAGGTCGAGTTCCGAGCCACGATCCAGGGCTCAGGGTACGCGCGCCCTGTAGCGTCACGCCCATGAGCGATGACGCGCCCAAAGAGCTCTCGCCGGATCACGAACCACCTCGCGGCGCCGAATCGACCGGGCGGTGGAACGACATCGAGTACACCGCGACTGCGAAATGGCTCGTGCTTCGGAAGAACGACAAACCGTCGGCGGAGATCTTTGCGGCCTCGTATGTTGCCGGCAACGCCGATCTCGACCGGCCTGTGACCTTCGTGTTCAACGGCGGCCCAGGGGCGTCGTCCGCATATCTGCACGTCGGGGCCGTTGGCCCGAAGCGCGTTGAGTTCCCGGACGACGGATCACTGCCGACGATGCCGCCGCGGCTCGTGCACAACGAGGAGTCCTGGCTCGCCTTCACCGATCTCGTCTTCGTCGACCCGGTCGGCACCGGCTTCAGCCGAATCATCGAGAAAGACGACCCGTCGAAGGACGACGGGAAGCAGAAGGCGGACGCGAGTCAGAACGAGGAAGCGGATCCGAAGGAGTACTTCGGCTACAAGCGCGACCTCGAGTCGCTCTCCGAGTTCATGGGGCGCTGGCTTTCGGGGAACGGCCGCTGGGGCTCGCCCGTCTTCATCGCAGGCGAGAGCTACGGCGGCTATCGCGTGGGACGGCTCGTACGCGTCCTCCAGGAGACGGCGGGCATCGGGCTGAACGGTGCGATCCTCATCTCGCCGGCGCTCGAGATCGCGACGCTCGTCGGGAGCGACTACGACGTCCTCCCGTGGGTCGACGTCGTGCCGACGATGGCAGGAGTGGCTGCGCATCACGGCCGGTCGCGCGTGTTCGGTCGAGAGACCCCGGTCGAGGACGTGCAACGCGAAGCCGAGCAGTTCGCGACGGGCGAGTACACAAGCTTTCTGGCGCAAGGCGCGGCGATGGAGCCTGCCGAGCGCGACCGGGTGGTCACGCGACTCGCGGATCTGATCGGCCTCCCGGTCGACTTCGTCGCCAGAGCCGAAGGCCGAATCCCGATCGGCGTGTTCGCCCGTGAGCTCCTCCGCGACGAGCGGAAGTTGCTCGGGCGCTACGACGCGACCGTTACGGCGACCGACCCCTTCCCGGATCGGGAGTCGTTCCCCGGCCCCGACCCGACGCTCTCCGGCATCGCGCCGGCGTTCACGATGGCGATCAACCGCCAGTTGCGCTCGGAGATCGGCGTCGAAACGGATCGGGAGTACGCGCTGCTCAGCGAGGAGGTCAACGCGGGCTGGAAGGACGACGACAAGCGCCATTTCTTCGTTCCTCCGGCGGGTGCGACCGACGACTTCAGGTACGGGATGTCGCTCAACCCGCACCTGAAGGCGTTCATCACCCACGGTCGGTTCGACCTCGTCACCCCGTACTACGCGAGTGACCGGCTGAGGAATCTGATGCGGCTCGACCCGGCGACGGCCGGCCGTGTCACCGTGCGCCACTTCGGCGGCGGGCACATGTTCTACGCGTGGGCGGAGAGCCGGCGCGCGTTCACAGCTGCGATCGGCGAATTCGTCGCCGACGCGACTGCCCGTTAGCAATCGACCCAGCTGTGTTTTCGAGGTTAGGTTTTTCGCCGCGGTCTTGTAGTTGGGCGCCGCAGGGGCGACCATGAGATGTGCTCGCGGAAGCAGCGTCCTGGCGGCCCAGGATGACGCTTCCGCGAGGCTATCCGTAGGTCCAGTTCATCGCGAGAAACGTCCGCTGCTTGCACGAATCGGCCGTTCCGTCCCGTAGACGCAGCCGTTGGTGCTCCGTACGATCGCCTCGCAGTCGTCGCCGAGGTGATCACCACTTCGGGGGACTCTGCGCAAAAACGTCCTGTCGATACACAGGACGTGTCGAGCGGTAGGAACCGGACGACTCAGAAGGGTTCGCAAGGATGCCGCATAGCGTCCCAGCCGGCCCCCCTTTGCGGCCGGGGGAAACGCCGCTCGACATCCTGGGCCGGCTTCTCGGGTGGCCGCACTCGAGGGCCGGCCCGCCCGTTCCTCTGCGATGTTCAGTGGATCGTGACGGCGGCGTCGACGATCGCGCTTCCCACACGGGCACCGGACTTGTTGAGAGGCCAGACGCGCCAGCGATAGCTGCCCGGCGGGAGTTTCGCGGCCGTCACGTGGAGGCGCGGGACGCTCGTCTCGGCGGTATGAACAACTCGGGCGCCACGCAGGAACTGGACGCGGTAGTGGTCGGCGCGTTTCGCCGCCGGCCAGACGAAGTCGGGAATCGAGCGCGTCGCCGACGCCGGCAGAACCGCCGAACCGATGCTCGTCGACGTCGCGGGACTCTTCGATGATTGCTTGCCGTGGGCCTGGAAGCCGATGCGAAAGGCCGCGGCGGCGCACACCGCGAGGATGACGGCAAGAATCAGGAAGACGCGGCGACGAAACCGTCGGCGTCGCCGGGCGATGCCGCGCGCGTTTGCCGCTTCCGCGAGTCGGAGGATCTCCTGAACGCCTGGATCGTCGAACTGGTCCGCGCTCTGCATGGTCTCTCCCATCTCCGCCTGCATGGCGTTCCCATCAGCACGATACCGGGAGCACGCCGCAGGCCTGTTCTTCCGCGGTCGAGCGGTTTAGCATGCTCGGCGATGCAGGTTGGGGTCGTCGGCGGAGGCATCATCGGCCTCGCCGTTGCGCGGAGGATCGCGGAGGCCCGGCCGGACGCGACGGTCCTGGTGCTCGAGAAGGAGCGCAACGTCGGGCTTCACCAGACCGGTCACAACAGCGGGGTGGTCCACGCAGGGATCTACTACGCACCTGGATCGCTCAAGGCGCGCCTCTGCAGACGCGGTGTCGAGCTCCTGCGAACCTACTGCGCCGAACGTGGGCTGCCGCTGCGCGAGTGCGGGAAACTTGTCGTGGCGCTCGACGCGTCGGAGCTCGACCGTCTGCGAGAGCTCGAGCGGCGGGCGCAGGCGAACGGGGTGCCGGACGTTCGCTGGGTGGAGCGCGACGAGCTGCGCGAGATCGAGCCGCATGCAGCCGGCATCGCGGGTGTCCATTCGCCTACCACGGCGATCACCGACTACGTCGCGATCGCGCACGCTCTCGCCGACGACGTGCGCGCCGCCAACGGGGAGATCCACCTCTCGGCGGAGGTGACGGCGATCCGGCGGGCAGGGGCGCGCGCCCGCGTCGAGGCGGGCGAGCAGACGTTCGAGTTCGACCGTCTCGTCATCTGTGCGGGACTGCAATCCGACCGGATCTCACGGCTTGCGGGTGACCAGCGTGAGCCGAGGATCGTCCCGTTTCGCGGTGAGTACCACCGGTTGAGGTCCGAGCGCTCGGGCCTCGTGCGCGGCCTTCTGTACCCCGTTCCCGACCCTGGCTACCCGTTCCTCGGGGTCCACTTCACGAACCGGATCGCCGGAGGTGTCGACGTAGGCCCCAATGCCGTCCTTGCCTTCGCACGGGAGGGCTATCGGCGGCGCGACGTGTCGCTCGGTGACCTCGCCGAGGCAGTCGGGTCGCGCGGCTTTCGGTCGCTGGCCCGCGCGAACTGGCGCATGGGGGCACGTGAGCTCCGCGGGTCGTTGTTCAAGAGCGCGTTCGCAGCCGAGGCGCGTCGCTACGTCCCGGAGGTGACGGCGGCGGATCTCGTGCCGGCAGCCGCGGGCGTCCGCGCCCAGGCACTCGGTCCGGACGGCTCGCTCCTCGACGACTTCCGCATCAACGAGCTCGGGCCGGTCGTTGCCGTCCGGAACGCTCCATCGCCCGGGGCGACGTCGTCTCTCGCGATCGCCGAGCACGTTGTGGACGTGGTCCTCGGCGCACAGGCCCCGTCCCGATGACCGACACCTTCGGAACGAAACCCCCCGAACGGCCAGGACTGATCCGGCCGCTTCCTGTCGAAAAGGAACCCATGCTCGACAACCCCACGACCCTGACCCGAGCCCCGACTTGCCAGGAATGCTGCCGGGAGTGGAACGATCCGCACGAACGGTGGCGTCTCTACGTCGTTCCCGACGAACCGGCCGAGACGCTCATCTACTGTCCCGTCTGCGCGATCAGGGAGTTCGGCGACTGACGCCGACCCGGCCCTCGAGGGTGCGCCGGCCAGGCCGGTCGCACCCTCGCAGCGCGGAGTTCGGTCAGGCGGCGGAGGCGGCTTCCAGGGTCTGCTCGCTCGAGAGCAGACCGTGAAGCTGTGCCCACCGGCTCGCCTCGGTGCGGTTGGCGACATCGAGCTTGCGATAGATGTTCGACAGATGGAACTTCACCGTCTGCTCGGTCACCCAGAGCATCGCCGCCAGTTGCGAGTTCGAGTGCCCCTCCGCGACGAGGCACAGGATCTCGAGCTCGCGGCGGGTCAGGTCGTGCGCGTCGGCCGAACCGTCGATGCTCTTCGGTCGGGGCACGAACTCCGTCGAATTGCTCGTCGCGAGGTAGATGGACTGCTCCAATGCCTGGCGGATCGCAGAGGCGAGAACGTCCTGCTCCGCTGTCTTGACGCAATACACGCATGCACCGGCCGCGAAGGCCGCATCGACTGCCTCGAGATCGGTGCTGTCGGCGAGCACGACCGACCGTAGGTCGGGGTGGTTCTCGCTCGCCCGCCGGACGAAGTCGAGCACGTCGCCCATCGACGGGTCGATACCCGCGATGAACAGGTCGGGGCGGTGCTCGTCGATCAGCGAGAGTGCGTCCTCGCCATCCGTCGCACGTCCGGCGACCGCGACGCCGACCCCCTCAACCAGCTTGTCCATTGCATCCAGCCACAGCGGATGCCTGTCCAGAATGACAGCGGACCTGTCCCTCGTTCCCCTCATCGAAAGGGCCGCCTTTCGATCGTTGGTTGATTTCGCCGCTACCTGAATCGGGAGCTTGCCCGTTGTTGTACATGCCCATTTGGGCGGTGTAAATGAGGCTGCGGCCGAAACTAGACCTTCCTACGGGCCGTGTCCGGACGTTCGGCGTAGAGCCGTTGCCGGTCGTCCGATTCCCGCGCTCGACGGTGGCCGCGCCGGGAGTAAGGACTGCACGATCGTCGTATGGTGGGGGAGCAGAGGCACGACTAGCGTGAGGCCATGCCATTGGTGAGGGAGACCGACGTGCGGCCGGGCGGCACGCACTGCCGCTTCTGCTCGGCGCCGCTCGAGCTGACGATGGTCGACCTCGGGAAGTCACCGCTGTGCGAGAGCTTCCTGCCCGCCGAACGTGTCGAGGAGATGGAGCCGTTCTACCCGCTCCACGTCCGCGTCTGCACCGCGTGCTGGCTCGCGCAGTTGCCGGCGTTCGTGGCGGCCGACGAGATCTTCACCGAGTACGCGTACTTCTCTGCCTACTCCGACTCGTGGGTCGAGCATTCGCGCCGGTACGTCGACATGATCGCCGACCGCCTCGATCTCGGGCCGGACAGCCTCGTGGTCGAGCTCGCGTCGAACGACGGCTACCTCCTCCAGCACTTCGTGCCGCAAGGGGATCCCGGTGCTCGGGATCGATCCTGCGGCCAACGTTGCCGCGGCGGCCGAGGCGCGTGGCGTCCCGACGCTCGTCGAGTTCTTCGGCGTCGAGCTCGCTCGGCGGCTCGCCGCCGAGGGGACGCGTGCCGACCTCGTCCTCGGCGCCAACGTGCTCGCGCAGGTGCCGGATATCAACGATTTCGTCGGCGGCGTTGCGTTGCTGCTCGCCCCGGGCGGAACAACGCACGTTCGAATTTCCGCACCTTGCGCGGCTGCTCGAAGGGGTGCAGTACGACACGATCTACCACGAGCATTTCTCCTACTTCTCGCTCGCTTCGATCTCGGCGATCTTTGCCGAGCACGGGCTCGACGTCGTCGATGTCGAGGAGCTGCCGAGCCACGGAGGCTCGCTCCGGGTCTACGGCGCCCACGCATCGGAAGGACGCGGGCCGTCGCCCGCGGTTGCCGAGCTGTTGGCGCGCGAAGCGGAGCGAGGGTCTCCGCGATCCAGGCCGGTATGCGCAGTTCGCCGAAGACGTCCAGGAGTCGAAGCGCGCGCTGCTCGACCTGCTGATCGAGCTCCGGCGTGACGGCAAGCATGTCGTCGGCTACGGCGCGCCGGGCAAGGGAAACACGCTGCTCAACTACTGCGGCATCCGTACCGACCTGCTCGACTACACCGTCGACCGCAATCCCTACAAGCATGGTCGGTTCACCCCGGGAACGCACATCCCGATCGAGTCGCCCGAGCGGATCGCCGAAACGCGCCCGGATGCGATCGTCATCCTGCCCTGGAACCTGGCGCGGGAGATCGCCGAGCAACTCGCGTACACGAGCGAGTGGGGCGCGCAGCTGATCGTGCCGATCCCGACCGCTCACGTTCTCGCGCCGGCAGGGGTCGCCTCGTGAAGGTCGTCCTCTTCTGCGGCGGCTACGGCGTTCGGATGGGCGAGGAGACGCGCACGCATCCCGAAGCCGATGATCGAGATCGGCGGCAAGCCGATCCTCTGGCACATCATGCGCTACTACGCCGCGTGGGGGCACAACGACTTCATCCTCTGCCTCGGGTACAAGGGCGACGTCGTCAAGCAGTTCTTCCTCGAGTACAACGGCGCCGTTCTGAACGACTTCGTGCTCGACCGCAGTGCGGCCGGCACGAAGGTCGAGCTGCTGTCGCGCGACCTCGAGGAGTGGCGGATCACGTTCGTCGACACGGGCCTCAACGCGACGATCGGCGAGCGGCTGAAGGCTGTCGCGCCGTACCTCGGCGAGGACGAGACCTTCCTCGCGACCTACGGCGACGGGCTCACCGACGCACCGCTGCCGACGCTCGTGGAAGCGTTCCACCAGAGCGGCAAGACCGCGATGTTCCTCTCGGTGCGCCCGCAGTTCAACGCGCACCTCGTCTCGACGGACGCGGAGGGCAACGTGACCCAGGTCGAAGGACATGAGCCGCTCGGATGTGCGGATCAACGGTGGGTTCTTCGTCTTCCGCCGCGAGATCCTCGACCTGATCGAGCCGGGCGACGAGCTCGTCGAGGAGACCTTCGCCCACCTGATCGCCGAGCGTGAGCTGGTCGCATACCCGTACGACGGCTTCTTCGGCGTCGATGGACACGATCAAGGACCGGCAGCTCCTCGAGGCGATGCACGAGACCGGTCAGGCGCCGTGGCAGCACCTGCGGCTCGACGGCGTCCTCGTCTGAGCCTACGCTCCCGTCGTGCTGAGCCTGTCGGCAGCCGAGCCTGTCCGCCGGATCCTGGCGATCGGCTGCCATTCCGACGACATCGAGATCGGCTGCGGCGGAACGCTGCTGACGCCTCGCGAGGTCGAACCCGGAGCTCGAGATCGACTGGCTCGTGCTCGCGGCGCCGGGCGCGCGGGGCGACGAAGCGCGGGCGAGCGCCGAGGCGTTCCTGGCAGGGTTCGCCGTCGCGCGGGTCGAGGTGCATGCATTCCGCGACGGGTTCCTGCCGTATCTCGGCGGCGAGGTCAAAGAGGTGTTCGAGGAGCTGAAAGCGCGAGTCGATCCGCAGATCGTGTTCACCCACGCCGGCTACGACTTCCACCAGGATCACCGACTCGCGTCGCGAGCTGACGTGGAACACGTTCCGGAGCCACCTGATCCTCGAGTACGAGATCCCGAAGTACGACGGCGACCTCGGCAGGCCGAACGTCTTCGTTCCACTCACCCAAGCGATCGTGGACGAGAAGCTCGCGCTGCTCGAGGAGCATTTCGCCTCGCAGCGGGGCAAGCACTGGTTCGACCGCGAGACGTTCCTCGCCCTGATGCGTCTTCGCGGATTGGAGAGTGTTGCGCCCGAGCGGTTCGCAGAGGCGTTCACGGCGCGAAAGGTGGTGGTGGCAGCGTGAGGTTCGTGCCGCTCGAGCTGAAGGGTGCGTTCCTCGTCGAGCTCGAGCGCCTTGACGATGAGCGCGGGTTCTTCGCCCGAACGTGGGACGGCGACGAGTTCGCAGCCCACGGCCTCGCAGCCGGTGTCGTCCAGTCCAGCATCTCGCGCAACACGTCCGCCGGCACGTTGCGGGGCCTGCATTTCCAGTCGTCTCCGCACGAGGAGACGAAGCTCGTCCGCTGCACGCGTGGCGTGATCTTCGACGTGATCGTGGATCTTCGACCCGACTCGCCGACCCACACGAACTGGGTCGGAGTCGAGCTCGAAGCCGACCGCGCCACTGCCGTGTACGTGCCGAAGGGCTTCGCCCACGGCTTTCAGACGCTCGTCGACGAGACCGAGGTCCTCTACATGATGTCCGCGCCGTACGTCGCGGAGGCGTCGACGGGGGTACGTTGGGATGACCCGGCGTTCGCGATCGCGTGGCCGGAAGCGAACTCGCGCACGCTGAGCGACCGCGACCGGAGTTGGGCCGACTACGACCCGGACAGCCTTCTGACGCGGGGTACATAGAGGTCGCCGCTTCGGATCTCGTCGATCCGCGAGAGCAATTCGTCGACCTCGTCCAGCGCGTGCACGAGCCGTCCGCTGAGCGGGTCCGCGCCGCCCGAAGCAAGAGTCGCGATCAGCTCCGCCGACCGTTCCGCGTCGACGACCCTGCCGCTGCCTGCCTCCGGGAGCCACGTGCGCCCAGCCTCGGACGCCACCAGCTCGCGCGTCATCGCGGTATCGGTGTAGCCGGGCGCGGCCGCGAACGCCTGGATGCCGTGGGGCGCCAGCGAGGCCGTGAGTGACTCCGTGAGGTTCGCGAGGGCCGCCTTGGCGCAGCCGTACGCAGTCTGGAAAGGGGCGGGGCGCGTCCCTGCATAGCTGACGACGTTGACGATCCTGCCGGAGCCGCGGGCGATCATCCCGGGTACCACGGCCTGGCAGAGGTTGAACGCACCGCCGAGGCTCGTGTGCACATCCGCCCACCAGTCGTCCGGGTCGACCTCCCACAACGGGCCGATCGCCCGTAGCGAGCCCGCGTTGTTCACGAGCACCGAGATGCCGTCTCCCGTGCCGGCGAGCGTGCTGACCGCGCGAGCGACCGCCTCGCGGTCGGTCACGTCGGCCGGCGCCGCGACCGCGCTCCCGCCGGCTCGCTGCACGAGCGTCCGCGTCTCATCGAGCTCGGCCACCGATCGTGCGATCAAACCGATCGAGTAGCCGCGCTGCGCCAGCGCGAGCGCAGTCGCGCGCCCGATCCCGCGACCCGCCCCGGTGACGATCGCGACAGCCACCGCGCTACGGCAGCCGCTCGATCAGGTCGTGCTGCTCGAGTGTGTGCGCCGCCTCTCGAACGGTCTCGAACGGGAGCCCGGAGCGCTCGGCGATCGCCAGCAGGTCGTGCGAGTCGTCCGAGAGGTTCAGCACCCACAGGTAGGCGGACTCGGGGTTCGTGCCGTCGGGAACGCTCTGGTAGAGGCCTCTGCGGCCCAGCTGGGGCTCTCCGTAGGGAAAGAGGTTCCGGTACCGCCCGTTGCTCTCCACGATGTCGATGATCTGCAGGGCGTGGTGGAACGAGGATGCGAGCGCCTCGCCGGTGACGAGCGACAGGTCGTCCGCGGACGAGTGGTACTCGGGAAAGAGCCCGTGGGGTGTGCGCGAGAGAGTCCCGACCGGGAGGTTGAAGCCGGGGGAGCAGTACTGCCGCTCGTCACCGCCGCCCGGATGCCACTCGCCCAGGATCCCGTCCCCGCGTCCCACGACGTGTGCCGCCGCGCGGTCGACCGGCGCGTCACCAAGCCGACTGCGCTTGTAGCGAAGCGGGCCCGGGTCGCCGACACATGAGACGACGAGACCGTTTCGGACGCGGTCGAGCTGTTCGCGGTTTCGGTCGAGCCAGCACAGCGGGCCGAGCGTCCCGGGGCTCCAGAGCACTCGATAGGTGTTTTGAAGGGACTGCTGTACGAGCGTCCGCCCGAGCGCCCAGAGCACGACGACGCCCGAGAGATTGTCGTTTGCGAGCGACGGGTGGCACACGTGCGTGCTGAGCAGGAACTCGTCGTCGAGCTTCGCCGGGGATCACGACCTCGCCCGAGGTCAGCGATCCCACCTCGAGCGTCGCGTCGACGACGACGTGGTAGTCGCCGGCCGGCAGCCCTTCGAGTTGCCGGCTGCTCATGCAGAACCCCCACTGCTCCTCCCAGTACGACGTTCGGAACGGGACGAGGTCCGGGTCGTCACGGTGAATGTGGACGTGGGCGCGCAGCTCCTCGAGCGAGACGACGGCGTCGACCGGCGCGCTGTAGCCGAGCACGTGCAGAGGGGAATCGGCGGTGTCCACGACCCTGGATCCGTCCGGTCCGTCGATCCAGGCGCCGCGAAGGTTCCATTCGCGCGGCACGGCCCAGTCGAAGACCGGCGTGCCGGTGGGAGTCTCGACGACCTCGAGCGGCAACTCGCGTGCGAGCACGGCCAGGGTCTCGCGCACCCCATCACCCGTGAGGCTGCGCGGCAGCGGGAACAGCTCGCGCATGAGCTCCATGAGCTCCGCGCCGACTGTCGCAGCGTCGGGGACGGTTTCCCAATCGATCGGCATCGAGGCACGACGATACTCGCCGATCGGCCGGTCGAAAGGCGGGTGTTGGTCGACTAGCGTGAGAAAGCGATGAAGGTGCTCGTCACAGGACATGAGGGATACATCGGGTCGGTGCTCGCCCCGTATCTGGCGGACGCCGGCCACGACGTCGTCGGGCTCGACACGTGCCTCTACCGCGGCTGTGACTTCGGCGCCGAGCCGCGGCGGCTGCCGGCGCTTGCGATTGACGTTCGCGACGTCGTGCCGAGCGACCTCACAGGGTTCGAAGCCGTCGTGCACTACGCAGCGCTGTCAAACGACCCACTGGGGGATCTCGACCCGGGACTCACCGAGGACATCAATCGCGGCGGGACGCTTCGGCTCGCACGTGCAGCGCGCGACGCGGGCGTCCGGCGCTTCATCTTCGCGTCGTCCTGTTCGATGTACGGCGCCTCGGGGACGGACGACGCGCTCGACGAGAATGCGCCCCTCCACCCGTTGACTGCGTACGCGGAATCGAAGGTTCGGTCGGAGGAGGGGCTGTTCGCACTCGCCGGCCCGGATTTCGCACCGGTGTCGATGCGGAATGCAACCGTTTTCGGGGCGTCGCCCCGGTTGCGGCTCGACATCGTCCTCAACAATCTTGCGGCCTACGCCCACACGACCGGCCGGATCACCCTGCTCAGCGACGGGACGGCGTGGCGTCCGCTCGTCCATGTCCGCGACGTCGCGAAGACGGCCCTGACGCTGCTCGACGCACCGGAGGACGCGATCCGGGGCGAGGCGTTCAACGTCGGCACCGACGAGCAGAACTACCGCGTCCGGGAGCTGGCCGAGATCCTCGCGCAGGTCACCGGCTGCGAGATCGAGATCGCCGACGGCTCATCCGCCGACAACCGGTCGTATCGCGTCGACTTCACGAAGCTCGCGAAGGCGTTCCCCGGCCTCGCACTCGACTGGAATGCGGAACGAGGGGCCGCAAGAGCTCGTCGACGCCTACGGTCAGGTTGGGATGACACTCGAGGACTTCGAGGGCGACCGTTATGTGCGGCTCCGCCGGCTACGAACGCTCCTGGACGGCGGGTCGCTCGCCGCCGACCTGCGCTGGGCCTACGCGGCTGCAATGGCGGCGACCTAGTCGATCGACCAGGAGAACAAAGTCTGGCGTTGACGCGTTCGGGAGCCGCTGTCAGCGTTTCGAGCTTCGGGAATGGGGGTGACTGTTCGGTAGTGGTTCGCCTGATCGGCAAGTCGGTACGTCCGGGCAGGCGCGCTCTGTCTGCCCTCGCGCTCGTTGCAGCGCTGCTGATGCTGCCCTTGTTCTCCGTCGGCTCGACCCGTGCGGCGACGACCGGCCTCGTCGCCGCGTACTCGTTCAACGAGGGAAGCGGCACGACGGTCGGCGATGCCTCCGGCACCGGCAACAACGGCACGACCTCGAACACGACCTGGTCGACGTCCGGCAAGTACGGCGGCGCACTGTCGTTCAACGGCACGAATGCGCGCGTCAACGTTCCGAACTCCGCGTCGCTGCAACTGACGTCGGCGATGACGCTCGAAGCGTGGGTGAATCCCACGTCGACGACCAGCAAGTGGCGGGATGTCATCTACAAGGGCAACGACAACTATTACCTCGAGGCGACCTCGAGCAACGTCGAGCAAGCCGGCCGGAGGCGGGACGTTCGGGGGAACGAACGCCAACGCCTACGGGGCCGCCGCGCTCACCGCGAACACCTGGTCGTACCTCGCCCTGACGTACGACGGCGCGACGCTCCGGCTCTATGTGAACGGGACGCTTGTCGGGAGCCAGGCGAAGACCGGCGCGATCACGACGTCGACGAACCAGCTCCAGATCGGCGGCGACAGCCTCTACTGCCAGTACTTCAGCGGTCTCATCGACGAGGTTCGCGTCTACAACATCGCGCTGAGCGCGGCGGCCATCCAGACAGACATGAACACGCCGATCTCCGCTTCCACGGACGGCACCCCGCCGTCCGCGCCGGGGACGCTGACGGCATCCGCAGTGAGCGCGAACGAGATCGACCTCTCGTGGGGCGCTGCGACCGACAACGTCGGCGTCACCGGCTACCAGATCTTCCGTTGCCAGAATGCGGGTTGCACGGGCTACACGCTGCTCGCGGCTCCCACGGGAACTGCGACGACCTACAAGGATACGAGCGTCGCCGCGTCGACCGCGTACGGCTACGAGGTGCGGGCGACCGACGCGGCCGGGAATCTCGGGCCGTTCTCGAACGGCGCAACGGCGACGACGCCTGCTCCGTCCGACACGACACCCCCGTCGGCGCCCGGGACACTCGCCGCGCATACGGTCAGCGCCGGTGAGATCGATCTCACCTGGGGCGCCGCCTCGGACAACGTGGGCGTCACCGGGTACGAGGTCTTCCGCTGCAGTGGGGCTGCGTGCGGCAGCTTCGCGAAGGTCGGCTCAGACGGGGGGCGGCACGACGTCGTACAACGACACCGGGCTGAGCGCGGCGACGAGCTACAGCTACGAGGTGCGGGCACTCGACGCTGCCGGAAACACGGGGCCGTTCTCCAACACCGTCTCAGCGACGACGTCGCCGTCGAGTTCGAGCGGCCTGGTCGCCGCCTACGGCTTCAACGAGGGGACGGGAACGACGGTCACCGACGCGTCCGGGAACGGCAACGGCGGCACCGTCACGAACGCCACGTGGGCTCCGGCCGGGAAGTACGGAGGAGCGCTCTCGTTCAACGGGACGAACGCACGCGTCGACATCCCGAACTCGGCTTCGCTGCAGCTGACCAGCGGAATGACGCTTGAGGCGTGGGTCAACCCGACGACGACGAGCAGCGCGTGGCGTGACGTCATCTACAAGGGCGTCGACAACTACTACCTGGAGGGAACCTCGAGCGTCGGTGGCAGTCCTTCGGGCGGCGGCACCTTCGGCGGTGCAAACGCGAACGCCTTCGCGTCGTCGCCGCTCGCCGCTGGTGCCTGGAGCTACCTCGCGCTCACGTATGACGGTACGACCCTCCGGCTCTACGTGAATGGCACGCTCGTCGGGAGCCAGGCGGCGACCGGCGCGATCACGACGTCGACGAACCAGCTCCAGATCGGCGGCGACAGTCTCTTCGGGCAGTACTTCTCGGGCCTCATCGACGAGGTCCGCATCTACAAGGTGCCGCTGTCGCAAACGGCGATCCAGGCCGACATGGCAAGCGCCGTCACTTCCGGCGGCACCGACAATCAGCCGCCGTCCGCGCCGGGGACCCTGGCGGCCTCGGTCGTGAGCGCGGGCGAGATCGATCTCTCGTGGGGGGCTGCGACCGACAACGTCGGTGTCACCGGGTACCAGGTCGAACGCTGTCAGCGGCACCGGCTGCAGCAACTTCTCCCAGATCAACTCGGTCACCGGAACCACGTTCAACGACACCACCGTCGCCGCTTCGACGAGCTACACCTATCGCGTCCGGGCCACCGACGCCGCGGGCAACCTCGGCCCCTACTCGAACACCGCGGGCGGAACCACTCCGGCGTTCGACAACCAGCCGCCGTCGCAGCCTGGAACCCTGTCGGCGAGTGCCACCGGCGCCGGTGAGATCGATCTCGGCTGGGGTGCCGCGACCGACAACGTCGGCGTCACCGGGTACCGGATCGAGCGCTGCAGCGGTGCCGGTTGTAGCAACTTCGCGCAGATCGCCTCCGCGACCGGCCTCGATCTACAAGGACACGCGGTTGCCGCCTCGACGAGCTACACCTACCGCGTACGAGCTTCGGACGCGGCCGGCAACCTCGGGCCGTATTCGAACATTGCCACGGCCTCGACACCTGCCGCACCGCTCGGTCTCGTCGCGGCGTACGGCTTCGACGAGGGCTCGGGGACGACGGTCACCGACGCCTCGGGCAACGGGAACAACGGCACGGTCGCGAGCGGCACCTGGGCGACGAGCGGCAAGTTCGGCAAGGCGATCCAGTTCAACGGCACGAGCACGCTCGTCAGCATCCCCGACGCGACCTCGCTCCACCTCACCACCGGCATGACGCTCGAGGCGTGGGTCAACCCGTCCACCGTCGACAGCAACTGGCGCGACGTGATCTACAAGGCGAACGACAACTACTACCTCGAAGCCACATCCAGCAACGCCTCCAGGCCCGATGCAGGCTTGATCGCCGGCGGCATCTACGGCGACGCCTACGGCACCGCCGCTCTCGCCGCCAACACGTGGAGCTTCCTCGCCGAGACCTACGACGGCGCCACCCTGCGCCTCTACGTCAACGGGATCCAGGTCGCAGCCACCGCACACACGGGCGCGATCACCACCTCCACGAACCCGCTCCAGATCGGCGGCGACAGCCTCTACGGCCAGTACTTCAAGGGCTTGATCGACAACGTTCGCATCTACAACACCGCCCTCACCGCCGCGCAGATCCAGACCGACCAGGGAACGTCGGTCAACTCCGTCCTGTCTGCCCCCGGGACACTGACCGCAAATGCCGTGAGCGGTACCGAGGTCGACCTCTCGTGGGGGGCTGCGACCGGTGGCGCGACCTCGTATCTCGTCGAGCGGTGCGCCGGCGCGGGCTGCAGCAACTTCGCGCAGATCGGGACGAGCCCGACGACTACGTTCAACGACACGTCGGTTGCCGCGAACAACAGTTACAGCTACCGCGTTCGTGCCACGGACACCGCCGGCGACCTGGGCGCCTACTCCAACGTGGCGACGACGACCACCGGGTTCAGCGTGTCGCCGAACAACGCCGTCCTGACGTTCTCGCGTACGCAGCAGTACACGGCCCAGGGCCCAGGGAGCGGCAGTGTCACCTGGCTGGTCGACGGCGTCGCAGGCGGCAGCGCGAGCACGGGGACGATCACCGCTGGCGGCGTCTACACGCCACCGAGCGCTGCCGGGACGCACACGATCGCCGCCACCAGCGGGACGACGACCGCGAGCGTCACGGTCTACGTGTCGAACTACGCCGGGCATGTTCACGTTCCACAACGACAACATGCGTGACGGAGAGAACCTGAGCGAGACAGTCCTCACGCCGTGCGAACGTCAACTCGACGAGCTTCGGGAAGCTGTTCAGCTACCCGCTCGACGGTCTGACGTTCGCATCGCCGCTCTACGTCCAGAACGTGAACGTCCCGGGCCAGGGGTTCCACAACGTCGTCTTCGTCGCGACCGAGCACGACAGCGTCTACGCGTTCGACGCAGACGGACGAAGCAACACGCCGATCTGGAAGGACTCGTTCATCAATCCGGCCGCGGGCGTGACGCCGATCCCGCCGGCGGTCACCGGCGAGACCGGCGACATCCCGAACGAGATCGGGATCACCGGAACGCCGGTCATCGATCCGTCGACCAACACGATCTACGTGGTCGCGGCGACCAAGGAGGTCAGCGGCGGCACGACCTCCTACGTCAATCGGCTGCACGCGCTCGACCTGACGACCGGCGCCGAGAAGTTCGGCGGCCCGATCGTGATCCAGGCGACCGTCCCCGGCAACGGCGGCGACAGCGTCAACGGAACGATCTCGTTCAACAACATCACCGAGAACCAGCGGCCCGCCCTGACGCTGCAGAACGGCGAGGTGTACATCGGGTTCTCGAACCACGGGAACAACCCGCCGTACCACGGGTGGCTGATGGCGTACAACGCATCGACTCTCCATCAGGACTGGGTCTTCTGCACCACACCGAACGCGATGAAGGGCGGGATCTGGATGGGCGGCGGCGGCATCGGCGTCGACGCCTCCGGCAACCTCTACTTCTCGACCGGCAACGGCACCTTCGACGGCCCAAGTTCCACCGGCGGCAGCAACGACTTCGGTGACAGCCTCCTCAAACTGAACCCGAGCGGTGCCCGTACAGACTTCTTCACGCCGTACAACTACGCGGCGCTCGACAGCGGCGATGTCGACCTCGCGCTCCGGCGGCATCATCTTGCTGCCGGACCAGCCCGGGCCGCATCCGCACGAGGTGATCGCGGCGGGCAAGGGCGGCACCGTCTACCTCGTCGACCGCGACAGCATGGGCGGTGTCGGCTCGACCAGCGACAACCAGATCGTGCAGTCGCTGATCAACGTCTTCCCGACCGGAGGCGGTGACGAGACCGGCAACTACAGCGCCCCGGTCTACTACAACGGCACGGTCTATTTCGCACCGGTGGACGGCCCGCTGATGGCGTTCTCGCTTACGAGCGGCCGGCTCTCGACCTCGCCCACGTCGGAGTCGCCTGAGACCTACGACGGCACGACGAGCACGTTCACCGCACGGGGCGGCGAGATGGCCCTCTCGGCCAACGGGAGCTCGAACGGCATCCTCTGGGGGCTGCAGAGCAACGGCGACAGCTCCCCGGGCACGCTGCATGCATACGACCCGAGCAACCTCGGGCACGAGTACTACACGAGCGATCAGGCCGGTACCCGCGACCAGCTCGATCCGTGGTTGAAGTTCACCCTTCCGCTGGTCGCCAACGGGCACGTCTACGTCGTCTGCCTCGGGGCAGCTGACGGCCTACGGCCTCCTGCCGTAGGCCAGAACGATGCGGAGGCGGTCGCTCACGATCGCAACGACCGCGGTCGGAATGGCGTTGGCCGCCGCTGGTTCGCTCCTGATCCTCGAGGACAGCTCGGCCTCGTCCGGGCAGGCTTCTCCGCACGTCTCCGCCCGGATACTCGAGCGCCGATACGACTTCCCGCTCAAGCTCTCGGCCGACCGGCGCTACATCGTCGACCAGCGCAATCGTCCCTTCCTGGTCATCGGGGACTCGCCGCAGGCCCTGATCGGCAACCTGAGCCTCGGGGAAGCAGCCGAGTACATCGCTGACCGCAAGCGCGCAGGATTCGACGCCCTGTGGGTCGACCTCCTCTGCAACACCTACACCGGTTGTCGGGACGACGGCACGACGAGCGACGGGATCCCACCGTTCACAACGCGCGGGGACCTGGCGACCCCCAATCCTGCCTACTTCAGCCGCGCCGACGGCATGATCCGGCTGGCCACCAAGGCAGGCATGGCGGTCTTCCTCGACCCGATCGAGACGGGCGGATGGTTGAGCACGCTGAAGACGAACGGCGCCGCCAGGGACCGGGCGTACGGGCTGTTCCTCGGCCGTCACTACCGGGAGTTTCCGAACATCGTCTGGTCGTTCGGCAACGACTTCCAGACGTGGCGGGATCAGCCCGACGACACGGTCGCCCTGGCGGTTGCCAGGGGCATCGAGGCAGTGGATCGTTCGCACCTCAGCACGATCGAGCTCGACTATCCGAGGAGCGCGTCGCTCGACGACCCCAGCTGGCGGCCGCTTGTCCAAATCGATTCGGCATATACGCACTATCCGACGTACGCCGAGCCCCTCGCCGAGTACAACCGGCCCGATCACGTCCCGGTCATCCTGGCCGAGGCCGGCTACGAGTTCGAGCAGAACGGCGACTGGATGTCGAAGGGGACGCCCGACACTCTCCGTCGACAGGAGTACTGGTCGGCCCTGAGCGGCACGGCCGGCCAGTTCTACGGCAACCACTACACCTGGCAGTTCATCGCCGGCTGGAAACAGCACCTCGACACGGTCGGCAGCGCGGAACTCGGTTACCTCGTCGACCTGATCGCGCCGCTCCCGTGGTACCGGCTCGTTCCCGATCAGGCGCACCACGTGGTCTCGGCCGGGTACGGGACGTACACCACGGAAGGGAATGCAACGTCGAGCGACTACGTCACGACGGCCTATACCAGGGACGGTACGCTCGCGATCTCGTATCTGCCGAGCGGTGGCACGCTCACGATTGCCTCGACGCGCCTGCGCCGGCCGCTACTGGCGCGCTGGTATGACCCGACAGACGGTCGCTTCAGCGCCGTGTCGCGACGACTTCCGAACCGGCGCAGGGTCACGCTGACAGCGCCTCGCCGAAACGCCGGCGGTGACCGCGACTGGGTGCTCGTGCTCACGGCTCCGGCACGCCACTAGCCGAAGGGCTAGTTCGCCGGCGTGCGGTCCGGCACATCAGGCGGTGGAGGTGCCACGTCTGCCGTGCCACGATTCGCCGGATGGAGCCAGCTGTCTCGGTCGTCATCCCGACGAGAAATCGTTCAGCGCTCCTGTTCGAGGCCGTCGAGAGCATCCGTGCGCAGACGTCGACGAGCTGGGAGGTCGTGATCGTCGACGACGCTTCGGACGACGGCTCGTGCGACGACGCGCGAGCGTTCGTGCGCGACGACAGGCGTCTTCGGCTCATCGCCCTCGACCAGCGCTCCGAGCGGAGCGCCGCTCGAAACACTGGCCTGGAGCACGCGACTGCGCGGTTCGTCCTGTTCCTGGACGACGACGATCGCCTGCTTCCCGGGGCTCTCTCCCGGCTCGCCGCCGCGCTCGAAAGGCATCGCCACGCCGCGGTGGCGATCGGCGCCAGGCGAATGTTCGACGAGCAGGGACAGGCACGCCGGGCGCCTCACCCCCGGCTGCCTCTCGAACGCCAACTCTGGCGTGAGCTGCTGGTCGGTTGGGTCACCGAGTGGGTCGCCGTTCCCGGTCAGTGCATGTTCCGCAGTAAGGGGCTGCGCGACGTCGGGGCCTGGAACGCGACACTCGTCGGGCCGGAGGATCAGGAGCTTCTGCTCCGAGTCGCTGCCGACAACGCCGCGATGATCATTCCTCAGACGGTCCTCGAATACCGGCTGCACGGCAGCCAATGGCGCCCGCCGGACGTCGCTGCACAAGAGAACGCTTTTCGCCGCGACATCGCGGCACGCCTTGCGGAGGATGGCCACTCCGATGCCGCTCGATTCGTGCGAGCGGGGGAGCTGCTACGGATGGCCGACCGCAGTTACGACACGTGGGAGTATGCGCAGGCCCGCCGGCACCTGAGTCAGGCCGTCGGTACGGCGCCGGAGATCCTGGCGTCGCCGATTCTCGGGCCGGCCTACGTCCATCTCTATGCGAAGTGCCTCGCAGGGGCCGCCGCCGGCAAGAAGGGCTCCCATCTGATCCGGTACGCGCGTGATCTGGTGCGGCGATCGCTGCACCGGTCACCGGAGGCTCACGTTGCGGTGCTCGATGAGTCGCAGGCCGTTCTCGGGCGGGGGACCGGCTACCAGGCTGCGCCGACGGCCGCCGCGCGGGGCGGTGCCAGGCCCTCCTAGCGCCCGACCGCTGAGGCCGCGTCCGCGACCGTCGTCGAGGGCTCGGCGCCGGCGTCCACTTTCAGCTCGCCGGGGGCGCGAACGCCTCGCGAGAGGACACTGCCAACGGCCTCGACCCCGAGCCTGAGTGTGTCGGCCAGATCGTCGCGGCAGAGCACGAACAGCCCGACCAGGCACAGACTTGCGGTTGCGGCGCCCGCAGCGAGCGCGATCCAGAGACCGTGGGGGCCGCTCGTGCAGATCAGCCAGCCGACAGTGCCGGCGGTGACCGCGACGAAGGTCGGGGCAATCAGGGGGCGCGACGGCGAGACTCCGGCCGACCGCCGCGTCGCGACCTCGAGGATTCCGGCCTCCAGGAGCGCGCCGGCGAGGTTGCCGACGCCGATGGCTGTCGCGCCGATCACCGGGAGCAGCGGCGTCGTGACGACGAGCCAGCCTACTCCCAGCGCCGCCGAGGACCAGGCCACGATGCCGGGCTGCCCGTGGGCCGCGAGGTAGCTGTCCGCTGCGACCGAGATCGACCCGAGGATCAGGGTGGACAGGCAGATGAAAGGCATGATCGGGACCGCGTCCTGCCATTGGTGGCCGAAGACGGTCGGGATGAGCTCCGGGCACATCGCCGCGAAGGATGCGAAGACGAACGTTCCGGCAATGGCGGCTCGCCGAACCGTTCTCAGGATCACTGGCCCAGGGTCCTCGCCGCGCATGAGCAGATTTGCCATCGCCGGGAAGCCGACGGCGTACAACGAGCTGAACGCGAGCGACGGGAACTGGAAAAGCCGGTTCGCGAATGTCCAGATGCCGAGCACACCGACGCCGGATACGACAGCGATGACGATGTTGATGCTCTGCTCCCGAAGGACGACCGCGAACCAGTTCGCCTGGAAACTGAGGCCGAACCGGATCAGGCCGCCGAAGTTCCGCCAGCCGCGGAGGGACGGCAAGTCGAAGCCGATCGTGAGTGTGCCGGTGAGACCCGTCGCGACGGCGGATCGCACGAGCGCGCCGGTAGCGAGCCCCCACACGCCTGCGCCGAGGGCAACGGAGGTCACGCAGTAGACCTGGTAAGCGACCTGCGACCCGAGGTCGATCGCAAGCTGCCGGTCGTAGCGCATCTCGCGGAGCAGAACGATTCGGCCCGGTGTCTGGAGGACTGCGATCGGCAGCGACATGATCATCACCGCGGTCACGGCCCCGGCCTGACCGAACGTGAGGGCGACGAGCACTCCTGGAACGCAGATCGCACTCGTCAGCGCGAGTTGGATCCCGTTGACTGTCCGCAACTCGGCGCGGGTCGGCGGCTCGGGGCGTCGGATCATCCCGGCGCCGAGCCCGCCGTCGGCGAGCACGCCGGCGAGCAGGAGAACGGTCGACCCCACCGCGACGAGCCCGAAGTCGTCCGGGGTCAGCATCCGCGCCAGTGCAAGGCTGGCGAAGAAGCCGATCAGGAGATTGGCGACGTTCGAGGTGGTGAGGTAGAAGATGCCGGCGAGTGACCGTCGCCGGATCTCGGCGCGCGAGAACACGAGCGCGTCGTCCCCCGCCTCGTTCTCGGGGGCGAGCTCGAGCTCGCCCGGGTCCAGCGCGGGACGTTCGGATTCGCCGTCGGGGGGCAGCACGTTCGTCACGCGGATGCCCGGCCGTCGAGTCGACGCGCTTTCGGTTCAGTAGCCGCCACTTCCTTGCTCTTCATCATTGCGCTCCGACGGTCTCGCCAAGCTGGCAGTTCGACCAGTTTCGAACCCGCGCTCCGTACAGGGCCGATCCCGTGAATAGGCGTCAACATGGCTGGATGAAGGACGAGCCTCTCGTCAGCATCGTCACGCCGGTGCACAACGGCGCGGAGTTCCTCGAGGAGTGCATCGAGAGCGTCCTCGCGCAGACGTACACGAACTGGAACTACACGATCGTGGACAACGCGAGCTCGGACGCGACGCCTGCCATCGCGGGTCGTTACGCCGCGGCGGACTCGCGAATCCGCCACCTGCGATTCGATGAGTTCGTGGACGTCACCGCGAGCTATAACAGGGCGTTCGACTCGGTCAGCCCTGACAGCGAATTCTGCAAGGTCGTCGGCGCAGACGACCTGCTCTTCCCGGAGTGTGTGGCGCGCATGGTGGCGGCCGCGAGTGTCTCGGAGACGGTCGGGATGGTGAGCGCGTACCAGCTGTGGGACAGCCAGCGCATCCACTTGCACGGACTTCCTCATACGACGACGTTCGCACCAGGGATGGAGATTCTCCGAGGATCGCTGCTCGGAGAGTTCAGCGTCACGGGAGGGCCGACCGCGACGATGCTCCGATCGGCGTTCGTGCACGAACGCAGGCCGTTCTATCCGAGCGGCTTCCGCCACGAGGACAGCGAGGCGGCCCTCTGGCTGCTCAGTCGCCACGACTTTGCGTTTGTGCCTCAGGTTCTGACGTTCCGCCGCGAGCAGCGTGGCGCCAGGATCACCTGGTCATACGACATGAACTCGCACGATGCGGAGATGATCGTGTTCGCCCTGCGCTATGGCCGATTGGTGCTCGACGAGCGGGAGCAGCGCTTGCGAGTGCGCCATCTTCTCGGCACCTACGTCTGGTGGCACGTGCGTCAGTTTCCGCGCATCTCCCGCCTCCGTGACCCCGAATTCTTCGAGTTCCACTCGGCCAAGCGGAGGCAGATCCTGGCCGAGGCGCCTGACGACCGCGACGTCGTGCTTGCCATGGGGATCGTCGGTGCGCTGCTCGCCCGTGGAGCCGGGCATAGGGGCGGCGTGGGGAGCTCGAAGCGCGGGTCGGTGACCCGGACAATTCGAACAGCCGTTCGGGGTTACACTCGAAGCTCATGAAGGCGGGCGACATCGTTCAGCTCCGGCCGCCGTCCGAGATCCTCGCGACACTCGACGACGACGGCTGTTTCGACGGCCTGCCGTTCATGCCCGAGCTGCTCCGCTACTTCGGCAGGTCGTACACGGTCGAGGCACAGGTGGGCCGTGCCTGCGACACGATCAGCCGTACCGGTGTTCGGCGGCTCGCGAACACCGTGCTGCTCGACGACCTACGGTGCGACGGGACCGGCCACGACGGTTGCCAGGCGGGTTGCAGGATCTACTGGAAGGAGGCCTGGTTGCGCCCGGCAGCTGCGGACGAGCCTGTCCAGGCCCCGGTGCCCGACGACCTGGCGCAACTCCAGAGCGTCGTCGCTCGTGGCGTCCATTCACGCGAGTCGACGCCGGAGGTTCCCGTCTTCCGCTGCCAGGCGACAGAGCTCCTCCGCGCGAGCGAGCCCGTCGGGTGGTTCAACTTCCGGTCGTTGCTCGGCGAGTTGACGAGCGGCAACCAGCCGCTGTTCCGTTGGGTCGCCGTGATGGCGCGCATCGTCGTCGAGGAGATAGGGAAGCGGCTCCACCTGTTCGATGACCGCCCGTTCCAGGCCTCCGAGCTGACCGGGCCGAGCCCCGCCCCGGCCACCCCGAGTCTTCGCTCAGGACAGCTCGTCCAGGTCCGGTCGAAGAACGAGATCGCCAGCACTCTCGCGGCGTCGGGCAGGAACCGCGGTCTCTGGTTCGACCGAGAGATGCTCCCCTACTGCGGTCAGCGCGCGCGCGTGAAGCGGCGCGTCGAGCGCTTCATCGACGAGAAGACCGGTCGAATGGTCGAGCTCGCGACGGACGCATACATTCTCGACGGCGTCGTCTGCGAGGGCCACCGGAGCGACGGCCGCTGGTTCTGCCCGCGGGCCATCTACCCGTGGTGGCGCGAAGCCTGGCTCGAGCCGGTCGACGGCGGTCCAGCACCGCCCGTCGCCTAGGGAGGGGCCGCCCGCGGGGGGCCGAGCCGCTCGCGAAGGTGCGCCCGCAACGCTGCGGCCAGGGACGGCGTCCGCGCCACGGGTCGCTCCTCGTCCGGTGGCAAGGAAGCCAGGAACGCCGGTAGACGACTCGGATCCTCGACGAGGTGCGCGAGCCCGATCGCCTCCAGCCGGCGGCCGAAGTCGACCTGGTGGTCGTCGATCGCCTCGCCGAACCGGCGCCGGCGTGGCACGAGCACGGGCCGCTTCGCCTCGTCGAGCGCGAGCAGCGCGGATCCCGCTCCGGCGTGCATGACCACGACGCGCGCCTCGGCCACCAGGGAGCGCAGCTCGTCGGATGGGATGAACGGCACCAGTTCCGCGCGGGTCAGTTCGCACTGTGAGTGACCTCCCTGTACGACCACGCGCTCGTCGCATTCCTCCGCGACGGCGTCGGCAACCGCGACCAACCGGTCGAACGGCACGCTCGTCCCGATCGTGAACAGGATCACGAGGTTGCGAAGACCGTGCCCTCGTATCGGGCGCGCGGAACCTGCTCGACGAGCTCCGGCCACTGGACGTAGATGCGGGACGCGATCGGACGCACGAGCCGGAGCGTTGTCGAGGGCGACGTGATCCGGGTGACGCTCTCGACGTAGATCACCTCGGCGCCGAAAAGCCTGCCGAGCCAGGCGAAGGGCACCGCAATGGCAGCGCCTGTCGTGAGAACGACGTCCGGCCGGTGGCGGGACAGGAGCCGGCCCGCTCGGACCGTGTTCGTGACGAGGCTTCGCCAGCTCCGCGAGCTCGGCGCGTCGCCGAAGACCGCATCCTCGTCACGCAGGAGCGACCGCGTATCGGCCGCGTCGTCCGTGACCCACAGGCGCGAGCGGTCGCCCCAGGCCTCTCGAAGCAGCAGCAGTTGCTGTAGGTGTCCCCCGGCGGAGGAGACGAGTAACAGCTCTACGCGCGGTTGACGCACCCTTGCCACCGCGTCACCGTACCGGGCCGAGCGGCGACCAATCGGCAGCGAGGCACCTAGCCAGTCGGCTAGGACCGACGCGTTCGCTCTGTTCGTTCGGCGCGTGGTGCAGCGCAGCATGTTGCGCGAGCATGAGCGCGTGCTTGAAAGGTCTCATCACGAGCGCGACCTGCCGCTGGGGACCGGTGCTTTGTCGCCGCGCGAATGGGACGTCCTCGCGCTGGTGTCGCGGGGATTGACGAACGGGCAGATAGCCGACCAACTGTCGCTCACGGTGCACGGGGTGAAGTTTCACCTCGCATCGATCTTCCGCAAGCTCGGGGTCGACAACCGAACGTCGGCTGCCGCCCTGTACCTCAGCGAGCCGCGAGGCCGTAAGGAGTAACGACATGGACTTTCGTCTTTTCTTCAGTGTCATCCTGCGCTTCAAGTACCTCGTCGCCGGCGGTCTCGTTCTCGCTTGCGCGCTCGCGTTCCTGACCGTTTTCAAGGTCACGCCCCACGGCGTCCGGTATCGCCAACAGGAGAAATGGGCGGACACAGCGCGGGTTCTCGTTACGACCTCGACGACGAGCGACCAGGACCCGGCCGCGCTGGCACAGGTCTATGCGACACTCGCGACGAGCGACCAGGTCACGAAAGCGGCCATCCGGCGGCACCAGATCCCGGGAGCGCTGCAGGCCGACTTCGGCTACGTCAACCGCACGTCGACTGCCCTCCCGACCATTTCGGTCACCGGCATCGCCACGACGCCCGAGCGGGCGGCGACGCTCGCCAACGACGCGATCGACGCGCTGCGGGTGTTCGTCCAGCGGCAACAGAACCAGGCGGGAATCTCGGTCGAGAACCAGGCGACACTGGAGGATCTGAACACGGCGATCCCATTCCTGGCGCAGGTGTTCTCTCCGAGGAGCAAGACGCCGCCGGTGATCGTGTTCGTGCTCGTTCTCGCAGCGACCATCGGGCTCGCGTTCCTGCTCGAGAACCTGCGCCCGCGCGAGCGCAAGGGGTCGGTCGAGGTCGAGTCGACGGCGACATCCATCGACGCTCGACGCGCGCGCGACCAGGCGTGATCCAGGCACTCCCGGCCGCCAGGAGCCGCGCCGCCGTTGCGGCCTGGGGCCTCTTCGCAGTTCTCGCGGCGCTCGCTGCGCTGGTCGTCGTCCACCACCCGACGAGCCGCATCGGCGCCGCCTCCGGCGCGTTCGTCTGCTTCATCGCGCTCGTGGTCGCGAACCAGCGCCGGCTCTTCGCCTGGCAGAACATGCTCGCGACGATCGTCCTCGTCCTCCTCCTGATCCCGATTCGGCGCTACAGCTTCGTCTCGGGCCTGCCCTTCAATCTCGAGATCTACCGACTTCTGCTCTTCGTTGTCGGTGCGCTCTGGGTCGCAGCCCTCCTCATCGATCGAGCCGTCAGGTTCCGGCGGTCGATCATGGATCTCCCTTTCGCCCTGCTCGGCTTCGTCTACCTGGCTTCGCTCGTGGCCTGCGGCTCGCGGCTGAACCAGCCGGGTCTGACCTCCGCCGCGATCAAGCAGATCTCCATTCTCCTCGGTTTTCTGCTCATGTACTTCCTGATCACGAGCCTCGTCGTCCGGTTCGAGGACGTCGAGGCGGTTCTCCGGGTCCTCGTCGGGGGTGGCGCGGTCGTCGCCTTCTTCAGCCTGGTCGAGGCACGCACTCGATGGAATGCGTTCGACCATCTCGCCGTCCTTCTGCCCTTCCTGCGGCACAGCGACCAGTTGAGCGCCGATGCGCTTTCCCGCGGCGGGCACCTACGTGTCCTCGCTTCGGCCGAGCATCCGATCGCGCTCAGCGCGCTCCTTGTGATGCTGGTCCCGCTCGGGGTCTACCTGGGGGAACGGACTCGGCAGCGGCGGTGGTGGCTCGGGACCATCCTCATTCTCGGCGCCGCGCTCAGCACCCTGTCACGGACGGGCATCGTCATGCTCGTCGTGACCGTTGCCGTCCTGACGGTCTTGCGGCCCGCGGAGATGGGGTCATTGTTCCGCCGGTCGTTGAAGTTCATCCTGCCGCTCCTCATCGCGGTTCATCTCGCCTTGCCGGGAACGCTTGGCACGTTCAACGAGCTGTTCTTCGCAAACGGCGGCCTGATCGCGCAACAGTCGGGCGGACAGGTCGGGAGCGGTCGGGTCGCTTCCTTCGGCCCCGGCCTGCAGGTCGTGGGACAGCACCCTCTGCTCGGCGTCGGGTACGGGACGCGGATCACCGACAGCGAGAGCCCGTACAAGAACTCGTTCATCACCGACGACGGTTGGTTGGCGACGGCGATGGAGGCCGGACTGCTCGCGGTTCTGGCCTGGCTCGGGATCTTTCTGTCGTACCTGATTCGACTGGGTCGCGCCGCTCGCCGGGATCGAACCGCGCGCGGCCGGCTTCTTGCAGCCTGCGCTGCGTCCACGACAGCCTTCGCTGTGGGGATGGCCACGTACGACGCGCTGTCGTTCCTGCAGGTCACCTTCGCCCTCTTCATCGTCCTCGCCCTCGGCTCCGTTGCGTATCGGGCAAAAGACGTGCCTCTCGAGATCGTCTGACAACGGTCGGGCCTCGACTGCGGCACACTGGGCCGCGTGATCGCCGGAGCATCATTCGTCGCGGCTGCGGTGCTGACGATCTCTCCAAACGGCGCAGACTCGCACACGTTCGACCGTGCCTATCACGCCGCGCGTGCGAACACGGTGGTGTACGTCCAGCCGGGGACCTACCCGGCGCAGCAGATCAGCGGCCGCGGTCGCCCGGTCGCTTTCGTCGGACGCGGGAAGGTGCGGGTGGGGAAGACCGAGCTCGACGGCGCCGCGAACATCGAGTTCCGGACGATGCGCATCTCAGGTTGGAGCACGAGCGACAGCGACCACATCACGTTCCGGAATGTCGACACAAATGGCGCCTTTTACATCAACGCGCCTTCGTCGTGGATCAGCGTCATCGGGGGCGGTGTCGGGCCGAGCCGCAACTCGGACTCGTACATCGCGGTGCCCGACGACAGCATCACGCAGCCGTCACGGCACATAGTCATCGACGGTGTTCGCTTTCACGACGTCACACGTGATCCCGGCGAGCACGTCGAGTGCCTGATGCTCGCCCAGGGAATCGACGTGGTGATCCGGAACTCCGTGTTCACCCGGTGCTCCGTCTTCGACATTTTCATCACCTGGTGGGAGTTCCGACCCGCCGTCGGACCGCCCTCCCAGGTTCGCCTCGAGAACAACCGCTTCGATCGGACGACCGACGGCTACTTCTCGCTTCATTGGTCTGACGTCGTCGCGAAGGGCGGGCGGACCTGGAACACGTACGCCATCAGGAACAACTCGTGCGGCCAGGACGCCGACTTTGCGAGTGCGGCGCCACGGACGAACTTCCTGATTCGCCGCAATCCCGGCTGCTGAGTCAGATCTCCGACCAGGGCACGAGCCGATGGCCGGCGGCTTCGACAGTCCGGGCGAACTCCTTCGCTCCGCGTGCCTCGCCGCGCCGCCAGTCCTCCAGTTCGCCTGGGTGAACGCCGATCTCGAGAGTCGATCCCGTGACGGGGTGGTCGAGCAGCGTCGTCCACGACGTGTCACCGGTCGACGCCGGCATGTAGAAGTGGTCGGTCGTCGCGAAGCGC
The DNA here is from genome assembly GCA_963703445.1 of uncultured Thermoleophilia bacterium. Lineage (GTDB taxonomy): Bacteria > Actinomycetota > Thermoleophilia > Gaiellales > Gaiellaceae > PALSA-600. The sequence goes on along the minus strand of CAVPEK010000003.1, from coordinate 86,635 downwards.
GCCATCAGATCAGCGCGCCAGCGCGCGCCGACAACGACGGTCGGGCTGATGAGAGGGCGGCGTAGATAAACGTCCTGAACGTTGCGGACGCGCCGAATGCCGAGCTTTGGCAGCGCACGCCCCAGCGCCTCGCGGAACGGTCCGTACTTGTGCAGGTGCCGGTGCGAGTCGACGTGCGATACCTCGATCCCGCTGCTGCGTAGCCAATCGACCTGGGCGGTGATTTCTCGCTCGATCTGCGGCACCGAGATTCGACCCAGTGCCGCGAGGAGTCTGATCGTGTTCGTCGGACGCAATCTTCCCGACGAGTCGGCGAGATCCGGGACCGCCGAGGCCGGGGCGACGGGACGCTCGCTGCCGTCCCCGACGAACATCAGATGGACGCCGAAGGAGGTGTCCGGCGACTCCCGCGCAAAGGCGATTGCCGCGTTCGCAGCGGGCGCGTTGGGCATCAGGGTCGCACTCGTGACGTGGCCTGCACGAATGGCCGCCACGGTCGCCCGGACGGTGTCCTCGGACATCCCGAAATCGTCGGCGTTGACAACGACGCGCATCGCGGAGGTGTGGAAGCTCACACGAGGCCGCGCGTCTCGCGTGCCCTGAGCGGCAGGTTGCGGATGCGCTGCTGGTCGCGGAGATAGCGGCGGACGCGGGCGTCGGGGAGCCGCGGCTCACGCCTGAGGGCCGCGGCCGCCCAGCCGACGAGCATCAGCACCGCCTGCGGCTCGCGAATCACGCGGTACCCCGTGCGAGCCAGCAGGTAGGACGGGCGGTAGCCCATGTAGTGCGCCGTCTCGCCTTGCCGCAGCCAGACCGTCCGCGTGCCGTCACGGGCGCCCAGCTTGCGGTGGTGGCGGAACGGCAGATCAGGCACGACCAGCGTCTCCCAGCCGCCGAGGCGCGCCGCGAGCGCGTCGAGCTCGTCCCAGCCCTCTCGTTCTTCGAGCGGTGCGACCGCTGCGAGGCACTCCCGCCGGTAAGCACGGGTGGCGCCCCAGACGTGAGAGCGCGTCCCGAAGATCGGCTTCCACTCGCCGCTCACGAGCTCGTGGCAGACCCCGCTCGAGATGCCGAGGCGCTCGTTCGCATCGAACGCCGCCAGCAGCCGCTCGAAGTAATCGGAAGCCACGGTGACGTCGGCATCGACCTTCACCACCACGGCGGGAGGATCGCCGAGTGCGCGCACCCCCTCGGTGAACGACCGGACGACCGGGCCGCCTCGAGCCTGAGCGCCGAGGCGCGCGATCTCGAGCAGGCGGATCCAGTCGTGGGTGTCGGAAAGGGCGGCGGCCGCCTCGCGGGTGCCGTCGGTCGACCCGTCGTCGACCACGACCCAGACGGTGGGGAGGACCGTCTGCGCCCGCAGGGAGTCGGCGAGCGCTTCCAGGTTCGATACCTCGTTGTGTGCGGGCGTGACGACCGCGTACCCCAGCACCGCGTTCAACCTGCGGCGACGGCCGGAGCGTCCTGCATCGGTCGGGTGGCCCGCGGGACGTACGAGTCGAGCCATACCTCGAGCATCAGGATCCCAAGTAGGAGATGGATATTTTCGGTCTCGCCCGCAGCCTGTGATGCCACGATCGAGCGTACGGTTCCCTGATCGAGGAACTCCGCATACCGGGGGCTCTCGTCGAGTAGGTACGTCGATGCGGAACCGTTGATCTGTTGCCGAAGCCAGGCGTCGGTCGCCGTGCGGAAGAAGCCGAGCTTGCGCTTGTCGATGATGCGGTCCGGGACGATTCCCCGTGCTGCGTGCTTCAACAGCCACTTCCTGTTCAGTCGCCGGACCTTGAGGTTCGAAGGGATCGTCGCGCAGTACTCGACCATGTGGTGGTCGAGGAACGGGACGCGCACCTCGAGCGAGTGTGCCATCGACATCCGGTCGAAGTAGTGGAGCATGTCGTCCGGCAGCGCCAGCTGCGAGTCGATGAAGAGCGTTGCCGGCAGCGGATCGTCCGGGACGCCATTCGCGACGGCTTCGACTGCGCGCAGTGGCGCAGAACCGTCAGTCTCGGCGAGCGGGCCGCGGAACAGGGCACGGCGCATGTCCCCGTCGACTCGTCCGCTCATGGCCAGAACGCGCTCGGCAGGACTGCCCGCGCCGAGCGTGCGCACGGGACGGTCGAACCGGGACGGCGCGTGTGCCGCAAGCGCATTGCCGGTACGGCGCAGCAGGCCCGGTAGCCGGTTCCACTGCGCGGTCAGTGCGGCGGCCTGGTGCTTGCGATACCCCGCCAGCAGCTCGTCCGCTCCCTGTCCCGAGAGGGCCACCGTCACGTGCTGCGACGCCAGCTCGGAGATCGCGTAGAACCCGAGCGCAGAGAGGTCGGACATCGGCTCGTCGAGGTGCCAGACGAGGTCCTCGAGCGAGATCGCGTCCGACGTCGAGCGAGAGTTCGAGCTCGTGGTGCTCGGCGCCGAACTCGGAAGCGACGAAGCGGGCATCGTCGAGCTCGTTGCCCACCGCGTCCTCGGTGAACCCGATCGAGAATGTCTTGACAGCGTCGGTCATGTTGCGCGCCATCAGCGCGACGATGAGGCTCGAATCGAGGCCGCCGCTGAGCATTGCCCCGAGCGGCACATCGCTCATCAGGCGCAGGCGGACCGATTCCTCGAGGACCTCCATCAAACCCTCTGCGGCGTCTTCGGCAGTCATCCCGTTCGCCGGAGCTGGCTCCGGATGCGCCCAATAGCGCTCGATGCGCATCGCGCGCGGATCGACCATGAGCGTGTGCCCGGGCGCGAGCTTCGAAACGCCGCGGAGCGGTGTCTGAGCGCCGGCGAAGAACCCGAAGTTCAGGAACACCTCGATCGCCTCGTAGTCCAATTCGGGCCGGACAAGACCGCTGGCGAGCAGGCTCTTCAGTTCGGAGGCGAAGACGAGGACGTCGCCGACGCGGCTGTAGTAGAGCGGCTTGATCCCGAGCCGGTCGCGCGCGAGCACGAGCCGGCGCTCCTCCCGGTCCCAGATCGCTGCGCCGAACATGCCGCGCAGGTGGGCGGGGAAGTCGGCGCCGTACCGCTCGTAGAGATGCGGGAGGACCTCCGTGTCGCAACGGCTGCCGAACGTGTGGCCGTCTCGGCGGAGAGCGTCGCGAAGTTCGCCGTGGTTGTACAGCTCCCCGTTCTGGATCGCCTGGACGGTCCCGCTTTCGTTCGCGAACGGCTGGTGGCCTCCCTCGACGTCGACGATGCTGAGCCGCCGGACGCCGAGTGCGACTCCGGGCTCCTCGAAAACGCCGCGGTCGTTCGGGCCACGGTGCGTCATGGCATCGGTCATGTGGTTGAGCACGCCCGGCCCGAGGATCCGGCGAGGATTGCCCCCGATCTGAACGGCACCGCAGATTCCGCACATTGGTTTGACGCTACCGGGGGTGCTCCGGGGCAGCGACCCCCGCGCGCATAGAGCGCCGGAGGGGCGCCTAGCCGGATGGCTAGGTTCGCCTTCGAGGGGCTGCATGTTGGCAGCGCATCGCGACAATGAGGCCATGGCCAGCGTCGTCATCGCGCGTTCGCAGGGCGAAGTCGAGGAGCTTCGTCCCGCCTGGAACTCCCTGCCCGTCGACCACCCACACGCCGATCCCGACTTCTTTCTCTCGGTCATCGCTGCGCGGGACGCCGTGGTCCGGCCGCACGCCGTCGTCGTCTCGGACGCGGGGCGCCCTGTCGGACTCGTGGCAATGCGCCTCGAGCAGACACGTTTGCCGGCCAGCTTTGGCTACCGGACCATCTACAACCCACGCGTGCGGTCGCTGACGCTCGTTCCGGGCGGCGCGGTCCTCAACGATCCCACCGCGGCTGCTGCCGCAGAGCGGTCGCTGCTCGATTCATTGCAGGCCGCCGAGGCGGACGTCGCAGTGCTCCCCTCTCTCCGGTGCGACTCGGCGCTATTCGCCTCCCTCACGAGCTCGGTCGGCCCGGCCCGGCGGAGTCATTTCTCGACCGTGCGCACGCATCGCCGCCTGCACCTCCCGGGAAGTTTCGACGAGTTTCTCGCGGCCCGGACGAAGAAGGTGCGCTCGGGCGTCCGCTATGACGCCAAGCGTCTCGAGCAGCGGCTCGGTGGGCGCCTTCGCATCGAGCGGTTCGACTCGGTCGACACCGTCGACACCATGTTTCGAGATGTCGTTCGCGTGGCCGATCTGACGTACCAGCGCGGACTCGGCGCGTCGTTCGCGGACACGCCGGAGCGCCGACGCCTGATGACGCTGGCGCTACAGAAAGGCTGGTTCCGCGCGTGGGTGCTGTACGACGAGAACAAGCCGATCGCCTTCTGGCAGGGAACCGTCTACCGCCGCGTTTATCACTCCGGCACGACCGGGTACGACCCGGCGTACGCGCGAGACCGCATCGGTATCTGGCTGCTGATGCGCGTGATCGAGGAGCTCTGCGTCGAACCTGCCGTCGACATCTTCGACTACGGCTTCGGCGATGCCGACTACAAGCGGCACTTCTCGGACGAGGCGTGGGAGGAGTCCGACCTCGCCGTGTTCGCACCGACCATCCGAGCGCGAAGCGTGAACCTGGGCAGAACCACCGTCCTGGGCTCGGCTGCCGGGGCGAAGGCCGTGCTCGATCGTTTCGAGCTGACGTCTCGGGTGAAGACCCGCTGGCGCGCGCGCCTGTAACGCTCGGGCGCGTCAGCCGGCGGGCATCGTCGCCGCTGTGGGCCGGGTCGGGCTGCCGGCGTATGCACAGGCGCGTGGAACGACATGTGAGAGCCACACTTCGAGCATCAGGAGCCCGAGGAGTCGAGCCCCGCCGCCGGATTCGGGGTAGGCGGTGTGCGTCGCGACGAGACGCGCGACCTCGTCGCGTGAGATGAAGTCGGCGTAGAGCGGCTCCGGCGCGAGCAGGTAATCCGCAAGCGCCGTGTCCGCCTGAGCGCGTACCCATCCGTCGATTGCCGCGTTGAAGAAGCCGACCTTCGGCCGGGACAGGACTTCATCGGGGACAACTCGCTGCGCGACCCGACGGAGGAGGTACTTGCGCTCCAGCCCGTGCACCTTGAGCCCGACCGGGATCGTCGCTGCGAACTCCACGACGTGGTGGTCGAGGAACGGGAAGCGGATGTCGATCGGCCCGCCCGTCGAGGCGCGGTCGTTGTAGTGGAGGACGCTGTCGACGGCCGCGAGTTGCTCGTCGAGGAAGATGTACGTCGCCGTCGGGTGTCCGCCGACATTGCGCAGGCGGTGCTCGACGACGCGGCGCGCGGCGCGACCACCGACCTCTGCGAGGGGGCCGGCGGTCAGCCGAGCCCTCTCGGCGTCGCTCAGGCCGTCGCACTGCGCGAGGAACCGGTCCGCTGCACCGCGAGCGGCGAGCGCGCGCGTTCCCCGCTGGAGCCGCCCCGGCCGGGAGAACACCCGGGCGGTCACGTCCTTCACCGTTTGCGGAAGCCAGTCGAGCCTGGCGGCGACGGCCGCCGTCCGATGGTGCGGTAGCCCGCCGAAGATGCCGTCTGCGCCCTGTCCTGACAGCGCTGCCGAAACCTCGTCTCGCGCGTGTGAGGCCAGCGCGATCAGCCCCAAAGGCGAGAGCTCGGCGAGGGGCTCGTCCATCCGCCAGGCGAGCTCCTCGATGGACATGCCGTCGCCGACAAACGAGAGCTCGATCTCGCGATGGTCCGTGCCGAACTCCGCGGCGACCCGGCGAGCAGCCTCGAGCTCGTTCGTCTCCGGGGACTCGGAGAAGGCGACGGTGAACGTCTTCACCTGCGACGTGTGCCGGGCCATCAGCCCTACGACGAGCGCCGAGTCAAGACCGCCGCTCAGCATCGCACCGGTGGGAGCATGCGCCTCGAGTCGCATGCGGACGGCTTCGTCCAGTTCCTCGAGCGCGGCCTCCTCGAAGTCTTCTTTCGAGCGACCGTTCGCGGGGCGCGGCGGTGGGTACTCCCAGTACGTCTGCACCGTTGCCGCACCCCGCTCGACGACCAACATCTCCCCGAGATGCAGCTTTCGGATGCCGCGGATCGCGGTCTGGGGGCCAGGGGTGAATCCGAACGACAGGTACGCTTCGATCGCGTCGTAGTCCAGCTCCGGACTGACCAGGCCCGACGCGAGCAGCCCCTTGAGCTCCGATGAGAAGAGGAGGGCTCCCGAGGCATGCTCGTGGTAGTAGAGGGGCTTGATCCCCTGCCGATCACGTGCGAGGAGGCCGCGCATTGTCGAGTCGTCCCAGGCCGCGAGCGCGAAGTCACCCCGAAGCTGACGTGGCAAATCGACCCCCTGGGTGCGGTAGAGCGACGCGAGCAGATCCGAGTCGAGATCGTCTTCTCCAGATCCCGGGAGCTCCCGGCGGTTGAGGAGCGAGCCGTCGAGGACGGCGATGGAGGATCCGTCGCCGGAGTGGCCCACACTTCGGCCACGGGCGCCGAACGCCGCACCGGCTCTCACCTCGTGAGCGGTCGCCGCGCCTCGATGCTCGAGGGCCGCGGCCATGCGCCGGAGCGCCTCGTCGACGGGTGTGCCGACGACCGTCGGCCCGCCGTGGAAGAGACCGAAGATGCCCGCCATCGCTAGGTGCGGCTACTGCTCAGGGCGGCGAGCAGCCCTCGAAGGTGCCCCGCACGCGCAGGTCTGCCTCCGCGGGCGAGGAGTGTGCGGGACGCCTCGTGTAGCGCGATGCCCACGCGCGTCGCGGTGCGACGCCAGCCGGCGAAGTACTTGTCTGCGTAGGAGACTCGGCTCCGAACGAGGACAGGGGTCATCGCCCAACTCGGCGCAGACGACCCCTCGTCGTGTACGACGAGGGCGGTCGGTTCGTAGGCGACCTCCAGACCGGCCTCCCGGACGCGGCGACACAGATCCATGTCCTCGCAATACATGAAGAAGCGCTCGTCGAACCCGCCCAACTGCTCGAGCAGCGAGCGCTCGAGCAGCATGCTGGCGCCCGAGACCCAGTCGGGAGCAGCACGCTGCTCGTACGCTGCGGGATCCCGGACGATGCCGTCTGCCCACGTGGCGTCGGGAAACAGCCGGTGCATGAAGAAGAGCTGCGCCCAGATCGTCCGGACGTCGACGAAGGCCCGCTGCGACCGGACGAGGCGCCCATCCGACGTGGTGATACGGGGGGCGACGATCCCGACCCGCGGATCCTCGTCGCGCGCAACCAGGCGCGCGAGCGACGCTTCGTCGATGCGTGCGTCGGGATTCAGAAAGAGGACGTACCGGCTGACCCCGCGCCGCCAGCCGATGTTGCACGCCTTTGCGAACCCGAGATTGGACTCGTTGCGGACGAGGGAGATCGGGAGATCGGAGACGACCTCCAAGCTGTTGTCCGGCGATGCGTTGTCGACGACGATCACCGTCACCCCGTCCAATCCGACGAGCGGCTCGACCGCGCCGCGGAGGTGTTCGCGGCTGCTGTAGGCGACGACGACGACGTCGACGTCGACCCGCGCACGGTCGTCCGTGCTACTTGGCGGTGTCATCTGCCACGCGCCGCGTGAGCGCGGGTCCCACCCGGCGCATTCGGCTGCTCACTCGTTTCGGCACGATCGCCGGATCGCGCCGCATCGCCCTTCCCACGTTCAGCAGCGCGTCGAGCGGCGCCTTTCCCGCCTTCTGCTTCACGCGCTCCCAGTAACCGTCTGCAAGCCGCTGTGCGAGCACACTCCGCTGAGCTCTGGTCAAGTCCGGCGCCCGGAGGAGGTCGCGGTAAAGCATGATCGTGCAATCGATGTACGACTCATGGTCGGTCGGGATCTTCATCACGATCGACTCAGCATCGTCCCGCGTCTGCTCGCCGGCCAGGCCGGCGACGGCGCACACCGCGCCTGCGAGGCCGAGCTTGAAGAAGAGGTGTGTGTCGCCGCGCCGGATGAGCTTTGGGTCGGAGCCCTTCACGGCGAGATAGACCTCGCGGCGGATGACGGTCGAGTCCACGTGCATCGGCTGCACAGCCCCGAAGAACCACTCAGTCGGATCTTGCCGGAGCTCGTAACGCCCGCCGATGCTCATCCCGGCGAGCTCCCAATAGGTGGCGCCCAGCCGATCCTGTGCCGTGCGGAGGTCGGAAAAATAGACGACTGCCTCGCCGCCGGTGGCAACGATCGCGTCGTCCATCCGCCGCAGGTGCGATGCGTTCCAGATGTCGTCCGAGTCGAGGAACGCGATGAAGTCGCAGCTGCTCTGCTCGACCCCGGTGTTGCGCGCAACGCTCACACCGCTCTGCGGCTGCCGGATCAGCTTCACGTGGTCGCCGTACCCTTCGACGACCGTGGCCGTCCGATCGCTCGACCCGTCGTCGACCACGACGATCTCGTCGGCCGGGCGTTCCTGCGCCAGGACGCTCGCGATCGCCCGCTCGATAAGCAGTTCGCGATTGTGTGCCGGAATGACCGCAGCGATCGACGGCCGACCGTCGCCAGGCTGTGCGCACCGCATGCAAAAAGCGTAGATCCGCCTCGGTTGATCGCCTACGCGCCGGTGGGCCTGACTTTGCCGCCACCGCCTGGCCATCTGGCTAGGTGCTTGCGACAGCAGCCTCGTGGCTCTCGACTGCGTTTTGCACATCGCAGAGCGAGTCGAAGAGGCGCGCCAGTTCTTGTGAACGATTTCGCCACTCGATCCGAGCCAGGACACTCTGCTCGGGCCGCCCGTCGTCCTGACCCGCGCGGTTACGCTCGATCGCAGCACGCAACTCCCGCTTCATCGCCGCGACGTCCTTCGGGTCACAGACGGCGGCGTTCCCCGCCTCGAGCAGTAGGTCCCTGGCGTCTCCCGGCGGGATCGCGGCCAAAATAGGTCGCTCTGCGGCCAGGTACTCGTACGTCTTCCCGGGAACGATTCCCGCCCTCCTGCCGTCGGTGAGATCGTGCATCGGCAGGAAGAGCAGATCCGCCGAGCGCAGGAGCCGAACGGATTCGCTGTGCGGCACGTAGCCGTGGAAGTGCACGAGCTTCGATCCGGCGGCGGCCGCGCGGTCGGCGGGAGTCGCGACGCCCGCCAGGTGGAGCTCGATCGGCCCAAGGTCGGGCGCTTCCTCGAGCAGTTCCTCGACGGCCCGCAGCAGGTAGACGTGCGACCGGGTGAGAATGTCGACGTCACCGAGGGTGCCGCCGAGGGCGCCGTGCAGGAAGCGGAGACGGCGGTGCTCCTGCCCGAGTTCGGTGTGGAGGTAACCGGTGTGGACGATCCGGAAGATGCGGTCGCCGCGTGGAGGCTGCTCGCCGACGAGGTCGTCGGACGAGTACCCGTTCGGGATCGTCGCGACTGCCCTCTCCGCGAGCTTCGGGAACGCGTGCATGATCCGCGCGGTTGCGTCCGGGGTGTTGATGACGATCCCGTCGGCTGTCATCAGGACACGACGCATCAGGTGCGCGGCGCTCTGCCGGTGGGCGCGCGTCGGATACACCATCATCTCGTCGAAGGCCCACGGATCGTGAAGGTCGATCACGAGCGGCCGCTGCAGCAACTCGCGGACGCGCAACGCCGCGCGGAATGTGTCGTACGGGACGATCGGCGCATAGATGATGTCGATTTCATCCTGGATGTTCCCGGCGGCCTCCAGCACCGATTGCGTCCACCACTGCGACCATGGGCGCTCTCCGCCGAGCCAGCGCTCTGCGCGGCCGCGCCAGGTGCGGCTCTCGGGGATGTCGTCCTCGCCGGCCATGCGAATGACGCGAAACTCGCCGGTGGCGTCGCGCACCAGCGAGTCGTCGCGCGGTGTCCAACGGGTCGCGCGCGTTCCTTCGCCGGTGACGATGATCGGCTGGTATCCGAACAAGGGGAGATGGCGCACGATTTGCGCGTTCCGCTGCACCGCAGCCCCTCCCACCGGCGGGTAGTGATACGAGATCGAGAGGACGGTTTTCATTCTGCGCTGGCGGGTGCGGTCGGATCGAGCCGGCGGACGATCCGCGCAGGCGCGCCCAGCGCCACCGTCCGCTCGGGGACATCGTCGAGCACAACCGAGTTCGCGCCGACGACGGCGCCCCTCCCGATCGAGACGCCCGGCCCGACGACGACGTTCTGGCCCAGCCACGCACCGTCGCCGATCGAGACCGGAGCCACGCGCTCGACACCCTGGTCGAGAACGGCGAGGCCCGAGTCGCCAAAGGCGTGCTGGTGGTCGGCGATGTAGACGTTTCGCGCGAGCAGAACGCGCTGGCCGAGACGAACCGAACGGGTCGCTGAGATCACCGCGGCTCCTGCGATCGATGTGCCGTCCCCGATGAAGAGCACAGGGCCTTCCTCGGAACCGAATGTCTGCAGGCACGACCCGGCCCCGACGTAGACGTCGTCGCCGATGTCCATGCGGTGACCGCCGATGATCCGGATCGGCAGCTCGAGGACGGTTCGCCGCCCGAAACGATGGAAGCCGCCGCTCGCGAGGAGGCAGAAGAGCTTCGATACCGCAGCGCGCCCCTCGAGATAGGCGACGAGCGAGGCACGGCCGATAACCCTGCGAGGGCCCATGTTGCTGATGATAGGTGGGCCCCGCGGTGATGAGGCTCCCTGAAAGGGGAGTGTGTGTCGCGACGACTGTGGGCGCGACGACTAGGCTCCTGCAGTGTTCGAGGGCGCGACGACCCCTATGTGGCTCGACTGGCTCCGCGTACCGAGCGCATGCGTCGCCGGGCCGGTCGACGGCGATGATGTCGTGCTCACGTGGAGCGCGAACGGCAGGCGTCTTGCCTGGGCGCGCGCGCGCGCCGAACCGGCCTACGAGCTGCACGCGCTGGACGGGATCCCGTTCTACGCACGCCGCGTCACATCGGCGTCACCGCCCTGGGCATCGGAGTCCGAGACGATCGCCACGGTGACGCGTGGGGGCGCTCCAGTCGCGTTCGTTCGGCGTGCCGCCGACGGAAGCATTTTTCTCCCGTTCGATCCCGACGATGCGATACGCGCATTACAGACGGAGAGCTACGTTTCTGCGGGAGGCGCGGCGACCCGTGAGTCCGCCAAGGGTCTCGCGCGACGCGGCTACTACCGCCTGCGCCCCCTGATCCCTCGCTCGCTCCAACTCTCGCTTCGTCGCGCGTTCAGCCGCGTGCAGCGGCGTCGCCCGTTCCCAGCCTGGCCGTTCGAGCCCGCCCTGCACGATCTCGTCGAACGTCTCCTCGCGTTCGCAGCCGACGTGGCGGACGAGCCGCTCCCCTGGATCTCGCCCTGGCCGCACCCATATACGTGGGCGTTCGTGCTCACGCACGACGTCGAGACGAGTGTCGGCTACGAGCGGATCGACGAGCTGTGCCGTGAGGAGGCTGACCTCGGCTATCGCTCGGCCTGGAACCTCGTCCCCGAGCGCGACTACACGGTCGACGACGCGCTTGTCCGCCGGCTTTGGGACGGGGGCTGGGAGGTGGGGCTCCACGGCCTCCACCACGACGGTCGCGACCTGGAGTCGGAACGACTGCTCGCGCTGCGTCTACCGAGGATGCGGGAGTGGGCTGACCGGTGGGGTGCCACGGGGTTCCGGGCACCGGCAACGCAGCGATCGCCGACGCTGATGCCGACCCTCGGGTTCGACTATGACTCGTCCTATCCAGACACGGACCCCTTCGAGCCGCAGGGCGGGGGCTGCTGCGCCTGGTACCCCTTCTTCAACGGCGAGCTGGTCGAGCTGCCGATCACGCTGCCGCAGGATCACACGCTCTTCGAGCTGCTCGGTGACGAAGACGCGGAGCGCTGGCTCGCCAAGACGGAGACGCTTCGCGAGCGCGGGGGGATGGCTTTGCTCGACACGCATCCCGACTACCTCGGCGGCGACCCCGCGCGGTCGGCCTACCGCACGCTGCTGCAGCGCTACGTGAACGATCAGTCAGCATGGCGCGCACTGCCGAACGAGGTGGTCGCCTGGTGGCGCCGGCGTGCGGCGACCACGATCGTGCGCGACCGCGATGGGTGGCGGCTCGTCGGGCCCGCGGAGGACGACGCCGTCGTCGCCTACGCTGCGCCTCAGGCGGCGTAGCGGTACAGCAACGCCCCGGCCAGACGCGAGACGGCGGCGGGCGAACGCCGGATCACCGACCGGGCGAGCCCTCCACCGGCGCGTTGCGGCCGAGTCGCGCTGCCGCCGAGCTCGCAGTAGCTGAGCTCCTCCTCGTCGGAGCCCCAGTTGGCCTTGAACCGGCGCAGGCCGCCGTCGGCGAAGTCGGTTCTTCCCCAGTCGAAGAAGTCGGCGCCGTCGGTGACCGCTCGTGCGATGGCGTGCTCGAAGAGCGCGTTGTTGGGCCGAAGTTTCCACGAGCGGTCGTCGGATGCGCCGTACTTGTAGAGCACTGTGCCTGCGCTGCGGAGGAACACCGCAGCAGCGATCGGCGTCGATGCATGCTCCGCGACGAGCACGAATCCGTGGCCGGGAGCGATCAGACGCTCCCAGAGGAGCCGGAAGTACCGGCGTCGCTGCACGGGGACACCGAGTCGACGCCGCGTTCGCACATGCAGCGAATAGAAGGTCTCGACCAGGTCGCTCGCACGATCGCCCACCCGTACCGAGACGCCCTCGCGCGCGGCGACGCGGATCCCCTGACGGATGCTCGAGTGGTAGGCACGTGTGAGACTCTCGATTCCCGGTGCGAGCCGCAACCGGTGGACGTAACCCGCGCTCGACCCGGCGGCATTGGGCAGACGGCCTCGCACCTCCAACGCCGCCACGCCGGCATCGCGTCTCGCCTGGTCGAGGCCGGCGGCGAACTCGGGCGTGACCTCGCCGAGCGGCTCGCAGCGGTCGCTGAACGGCAGCGACACCCACCGCTTCTTCGCGAAGGGCCGAGGCGCAACGATCACCGGGATTCCGGCAACGACCCGGCTCCCGTTTTCGGCAGCGAGGACGAACGAGTCGAAGCCGTAGCAGTCTGCAAGGAAGGTGGTCCACACCGGCAGGTGAAGCGGGGTCGCGTCACGACGGCTTGCGACGAACGCTTGCCAGCTCGGGTCGTCCAAAGGGAGCCTTGTCAGCGCCACGCTCAACCTCAGGACTGGCAGCCGCTGACGTTACCGGCCTTCGACTTCGACTTCGACTTCGACTTCGGCTTTGGTGCCGGGCGCTCGAAGGCGCCGGCGTCGGGAAGCTTCCCTTGCGGCCTGCAGGTGCCTGCACGATCGCCGGGGGGAAAACTCTTCGGATCGCCGCGGCCGATTGCAGGCGATCCCGCACGGAGGCGGAAGTCTCCGTGCGGCGCCATTCGTACGAAGATGTTGGCGCCGCTCGACCGGAGCGTCACATCTGTTGGGCCGCAGCGATCGGCCGAGCTGGAAGTGCTGTCCAGGAACCAGACGTTGTGCGAGTAGCTCGCGACGCCGTCGGGAGCCGGGCAGAGATTGTGGCTTGCCAGGTTCCCGACGATCGTGACGTTGGACCCTGCGGCGATCCATCCCGGGCCACCGAACGGGAACGTGTTGTAGGCAATCCGGAGCCCATGCACGTTGCTCACGTTGATCGGCATGTTCACCGAGCGGTCGAAGATGTTGTTCTCGATCCGAATGTTCTGCGAGGTTATGCCCTGGTCTTGGTCGGTGATGAAGATGTCCGCCGAGCTGCCTCCGTCGTAGAAGTAGCTGTTCTTGATCGTGACGTCTTTCACTGCAGTGAAATAGAAGAGCTCGGTGTGCGCAACGTCCGTGGTGTTACAGCCGGCCTTCCCGCGGAAGCGGGCGCTGTGGACTACGACGTGATCGAAGACGAGATCTTCTGCGATCCATTGTGGGGCGCTGTAGCCGATCGAGTTGTCGTCCGCTCCGACGCAGTCGTCGGCCAGGGTCGGCCCGATCGATCCTCCGACCATCCGGAAGTGCTTCGGCGTGCCCTTGACGAACGCGTCGCAGTAGTATCCGCTCGACGACACCGGCCCCGGTGAGTCCGACGCGAGCTCGGTCGGTCCGTAGAGCTTGAACGGCGCCTGGTCACGACACGTGACGTTCACATGATCGAGCGTGATGTACTGGCTCTCGCCGTAGATGTACAGCCCATCGAGCTTGAGATTCGTGAACCGAACATGATCCGCGCTCTCGAGGGTCAACGGGCATGTCGTCCAGGGTGAAGCCCCCTTCGCGGCGCGGAACGTCACGAAATCGGTCTTCGCACCCGCGAGCGGGTTTCGGCAGTCGCCGTAGAAACCGTTGGCGACCTGAACGACTTGCCCGCCGCGGGCGAGCGCGAAGGCGCGCGAAAACGACCGGCACGGCCGCGCCTCGGTGCAGCGCCCCGCATCGGAGCCGGTGGGGGCGAGATAGAGGTCGGGCACGCCGGGTGCACCGAGGTGCCGAGCCGCGATCGGCGAAGCAGCCGTCAACGCCAGGGCCGACAGCGAGATCAGAAAGAGAAGTGTTCGGCGGCTGAACATGAGCCCGGCGGAGACGCTGGACTATAGCCCCCAGTCTTGCTCCGGGTTTACGGGCAGCGCTCTGCGGCGCCGACGTCAGGTGCGCTGCCGCAATTGCGCGTCTTGCCGTAGTAATCGGGTGAAGCAAGCGTGCTGAAGTTGCTGCTGCCGACGTCGACCGCCGGGTTCGTACCGGGCTTCAGATGGTAGTCCCCGTTCGCCGCGTCGACCCAGATGTCGTTGTCGGGGTTGTGGCCGACGTTGTAGAGCCGGTCGGTCGACCCGCACTGGTCGGCGGACCCGCCCGTGGAGGTGTCGTAGATCCAGAGGTTGTGGTCGAACGACTTCGAGCCCGTCGTCGAGAATCCCGGGCACGGGTTGTTGTACGCGATATTGCTCGACATCGTGACGTTCCCGCCGCTCGCCAGGATCGACGTGTCGATCACCGAGTTGAACGCGAAGGTGTATGTCGACGACGGAGAAACGTCCGCCGCATAGTCCATCGATGGCGACGACGTGTGGTTGAACACGTTTCCGTACATATTGATCCGATCCGGCGAGTTCTGGCCGCTCTGCTTCGTGATGAACACACACGCGGAATTGCCGCAGTACTCGAAGCGGCTGTTCTCGATCGTGAAGTCGAGAACACCGGTCAGGTACAGGTTCTCGGTATGGCAGGGCTGGCCGTTGCCGTTGCAGTCGTTCGTCCACCGAGCATCGTGGAAGTCGACACCGTTCAGTGTCCAGTACTGAGGCGTCCCCGAGTAGCCAATGGACGAGTCGTCCAGCCCGGTCACCGTCTCGTCGGCGGTCGTCGGGCCTACGGAACCGCCCGTCATCGTGAAGTGGTTGCCGGAACCGCGAAGCGGCGCGCTGCAGAAACCGTGGCCACCGCCCGCAGGATTGTGCGGCGACGACGATGCGATGTTCGTCACCGTGTAGACGGGGTAAGGCGCCGAGTCCTGACAGAAGACATCGGTGTTCGTCAGAAAGTCGAAATTACCGTCTGCCCGGAATCCGTCGATCTTGATCGAACCGCCTGTCGCGTCGAAGCCGACACGGTCGCCGGCCAACGCGACCTCGCAGGGGATGACGACCGAGGTACCGGCGGCGGGCGCGATCGTCACTGCCGACGCGAATGACTGAGACACCCTGAACCCGTTTCGCGGATTCGCCGAGTTGCACCCGAACGCCGAGCCGTACGTCCCGCCCGCGAGTTGGACACGATCAGCCGCGACCGCCAGCCCCAGCGCCGCATTCAACGACGCACACGGCTTGGATGCATCACCACGTGCACACGTCGAATCGTTCCCCGAGGGAGAGACGAACACGTTCGCCGTTGCCCCGCCACCGCCCGAGCAGGCGGACGTCGAGGCCGACACCGACGCAGTCCCCGAGACGTTCCCCGCGGCGTCGACTGCCGCTACGCCGAGCGTGTAGCTCGTGCCGCACGACAGCCCGCCGAAGATGTAGCCCGGCGAGATGCGAGGTCCCGACCTGGCTGCCGTTCTGGAACATCCGGTAGCCGGTCACGCCGACGTTGTCGGTCGACGCGTTCCACGACAGCGACAGCGGACGTCTGTCCTGCCGATCCCACCGTCGAGGCCCGCCGGCGTCGATGGCGGGGTGGTGTCCGGGCAGGCGGCCGTGGTGACGCTCGTCGTGGCGGTGCCGGAGACGTTGCCGGCGGCGTCGACGGCGGCGACGCCGAGCGTGTAGGTGGTCGCGCAGGTGAGGCCGGTGTAGCCGAAGCTGGTCGGCGACCGAGCGTGCCGACCTGCGTCGCCGCCCTGGAAGAGCCGGTAGCCGGTGACGCCGACGTTGTCGGTCGAGGCGGTCCACGAAAGGGTCGCCACGGTCTGTGCCGATCGCGCTCGTCGCGAGCCCCGTCGGGGTCGAGGGCGGCGTCGTGTCGGCGCAGGCCGCCGTCGTCGCGCTCTTGGTGGCGGTGCCGGAGACGTTGCCGGCGGCGTCGACCGCGGCGACGCCGAGCGTGTAGGTCGTGCCGCACGTCAGTCCGGTGAAGCTGAAGGTCGGTCGCAGCGGGTGTCCCGACCTGCGTGCCGTCACGGAACACGCGGTAGCCGGTCACGCCGACGTTGTCGGTCGACGGCGTCCACGAGAGCGCGGCGGACGTCTGGCCGACCGCGCTCGTGGCGAGGCCCGTCGGGGTCGAGGGTGGGGTGGTGTCCGGGCAGGCTGCCGTGGTGAGGCTCGTGGTGGCGGTGCCGGAGACGTTGCCTGCGGCGTCGACCGCGGCGACGCCGAGCGTGTAGGTCGTCGCGCAGGTGAGGCCGGTGTAGCCGTAGCTGGTGGTGGCGGAGGTTCCGACCTGCGATGCCGCCCTGGAAGAGCCGGTAGCCGGTGACGCCGACGTTGTCGGTCGAGGCGGTCCACGACAGGGTCGCGGAGGTCGCGGCGACCGCGCTCGTCGCGAGCCCCGTTGGGGTGGAAGGGGGAGTCGTGTCCGCGCAGGCAGTCGTCGTGACGCTCTTCGTGGCGGTGCCGGAGACGTTGCCTGCCGCATCGACAGCGACGACGCCGAGCGTGTAGGTCGTGCCGCACGTGAGCCCGGTGTAGCCGTAGCTCGTGGTCGGCGAAGTGCCCGACCTGCGAGCCGCCCTGGAAGAGCTTGTAGCCGGTGACGGCGACGTTGTCGGTGGAGGCGGTCCACGACGAGCGTCGCGGAGGTCGCGGCGACCGCGCTCGTCGCGAGCCCCGTCGGGGTGGACGGCGGAAGGGTGTCGGGGCAGGCGCCGCGTGGTGACGCTCTTCGTGGCGGTGCCGGAGACGTTGCCGGCGGCGTCGACCGCGGCGACGCCGAGCGTGTAGCTCGTTTCGCAGGTCAGGCCGGTGTAGCCGTAGCTGGTGGTGGCGGAGGTTCCGACCTGGTTGCCGTTTTGGTAGAGCCGGTAGCCGGTGACCGCGATGTTGTCGGTCGAAGCGGTCCACGAGAGGGTCGCGGAGGTCGCGGCGACCGCGCTCGTCGCGAGCCCTGTCGGGGTGGACGGCGGCGTTGCGTCGGTACAGGCGGCGGCTGCGACATTCGCCGTGGCGATGCCGGAGACGTTGCCGGCGGCATCGACTGCAGCGACGCCGAGCGTGTAGGTCGTGCCGCACGTCAGTCCGGTGAAGCTGAAGGTCGGTGCAGTGGGTGTCCCGACCTGCGTGCCGTCACGGAACACGCGGTAGCCGGTTACTCCCACGTCGTCGGTCGACGCGTTCCACGAAAGCGCGACGGACGTCTGGCCCACCGAGCTCGGGACGAGTCCCGTAGGCGTCGAAGGTGGAGTGGTGTCCGGGCAGGCAGCCGTCGTGACGTTCTTCGTAGCGGTGCCGGAGACGTTTCCTGCGGCATCGACCGCGGCGACACCGAGCGTGTAGGTCGTCGCCACAGGTCAGCCCGGTGTAGGTGTAGCTCGTCGTCGCCGACGTGCCGACTTGCGAGCCGCCCTGGAACACCGAGTACCCGGTCACGCCGGTGTCGTCGCTCGACGCGTTCCATGAAAGCGTCGCCGACGTCGGGCCGACGGCACTCGTTCCGAGACCGGCGGGTGTCGAAGGCGGTGTCGAGTCGCCCGCGCACGCCTGCGTCGCGACGTTCGCCGAGAACGTGCCCGAGACATTGCCGGCAGCATCGAACGCGGCCAGCCCGAGCGAATAGGTCGTGGCGCAGGAGAGTCCTGTGAAGGTGAAGTTCGTGCCCGCGACGGTGCCCACGCCCGCGCCGTTCCGGTACAGACGGTAGCCGGTGACGCCGACGTCGTCGGTGGACGGGGCCCAGGACAGTGTCACCGCCGTCTGGCTCACCCCGGAGACGCTCACGCCTGCCGGCGTCGAGGGCGGCGTCGTGTCGCCCGGCGGCGCAGGTGGAGCAGGCGCGCCCCCGCCGCCGCAGGGGCCGGGCACCGCCGTCACGGTCGACTGGGCCGACGCGTTGCCGGCAGCGTCGACCGCGTCGACACCGATCGTCACCGGAACGCCGCACGAAAGGTTCCCGACGGTCTCCGGGCTCGTTCCGTGCCCGTCGAACAGCACACCGCCGACGTACACGCGGTACGCCGTCACGCCGACATCGTCGACCGACGGCAGCCACCACACGCTCGCGGACGATGCCGTGACGCCGACGACGCTGACGCTCGGCGCGCTCGGCGCGGTCACGTCCGGCGCGGTGCCCGCGGTCGTGCTCTGTGCGGAAAGAGTGGCGCCGAAGCGCTGGACCGACGGCGACCCGAGAGGCGATACGGGAGCAACCGCCAGGTCGACGGCACGCGAGGCGGCCGCCGAGGTGATCACGGAGCCCCAGAGCTGGTCGTTGAACGTCTTGTAGAGCGGGGCGATCACGAGGATGCGCCGGCGAAGCGAGTTGACCGATGTGAGCTGCGCGAGCATCGACGGCTTCGAGACGTAGACCGCGACGAGCGTCCGAGTCTTGTCGGTCGCGGCTGCCATCCTGATTGCGGCCGGAACCGAGGGCGCGATCGTCGCGCAGCGGACGCTCGTTGTACGGCACAGCTTCAACGCGTGGCCGACCGCGGGCGAAGCACCGCCTCGCGGGGGGACGAGGGTGACGAGCGACATCTTCAGCGAGTTCGCGAGCACGCGCATGGCATCGATGCGCTTGAGCGTCGTCTTCGACCGGCCGAGCCGCTGTACATCCAGAACGAGTGCGTTGACGCCCTCCGAGCGCAACGTCTTCAGGTCTGCCGTGTCCGGCGTCGCGGCCCCGCTCGGGGCGATTCCCCACAGCGGGGTCGTCAGCGGGGTCGTGCTGGCAACGCCAACTGCTGGCGCAACGCACGCCAGAAGCGCGAGCACAACTATCGCCCTGGTCAAATGGCCAGTGCCTCTCCCCAAGCTGCTGGACATTACGCGAGTCGGCGGGGGGGCGCCGGGTGTGGGTGCGGCGGCTCCCAGCACGGCAAAGCTAGTGATCGGTCACAGACGATGGGCGGGACGTCCCCCTTTTGAGGGATCCCAAACCCCGGGGGCTACCCGGCGAGGCGCAGAGCCAGATCCACTGCGGCCGCGACGTCGATCACGCCGTACCCGAGCTCCGGAGTCCAGGCGCCGTGGCCGCTCGCCGTCTGCTCGAGCACGGCGGCAACCTGCTGCGCCGTGAGCTGCGGATCCGCGGCCCAGACGAGCGCGGCTGCCCCGGACACCTGGGGCGCCGCGTACGAGGTGCCGCTCGCGAACCCGTAGAGCCCCGCTGGGCTGCCGGGGGGCTCGGCGCGCGCGAAGATCGCTGCTCTCGCCGTCGACGCCAGCGCCCCGAACACCGTTGTGCCCGGCGCCGCCAGCGAGAGGGACGGCCCGTGCTCGGAGAACTTCGCCCGTCGCCCGTCCAGGCCGGAGGCCGCGACTGCGAGCCCGAGCCCGCCGCGCCCTTCGGAGTTGACGGGCCGAAGCAACGCGGCTGGGTATTCGGCCGGATTGCCGATCAGCGCGTCGTTGCCTGCTGCTGCGACGACGAGCACGCCGTGCCGGGCTGCGTAGGTCACCGCGCTCGCTTCCACGGCCGAACGCGCCCGTCCGGCGAGGCTGACGTTGACGATCCGCGCGCCGCTCTGCACCGAACGGACGATTCCCGCCGCCACGTCGACGTCGTTCACCGACGTTCCATCACCGACCTTGACGACGAGCAGGCGAGCGGCGCCGCCGAAGCCGGCGACCGCCCCGCCCGCGGACGTCGAGCCACCGGCAATGGAGGCGACGAACGTTCCGTGCCCGCTCGTGTCGACGACCGAGCGGCTGCCGGAACGCACGTCATACGCCGCTCCGACCTTGCCTGCGAGGGCAGGAGCCGAGAGATCCGCGCCGGTGTCGACGATCGCGATCGTCGTCCGCGCGGCCGCGGCGAGGATCGCGGACGGGACTCGGTCGACCCCGGTCGCGTACCACTGCCACTCGTAGGCGCCGCCGGCTGGGGTCGAGACAACGCCGAGCGTCAGCCCTGGCGCGTCCGCTTCGGTGCGCGCGACGGCAGGGCGCGCAGCGACGATCCCGCCCACGCGTCGAAGCGCACGTATGTATTGCGTCGTGTCGCCGGCCGGCCGCACCTCGGCAACGCGGAGCGCGGGGATGTCCTGTACGAGCGATTGCGGGATGGCGGACGAGCGCAGCCCGAAGCGAGGCCGCGGAGACATAGGTGACCTCGACTGCGGCGGTCCCGCGCGTCGGTGTCGGCCGGTCGTGGCCGACGGCGAGGACGACCGCCGCAATGACCGCAAGAGCTCCGGCCAGACGCATGGTCCGTGCGGACTTCCTGGGTGCCGCCGCCGACGAGCCCACGCCGGACTCAGCATTGCGAGCCGCCCGAGCCGGGTCGACCGCCTGAACGGCCAGTCTTGATGCAACGTCCGTGACGCTGCGAGGAACGCCGGAGCGACGGCGGAGCCCCATGGAAGCTGAACCTTCGGACGTGGCGGCGTTGCACGGCCGGGGCTAGGTTCGAGACGTGGCGACTCGCTCGACGACCCAGGCTGGACCAACCGTTCCGTTCCTCGACCTCGCGCCGATGCACCGGCCGCTCGAGCCTGCGTTGCTCGACGACATCGCGCAGCTCTTTCGGAGCGGCGCGTTCACGAACGGTCCGGCCGTCGCCCAGTTCGAGGAGGCCTTCGCCGCCTACTGCGGCGTCGGCTACTGCGTCGGCGTCGCGCAGCGGGCTCGACGCGCTGCGACTCGGGCTCCTCGCGACCGGGATCGAGCCCGGCGACGAGGTCGTCGTTCCCGCGGCGACGTTCGTCGCGACCCTCGAGGCGGTCACGCAGGCCGGCGGCGTCCCGGTCGTCGTCGACGTCTCGGAGGACGACTACTGCCTCGATCCCGACGGAGCCGCGGCCGCGGTCGGCCCGCGCACGCATGCGCTGATGCCGGTGCACCTCTACGGCCAGCTGGCGGACATGCGCGAGCTGCGCCGCGTCGCCGACGGCGCAGGCATCGCGATCGTCGAGGACGCCTGCCAGGCGCACGGCGCGACGCGCGACGGCGTGCGCGCCGGCGCCTCGGGGGTCGCTGCCGCCTTCAGCTTCTATCCCGGGAAGAACCTCGGCGCGGCCGGCGACGCCGGCGCGCTCGTGACGCGCGACGCCGAGGTCGCCGCCCGGGTGCGCGCGCTGCGCGAGCACGGCCAGACGGCGAAGTACGTCCACGCGTGCGAAGGCTGGACGTCGCGGCTCGACACGATCCAGGCGCTCGTGCTCTCGCACAAGCTGCCGCTGCTCGACGACGTGGAACGACCAGCGCCGCGAAGCCGCTGCGTTCTACACGGACGCGCTCGCGGACGTCGGCGACCTGCGGCTGCCGCCGGTCGCCGCGGGCAGCTCGCCCGTCTGGCACCTCTACGTCGTGCGGACGGCCGACCCCGACGGCGCTCGCGACGTGCCTTCGCGAGCGCGGGATCGGCACCGGCCGCCACTACCCGGAGCCGGTGCATCTGACCGACGCGTACGCGCGGCCTCGGGCACCGCGCCGGTGACTTCCCGGTGGCCGAGGCGCTCGCCCGCGAGTGCCTCTCGCTGCCGATCTTCCCGGGGATGACCGAGCCGCAGCTCGCCGCCGTCGTCGGAAGCAGTCGAACGTTCTTCGATGGCTGACGCACCGGCGAACGACGCGCCGTACCGCCTGATCTCGGACGTCGTGTTCGGCGATGACGTCGTCGTCGGCTCGTTCACGAACCTCTACGGCTGCGCGATCGGCGACGGCACGCCGCATCGGGCCGTTCGTCGAGATCCAGCGTGATGCGAGCGTGGGGGAGCGGTGCAAGATCCAGAGCCACACGTTCGTCTGCGGCGGCGTCGCGATCGACGACGAGGTCTTCGTCGGGCACGGCGTGATGTTCATCAACGACAAGCGGCCGCGCGCGACGAACGACGACGGCACCCTCCAGGGCGCAGACGACTGGGAGCTGTCTGACGACGATCGTCGAAGACCGGGCGTCGATCGGCTCGGGCGCGATCGTGCTGGGCGGCGTGCGCATCGGCGCCGGCGCGCTGATCGGAGCCGGCGCGGTCGTGACCCACGACGTCGCCCCGGGCGAGGTCGTCGCCGGCGTCCCGGCCCGTGCGCTGACGCGAGCCCCGTCCGAACGGCTAGCTCCCCTCGCTCGGACGGGTTTTTCGACTCTGGTCTGGTCTCGAGCGTCGACCCCGCCATAGCCTCGGAGTGAGTGGGTTCCACGGGGAGAGGGTGCTGCGTTGAGGTTCGAGAGGTGCGATAGGGGTCAGGCGACCCGGGTCGAGAGGCGGAGGGCGTGAACGCGTTCCAGGAGGCTGCGGCGACGGGGCTCGAGCTCGACGCGCTCGTGCTCGACCAGCGGACGGCGTCGCTGCTCGAGCGGCGGCGCAGCGCCGCCGATCGGCACCCTGCGCGCCGCCGCGGCTGGTTCGTGCGGCGCGCGCTGCTCGCCGCCGACGCCGCCGGCCTGATCCTCGCGTTCCTGCTCGCGAAGCTGATCGTCGTCGGGCGGGAGCGACGCGCATCCCTGGGCTCCAGTTCGCGGTGCTGCTGCTCGCCGTTGCCGCTGTGGATCGTCGCGGCCAAGCTCTACGGGCTCTACGACCGCGACGAGGAGCGCGTCGACCACTCGACGATCGACGAGGTCGTCGGCGTGTTCCATCTCGTCACGCTCGGCGCGTGGTCGTTCTTCGTCGCCTCGTGGCTCGCCGGCCGTCGCGAGCCCGCACGTGGCGAGGCTCATCCTCTTCTGGCTGCTCGCGATCGTCTTCGTGACGTCGGCTCGCGGGCTCGCGCGCGCGATCGCGCGGCGCAGCCCGCTCTACCTCCAGAACACGATCATCGTCGGCGCCGGCGACATCGGCCAGCTCGCGGCGCGCAAGCTCCTGCAGCACCCGGAGTACGGCATCAACCTCGTCGGCTTCGTCGACGCGCACCCGCGGCCGCGGCGGCCCGAGCTCGAGCACCTCGCGCTCGTCGGGCCGCCGGATCGCCTCGCCGAGATCATCTCGCGTGCTCGACATCGAGCGCGTGATCATCGCGTTCTCCGACGCAGACGCACGAGGAGCTGCTCGAGACGATCCGCGAGCTGCGGAAGCTCGACGTGCAGATCGACGTCGTGCCGCGCCTGTTCGAGATCGTCGGTCCGAAGGCCGGCATCCACACGTTCGAGGGCCTGCCGCTCGTCGGGCCTGCCGCCGAGCCGGCTCTCGCCCTCGTCACGGCTCCTCAAGCGCAGCCTCGACTGCGTCGTCGCGCTCGGCGATGATCGTCCTGCTCGCGCCGCTGATGGCGACGATCGCGATCGCTGATCCGGCTCGACTCGAGCGGGCCGGTGCTCTTCCGCCAGCGGCGGCTCGGCACGCGACATGCGGCCGTTCACGGTCCTGAAGTTCCGCACGATGCGCGTCGACACCGACCAGGAGGAGCACCGCCGCTACATCGCGAGCGACGCTGACGCACGATGCGTCCCCGAACGCGAACGGCCTGTACAAGCTCGATCGCACCAGCGCGGTGACGCGCGTCGGTCGCTTCCTCCGGAAGACGAGCCTCGACGAGCTGCCGCAGCTCTTCAACGTCCTCGCGCGGCGAGATGTCGCTCGTCGGCCCGCGGCCGTGCCTCGACTACGAGACCGAGGGCTTCGCCGAGCACCACTTCGAGCGCTTCCTGATGCCGCCGGGCCTGACGGGGCTCTGGCAGGTGACGCGCGCGCGCCCGCTCGACCTTCGGCGAGGCGCTCGACATGGACGTCGAGTACGTCCGCGGCTGGTCGTTCAGCCTCGACCTGCGGCTGCTGCTGAAGACGCCGTTCTCCCTCGTCCGCATGCGAGCGACCGCGTGACGCCGTCACCGTTCCCGGATGAGGTCCTGCACGAGCCGGCACGCATCGGCGTCGTCGGCCTCGGCTACTGGGGCCCGAACCTCATCCGCAACCTGAACGAGCTCGAAGAGGCCGACGTGCGCTGGATCTGCGATCTCGACCAGGCGCGCCTCGACACGTTCGGCCGCCGCTACCCGACGGTCCGTGGCACGCGCTCGTTCGACGATCTGCTCGCCGATCCCGAGCTCGACGCCGTCGCGATCGCCACGCCGGTCTCGACGCACTATCCGCTCGCCCTCGCGGCGCTCCACGCCGGCAAGCACGTCTTCATCGAGAAGCCGCTCGCCGCGTCGGTCGCGCGAGGCGGAGGAGCTCGCAGCGCGTGGCGGCGGAGCGCGGCCTGACGCTGATGCCGGGCCACACCTTCCTCTACAGCCCGCCGGTGAACATCATCCGCGACCTGATCCGCTAGCGGCGAGCTCGGCGACATCTACTTCATCTCGATGAGCCGCGTGAACCTCGGGCTGCACCAGTCCGACGTCAGCGTCGCGTGGGATCTCGGCCCGCACGACTTCTCGATCCTCCGCTACTGGCTCGAGGTGACGCCGTCCCACGTCGTCGGCGACGAGCCGCAGCTGCATCTTCCCGAACGATCCCCGACGTCGCGTTCATCAACCTCGAGTACGAGCAGGGTGCGATCGCGCACGTCGAGCTCTCGTGGCTCGCCCCGAGCAAGCTGCGCCGAACGACGATCGTCGGCTCACGGAAGATGGTCGTCTACGACGACGTCGAGCAACGAGCCGGTGCGCATCTTCGACTCGGGCGTGATGGTCGACGATCCGCAGTCGTTCGGCGAGTTCCAGCTCTCGTACCGCACCGGCGAGATCGTGTCCCCCGCCGATGCGCCCGCTCGAGCCGCTCCAGCTCGAGATGGCCGACTTCTGCCGTTCGATCCATACCGGCGAGGTGCCGCGCTCCTCGGCCGAGCTCGGCGTCGAGGTCGTGCGGATGATCGAGGCGGTCGACGCGTCGCTCGGGCGCGCACGGCGCGCGGGTCGAGCTGCTGCCGTCGGTCGGAGCTGCCGCGGCCTGACCGCCGCGGCCGGCCGGAAGTCGCGCTCTCGGCCCGGCCCCGGGAAGGCTAGTTTTCCACAGGAAACCCTTTACTTATCCCCAGGGTCTGTGTACAACCGTCCCAAAGCGGTGACCCGTCCGAACACACGGGGAATCGCGTCAATTGAGTCGAGAGGCGGCCCTTTCGATGGGGAGAGAGAACAACAGGACCGCTGTCATTCTGGACAGGCATCCACTCTGGCTGGACGCCCTGGACAGATTGCTGGCGAACGTCGGGTTCGTGGTTGTGGGACGGGCAACCGAGG
Organism: uncultured Thermoleophilia bacterium; assembly: GCA_963703445.1. Taxonomy (GTDB): domain Bacteria; phylum Actinomycetota; class Thermoleophilia; order Gaiellales; family Gaiellaceae; genus PALSA-600. Next base: position 61,196 of record CAVPEK010000003.1, on the reverse strand, counting down.
GCGACGAAGCCCTGGCGTTGATCGAGGCGCACGCGCCGGACGTCTTCATCGCCGGCATCAACGCGGCGAGCGCGGAGCAGGTCGCGGTCGTCCGGAAGGCACAGCAGAGTCAGCTGGATCTGAAGTGCGTTGTCGTCGCGGACAGCGCAGAGCTGGAGGCGATCGAGGCCGCGTTTGCTGCAGGCGCCTCCGTCTACTGCATCAGGACCGCGGAGGAGGGCGATTTCGCCTCAGCCATCCGCCAGGCCTTCGCGCGGTCGATCTACATCGCAGCCAACGGGCACGAGCCGATGGCCCGGTCGACGACGGCGGGTCCGGATTCAGCTGCCGCGCACCAGCTGACCCGGCGGGAGCTGGAGATTCTCCGCCTCGTCGCCGAGGGCCACTCGAACTCGCAGTTGGCGCACTTGCTCTGGGTCACCGAGCAGACGGTCAAGTTCCATCTGTCGAACATCTACCGCAAGCTCAACGTCGCGAACCGCACCGAGGCGAGCCGCTGGGCTCAGCTGAACGGGCTCCTGTCGAACCAGCCCGAGCAGGACAGGAGCGGGGTGGCGTCTGCGGCGTAGCCCGAAGGGCTAGTCCGAGTTCCCCCGGTTCGTCCAGGTGACAGTTGTGACAAGCAGGCGCATGCTTGAGGTATGACGTCACGTGTCGCCTTGGCTGCTGTTCTCGGCTCCGCAACGTCTCTCGCGGCAGCAGTGTTGGCGGTCCTATGGCGGTCGTAGAGACCTCGCCGGATGGCGCCGATCGGGCTGACAACACGGACCGGGTTCGGACGGTTCTCGCCTCACTCGTCCATGAGCGGCAAGCCCTTCGGTATGCCGGCACCGACCGTGCCGCGCTCGAGGCCAACCGGCTCGCGATCGTGTACTGGCAGCAGGAACTGTCCAAACGCCTCATCGAGAGCGGCGTTCGGTAGCACCGCTACTGGACTTCAGCGCTCCCACGATTCGTCGCTTTGCTCGAACTGACGCGGCTCTCGTCGCCCGAACTCCTGAAACGCGCAGACGGGGCAGTAGAAGCCGAGCTCGGGCAGGTCGCAGCTCTCCGGATCATCGACCCGGTGCGCCTGCCAGCCGCGCCAGCGGTAGCCGCTCGAGCAGCCGCACTCGACACAGATCACGATGCCGCCGGGCCGCCGCGTAGGTTCGTTGTATCCGTATTCGTTGCGGCTCACCTGTTCAGAATGCGCGCGTCCGCTTTGGTCGGCTACTGGCCCTTCGGATCAGTTCTGCCCTCCGTCGGTCTGGTTAGGTGCGGGGAAGGCACTTGACGACACTGACCAACACCCTCGCCGTCTCGTCGACCCGTCGGCTCGGGCTCGCCGTCCTCAGCCTGGCCGCCGCTACAGGGGCCGTGGTGTTCCGTCTGCTCGGCACGAGAACGACCGCCGGCCGACACTTCGACCTGAGCGCGGTTCAGAACGGGCTTGCTCTGCCGAGTCATTCCCTCAACTCGAGCGACGCCGTCCTTACCGCCGTCTCGATCGTGTCGTTCATTCTGATCGGCGGATTGCTCGTGGGGGTGTCGCTCGTCCGACGGCGACTCGACCTGGCTGCCGCAGTTGTCGTGACCCTCGCCGGCTCGTTCGGGACGACCGAGCTCCTGAAGAGTCACTTGCACCACCGCGAAGGCGTCATCGCCCGCATGGCCGGCGGATTTCCGAGCGGCCACTCGACGGTGGCGCTCGCGCTCGGTCTGTCGTTCGTCCTCGTCACCCCGGACCGGCGCAGGCTGGTCGTTGCCGCCGCGGCTGCGCTCTATGCGGCGCTGATGGGAGCGGCACTCCTCTTCTACGCGTGGCACTTTCCCTCCGACGTTGGTGGCGGCTTCTGCGTCGCAACCGCATGGGCGGCCGGCGCGGCCCAACTCGCGCGAGGGCCGCTCGACCGTGCGATTCCCGGCCGTCTCGTCGCCGCTGCCGTGGCTCTCGTCGTCCTCGCCGCGCCGGCTGCGCTGTACCTGCGGCCGGGTCTCAGTGTCAGCCTGACGTCGCCGGGTCGTCTCGGCGTTGCGGTGGCGGGAATCGCGCTTGTCGCCGTGGGCTGTTGCGCTGCCTTTGCCTATGCGAACACACGGAAGAACTGAGATTGCCCGACGCCCTCTTCGAGCACCCGAGACTGACGTCGATCTACGACGCGCTCATCGACCCCGACCGAAGCGACCTCGATGTCTACGTCGCCATCGCGGACGAGCTCCGCGCACGTTCCGTCCTCGACGTTGGCTGCGGGACAGGCACGTTTGCGCTGATGCTGGCTGACCGTGGCTTCGACGTGACCGGGGTCGACCCCGCGGCCGGCTCGCTGACGGTCGCTCGAGCGAAAGACGGTGCCGATCGCGTGCAGTGGATCCACGGCGATACGTCGGTGCTGCCACCGCTGCAGGTCGACCTCGCGACGATGACCGGGAATGTTGCTCAGGCGATCGTCGACCAGGCGGACTGGGGCCGGACGCTGCGGGACGTGGGCACGGCCCTTCGCCCCGGCGGACACCTCGTATTCGAGACACGCGATCCTGCAGACAGGGGCTGGCTGCGGTGGAACCGCGCCGAGACCTATCGCGCCGTGGAGCTCGAAGGGGTTGGGGCGGTCGAGAGCTGGATCGAGCTGACCGATGTGAGCGAGCCGTTGGTCAGCTTTCGGTGCACCTGGAGATTCGCCGTTGACGGGGCAGTGTTGACGTCGGACTCGACGCTCCGTTTTCGTGAACGCGACGAGGTTCAGGCAGGCCTGGAGTCGCACGGCTACCTCGTGGACGAGATCCGTGACGCACCCGACCGGCCCGGCAGGGAGCTCGTGTTCTTCGCCCGTAGGTTGTGAACCTGATTCGGCGCAGCCGAACCAGATTCACGAGTTTCGAACTGCCGGGCGATTCTTCGGAGCGCGGCTAGCCCGCGGTCGAAGCTGGCGGCGAAGTCTGCCGACCGTGCGTCGTCGGCCAGCCGCTCGGCGTGCGTGCGCGGCCGCTCGGCCTGGTAGAGGAAGTAGCTCTCGAGTGGCGTGATCACGGGTCGTCCTCCTGTTCCTCGGATTACTCCGACGACGAACAGGACGTGCCGCGATGGACACTTTGTTCTGAACTGCAAACTCGGGAATCTGGTTCGCTGCGCGAATCAGATTCCGAACGTCGTGTGAACCTAGATTCGGCGAAGCCGAACCAGGTTCCAACCGCCCTGTGAACCTGATTCGGCGTAGCCGAACCAGATTCACGAGTTAGCGGGCGCGCTCCTCGTCGACGGTCAGCTCGGCCGTCGGGAATGCCTCGAGCCGCTCGTCGGGAATCGGCTCGCCGCTGACGATCGAGCGGCCGTACGTTCCCGCTGCCAGGCGCTCCTCGGCTCGGGCGACGGCCGCCAGTTGTTCGCGGAGATCCTCGGCGCGGCCCTCGTCGAGCTCGTCCTGGAGGAGGTCCGACGCGAGGTTCGCCGCGTCGGACTCGCTGGCCAGTTCGCCGTCGTCCTGATGACCGAGGCGGCCGAGCTCGTCTGTGATTCTGCGCCGCTCGGCGGCCAGCAACTTGCTCGCATGTTCAGGGTTCATGCAGCGAGCTTACGTTGGCAGGTCACTCCGCCGCTACCGACCGTGCCGGGGACCCGGCTGCGTGAGCCGGGCCCCCTCGTCGGCCGCAGGGCGTTCCTAGACCGTCCGTCGCGAGAAGACCACGACGATGAGCGCGACCAGGAGCAGGATGAACAGGAACTTCGAGATGAAGATCCCCCCGCCGATTGCGAGCAGCAGGATGAGCAAGGCAAGTAGAAGCAGCATGAAACTGCCGTCCTTTCGGTGTTCTTGATGAGTGGGTGTGATATGGCCGGGCGAAGCCGTTCGCCCGGCCACTCGGCGACTTACGTCAGGGCTGACGCGGCCCGTCGTCCACGACGGTGGTTGTCCGACGGCCTGCGCCGCCGAATCCGCCCCAGCTCGACCAGAAGATCATCGAGAGGACGAGGCCGATGATCCCCACGACCAGCAGGATCACGCCGACTGCGTGGATGTTGACTCCCGACACCGTCGCGTCGACGGCCCAGGTCAGGATTGCTCCAGCAGCGATCAACATGAGACTGACTCCGATACCCATGACACTCTCCCTTCTCCATCGATGCCGCTGATGAGCGGCAAACGCCAAGGGTGGTGTCCGGTCGGAAGGATACGAAACATCCGCGGCCGAGAATCGATGTAAACCTATTGTTCAGGCGTCGTCGCCGGGGCGAACGAGCCCGTGCTCGTAGGCGTAGACGACCGCCTGGATGCGATCTCGGAGACCCAGTTTTCCGAGCACATTGCTGACATGGGTCTTGACGGTCGCCTCGCTCACGAAGAGGGCCGATGCAATCTCGGCGTTCGACCGGCCGCGGGCGAGCTCGCGCAGGACTTCGTACTCGCGCGGGCTGAGCTCGGGCAGATCGGGGGGCGGCGAGGCTGCGGGTAGCGCCGTGAACGCCTCGACGACTCGCCGAGTGACAGCGGGCGCGAGGAGAGCGTCGCCCCTGGCGACCACGCGCACGCCGGCGACGAGCTCATCGGCCGGAGCGTCCTTGAGGAGAAAACCGCTCGCGCCTGCCCGCAGAGCCTCGAAGACATATTCGTCGAGGTCGAACGTGGTCAGCACGAGCACGCGGGTCTCCGGGCATTCGACCGAGATCGATCGCGTTGCCGCGATCCCATCGAGATTGGGCATCCGGATGTCCATCAGCGTCACGTCCGGCCGGAGCTCGCGCACGGTGGCGATCGCCTCGTTGCCGTCGACCGCCTCGCCGACGACGGAGATGTCGGGCTCGCTCTCGAGCAATGATCCGAGGCCGGAGCGCACCATGCCCTGATCGTCTGCGATCACGACCGTGATCACGCCGGGCCGCCTTCCTGCACCGGGAGCAAGGCGTGCACCCGAACGCCGCCGCCCTCGCGAGTGCCGATCGTGCACGCTCCGCCGTACAACGCGACTCGTTCCCGCATCCCGAACAGCCCGTGCCCGTCGCCGGGCTGCGCGTCCATTCCGGTCCCGTCGTCCTCGACGATCAACTCGAGATCGTGCTTTCGGTAGTGCACCCGCACTCGCACGGTCTGTGCAGCCGCATGCTTGAGTGCGTTCGTCAGCGCCTCCTGCACGATCCGAAACGCCGCGAGATCGACGCCGGGCGGAAGCGGCGTCGAGGCACCGTCGATGTCGAGGTCGACATGCAAGCCCGTCTCGCGTGCTCGCTCGACGAGCTCCGGCAGCTGATCGAGACCGGGTTGCGGCGCGAGCGGTAGCCGCTCGCCGTCGGCGCGCAGTACACCGAGAAGCCGGCGCATCTCGGCCATCGCCTGTCGCGCCGTCGTCTCGATCCCGGTCAGATCGGATGCTTCTCGCGCGTGTTCAGGGCCCAACCGCTGCCGAATCGCCTGGGCCTGGATCGCGACCACGCTGATCGAGTGTGAGACGACATCGTGCAGCTCCCGGGCGATCCGCGCACGCTCGGCCTCCACTGCTTCCCGCTCACGCTGCTCACGGTCTAGCTCTGCTCGTTCGGCGCGTGCCGCGACCTCGTCCAGCCGCTGCCCACGATTGCGCATCGCCTGTCCGAAGGCCCACGGTGCGCCGTAGAGGACGGCCGCGACGACCGTGTCCCCGGCCGGTTGTCCGAGTGCGAATGACGAGAGGAGAAGTCCGGCGACGAGGACTCCCGGGCCGAGCCAGGCCCGCGGGCGCGGCAGTTCGTACCCGACCGTGAACGACGCGAGGGCGAGCGACAGGATCAGCGTCTGATGTGCGCCGCTCGTCTCGATCTCGCCGTAGAGCAGCACGCTGACCACCGCGATCACGAGCACGGTGACAGGGGCCTGCCGGCGCCACGCAAGGGGGACCGTGAAGCCGAGCACGACGAGGCCGTCGACCCAGCGCGGAACACTCACGGCCTCGAACGCTGCCTCGGCTTCGGCGAGCACCACGAGCACCGCCGCGATCACCGCATCGACGAGCGGCGGACGGGCGGAGAATCGGCGCAGGTTCATACCCCGAGGCTAACGCCGATCGCGGGGGGCGCCATCCGTCGCGCGGAGGAATCGTCGGCCCGCGAAGATCGGTCTTGCGACGGAAGCAGAATCGCCGCCACGGCCGATGTCGAACGCGAGCAGCTGTCGGACACTCCTGCCATGACCACACGCAGACTCACACTCATCGCTGCCGCCGCACTTGCCGCGGCGGCCGCCGCCCTTCTGCCCACGGGCGAAGCGCAGGCCAATCGAAGCACCGACACCGTTCTCAAGCTGAGCGTCACAGGGACGAAGCTGTCGACGGTGGACGTTCCACCGCTGATCACGAGCAAGCACTCGCCCGAATCACCCGGAGACGAGATCATCGCCGTCTCGAAGATCGGCGGCTCAGCCACCGGCCACCGGTTCCTCGTGTGCGCCGCCACTCAAAGCGCCGCCAGCATCGAGAAGGCCCTCTATGCCTGCCAGGTGACCTACACGCTCGCCGGTGGAACGATCACCGCATCCGGCGTCGTGCACCTGAACGACACCGCCACGGCTGCGATCACGGGCGGCACCGGTGCCTACGCGGGCGCGCGCGGTGTGCTCACATCGGCTCCGGGCAAGGACACCCTGACCCTGCAGTAGCCATCCCGATCCTCCGGCCACTGAGCCTGGTTCGGCGTCGCCGAACCAGGCTCACGGGTTTCGTGTGCCCCGCGGCGCGATAAATTTCACGTCATGGAGACCGGGGGGCTCGTGATGCGACCGTGGGAGTCGCGTGATCTCGAAGCGGTCGCGGCGCTCCTCCGGGCCTCTGACGACTCGCGCGTCGTCTCGTCTGCAGGCTTTCTCCACTCGCATGCGACGCGACCCGAGCGGGCACAGATCCTCGAGCTGGTCGCGGAGTTCGACGGTGCGGTCGTCGCCGACGGGGTAGCCGGGCTCAACAGTTGGACGACGACGGAGGGGGCCGCGTGGGCGTTCGTCACCGTGGACGCCGCGTGGCGACGACGGGGCATCGGGGAGGCGCTGGGGGCGAGGCTCCTCGAGCACCTGCGCGGATTGGCTGCCACGCGTGCCACGACGTTCCTTCGCTTCACGGAAGAAGGCGAGCGATGGGCGCTCGCTCGCGGCTGGGAACGGCTCCTGAGCGGCCCGTTGATCGCCCTCGATCCACGAAGCGTCCCCGAGCCGTCGCTGCCGCCGGGCTACCGCTGCGTCCCGATGGGCAGCCTGCAGCCCGAGGCCGTCTACGAGGCAGTGACAGCGGCCGCCCTCGACGAACCGACAGCCGTCCCGAACGACAACATCCTGCTCGACGACTTCCTGCGTGATTGGGACGATCCGGACCTGGACCTCGACGCCAGCTCGGTCGTGCTCGACGAGGGCGGCAGGGTCGCGGCGTTCGCGTTCATCAGGATCGTGGGCGACCGGGCGCAACACGGTTTCACAGGCACGCAGCGCGACCATCGCGGCCGCGGGCTTGCGACGGCGGCGAAGCGATTCGCCCTGCAGGCCGCTGCCGCGCGGGGTGTGACTCGTGTCACGACCTCGAACGCAGAGGAGAACGCGGCCATGCGGGCCATCAACCGCAGGCTCGGGTTCGAGCCGATCGGGGAGCATGTGATCCTCGGCCGCGATCTCTAGCCGAGCGGCGTCGGGCGCGGAGCGCACAGAAACCCAAACGCTCCCTCTGGACGGTCCCTCCTACGGTGTGATCGCACCACCTGTGGCGACAAACATCTCTGGAGGAATCTCATGCGGCAGTTGATTTTGCGGATTGTGCTTCTCGGCGCGGCGGCGCTCCTCGTTTCGGTCGGCGTTGCCGCCGCGAACGGGACGCGCTTCGCGGCGAAGACGAACGTCAACAAGGGCGATGTGCGGCTCTGCCTCGACTACAAGACCGGGCATGTGCGGGCCCCGAAAGCGAACCACTGCAAGAAGAACGAGCGCTTCGTGACCGTGCGCAAGGCGAAGTCCGGCAAGACGGGCGCGGCACTCGACGGTCCGCAGGGCCCGGCCGGCCCGCAGGGCTCCGCCGGTCCGCAAGGCCCCGCCGGGGCGACCGGTGCCCAGGGCCCGCAGGGCCAGCAGGGCGCGCAAGGCCCGCAAGGCGCGCAGGGCCCGAAGGGTGATCACGGCGTCGACGGCGTCAACGGCGTCCTGAGCGTCGAGCAGATCGCTGCGCACGACGAGACCACGGGCTGCGTCTTCGGCGGCTGGAAGCTCGAGACGACGGCGGGCGAGGTTGTGTTCTGCAACGGCCCGAGCAACGGCAACGGCAACGGCAACGGCGACAAGGGCGACAAGGGCGACAGCGGTGCGACCGGCGAGCAGGGCCCCGCCGGCCCGCAGGGTCTGAAGGGTGACACGGGCGCGACGGGCGAGCAGGGTGCCGCCGGTCCGCAGGGCCCGAAGGGTGATACGGGCGCGACGGGCGAGCAGGGTCCCGCCGGCCCGCAGGGTGATCCGGGTGCAGCAGGTGCAGCGGGCGCTCAGGGGCCGAAGGGTGACACGGGCGCGACCGGCGCTGCCGGCTCACAGGGCCCGAAGGGTGATACCGGTGCGCAGGGCCCGGCAGGCCCGGCAGGCCCGGCAGGCCCGGCGGTCCCGCCGGCCCCGCAGGCCCGGCCGGTGCGGCCGTGTCGACGACCACCGCGTACGTCTGTGTCCAGAACTCGAGCGGCACGATGAAGTGGTCGGACGACGGCGACTGCGGGCCGAGCTCGACGGCGCACAAGATCTACCTGGCTCCCTAGACAGACAGAAGGTTGTCCCACAGGGCGATCGCGGGCCGCTCCTCCGGGAGCGGCCCGCGGTTTGTGTCGCTCTCAGGCAGCCGCGCAGGCCTGGACGGCGCGGGCCACGTCGAGCCGGCCGAACGACATGCCGCGCACCGGATCGGCGGTGCGCACGAGGATGCTGCGAACGGCTGCCGGCGACAATCGGGGCGTTACCGCAAGGCACTCGGCAGCCGCAGCGGCGACGGCGGGCGCCGCTGCCGATGTCCCGACGAAGGTCGTATAGCCACCGCCGCGGAGCGTGGTCGTCGTCTCGCCGGGTGCGCCGATCGCGACCCACGGGCCGCGGTTCGACCAGTCGAAGACGGTGTCCGAGGATGTCGTCGCGGCGACGCCGATCACGTTCGGGTCTGCGGCGGGAAACGACTTATCGGTCGAGCCGTCGTTGCCTGCCGCCGCGACGACGACGACTCCGTGTCGATTCGCCGTGACGATCGCCGCCCGCAGTGCGGACGACTCTGAGTCGCCGCTCATGCTGAGGTTGACGACCCGCGCACCGGAGCCGACCGCCCAGAGAACTCCGCGCGCGATCTCGGCGTCGCCACCCGAGTCCTGTCCGTCGAGCACCTTGCCGGAGATGATCACGCAGCCCGGGCAGACCGAGAACGTGTCCGTGGCTCCGTCGCCCGCGACGATCCCGGCGACCGCGGTGCCGTGCCAGCTCGCATCCGACGTGTCGCCGGTCGCGTCGACGAAGTCGCGCGCGGCAGTGACCTTGCCCGCGAGGTCAGGGTGGGAGGAGTCGATGCCGCTGTCGAGGATCGCCACCGGCGGAATCGGATGACCCTGCACGAGCGGCCAGGCCTCCCGTGCGTCGATCTGCGCGACGGCCCAGGTCGCGGTCGCAGCGGTGGGGGACTGGGCACCGGCGGCGGACATCGACCGCGTCGCCGCCTGTCCGAGCATCGTCGCGCAGGCGGCCGCCAGAGCCGCAAGCGCAAAGGCTCTCACGCCGACTGCGCCACCTGACCGCGCAGGAACCTGACGGCTTCGGCCCGGTCTGTCGCGCCGATCTTCCGCAGGGCGCCCGAAATGTGCGAACGGACCGCTCCGGTCGTCAGCGTCAGGCGCTCGGCAATCTCATGTGTCGACAGCCCCTGCTCGAGCAACTCGAGCACCTCCCACTCGCGCGTGGTCAGGCGAACACCCGCACTGCGCGGGCCGACCGCGCGCCAGGTGGGACCCGATTCGCGCATCGCCGTCATGACGCGTGCCGCGAGATTGCGTGGCAGCGCAGCGTGGCCGCGACTGACGTCGGCGATTGCCGAAGGGAGCCGCTCGACATTCATGTCCTTGAACAGGAAGCCCTCGACACCGGTGCGTAGGGCGGCGAAGAGCTCCTCGTCCGACGAGCCGTCGCCGATGAGCACGATCTTCGTCTGCGGCAGGCGGGTGCGGGTCTCCCAGGTCGCGCCGGCGGCTTCAGGCATGTCACGGTCGATCAGGCAGACGTCGGGAGCGAGTGCCGTCGCGACGCGGACGAGCGCCGCCGACGTCGAGACCGAAGCGACAACTTCGATCCCGTCGGTCGCTCGGCACGCTTCCTCGACCGCTGTCTTGAAGTCGTAGTCCGCGAGAGCGACGACGAGGCGCACGGTTGCCGGCGGCTGGTCGCGGAAGAGAGGCCGGACCATGGGATCAGTGGACGCCATGGCAGATGCATCGGAAGATCGATGGCGCCGTCCCTCACCCGACCGAGGGATCCCTCTGTTCCAGGGGTGGCATTGATTGTGGGCGCTGGATGGGTGACCATTGCCTCAAGGGGGTGCGCAGATCGCCACGACGTCGGGCACGACGGAGGCTTCCGCCTCATTCCTGGAGCGAGAAGAGGCACTCGCTGCACTGGCGGCATGGTCCTGCGCCGTGCGCGACGACAGCGCAGGCAGGCTCGTCTTCCTGTGTGGCGAGGCAGGCGTTGGCAAGACGGTACTGCTGCGGCACTTCTGCGAGTCCCTTCCGGTAGAGGCGCGTGCCCTGTGGGGTTTGTGCGACCCACTGTTCACGCCGCGGCCGCTCGGCCCGCTCGTCGACATCGCGCAGGAGACGGGCGGCACGCTCGACGAACTCGTGCGTCGCGAGGCGCGGCCGCACGAGGTCACCGAAGCGCTTCTGCACGAGCTTGCGAGCGGCCCACCGACCGTCGTCGTGTTCGAGGACGTCCACTGGGCGGACGAGGGCACCCTCGACGTCCTTCGCCTGCTCGGCCGGCGGATCGGCGCGACGCCGACGCTGCTGGTCGCCAGCTATCGGGACGACGAGCTCGAACGCACCCACCCGCTCCGCGTCGTCCTGGGCGAGCTCGCGACGAGCGATGCCGTCAGCCGGCTGAAGCTGCAGCCGTTGTCGCAGGAGGCAGTCGCCCGCCTGGCGGAGAGCTCGCCCGTCGACGCGGACGGGTTGTTCCGCAGCACAGCCGGAAACCCCTTCTTCGTGAGTGAGGTCCTCGCCTCCGGGCCGGGCGCGATTCCGGAGACGGTCCGTGATGCCGTGCTCGCACGTGCGTCTCGCCTCGGCCCGCGAGCACGGAGCGTGCTCGACGCTGCAGCGATCTTCCCTCAGCGCGCAGACCTCTCGCTGCTCGCAGCTCTGACCGGTGACGCCGTGGATTCGCTCGACGAATGTCTCGACTCCGGGATGTTGCGGCCGGCGGGCGAAGCGGTCGCGTTCCGCCACGAGCTGGCGCGCATCGCGGTCGAGGAGTCGCTCTCACCGCAGCTACGTCTTCGCCTCCATCAGAGAGCGCTCGCAGCGCTGCTCGATCCTCCGTACGGCGAGCCCGACGCGGCACGCGTGACGCACCACGCGCTCGCCGCGGGCGACCAGGAGGCTGTTCTCCTGTTCGCGCCGATCGCGGCCGAGCGCGCTGCGTCGGTCGGTGCGCACCGGGAGGCGGCGGCGCTCTACGAGCAGGCGCTTCGCTTCGGCGACGCGCTGCCGCTCGATCAGCGCGCCGAGCTTCTCGACCGGCGCTCGCACGAGTGCTACACGACCGATCAGAGCGCCGAGGCGATCGAGTCGGCCCAGGCTGCGCTGGTCCACCGCCGAGCACTCGGCGACAAGCGGCGTGAGGGCGACGCGCTGCGCTGGCTGTCCCAGATCCTCTGGTGCCCCGGGCGGGTCACGGAGTGTGAGCAAGCCGGACGCGCCGCGGTGGCGGTGCTGGAGGAGTTGCCTCCGGGACCTGAGCTTGCACGTGCCTATAGCAACCTCGCGTTCCACTGCAACATGGCCAGCTCCTACGACGACGCGGCGAGGTTCGGAGGGCTCGCGCTCGCCCTCGCGGAGCACCTCGACGACAGTGCGATCCGCGCTGACGCTCTGGCCTGTGTCGGCTCGACCGAGGTCGGACTGGGGTCACACTCAGGCATCGAGACCCTGACCCGCGGGCTCGCTCTGGCAGAGAGCGAAGGCCTCCTTCCCCTCGTCGGCGATTTCTACCTCTCGTTGGCCGCTGCGACAATCCGGGTACGCGACTACGCCGCAGCAGAGCGATACCTCGAGGACGGAATCCGTCACTGCAGCGACCACGGGCTCGAGCTGGGTCGTCTGTACCTGCTGGCCGAGCGGGCGCGATTCGAGCTCGGCCGCGGCCGCTGGGAGTCGGCCACGGATGCGGCGTCGGCAGTGCTGCGGGTGCCGCGGGCATCGACGACGCCGCGGATCATCGCCCTCGTCGTGGTCGCCCTGGCACGGGTGCGCCGGGGCGATCCGGGGCACGCACCGCTGCTCGAGGAGGCGTGGAAACTCGCCGCGCCGACGGGTGAGCTGGTGCGCATCGCCCCGGTCGCGGCGGCTCGCGCGGAGGCCGCCTGGCTCGACGGCCGTCATTCCGAGGTGGACGAGATCACACGGCCGGCACTCGACTTGGCGATCGATCGGCAGGTTCGAGGGGTGATCGCCGAGCTCGCGTCCTGGCGCCGCCGCGCCGGAATCGCCGAGGCGCCGCCCGTCGACGCACCCGAGCCGTACGCGGCCCAGCTCGCAGGCGACTGGAACCGCGCCGCCCGGTTGTGGACCGAGCTCGGTTGCCGGTACGAGGCCGCACTCGCACTCGCAGACGGCGGCGGCGAGGAGGAACTACGACGTTCGCACGAGGAGCTGCTGCGCCTGGGCGCGCAGGCGACGGCCGCGGTCGTGGCCCGCCGTCTGCGCGAAGGGGGTGCCCGCAGCCTCCCGCGAGGCCCTCGCCCGGCGACCCGCGACAACCCCGCCCAGCTGACGGCGCGCGAGCTCGAGGTGCTCGAACTCGTCGCGCAGGGGCTGCGCAACGCCGAGATCGCCGAGCGCCTGGTCCTGTCCGAGAAAACGGTCGGCCACCACGTCTCGGCGATCCTCCGCAAGCTGAACGTACGCACCAGGCGCGAGGCGGGCGCCGAGGCACTCCGCCTCGGTCTCACCGCCTGAACCGGTCGCGGCCGGCGCCGCCAAGATAGGGATAGGCCGGCGCCAAGATGGGGCGCCGCTCCCGATGCCGGTCGGGGCAGGCGGACGTAGCTTCGAGCCATGACGCAGACAGCGACCGGATGGGCTTGAAGTGCCGCGCTACATCGTCGAGCGATCGTTTTCCGATCGTTTTCCGATCGCCGCCGGGCCGGCTGGGGCGGACCGCTGTCGCACGGTCGTCGACCGGAACAGCGACGAGGCCGTGACGTGGCTCCACTCGTACGTGAGCGACGACGGCCGCAAGACGTTCTGTGTCTACGACGCGCCCACACCGGAGGCGATCCGCAAGACGGCCGTGTGGAACGAGCTCCCGGTCGACCGGATCACACAGGTCAGCGTCCTCGACCCGTACTCTACACACACTGGAGGTCATCATGACGTTTCTGTTTCGCCGGCTCGGGAGGCCTGTTGCAGGCCCCGCGATAGCGGCGCTCACCCTGGGCCTCATTGCCGTGGCCCTTCAATTCAGCTCACCCGCGAGGGCTGTGACCAGTTCTTGCGCCGACCCGGTGTCCAGCGCTCCGACCGGTCCAGCGACCGTGTCGGCTGCATCGACGAGCTACGGCCGAGTGCTGGTCGTCGGTTCGGGCGCCTACACCGGTTGTTCTCTCTACCTCCTCACCTCCGACCAGGTCCACGCGCTCTCCGGCGCAGCCTTCGCATGCAGCGACGGCTCGAATGCCATCGGGCTGCCCTGCGACACCGTCCTCTGGCCGGCGCTCCTCACCAAGGGTGCACCGATCGCCGGGACGGGCATCAATCCCACCCTGCTCGGGACGGTGACCCGCACCGACCTCCCCGGGCTGCCGTCGGTGCAGCAGGTGACCTACGCCGGCCAGCCGCTGTACCGGTTCTTCCTCGACGAGGTGCCGGGGGAGACGGAAGGGGCCAACCTGTTCGACCCGGTGACAAGTCCCACGGGCATCTGGTACCTCGTCGACCCGAGCCGAGGACAGCCCGCACCCGGACAGGCTCGGCTGGAGCTCGAGACCGCTCCGGTCGGCGGCACCGGGCACGACCAGACGGTCGTGGCCGCGAGGATGAACAACGACTTCAGCCTCTTCCCCGACGCGAGCTTCCCCGTGTACACCTTGGCCGGGCAGAGCCAAACCGCCGTTGAACGCCTGCCAGGCGGAGTGCGCTGCGGTGTTCTGGCCGCCGGTCCTCACCTCCGGGCGCCCAGAGGCGGGGCCCGGTGTCAACCAGCACGCCATTGGGATCGCCGTGAGGGCCGACGGGACCCATCAGGTCACCTACTTCGGTCAGCCCTTGTATCTGTTCTTCGGTGATGCCTATATCCCGGGCTTGCCGTACAACGGCGGAACGGCGGGCATCAACGGCGCGGGGGCGCACACCCCGTGGGGCTTCTTCAATTCGATCCCGTTCTTCCCCTAGGTTCGCGAAGAACTCGCAAGTCAGGCACCGAAAGCCCCGGCCGACTCGATCGGCCGGGGCTTTCTTATGCGGTCTTGATCCTGTCGTCTACTGCGCGGTCGGGTGAACGGGGGTGGTGCTGACCTCGGCATGCGGCCGAGAGGCGCGCGCCGCCCCGAAACCGACGAGTTTGCCCTGTTCTTCGTCCCAGAGCTTCAGGCGCGTCGCCCGGAGGCCTTCGAGCAGTGAGATCGTGGGAACCGTGTGGAGAGCGGGGTTCTCGTCGTGAGCTGCTTGCAGGTTGTAGTTCGGAATCCGTGCGCTGAGGTGATGGACATGGTGCAGGCCGATGTTGCCGGTCAGGAACTGCAGGATCTTCGGCAGCCTCAGGTAGGAGCTGCCCTTGAGTGCCGCGTCGTCGTAGCTCCACGCCTCGCTCGACTGCCAGTAGGTGTCCTCGAACTGATGCTGGACGTAGAAGAGCCAGATGCCGACACTGCCCGTCACGAGGAGCGCGGGCAGCTGCACGATCAGGAAGCCGCTCCAGCCGAGCAGCCAGCAGAGCGCGGCGGCGACGGCGACCAGGGCGAGGTCGGTGCCGAGCGTGCTGCGCCGAAGCCGCCGGGGAGCCGACCAGGAAACGACCCGTGGCTCGAGCACGAACGCCCAGAGTGGGCCGACTCCGAACATCACGAGCGGGGTTCGGAACAGCCGGTAGCCGAGCCGGCCCCACCAGGGGCGGGCTCGATATTCGGCGATCGTCAGTGTGTGAATGTCACCGACGCCGCGACGGTCGAGATCGCCGGCGGTCGCGTGATGAACCGCGTGCTCGCGCCGCCACACCGCGAAGGGGGTGTAGACGAGAACGCCCAGCGCGGCCCCGAGTAATGCGTTCGTGCGCTTCGACGGCAGGAACGAGCCGTGCGCGCAGTCGTGGAAGACGATGAACGTCCGAATGAGGAAGCCGGCCGCGAGCAGCGAGAGCGCGACGGCGAGCGCGGCGGAAACTCTGAGTGCAAAACACGCCGCGGCGATGAGCCCGACGTAGGGGACGACGGATGTGAGGAGGTTCGAGATTGCCGGACCGAGCCGCGGCACCGCGTAGGGCGCGAGGGCTGCCCGCAAGGAGGTCCCGCCGGCCGGCGCCGAAGTCGCAGTCATCTGATCGGGGGTGCAGTGATGTTGGAAAGCTCCGAGATCCCGCTTCGAGGGTAGCGGGTCTCGGTCCGGCCCCAGACAGCCCAAAGGCTGCTCGAGACGCGCATCGGGGCGACTTCGTGGCTAGACGAGAGAGGGCCCGCCGTGGCGGGCCCTCTCTCGTGGTGCTCGTGCTCGCTAGTTCAGCACGGTATGGACGCCATGATCGCAAGGACACCAAGCGGCCCGCCCAGCAACGAATCGGCCTGCGCCTGCGTCAGGGTGCCCGCCGACACGTAAGCGTTGACTTCGTTGACGAACGCCTGCAACTGGTTGCACCCGGGCGGCTTGCCCGGCTTCGAGTTCAGGCTGTCGATCGCGTGGTTCAGCTTGACGATCAGTGAGTTCGCCTGTCCGCCGTTCAGTACCCCGGCTGTCCGCAGGCCCTGGATCGTCGTGATCACGTTCGGGATCGCTTGGGCGGGAGTGAGGATCGTGAGCGTCAAAGACGTTGATCTCGTCCCGCCGATGAGCGCCCTGCCGTCGGTGCCAGTGAGGGTGAGGGAATAGGTCCCGGGCGGGGCCCCAGCGGTCGTGATCGTCAAGGTCGACGAGAAACCGCCGGCACTTCCGCTCGCGGGAGCGAAGCTCGCTGTTGCTCCCGCCGGCAAGCCGGAGAGAGACAGCCCGATCGTGGGCAGCCCGGAGCTTGCCGAGCCGGAAACCAGGCTCTCCGTGACGCCGTACGTGTTCGTCCCGCTCGTCAAGATCTGCTGGCTTGTCGGGCTGCCGGCGACCGTGAAGTCGTAGTCGTGCACCACCGTCGTCGCCGTGTTCGACACCGCGCCCAGCGAGTCGGTCACCGTCACGGCATAGGTCGTATCGCCGAGCGAAGGAGTGTCGGTGATGGTTTGCGTCGTCGCAAAGGGCGCTCCGTCTTTCGTCCATGCGTAGGTGTACGGACCGGTACCTCCACTCGCGGCCGCACTCAGGCTGACCGAGTCACCGCTCAGCACAACGCCGGCAGGCGCACCCGTGATCGAGGCGGACGGCACCCCGAAGTCGAGCGAACCCACACTCAGGGGCGGGATCGAGGCAAGCGGTGGCGAGGTCAGCGGCACCGGGACGAATCCCGCTCCGACGCGACCGGCGACCAACGGTCCCGCAACACCCCCGACTGCGTTCCCGATCGCCGTGTCAAGACCAGCCGAGCTGTAGACCGGCCCCAGCCCTCCCGAGAACAAGCTGATCGGAGCGGGGTCACCGATCGAGCAGTCGGCGAACACACAGACACCAGCGGTGACGATGTCTGCGACAACAGCAACAGCGCTCTGGAAATCGTCCGTCCAGTGAAGGTTGATCTGCGCATTTCCGGACGTCGCCACCCAGTGCAGGAGGGGCGAGAGCGAGACCCCGACGGGCGCCGGGCTGGCCGGCGTCGTCAGCGTGAACGCCTGGGCCGAACCGGCGGAATCCCACTCGATCGGAAGCGCGGGCGCACCACTCGCACCCGTGGCCTGAACGACGGCAGCCGCCCCACCCAGCCCCGGGAGCAGACCCGGACCGGCCGGCGCCAGTGTGAGCGAGCCCGCGAGCGACGCGGTGATCACGTCGAGCCCCGCGACGTTCAGGGTGATGCCGGAGCTCGTGGCCGGGATCGTGACCGGCGAGTCCGAGCCCATCGGTGCAGTGAACGTGGTGGGAGCCGAACTCGCATTGAAGGGCAGCGTCTTCGGGCAATCCAGGCACCCGTCGAAGTTGAAGGTCATCGTGCCGCTGAGCGAGTACGAGACTGTCGATCCACCCGGCGTCGGCGTGTACTTGACAGACACCGGAAGAGGACCGTTCGGCGTGTTCAGGTCGGAGGAGTCATACGTCATTGCGACGTCAGTGCCGAGGCTCACATGTGCCGTCAGCGTGCCGTTGAAGGCAATCGCTCCGTGGAAGAGACAGACGACCACGTTCAACAGACACGGTGGGTTCGCAACTCCGGTGTCTTCCGTGACCGGCACACTCGTGCTGAAGCCGAGATTCGCGTGCTTCGTGACCGTCACAGGGTTTGGCCCACCTGCGTGTGCCGGCCCCAGCGCGAACGAGAAAACAGCCAGCGCCGCGACCAGCTGAACAAACAGACGCGGCTTCATCACCACGCCGTTGCGAACGCGGCGTAAACACTTACCGAGCATCAGAAGAAACGGCATCGAGTGACCTGCCTTCTGCCGCAGCTCGGAACTAAGGAAGCTACGACGCTACTGCCGCGCGCAAGGTCAGACAATCCCTCGTTGGAGTAGTCGCGAGACGCGCGCTGCAGGTCGCGCCGGCGACGCGCGAGTCGGCGTACCCTCGGGCGGTGCTCGACAATCACGCGATCGCGGCAACGCTCGACGAGTACGCCGCACTGCTGGAGCTGGCGGAGGCCGATTCGTACGCGACGCGGGCGTACCGGCGCGCCGCCGAGCTGATCCGGTCGCTACCGACTCCTGCCGAAGAGCTCATCCGCAGTGGCCGCATGCGAGAGTTGCGGGGCATCGGCCCCGGCATCGAGCGCCGGCTGCAGGAGCTCGTCGAGACCGGCGAGCTGGCCGAGCTGCGAGAGCTCGAGCGGTCGGTCTCGCCGCAGCTGGCCGCCTACGGCCGTCTCCTGGGCATCGGCGCCCGCCGGCTGACGGAGATCGGGCAGGCGCTCGGCGTCTCGACGGTCGACGAGTTTCGAGCGGCGGCAGCGGAGGGACGGCTGCGGTCGGCGCCCGGTGTCGGGCAGAAGACCGAGGCTCGGATCCTCGAAGCGATTGCGCGGCCCACCACCTTGACGGCGCGGCCGCTTCTTCTTCCGCAGGCGGCGGCGCGTCGCCGAGCGCATCGCCGACGCGCTGGGCGGAGTCGCGGGCGGTGACCCGCGGCGCCTCGTCGACGGATCGCACCGGCTCGCGGTCGCCGTCTGCACAGGCGATGTGGCCGACGCCCGCAGGCGCTTCGCGGAGCTGCCCGAGATCGTCGCGCTCGTTGCACCGGACGTCGGTGTGACGTTGGAGGGCGCAGCGATCGAACTGCACGCCGCGCCGCTCGCGGCGTTCGGGACTGCCCTCGTGCGCGCGACCGGCTCGGCCGAGTGGGTCGCCGCGCTCGAACCGCTGCCGGACGCGCCCGACGAGGAAGGCGTCTTCGCGGCGCTTGGGCTCCCCTTCGTGCCGCCCGAGCTGCGCGAGGGAGCGTTCCGAGGGCCGGTGCCGCCGCTCGTGTCGTTCGCCGACGTCCGCGGCGACCTGCACTGCCACACGACCTGGTCGGACGGGAAGGCGAGCGTGCTCGAGATGGGACGCGCGGCCCGCGCGCTCGGCTACGAGTACCTCGCGATCTGCGACCACACGCCGAACGTCGGTGTGGTCGCCGGTCTCGACGCCGGCGCGCTGCATCGCCAGGCCGAGGAGATCGCCGCTGCGAACGAGGAACTCGCGCCGTTCCGGCTGCTACGCGGCACCGAGTGCGACATCCGCGCGGACGGCTCGCTCGACCTGCCGGACAGCGCCCTGACCGGGCTCGAGTGGGTGCAGCTCTCACTCCACGCCGGCCAGCGTGCGCCGCGGCGCGAGCTGACCGCGCGCGTGACGGACGCGATGCGCCATCCGGCCGTACGCTGCCTCAGCCACCCGACCGGCCGGCTGATCGGGCACCGCCCCGAGAACGCGCTCGACCTCGAGCGGACGATCGAGGTCGCCCTCGAAACCGGCGTCGCGCTGGAGGTGAACGGCCTGCCGAGCAGGCTCGACCTGAGCGGCGAGCACGTCCGACAGGCGATCGCAGCCGGCGTGCCGATCGTGTGCTCGACCGACGCTCACTCGACGGCCGGGCTCGGGTACATGCCGCTCTCGATCGGCACCGCCCGCCGCGGCGGCGCCACACCGAGCGATGTGCTGAACACGCGGCCTCTCGCGGACGTGATCCGTGGGTAGAGCTCGAGAAAAACGTCGGGTTAGTGTGTTGGCCCGAGCGGGTACGTTGAGGATGCGATGAAAACGCTTGGCGTTTCGACGCTCGTAGCCGCGATCGTCCTGTTCGCAGGCCCTGCGGGCGCAGCGGTCGAGTCGACGGGGACACTCAATGGAACGACGCAGATCTCGTTCGGCTGTCCTGGCCCGGTCCGCGACTCTGGGCCGGTCTGCAACCCCTGGCGCACCTACCCGTCCGCGCGTCTCTCGATCTCACGTCGCTCGACGGTCGGCATCCCCGTCCCGAACACGGCTGTGGTCGTCACCTCGAGCCCGACCGGACGCTTCAGCCTCCGCCTGGCCCCAGGCCGCTATCTGGTGACACCGCTGCCCGGCGGGAAAACACACGGCGGCCCGCGGTTGACGGTGCGGGTGCGCGCCGGGGCCGAGACGACGGTGCTGGTCCGCTTCGTCGGCGTCCCGCAGATGGAGTAACCCGAAGAACCCGCTCTTTGCGCCATCTTGTTCTCCTCAGGACTTGCAACGGGGAGATGCCATCCGTACGGTCGCTCTTGCACCGAGCACGGAGCGCGAGTAGGTCGATGTTGCTTCTGGAGGTCGGACGCGGAAGGCCGCAAGGCCCAGAGCGGAAGGTCACCGGAGGCAGCTGACGAAAGCGCTACCGGCTCGGTGTTCTCATTTCTTGACGGTCACCGGCCCGCGGCGTCGGTGAGGGACGGAGCACACTGTTCGCTGTGCTCGTCGCCTCCGATCTCGCCGCGATCATCATCGTGGTCGTCTCGACCGTCTTCGTCGTCGTTGTCGTGCTCGGACTGCACATCTGGGGCGCGATCCAGGACGGGCGCGAGGAGAAGGCGATGTGGGGCTGGAGGCACCGCAACCGGGATTGAGCATCGCTGTCGCGCCAACTGACGTGCGCGGCTCTGTGGGTTGGAGTCGGGCGCTCGGCGACTCGCCCGACTCCGACGTGCACGACCTACGGCGTATGAATGCTGTGCAGGTCGATGACCTCCTGCGAGATCTCGAACGGGACGTTCGGCTTCACGTTCTCGTTGAACCAGGTGTCGTGCTGCTCCCGGGTCTCCCACACCTCGGCGACGACGAAGCCGCTGGCGTCTTCATAGGAGACATGCATCAGGAAGCCGGGCTGCTTCTTGATCAGTTCGACGAGAGGTGGCGCGGTCTCGTCGTACTGCGCCGTGCTCATTGGGGCACGGTGTCGAATCAGGACAGCCATGGATGGCCCTCTCTTTCGTAGAACATCGAGCTGGGACCGTATACGCGACGCGAGCTGAGCGACACCGGCGGCGGGAGGCGTAGGGTTCTGACCATGGCGGATAACGAATCGGAACTTCGCCGACGTCTTCGGCTCTTGCTGAGGCGGCTGAACGTGTTTGACTCGTCTCGCACGGGCGAGACGCCGCAAGGCAACGAGAGTGGCCCGCCCCTGGACTTCAAAGGCGGAAGTCGTCGCGGGTAGCCCGCGCTAGGCAGCGTCGGGCGTCATCGTGGGAGACTCTCGCGATGATCACCGAACATGCCATCCTCGACGTAAGACCGGGCCGCGAGCGCGAGTTTGAGAGCGCATTTGCGAAGGCGAAGCCGATCATCGCGGGGATGCCGGGATTCCGCACTTCAGCTCCGTTGCGAGCGGCTAACGCGCTCGCACCGGGCGGAGGGGCGCATGAACCGCCGCCCCTCCGCCGTCTTGGGCTCAGCAGCCGAAGCAATCGTCCGGCTTGTTTCCTGCGATGACTGTGCGGGTCCGGACGAGGCCGTTTGTCGTGTAAACACCCCCGCCTTGGAGCGGTAGGCCCGCACTGCCGCTGAGGCGGTTCGCGTTGACGACGCTGTCCGTGAGCGTCAGTGTTGCCGCCGGAATGCCCGGCGCGCCGTTCGAGATTCCGCCGCCCAGAGCGCTTGCGACCCCGCCGAACGGCATCGGGCCGGGCGCGCTGGTCGCCGACACCGAGTTGGCGATGACGAGCGTGCGTTCGAGGGTCAGGTCGGCGCCGAACATCGTGATCCCGCCGCCGAAGGCGATAGCGCCGAGTGGTGCCTGCACCGCAAGGCTATTTCGGGCGACGAGGCTGTCGCGCATCGTCACGGGCGAGTCGATCTCCATTCCGCCGCCGTCGCCGCCGGCGTAGCCGGCCGCTCTCACATCGACGCTGTTGTCGGTCAATACGACGCGATCGAACAGCGCCGACGAGAGCGAAGCAACGCCGCCCGCGTACCCCGCCGGGGTCGAGTTCGGGTTCGTGTTCAGGGCGGAGACGTGATTTCCGGTGATCTTCGTGTTGCGGATAATTGCCGGCGGATGTGGGAAGTTGTCGGCCTGATCGACGATGAGTCCGCCGGCGAAGCCGGACTGATCGTCGAAGTCCAGCGAGCCGGTGTACTCGACGGTGTTGTTGCTGATCACGCTGTCTTCGATGTCGAGTTGGCCGGGGCTGCCGATCCCGCCCGCGCTCGCGTTGTTCGCAATTGGGCTATCGGCGACGACTCGATTGCCGCTCACGACACAGTTGTGCATGACGAGTGTGCTCGCGAAGTGGTTGTCGATGCCTCCCGATCCTGCGTCACTAGCCGGCGACGGCATCGCCGCCGTCGACCCAGCCGTGTTGTTCGTGATCTGAACGTTCGTCAGCGTCAACGCGCCGCCGTTGTCGATGCCGCCGCCGTCATTGAACGCGCAGGCACGCGGGCCGCAGAATCCGGGCGGGATGACGTCGTTCGAGACGACCGTGTTCCCGGTGATGATGCTGTTCGAGATCGAGACGGTCGCGCCGAGTCCGTTGAACGGCGGCTGGTCGAGTTGGGACGTCGGGATCCAGATGCCGCCGCCGAACGTGACAGCGTTGTCCGGCTGCGAATCGTTCACGCCTCCCGTCACGGTGACCCCATCGATCGAGACCGTCTGTGCCGTCGGGTCGGTCGCGCGGCCGATCGTCAGCACGGGCCCGCCGCCGGTGATCACGGTCTGATGCGCGCCCGCTCCATGAAGCCGGATGCTCTTGTCAATCGTGATGCCGCCCGCGTAGGTGCCGCCCGCGACAGCGATCGTGTCGCCGGCGCTCGCGGCCGTAACCGCGGACTGGATCTGTGCGAAGCAGCCCGCCTGCGGGCCAACGCAGAGCGTTGCCGCCTGGGCGGAGCCGCTGCTCCAAAGCGCCGCAATCGCGGCCAAAAGCACGCCGTACCGTTTCATTGGATTCTTCCTTTCCTTCAAGGTGTCCGGGCGGGTCATCTCTCAGCAGCCGAGACAGTCGTTCGGCGCGTTGTGCGCGACGACGGTGTTGGTCAGGGTGACCGGGAACCCGACTGTGTAGATCCCGCCGCCGGAGAGCGTTGCTCCGACGGAGCCGGACAGTCTGTTGTTTGTCACACGGCTGTTCTGCAAGGTCAGCGGTGCGGGGCCGCCGAAGAGGCCGTTGGCGATGCCGCCGCCCGCGCCGGCGGCGCTCTGTCCTGTCGCGATGCCGCGGTTGCCGTTGACCGTCGAATGGTCGATCACCAGCGGACCGTTGTTGAACACCCCGGCCCCGTCGATTTCGGCTGCCCCGTTCGGGGCGTTGACGGCCATCGTGTTGCTGCTGACCGAGCTGTTCGTGAGTAGCGTCGGAATGTTGCCGCCTGGGAAGAAGGCGACCGCCCCGATGAGGCCTCCGCTGTCGCCGCTCGTGGTTACCACGCCCGTGTTGCCGTCGATGTGGGTGTTCGTAATGTTCGTGCCGTCTCCGTCGGCCTCGAAGGTCGCTGGGCCGTTGGGGCCGTAGTCGCTTGCCAGCGCGGTGACGAGCAGTTTGTTGCCGTCGATCTGGGCGTTGGTCACGGTGAGAGAAACGCCGCCGCACGCGCACAGCGCCGCGTCGGCGCCGAACGACTGGTTGGACGGCGTGTTGACGGACACGGTGTTGCCGTTGAGCGTCGAGTTGCTGATCGTGGCCGTCGACCCGTCGTTGAGGAAGATCCCGCCGCCGATCGAGTTCGCGGAGTCAGGGTTTCCGTCCTGGATCGGATACGGAGTGGACAATGAGCTGGCCAGCAGAGCCGAGTTGCCGTCGACAGAGCTGTCGTCCATGGTCAGGCTCGCATCGCCGTTGACGAAGATCCCACCGCCCGAGACGAAGCGTCCGGTGGGTGCCGTGGCTGCGGCGGAATTGCCTACGACGCGCGAGGCTTGCAGCGAGAGTGACGCTCCCGAGTGGACCGCGATCCCGCCGCCGTTCGACTGTGCCGGCGCGGACGCATGATTGTCACTGACCGTCGAGTCGATCAGTGTCATCGTGCCCCAGACGTCGATGCCGCCCGCGTCGCCGAAGGCTGCGGGACAAGGCCCGTTCGCGCACATCGCCTTGACGCTGTTCGTCGTCAGGGTCGGCGTCGCCCGGTTGCCTGTGACGATGCTGTGCGAGAGCGTCACAGTGGTCCCGGCGAATGTCTCGATGCCGCCCCCGATCGCAGTCGCGTCGGCGTAACCAGGCCCGCATACCGGCACGTCCAGTCCGCATTCAGGGGCATGCGGATTCGAAGTTGTCAGGCCGCCGCTGATCGTCAGGTTCGTGAGAGTTACTGTCGGCGCGCTCGTCGTCGATCCGATCGTCACGACCGGCCCGCCGCCCGAGATCCTCGACGCGTGAGCGTCGACGCCGGTGAGCCTGAGGCTTTTGGTGATCGTCACCCCGCCCGGGAACGTGCCCGGGCCGACGCGGATCGTGTCGCCGTCGCTCGCCGTGTCGACCGCCGCCTGGATGGTCGAATAGCAGTGCGGCCCGCCGACGCAGAGCACGCTCGCCGAGTGGCCGGTGGTCGCGAGTGCCGAGTGCGTCGCCCCGGCCGAGCGAACGGCTCCCAAGGCGGCAGCGGCCACGGCCGCGACGAGGATCAACTGCGCATTCGTCCCCTCCCTCAGTCGTGGGGCCGATCCAGACGGTCTCAATCACCCGCTCGCATGGCATGCCGGCCCGCTCGCTCGCACGCTTGACCCCGGCAGGCGAGGAGGACTCGAAGAGGCAAAGAGCGAGCTCGTCGCCGGGGAGGTAGAGCGCTCCCCGGAAGTCCGTCTGACGTTCCCCGGTTTCGCTTCCCGCCAGGAAGGCCGCGTGCCGAAGATCCACCTCGGTCGCGCCCGGCCAGAAGCACTTCGCTGCGTACAGCACGCCATCGAGGTTCTCGCGACCGTGTCCCAAAGTTGTCTCAGCTGCGTCCCGACGCCTGGAACAAACGTCACCGAAGGAGCAGGATTGTGCGATGGCGAGTCGCCTCGAGTTTCGGATCCTCGGGCCGCTGTCGGTGCGCGTGGACGGCGAACCGGTGCCGATCGGTGGCCCAAAGCAGCGGGCGCTGCTCGCTCTACTGCTTCTTGGCGCGAATCGCGTCGTCTCCCGCGACCGCCTGATCGGCGAGCTCTTCGCGGAGCAGAGCGTCAACTCCGCCGACCACGCGCTTCGCAACCACGTCTCGCGGCTACGCAAGGTGCTCAGCCCGGCCGTCGGACATGAGCCGCGCCTGGTTGCGCGCCCCCCGGGCTACCTTCTACGCGTCGACCCGGGCGAGCTCGACCTGGAGCGCTTCGAGCGGCTGGCGGCCGACGGGCGCGAGGCGCTCGCTGCCGGCGATGCGCTCGCTGCGGCCGCCTCGTTTCGTCAGGCGGAGGCGCTCTGGGAGGGCAGGCCGCTCGCCGACCTCGAGTTTGAGCCGTTTGCACGCGTCGAGGTCGAGCGTCTCGAGGAGCTGCGGCTGGCCAGCGTCGAGGAGCGAATCGATGCGGAGCTGGCGCTCGGCTGTCAACTCGCACTGGTCGGCGAGATCGAGTCGTTGACCGCAGAGCATCCTTACCGCGAGCGCTTCCGCGCTCAGCTGATGCTCGCGCTCTACCGGTCGGGACGTCAGGCCGAGGGCCTCGAGGTCTATCGGCGGACACGCGCATTCCTGAACGACGAACTCGGGCTCGAACCCGGCGGCGAGCTGCAGGAGCTCGAGCGCGCGATCCTCACACAGGACCGGGCGCTGGATCTCGGATCGGCCGGTGTCGGGGTCTTGCCGCACGAGCGCGACATCTGTCCCTATCAGGGCCTGGCGCCGTTCGAAACGGCCGATGCGGAGTTCTTCTTCGGGCGAGAGCGGCTGGTCGACGAGCTTTCGGCGCGCCTCGCAGAGGCGCCGCTGCTTGCGCTGATTGGTGCGTCTGGGAGCGGCAAATCGTCGCTTCTCCGCGCCGGGCTGCTGCCCGCGCTCGTCGACTTCGACCGCGTATTGCTGCGGCCCGGCGATCCACTGCCAACACTCGCGGCCGGTCGCACCGTCGTCGCGGTCGACCAGTTCGAGGAACTCTTCGGCGCAACGTTCTCGGAACGCGCCCGGCGCGACTACATCGATGCCCTGGTCGAGGTCGCCTGGGATCCGGAGCGCCGGGCGATCGTTCTGCTTGCGCTGCGGGCCGACTTCTTCGGGCACGTTGCGCCTTACGTCGAGCTGGCCGATCTGATCGGGCCGAACCACGTTCTGCTCGGCCCGATGAGCCGCGCCGAGCTGCGTCGCGCGATCGAAGGGCCGGCCGAGCGGGTCGGGTTGGAGGTCGATCCTGCGCTTGTCGATGCGCTCGTCGACGATGTCGCGGGCGAGGCCGGCGGGCTGCCGCTCCTCTCGACCGCGCTCGTCGACCTCTGGGGCGAACGCGACGGACGGTTGCTTGCGCTTCCTGCGTACGAGCGGATCGGTGGCGTGCGCGGAGCAGTTGGGCGGCATGCCGAGGCAGCGGTGGCCTCACTCGACGACAACGGTCGGCAGATCGCGCGACGCGTCCTGCTGCGTCTGGTCGCAGGCGGTGACGGCGAACCGCTGACGCGTCGCCGAGTCTCGCGCGGCGAGCTCGACGCGGACAGCGATCCCCGCGTTGCGAACGTGATCGAGACACTGGTGGAGCGTCGTCTGCTCGTCGCGGACGAGGGGGCCTATGAGTTCGTCCATGAGGCGCTGCTCGATCAGTGGCCGCGGCTCGCCGGCTGGCTCGAAGAAGACGCAGAGGGCCGCCGCGTGCGGCGACAGTTGACCGACGCGGCGGTCAGATGGGACGCCGATGGACGCGACGCCGGCGAGCTGTATCGAGGCGCGCGGCTCGCGGCGGCGCTCGACTGGTCAGAGTCCGAAGCAGCAGGACTGAACCGGTTAGAGCGGCAGTTCCTCGACGAGAGCCGTGCGGCTTCCGTGCGCGCGAACCGGCGGCTGCGCGCCCTGCTCGCCGCTGCGCTGGTGCTGCTGGTTCTGGCCGTGATCGCGGGCGTGGTCGCGTTTCAGGCGCGCGGGAAGGCACGGCAACAGGCGACTGCGGCCGTGGCCGAGCGGCTCGGCGCCCAGGCGCTCGTGGAGCCGCAGATCGATCGGGCCTTGCTACTCGCGCGCGAGGGCGTCGACCTGGACGACACGACTGCCACCCGCAGCAACCTGCTCGCGGCGCTGCTGCGTGCCCCTGCAGCACTGGCCGTCATCCGCGGCCGCGATGCCCAGGTCCTCGACGAAGCGCTGTCGGATGACGGTCGGCTGCTCATACTGCGCGGCAACAGCGGCAACGTCTCGTTCTTCGACACGCGAACCCTGCGCGAGGTAGGTAGACCCTTCAAGGCCGACGGGCAGCTCAGCTACTGCGGTGCCATCATCAGGCCGGTGCGCGCGGTGGCGGTCAGCCCCGACAGCCGAACCGTCGCGGTTGGAGACTTCGACGGCCACCAGTCGACGCTCTACCTCATCGACGCGGAAAGGCATGTCTTACGCGCCACGCAGGTGTCGGGCGCTGGTGCGACGGACGACGTCGCCTATGCACCCAACGGCCGCACGCTCGTGACCGGGCAGACAACGTCGTGCGCGTCCTCGCCGCCACCGGAGCAGCTCGTCCTGCGGCGCGCTTCTGACGGTAGCGTCCTGCACCGGTCGAACGTCATCCCAGGCGGCCGCCTGATCGGCTTCACGCCAAACGGGCGATTCCTGCTCGCAACAAGCGGGGAGACCACGAGCTACCTGTTCGACGCGCACACACTTGTCCGCGTGCGGGCGTTCAAGGGAGCCGGCTCCGGCGCCGTCTCACCCACAGCAGACATGGCCGCATTCGGCCAGGACGACGGATCCGTGAGCCTCGTCGATCTCCGCACCGGCGCCGTCCATCCGATGGACCGCCGCGCGACGGGCAAGGTGATCGGCGTCGCCTTCAGCCGTGACGGCGAAGTGCTCGCGACGACGTCCGACGACGGCACCGTCGACGTGTGGGACGTGCCGACGGCGCGCCTCAGGGAGACGTTCACCGGCCACGCGGGCGCCGCGGTCAGCCCCGTCTTCAGCCCTGACGGCCGCACGCTGTACACCGCGTCGCACGACGGCAGCGTGATCGCCTGGGACGTTCGCGGGAACCGGCGGCTCGGACGACTCTTCCGCTTCGCCCCCGTCGCGGCCACCGGTGCCGGCCCGCTCGGACGAGGGAACGGGGCGGGGGCGGTGGCCGTCAGTCCCGACAGCTCGCTGTTCGTCACGTCGCCCGGACCGAACCGCGTGACGCTCTGGCGTACCCGCGACCTCGATCCAGTCGCGGAGCTGCGGGGACCGTATGGAGGCGCTCAGTCGCTCGCGTTCAGCCACAACGGACGGCTCGTCGCCGCAACCGGTAACGGACGCGAGACGGTGGTGTGGGACATTCGCACCCACAAGATCGACAAGCTGCTCGGTCCGGCCGGGAAGGGCGGCAATATCGGCGTCAACTTTTCACCGGACGACCGCATCGTAGGTACGGCAGGTGAGGACGGCACTGTCCGGCTGTACGACGTCCGCACCGGCAAGCGGGTCGCCAAGCTGATCGCATACGGCACCGAGCAGGACATCGACTTCTCATCGGACGGTCGCTGGGTGGCCGCAGCCGGCCTAGGAGAGCAAATCTCGATCTGGAACACCAGGACGAAGTCGCTCGAACGCACCATCGACCACAACGAGTTGATCTTTGCGATCCGGTTCTCGCCCGACGGAACACAGATCGCGACCGGCGACGTGAAAGGGAACGTTGACTTCTGGGACGTCGCGACCGGGCGACGCGTCGGGCGCGAAATCGGCGGGCAGAACGGCGCGGTGATCAGCGTCTCCTACAGTCCCGACGGCAAGGAGGTGATGACGACCAGCAGCGATGGCAAGTTCCGGTTGATCGACATCGCGACCGGAAAACTCATCGGCGCACCGCTGCCGGGCGACGGTGCCGCTGGGTGGGGGACGTTTTTTCCGAACGGAAAGCAGATCGTCGTGGCCCTCTGGTCGGGGGACGGCGTCGTCTGGAATGTCGACCCGTCGGCCTGGGCGGCGCAGGCTTGCCGGATCGCGCACCGGAATCTGACGCCCGCCGAATGGCGCGACTTCCTGCCGTCGCGCCCCTACCGACGCATCTGCGCTTGACGACCCGTAGCCGGCACAGTCCGCCTGGCATGGCAGGTCTCTTCAGGACATATGGTCAATGAGTTCCGAACTGGCACGGGGGAGTCTCGATGGCTGGCCCGAGGTGCGGGGCGGACTAGTCGTTCCGCTAGGCCCAATCCAGAAACGGGACAAGCATGATGTGGCGATGGCCGATGAGTCAGCCACCCGGAACTTGGATGAGATCTTGCTCGAGGTCATGCGCCTGGAGCGTCGAGCCCTTGAGCTCAAGCGGCGCCACGAGCGAGTCATCGAAGCTGCCGCATGGTTCCCCAACGCGGTCAACGAGCGGCAGGAACGCGAACTCGCAGCCAAACGAGCGGCTGTTGAAGTTCGCGCCGCCGAGTTGGAGGAAACGCTCCGACACCTACGGGGTGACCAGAAGCTGCCGCTTTTGGCCGACTGACTCTTCCGTCGCCTTTCGACAATTGGTTTTGATTGATGCGACCAAGTCTTCGCCAGTAGACGGCCCTGGGCGACTCAACGACTGGTCACCAGCAGGGTTGACCGGCGGGATCCGGGAGTTGCCGCTCGACGGGTCGATGCGGGCGACCGATCTTTCGTGCCTACGCTCGCGGCAAGAAAGCCGCTGTTTCCGGCGAGGTCTGTCGCGAGGCTCTTGCGCGCTGCCGAGTTGCGTTGAGATAACCCTGGCGGCGAGTCCTGCACGCAAGGGAGAGTTGTCGTGCCTTCGGCGTCGAGCGTCCTTCCAGTTTCCGAGACCGTTCCGGAGTCTTCAACCGGGCTTCGGATCAGGCCCTACATCCCGGGGGACGAGGCATCGCTCGTCGAGATGTACTCGGCGATCTTCCGCGAGCGGTCGCTCGCCGAGTGGCGCTGGCTGTTCGAGCAGGGGCCTGAGGGGCCGGCTCTGATCGGCGTTCTCGAGCACGACGGGCGACCGGTCGGCTCGATTGCGCACATCCCGACCTCGGTCTGGGTCGACGGACACCGACTTCGCCTGGCGACGGGCTGCGACCTGATGGTCTCCCCCGAGTGCCGAGGACGTGGTGGATCGCAGCAGCTCGTCGAGACATTCCTCGAGTCCGACCACGGGTTCGACCTGAACCTCGGCCACGTCAATGACAGGTCGGGACACGTATTCACGGAGTACGCAGGGACGGTTCGGTTGAGGAGAGCTCGGCACTGGATCCGCTACCACGATCCGGACGAGAGGCTTCCTGCCTCGCTCACGCGTCCGCTACGGGTCTGTGGGGCGGCATTGAGTGCCCATCGACCACACCTCGAAGCGGAGGATCTCGGGGTTCCGGGTGACGACGTCGACGAGCTCGCGCGGGATTCTGCGGGCTTTGCACGGTGCATTCGTGTGCGGGATGCGGCGTACATTCAATGGCGGTGGAGTGAGCAGCCGGGTGGTGAATGGCGCATTCGCGTAGTGCGAGATCCAAGCGGCCGGCTTCGTGGATTCGTCGTCATCGGAGTAGTCGAGGAGTCTGCTGGCCGGCGCGGCGTCATCGCGGATCTGCTTGTTCGCGACTATGCCGCGATGCGCGCGCTGATGACCGACGCGTGGTCGTGTCTCCTCATGGAGGGTTGCCACAGCGTGACGTGCACGTATCACGACCCGCGGTGGTGGACGAAACGAGCAATGCTCCGTTCCGGGTTCATACCGAGCCCCAAGGGTGGAGCGCGGATGGCGTGCGGCCCGCTCTCAGCTCGGGCTGGAGACGCAGTCGGGCGGCTCGAGTCTTGGTATCTCACTCACGGAGACACCAGCATCTGATTGCGAAGCATCGCGGGATAGATCGGTCACGACGGGTCGCCGGTCGCACTTAGCCTTCGTGGTGCCGTCGCCTTAGACTGGCGCGGAAGAAAACGAGGCCGTACCGCGTCTTGTGTGTGGCGTTACAAGACAGCACGCGGAGGAGGCCGAACATGGAGATGCACGGTACGGCACGTCTGGCCGAGGAGATTCCGGCTGAGCGCGCGGTCGCGACGCTCGTCCCGCGCGACGAGATCGCGGGAGCCCTTGCAGACCCGGCGAACTCGCCGGAGCTCTACCTGGACGTGACCCGCGGTGAGGAGGAGGGCACGATCGGCATCAGCTGGTCGCACGACGAACTCGAGCAACTGCTCGCAGACGCTCAAGGCGGCGACGTCGTTCTCACGTTCGACCGCGACGAGCTGCAGACGATCTTCGACGATGTCGAGGCGCACGGTCTTCGCGAGAAAGGGCTTGTCTTTGCCGTCGCCGCGGCGGGAGCTCTCGGTTCCGGGGCGACGATCGCGAACGCAGCACCCGCCCTCGATCATGCGTCCTCCGGGGCTTCTGTTGCAACCGTGCAGACGTTGGCGGCCGAGTCGGCCGCCACAGACGCCGGGGCATCCTCGAACGTGAGGACGCCGGGGCTGCAGATCGGCGACGAGCCGGCGACGATCGCGACGCCGTCCGCCAAACTCGCGGCGGCCCGCGCGACGGACGCCGACGCCGGAACCCCGTCGAACGTGCACACACCGGGGCTGCAGATCGCCGACACGGCAGCGACGGCCGGCACATCGCCAG
Source organism: uncultured Thermoleophilia bacterium (assembly GCA_963703445.1). GTDB lineage: Bacteria > Actinomycetota > Thermoleophilia > Gaiellales > Gaiellaceae > PALSA-600. The sequence goes on along the minus strand of CAVPEK010000003.1, from coordinate 29,569 downwards.
GCGGCGTCGCCACCAGCTCGTCCAGCGGCGAGTTCCTCGGGATCACGAGTCGCGATGTAACCGACGGCGTGATCGCCGGTGCTGTGCTGCTCGCCATCGCAGGAGCGACGTTCGCCGGCAGCCGCCGCACGGGCACGACGCGGCCTGCCTGACCCGCCTTTCTCTCCTCGACTAGTCCGGTCGTTCCGGCCGGGCTAGTCGGGCGGAGGCGCGACCGAGGCGATCGCGTCGTACCGGACGTACTCACCCGACGCGAGGCGGATCCACACCTGTGCATACGGGCCCTGCCGATTCAGGAACCGGGTCAGCTCGTCGTGGACGGAGTCGCCGTCACCCAGGGCGATCTTCTCAGCTTGGTCGCGCCCCGAAACTCGGACGGCAAGGTAGCGCTGCGGCTCGGCTGTCACAGGATGCCGATCGTTTCATTCTTCTGAAGGACCTGCAAATCCGTGTCCGGTGCGGCTAGACCGGTTCGCGCGGGCGGGTCGATGGTCGCGCAACGACCGGTGCTCGTCACGTGACGCGCATGCGGCGTAGGCCGTCGAAGACGAGGTCGAGTCCGAATGCGAATGCGCTCTGGTGGTCGGCCTGGTGCTCGCGCGAATGCTCGAGCAGGTAGGGGTAGTCGCCGGCAGCGATTTGCCGTCGCGCGTCCTCGACGCGAGATTGGTCGGCGACCGTATGTCCGAGTTCCCACATCGTGATGCCGACGGTGTGACCGTCGAGCGCGTGGTAGCCGTGGTAGGCCTGCGCGGCTGTGAAGCCTGCTTCACGGAGTGTCCGCAGGATGGCCTCTATGTACCGGGCGCGCGCGCCGAGCGCTGAAGGGAACGCGGCGGGCGCCATCGCGAGGCCGCAAGCCCACGGATGGCGGCGGATTGCGTCGTGCAGCGACAGCGAGCAGCGGCGGAGCTCCGCTTCCCACTCGCGACCGGCTACCGGCAGCGTGACCTCGTCGAGGACACGCTCGAGCATGCCGTCGAGGAGGGCGTCCTTGCCTGCGATGTGGTTGTAGAGCGACATGGCCTTGACGCCGAGCTCGCCGGCGACGCGGCGCATCGAGACTGCCTCAAGGCCGTGCGTATCTGCGAGCGCGAGCCCGGCGTCGACGATCCGCTCGCGTGTCAGTGCCATGGTTTGACAAGCTTACGCTGTACGTTTAACTTACACTGTATGTCTGCGTTGGTGCACGAGCGTTACGGGCCACCAGCCGAAGTCCTCGAGCTGCGACAGGTGGAGACGCCGCCGCCCGGAGAAGGCGAGGTGCGCGTCCGCGTGCACGCTGCGTCTGTCAATCCCGCCGACTGGCATCTGATCCGCGGCGAGCCGTTTCTCGTCCGTCTGATCGCCGGCGTCCGCGCGCCCAAGGACCCGCGCGCCGGCGGCGATTTCGCAGGAACCGTCGAGGCCATCGGGCCTGGCCTCTCCAGCTTCGCGGTCGGCGACCACGTCTTCGGCGTGGCCCACGGATCGTTCGGGGAATTGGCTGTGGCCAACGCCGACCGAATCGCACCGAAGCCCGAGCGCCTGACCTTCGAGCAGGCCGCGTGCCTGCCGATCGCGGGCTGCACCGCGTTGCAAGCCCTTTGTGACCACGCTCAACTCGATGCGGGCGATCGCGTGCTCGTAATCGGCGCGGCCGGAGGCGTCGGCTCGCTCGCGATTCAAATTGCTCACGCTCGTGGGGCGCGGGTGACCGGGGTGTGCAGCACGCCGAATGTCGAGTTCGTGCGCAGCCTCGGCGCCGACGTCGTCGACTATACGCGCGACGAACCGGTCGGCACCTATGACGTCGTCCTCCAGGTTGCCGGCGACACCAGCCTGCGCCGTCTGCGAAGCCTGCTCGAGCCGCGCGGGACGCTCGTCATGGTCGGCTCGGGTGTCGGTCGTGACGACAACGGCGGCGCGCTCGGTCCGCTCGTTCGGATGGCGAAGGCGCGACTCGTCTCGCGGCGGAACGGAAAGCGCGTGCACACCTTTATCGCGAAGATTCGCCGACCCGACCTCGACACGCTCGGTCTGCTCGTCTCACCGAACGTGTCGCGGACCTATCCCCTGGCTGAGACCGCGGCGGCCCTGGCCGAGATCGAGTCAGGTCACGTTCGCGGCAAGCTCGCGATCGCGATCAGCCGCTAGACGGTCACGGCCGTAACGATTGCGAGGTCACCCTCGGCAATAACTCCTGCGACACCATCGGCCAATAGACCCAGGGACATTCCTGAACGAGAACGGACTCACCTGCGAAGGTTTCGAGATGTCGAAGACTCGTGACCCCGCGCAGAGTCGGCGGATAATCCGTCTGATCGCGCTTGAGCGGCTCGTCCGTGGCGTCATTCTCGTTGTCGCCGGCGCCTACCTCGTCACCCATCTCGGCAGCGACTTCGGTCGACTTGCCGATCGCTTGATGCGCGCGGTTGAACTCGATCCGCGACGACCATTCCTGCATCGGATCATCCGTAAACTCCATCAACTGCGGGCTGGAACCGTACTCCTGGCGGGGATCGGCGCAGTGCTCTACGGCCTGCTTGAACTCGTCGAGGGCACTGGATTGTGGCTTGACAAGCTGTGGGCCGAATACCTGACCGTCGTGGCAACCTCGCTACTCGTCCCGCTCGAAATCTACGAACTCGTTCGCAAACCGACGTTGCTCAAAGCTGCCGGTATCGCCGTCAACGTCGCCATCGTCGCCTACCTCGCCCGGCGGCTGCGCGAACGCGTCCGTGCGTCGAAAGCTCACGCCTGAGGCGTCGCGCGACCTCTACGCTAAGGGTGAGACGCGATGGCTTTCAGAGTTCGCAAAGCCGAGTACTACTACGCGAACGTCCACGATGAAATGGGGGCGGCGTATCGCGTCCTCTCCGACCTCGCGGACAGGGGCGTCAATCTACTCGCCTTCACCGCGGTGCCTGCTGGGCCAACCCTGGCGCAGTTCACACTCTTCCCCGAGGAGCCGGAGAAGCTGGCAGCCGAGGCAGCCCTTGTCGGGCTCACGCTCGACGGCCCACATCATGCGCTGCTCGTGCAGGGCGACGACGAACTCGGCGCGTTCGCGAGCATTCACGAACGCCTCACGAAAGCGCACGTGGATATCTACGCGTCCTCCGGCGTGACCGACGGCCAGGGCTCGTTCGGCTACGTCATCTACGTGCGCGAGGATCAGTTCGACGAAGCGGCGAGAGCTCTGGAGCTCTGACCCGGCTCGGCACGCCTTGAGGCCACAGGCGACCCACGGGTGGTGCGGCTTGACCGAGACGTGCCGATGGCAAAGCTGCAGGGGGCCGCATCGGTAACGCGTCAGGACGCCAGGAAGCCGTCTGCTTTCTCGATCAACGGCCGTTCATTTGAGCTCCCGGAGGAGCTCGAGAATGCGACCCGGGCGGGGTGGCCGAGCGCCCGAAGGAACGTAGCCTTCACCCCATGATCGCGGCGAACCGCGCGAGGCTCGCGGCCGGCCACAGCGCTTGCATGTCGTAGTACACGTCGAACGCCGGGACCGACCCCGGGATTGCGATCCAGCCCAGCTTCGACTTCGCGAAGATATGGACGTCAGGTGTGACCGCTGACGGCCGATCGAGCGTTCCCGCGCGCATGTACCGCAGTTCGGGTCGTCCGTACTCGCTGAAGACGGCGACCTGGCAATCCGGACAGCGGAAGATCCGCTGCGCGCTGCCGTTGTCACGCGGTACGTCGACCGGCCGGGGAACACCAGCGAGCATCTCCACGCGGTCCGCCTCGATCAGCATGTTGATCACGAAGGCACTTCCGGTCTGCCGTTGGCAGTTCAGACAATGACAGCAATGAACGAAGAGTGGATCGGACCCGAGCCGGTATCGCACCGATCCGCATGAGCAACCACCTTCAAGAAGCTCGGTCACGATCTCCCTCCTCGAGCACGATGGGATGGAGCCCAGACGGTACCGCCAGCTTCCCGGACGCCACCCGAACACGCGGCGCGCGTTTCGACGGCGCGCGGCCAGCCCGCGACGCGATCGGTCAGAAGGCCGACCCGCCTCCGGGTGACAAGCCAGGGGTCGTTTTCTGTCAACGGGCCAGGAGGCCGGCAGGCCGCAGGGGCACCTCCCAGGAGGCCAGTTCGGTCAACGCGTCAGGAGTCCGGCGCGCCCCGGGGCGGTTCCCAGGAGGCCAGGCGGGTTAGCTCAGTTGAGAAAGCTGCGACTCATCAAATAATCACGCTTCGCTCGGTGCCGGGCGACCCCTGACGTGCGGACGACCACGGTTATCGGAGAAGTCGTGAGGCGGTGCGCGGCCTTTCATTGCCTTAAGCGAGTTTCGGCTAGGCACGGGCTCGCTGACGCGAGACAATCGACCGGTGAGGGCAGAGCTCCCGACCGGGACGGTGACGTTCCTCTTCACCGATATCGAGGGCTCGACGCGGCTGCTCCAGGAGCTTGGGGACGGCTACGGCGACGCACTCGCCGAGCACCGTCGCGCGCTCAGGGAGGCATGGGAGCGGCATGAGGGCGTCGAGGTCGACACGCAAGGCGACGCGTTCTTCGTCGCCTTCGCGCGTGCGACGGACGCGGTCGCGGCTGCGGCGGACGGCCAGCGGGCGCTCGCCAACGGGCCTGTGCGCGTGCGGATGGGCCTACATACGGGCGAACCCGTCAGCGGCGAGGAGGGCTACGTCGGCATGGACGTGCATCGGGCCGCGCGCATCGCGGCAGCCGGCCATGGCGGTCAGGTGCTGCTCTCTCAGGCGACAGCCGACCTGGCCGGCGCGAATGTCCGCGATCTCGGCCTGCACCGGCTGAAAGACCTGGGCGCGCCTGAGCGCATCTTCCAACTCGGGACCGATCACTTCCCGCCGCTGAAGACGCTCCACGAGACGAATCTGCCCGTTCCCGCGACGCCGTTTCTCGGCCGCGAGCAGGAGGTCGAGCAGATCGCGACACTGCTGCGGCGACCTGACGTCCGGTTGGTGACGCTGACGGGTCCGGGGGGAAGCGGTAAGACCCGGCTCGCGCTGCAGGCTGCCGCGGCGGCCGCGGATGACTACGACCACGGTGTCTGGTGGGTGCCGCTCTCCTCACTCGCCGATCCCACACTCGTCGACGCCGCCGCAAGCCAGGCCCTTGGTGCGGAGGACGTGTTCGCCGAGGCGGTGGGAGACAAACGGCTCCTGCTGGTGCTCGACAACTTTGAGCACCTGATCGATGCCGCTCCGAACCTGGCCGAGACGATCGTTTCGTGCCCGCACCTCACCGTGCTCGTCACGAGCCGTGAGCCGCTTCACATCGACGGAGAGTGGGAGTTCGCCGTCGACCCGTTGCGCGAGCGCGAGGCGGTGGCACTGTTCCTCCAGAGGGCGAAAGCCGTCCGTTCGGACTTCGCTGCGAACGGTGAAGTCGCCGAGATCTGCCAGCGCCTCGACTGCCTGCCGCTGGCGATCGAGCTGGCCGCGGCCCGCGTGAAGATGCTCGCGTTGCCGGCCCTTCTGCAACGGCTCGAGCAGCGGCTGCCGCTGCTGGCGGGAGGCTCGCGGTCCGCGCCTGAGAGGCAGCGGACGCTGCGCGCGACGATCGCCTGGAGCTACGAGCTGCTCACGCCGGAGGAGCAGGCGACGTTCGCTAGGCTCGCGGTCTTCGCCGGCGGGTGCACCCTCGAGGCAGCCGACGAGATCTGCGGAGCCGACGTCGACACGGTCGCGTCGCTGATCGACAAGAGCCTGGTTCGTCACAGCGGCGATCGCTACTGGATGTTGCAGACGATCCGGGAGTACGCGAGCGAGCTACTCGAGGAAAGCGGCGGGGCCGATGCCGTCCGCAATCGGCACGCCGAGCACTACCTCGCGCTCGCCGAACTTGCCTACACCGAGCGGTTCGAGCAAAGTCCGCGGCGCCTGGAGCCGGAGAACGACAACCTGCGCGCTGCGCTCGACCATCTCCAGGGACGAGCCCCCTCCCGATATCTCCAGTTCGCCGGCGCGCTCGGCCAGTTCTGGTGGGACACGTCGCAGTTTGCAGAAGCTGCGCAACGGCTCGAGGGCGCGCTCGCATCCGTCCGCGACGAAGGGCCGCACACGGCACGGGCACTCGCGTACCTCGGCGACTTCGACGTGATGCGGGGACAGTTCTCTGCCGGCGTGAGCCAGCTCGAGGACTCGATCCAGCTCTGGCGCCGGATCGGGGACGAGGCACAAGTCCTCGAAGTCAGCAACTGGCTGGGCACTGCGCTGGTTCAGACGGGAGACAGGTCCCGAGCGCTCGAGCTGTTCGAGCAGAACCTCGGGCTCGCACGCACCCTAGGCCACGACGAACTCCTCAGGTCGTCGCTCGACCGAGTTTGCTGGGCGCTCCTGTTGACCGGACAGTTCGAGCGTGCCGAACCGCTCGCCGAGGAGCTCGCGAACGGTCACTACCTCGCCGATTGCGCTCAACACCGGCGCGACTACGCCGTCGCCGAGCGATACCGGCTGAGGGAGCTCGAGTCCGCCCGTACGAATGGATCGGACTACCAGCAGACGATCGAGGTCTTCGGCCTCGCCATGATCGCGGCGGGTCTCGGCCGAGACGAGGCTGCGGTTCGCCTCGAGGGAGCCGTCGAGGCAAGATGGGAGGAGCTCGGAATCGGCTCCCGCCCGCGAGTCCTCGAGACATGGCGCGAACGCGACCTCGGCGCAGCACGTGACCGGCTCGGCGAAGCTCGGGCGGCGGCTCTCCACGAGGAAGGGCGGGCGATGGGGTGGGACGAGGCGCTCGAGCTCGTGACGAGCAAGACGCCGAGCGGATGATCGCCATCTAGGTCGGAATGTTGCGCGGGTTCGACTCCCGCCCACCTCCACCCCGGCGAGCGCAGCGCAGCTGCAACCTCCGCCCGAAACGTCGCTAAGTCAGGCGACGCTCGTGCGTTACGGGCGAGCGCCGCCTCAGCGAGCGACCGGGTGTCCGAAGCGACTCAGCAGGCCCGGTCACACTTCTGAACAGAAGCGTGACTGCATGAGAGGGAATCGCGCCGCGCGTCGGGGAAACGTGACTCGTTCTGGGTGGTGACCAGGAGGATGAGTCGGTCAACGCGCCCGGAGGTCAGTCTGCCCTCCCGATGTAGGGCCGCCCGGGTGAGAGCATCGCTGGCGCAGGCGACCGCGGACGCGCCGACTTCAGTGGTTCATGTGGTGGAGGACGAATGTGAGGAGCGAGTCGTTTGCTCATGGTTGTGGCAGCCAGACGGGCCGCATCCAGGATCGCTTGTAGGAGGCGATGCTGTCGGGTGTGATCGCGGTGAGTCGGGTGAGATCGGTGCCGTCCGCGTGCATGGTGTAGACCCCTTTGTTTGTTGCCATTGCGATGTCGCGCCCGTCGGGTGACCAGACTGGTGGGCCGGGGACACCGATCGACGAGCAGCCTGGGACGTCAGATCTCGGCGTGATGTCCTTTCCGGTTGGGGTGATCAGCTTGATCCCGCAGTTGCTCAGGTAGGCGAGCTTTGTTCCGTCGGGTGACCAGGCGGGGGCGGTTCCATGTAGAGCAAGCAGCCTTCGCTGTGTGCCGTTCCGGCGCATGTCGTAGACGGAACCTACGGCGTCTAGCAACCGTATGCCCCTCGGGATGCGCGGCCGGAGCGTCGTCGCGTAGGCGATGCGGGTGCCATCAGGCGAAAAGGAAGGCCAGCCCACGTATCCGGCGACATGGCCGGTGTTCAGCCGCCGGCGATGTGATCCGTCCGTGTTGACGATGAAGACGCCGACGGACCTCGGTGTCATGCCGCCTGCATAGGCGATCCGCCTGCCGTCTGGTGACCAAGCAAGCTCCGACCAGGCGTACTCGTGAGCCCCGTTGTGTCGTATCTGGGTTTCCTTCCCGGCCGCGAGGTCGAGGACGTGGAGTCCGTCGAACTTGCCGTTCCCGCCGATCGATTCCACACCGTAGGCAAGTCGTTTCGCATCGGGAGATAAGGCGATGCTTTCGAGCTCCCAACAGCGCGTGGCGGCTCCACAGGAAAACACGAGGCGGCCGAGACCGCTGCCAGACACCAGGTAAACACTCGGATACGACCCGTCGGTCGATAGCCCCGGAAACGGAACCCGCACCGCGGCAGGCATTGTGATGATCGCAAGCGGCCCGTTGCCCCGCAGCGATGTCAGAGGACCGGTCGCGGACGTCGCCGTCGAGGCGCCGTGACTTCGTGGCCGAACGAATGCGACCGCCGGCAACGCGACCAGGGCCAGTCCAACCAGCACAGCGACCCCATACTGCCCTCGGCGCTTGCGAGCACGCAGCCGCGTCTCCTCAATCAGCGAGCTACCTGCTTCCGCGCTCGACCTGCCGAGGTCCGTCGCGTTCGTCGTGGTTGCGAGCGCGCCGAAGAGAACCGCTGCCGCCGCAGCAAGCGTCCGAGTTGTTTCACAGACCGGATCCGTGCCCTCGGGCGCCGAGCAGCGCCAGTGCTTGAGCCGGCGCCCATGCCGCCCTGCCGACCCCGTAGGCGCCCTCACCCGTCACCGAGGTCGCTCGGTGGCGCGCGCCGTCGCTGAGGTTCACCACATCGACGCCCGCGTGCTGCTCGACCGCGAGCTGCGAGCCGTCTGGCGACCAGGCGGGGCGACCTCCTCCGATGACGCGTACGCAGTCCGGGAATCCTGCAGGCGCGGCGGGATCGCCGGTGGGCGTCATCAATCGGACACACCCGCATGGCACGCTTCCATACCGGACCCCGCAGGGCGCGTCGTAGGCGATCGTCTTCCCGTCGGGCGACCAGGCGGGCGCCGAAGCATTCCGCGCCAGCAGCATTCGGTCGGTTCCGCCAAGGCGGACGCTGTACACGGCCGATCCGTCCGGGCGGGCCTGCGTCGCGAAGGCGATCCGGGTTCCGTCGCGAGACCACGACGGAGAGTAAGCAGCGAACGTTCCGGTGCGGAGACGAACCCGTCCAGTGCCGTCGGCGCGGATGACATAGATCGACGTCCGCACGCCGACGTTGAGCAGATCGTTGCCGCAGACGTAGGCGAGTCGCTTACTGTCAGGCGCCCAAGAAACCTCGTGTGGCACCGGACAGCCGAGCGCCTTCGTCGAGGCGGCCACGAGTCGCCGCAAAATCGCAGTCGGTTGCTCGCGCTCGACGTGCGGGATCCGCAACGACCCAAGGTGCTCATCGACGCCGGTCGCGAGGTCGATCACGTGCAGTCCGACGTAACCGCTTCGGCCGCCGATCTCGCTGAGGGTCATTGCCAAGCGGCGGCCGTCCGGCGACCACGCGATGCTCGTGAGCGTGCCGCACCAGGTTCGCTCGGGGCACTCCCAGACCATGTGGAGCCGCCCGGCCGAATCGGCGACCACGAGCTTCGCCAGACTCGTGTCCGGCTGGGTAACGCGTTCCGGCCCTTGTTTGATCACGCTGACCTCGGCCGGGGAGGGCGCCGGGTGTGCTGCGCTGCGCCGAAGGGCGAGGTAGGTCGCCGTCGCGACCGCGGCGAGCGCAAGGACAAGGAATGCAGCGGCCACTGCAATCGAGAGCCGGCGCCGCCTGGTCACGGCCGCAAGCCTTCCGATCGGCCACGGACGCCGCAGTACGCGAGCCGGGGCGGCTCGCCGAAGCACGTCGCCCCAGTCACCGGGACCCGGCTCGGACGGGAGGAGGCGCTCCAACCGCGCGGCGAGCTCCGGCATCAGATCGAAGCTGCTCATGCCGACACCTCGCTCAACGCAGACCGAAGCGCCGCATGCGCAGCATGCAGCGTCGCCGACACAGTTCCCACCTTCACGTCCAGCGCCTCCGCGATCTCGCGATAGTCGAGATCGGCGAAATACCGCAGAAACACCACCAGCCGCTGCCGCTCCGGCAGAGCCGCCAACTGCGCCAACAGCTCCGAACCATCGCCAAACGCGTCACCGACCGCAGAGCCCAACTCGAACGAACGCCGCCGCGGTCGCGCCTTACGCGCTCTATTGAGAACGCATCTCCACACCCACGCCTGCAGCGGCCCACGCCCCGCCCACTGACCAGCATTCCTCAAAGCATCAGCAAACCCGTCCTGGACCGCCTCAACCCCAGACTCACGATCGCCGGTAACCGCACTCGCCACACGAACGAACCCCGAATACCCCCCGCGGTAAACATCCTCAATCTCACCCCACCGATCCCGCTTCACCATCTCAACAGAGATGATCCTCCAGCCCCACCAATTTGTTTAGTCACCGATGCGGAGTGGGTGAAGGAGAGACCCACACCAAGCCATTCGCGCTCCAGGCCCTCGGCGTCGCCCGCTTCAACCGTCAGTTGCTCGACCCGGCCACCGCGTTCTTCGAGGCGATGGAGATGGAGTGGCATGCGGACGCCACATTGGGAGCTGGCCTGCCGGCCTTGAACCAGGAGGCCATCTTCTGTCAACGGGCCAGGAGGCCGGCGCGCCTCGGGCAAGCAGCCAGCAGGTCGTCGCGATTGTCGTAGTCGCGGCGACGGACCAGGGTCGGGAACCAGATACCTTCACGTCGATGCCGAAGTTACGCCTTGGTCGGCCACAGCACAGGGACTGCTGAAGGAGTAATAGGCGCCGATCGGCCTGGCGAACTCGACGGTTCGCCCTAGACTCCCGGTTTTAGCGCCTGCCCCGCCCATGTCTGGCCGGTTCCACAGCGGATCATCTCCCTGAGAGGAGCCTAAAGCTTTCGCCCCTGGCGCCCGATATGGGCGCCATGTCTGCGGTCCAGCCGGCGAAGTCGGTCGGGGAAGAAACGAGTCGCGCTTGGGTCGATCGCTGGCTTGCCGCCTGCTCGGATTTGGCGGAGCTCGAGCGGTCGAATCCGATGACGGACGCGGTCATCGAAGAGATCGACGGTCGTCTGATCCGCGTCGGCGACAACTGGCTCGCTGATTTCGCTTCGTGCAACTATCTCGGATTCGATCTCGAACGCGAGATCATCGAAGCGGTTCCGGCCTATCTCGATCGGTGGGGCACGCACCCGAGTTGGTCGCGTCTGCTCGGAAGCCCTGTCCTGTATGAGCAGATCGAGGAGCGGCTCGCCGCGCTACTCGGCGCCGAGGATGTGCTCGTCCTGCCGACGATCACGCTCATTCACTTTTCGGTGATCCCGGTCCTGGCTGCCGGCGGCTCCGTGTTCGTCGACCGGCGGGCGCACAAGACGATCTACGAGGGCGCAGAGCTCGCTTCGCTCCGGGGCGCGAAGCTGCACCGCTTCGAGCACGAGGACGCCGACGACCTCGAGCGGCAGCTGCGCGGCGACCACAGCGCCTCGCGCCTGATCTGCATCGACGGCATCAACAGCATGACGGGCAACGCGCCTGACCTCGCCGTGTTCGCCGACCTGGCGAGGAAGTACGACGCGATCCTGTACGTCGACGACGCACACGGTTTCGGGGTGATCGGCGAGCGCAGCGACGACGAACTGTCGCCCTTCGGCTCGCGGGGCAACAGCATCGTCCGCCATCTCGGTGAGAGCTACGACAACGTGGTTCTCGTCGCCGGTCTCTCGAAGTCGTACTCGTCTCTTGCCGCGTTCATCGCGTGCCCGACCGAGCTGAAGCGCCTGCTGAAAACGGCGGCGCCGCCCTATCTCTACTCGGGCCCCTCGCCGATCGCCTCGCTTGCGACCACCATCGCGGGCCTCGAAGTGAACGAACGACGCGGCGACGAGATCCGGGCCGAGCTCTGGGCGAAGACGGACCGCGTGCTTCGCGCGCTGGACGCACTCGGGATCTACACGCCGAACCGCTCGGGGTTCCCGATCATCGAGGTGCCGCTTGCGAAGCCCGACGACATCGGCGCTCTGGGCCGCTTCCTGTTCGCGCACGGCGTCTACGCGACGCTTGCCGCCTATCCGCTGGTGCCGACGACAGGAGGTCGGGTTCAGGCTGCAAGTCACCGCCGCGAACACCGACGCCGAGGTCGACCAGCTGATCGAGGTGCTCGGGAAGCTGGCGAACGCGTTCGATCTTCAGCCGGCGGCGAGGGCCGTGGCGTGACGCTTCCGGGCGTTCTTCAGGCGGGACGTGGTCTGGCGCTGGTATCTCGCGGTCGCGTCGGTCTTGACGGTGGCGTACCTCTTCGTGCCGCCGTTCAAGGGGTACGCCGGGCTGATCAACCTGATCGGGCTGATGTCTCCGATGGCCATCGCCCTCGGCATACGCATGCACCGTCCGAAGGCCGTTCTTGCCTGGCGCCTGCTGCTCCTCGGCCAATTGCTCTACGTCGCGGGAGACGTCTACACCTACTCGTACCCCGCTCTGCTCGGCGGCTCTGTCGGTTTCCCGTCTGCCGGCGATGCGATCTACCTCCTCGTCTATCCAGTGCTCTTTGCCGGGCTCTTGCTGCTCGTGCGGCGGCGCAACCCCAGCGGCGACCGGGCCGCCGTCATTGACTCGCTGATCCTGACGGTCGGGTTTGCGTTGCTGTCGTGGGTGTTTCTCGTCGCGCCGAACATTCACCTCTCGGGCCTGTCGCCCCTCGCGAAGCTCGTCTCGGTCGCCTATCCGCTGGGCGACATCCTGCTGCTCGCGGCGTTGATCAGGCTCGCCGTCGACGGGGGCAGGAAAACAACGTCCTTCTACCTGCTCGCGGCAAGCACCGTTGCGCTGCTCGCGACGGACTGCGCCTACAACTACGCGCTGCTGCAGGGGACGTACAACCATCAGCTGATCTACGACGTCGGCTGGATCGCGTACCTCGTCCTGTGGGGTGCGGCGGCGCTGCATCCGTCGATGAGTTCGATCGAGCAGCCGACTCCGGACGCGCGGGTGCGGTTGTCCCGCGTGCGTCTGGCGTTGCTCGCGCTCGCCTGCCTGATCGCACCGGGAATCCATTTCGCACAGGACATCGGCAGCATCGACCTCCTGGTCGTCATCTCGGCGTCCGCAGGACTGTTCTTGCTCGTCGTCGCTCGCATGGCGGGCCTCGTCCGCCAGGAGGAACGCGCCACGTCTCGCGAGGCGTCGCTTCGCCAGGCCGGGGTCGAGCTCGTTGCCGTCGGAGGCCGAGAGGACGTCAACGACGCAGTCGTTGCTGCGGCCCGCAAGTTGGTCGGAGACGAGGCCAAGGTACGGCTCGTTCTCTGGGAGGACGAGGGTGGCCGGGTCGCAGCGTCGAGCGGCGGCGGAGCCTGGGAGCTGCCGCCGGAGGTAGCTGATCAGCTGCGGCGGGCGATGCTCGACTCCGATCCCGTGCAGCGCTTGACGCTGCAAGCGCCGGTGCTCTCGGCACTCGTGCTCGGCGCCGTCGAGGAAACGTTGCTCGTCCGACTGGCCGCCCACGACCTAGACCAGGGAGTGCTGGTCTTCGACTGTCCGCTGCCGGTGTCACGAGATTTCTTCGACTCGCTCGAGGCGCTCGCTTCACAGGTGTCGCTCGCGCTGGACGCGGCGTCCCTTGCCGACAACCTGCACCGTCAGAAGAGCGAGGCCCGCTTCCGCTCGCTGGTCGCACATTCGAGCGACCTGATCACCGTTCTCGATCGCACCGGCGTCGTCACCTATCAGAGTCCGTCGATCGAGCGCCTGCTCGGGTATCAGGTCGACGAGATCCAGGGCGAACGGTTCGACAAGCTGCTGTCAGTCGCCGATCGCACGCGATTGACTCAGGTCGTGACTGGCGCCGAGCGGACCGGTCCCGAGACGCACACGTTCGAGTGCTCGCTGCATCATCAGGACGGCCGCTGGCTCCAGTTCGAGGTGCAACACACGCAGTTGCTGGACGACGAGCACATCCGCGGGATCGTCCTGAACAGCCGTGACGTCAGCGAGCGGAAGGTGTTCGAGGCACAGCTCGCGCATCAGGCCTTCCACGACCCGGTCACCAATCTTGCGAACCGGGCCCTCTTCGCCGACCGCGTGCAGCACGCTCTCCGCTCGACCGTGCGGATGGGCTCGCTGATCTGCGTGATGTTCGTCGACCTGGACGACTTCAAGACGGTCAACGACAGCCTCGGGCATCCCGCCGGCGACGCGATCCTCAAGGAGGTCGCCGGGAGGCTCGAGGGCGTCGTTCGTCCAGCCGACACCGTTGCACGGTTCGGTGGCGACGAGTTCGCGATCCTGCTCGACGGCGTCGAAGGCTCGGACGAGGCCGCAATGGTCGCCGAACGGCTTCTGAAGGCGGTCGAGGAGCCGGCAATTGTCGAGGGGAAGCAGGTCTACCCGCGGGCCAGCGTCGGCATCTGCATGAGCGACGCAGATCTGCTCTCGCAGGATGCCGAGGAGCTGCTGCGGAACGCAGACGTCGCCATGTACATGGCGAAGCGCGACCGCAAGGGCAGCTACCGCCTGTTCGAGCCGCAGATGCACGACCGGGTCGTCGAGCGGCTCGAGTTGCGGAGCGAGCTGCAGCGCGCGCTCGAGCTCGGCCAACTCGAGATCTACTACCAGCCGGTCGTGCGGCTCGGGGCCGGAACCGACTACGGCGTCGAGGCACTTCTGCGCTGGAACCACCCGACCCGCGGCGTCATGGCGCCGGCCAGCTTCATCCCGCTTGCGGAGGAGACAGGTCTGATCATCCCGATCGGTCAGTGGGTGCTGTACCAGGCATGCCTCAAGGGCGTCGAACTGCACCGGCGGTTCCCGCAACGCGAGCCCGCTGACGATCAGCGTCAACCTCTCGGTCAAGCAGCTTCAGGCGGAGACGATCGTCAGCGACGTCCAGCGAGGCGATCGAGGTCGACGGGTTTCCCGCCGGCGTCGCTCGTGCTCGAGATCACCGAGACAGTCATGCTCGCGGACTCCGACATGGCCATCGCGCGGCTGCGCGGTTTGAAGGAGTTCGGTGTGCGCATCGCGATGGACGACTTCGGAACCGGTTACTCGTCGCTCAGCTATCTGAGCCGTCTGCCGGTCGACATTCTGAAGATGGACCGGTCGTTCCTGAGTGGAGAGATGGACGACAGCGGTGCTCGCTGCCGCGATCATGGCGATCGGCGACCAGTTCGGCCTCGAGGTCGTGGCCGAGGGGATCGAGCACCAGGCACAAAACGAGTCACTGCAGAGCCTCGGGTTCGGGCTCGGCCAGGGCTTCCTCTTCGGCAAGCCGATGCACGGACCAGCGACCTCGTGACGTATCTCGGTCTGACCGACGTCGCAAATAGACGCGAGCCGGCGTTCGACCCCGACAGCGACCTAGCTCCTGATGCAGCACAGCTTCGAGGCGCTCGACAGGCCCGGCGGCCTGGCCCGGGTCGGGCTCCTGCGGCCGCTCCGCTCGCGTGATTTCCGCACGCTCTGGGCGGGGATGAGCATCTCGCTCGTCGGTGACGGCATCTTCCTCGTCGCGATCGCCTGGACGAGCTACTCGCTCTGGAACAAGCCAGAGGCGCTCTCGGTGATCGGGATCGCGATGACGGTGCCGCTGATCGCGTGCCTGCTCGATCGGCGGCACGGTGAGCGACCGCTTCGACCGGCGTCGCGTGATGCTCGTTGCGGATCTCGGCCGCGCCTGCGCGGTCGGGGTGATCGCCGTGCTGGCGTTCACGCACGCTCTCACGTTCGCCGCGCTCGTTTGCGCGGCCGCCGCGTACAGCGTCGGCACCGCGTTCTTCACGCCGTCCTTCGAGGCGATCGTTCCGGCGGTCGTCCACCCTCGAGACCTCGCGCCGGCGAACTCGCTCGACCAGTTCGTGCGTCCGATCGCGATGCGGCTTGCCGGGCCGGCGCTCGGCGGGTGGCTGCTGGCGTCGTTCGGTCCGAGCACCGCGTTCGCGGTCGACGCCGTGTCATTCCTCGCGTCGGCGGCGGCCGTCGTCTGCCTCACCTCGAAGGCCGTTACCCGCGGCACATCCGCGTCGACCCTCGCGGCGGCGGCTGAGGGATTCCGCTTCGTTCGGAGTCATGTCTGGCTGTGGGCGACGCTCCTCGTCGGCCGCGATCGCGTATCTCGCCTTCCTCGGGCCGACCGAGGTGCTGCTGCCGTTCGTCGTCAAGAACCAGCTACACGGTTCGGCGGCCGACCTCGGCTACGTGTTCGCCGCCGGCGGTATCGGTGCGGTCGGCGCCGCGGTGCTGATGGCGCAACGAGGTCAGCCGCGTCGCGACGTGACGTTCATGTACGTGTGCTGGACGATCGCGACGCTCGCCGTCGCCGGCTACGGCCTGGGCCGCACGACGCGTGCAGCTGATGCTCGTCTGTCTGGTCTTCAACGCGCTCGAGACGATGGGGACGATCGTCTGGTCGACGATCAAGCAGCGCCACGTGCCCTCGAGCCTTCTCGGCCGCGTCTCGAGCATGGACTGGCTCATCTCTGTCGGCCTGCTGCCCGTCTCCTTCGCGCTCACCGGTCCGGCCGCCGGGCTCGTCGGGATCCGCGCGACGCTCGTCGGGGCGGCCATTCATCGGCGGCTGCCGTGACGCTCGGTGCGCTGTTCCTGCCCGGAATGCGCAGCATCGAAGGCGAGGCATCAAGCGGGGACAGAGCTCCGGCCGGTCGCGACGACAGTCGGCCAAACGAACCGGGGCATCTGATCGAGCTTGCGGCGCAGATCGTTGAGCCCTCACGTCAGCTCACGACGTAGGCAGACGGTCGCGTTCGTGAGCGCTTGGCGCAACAGTCCTAGAGGTCCAGCGCAATCTCGATCACGAACGCTGACCCAGGCGACGGCGTTCGCGCCGGCAGGCGCAAGACCCTCCGCAGTGTGCCGCGGCCTGTTTGCAAGCGTCAGAGTCGTACACGGACCCCAGCCTGAACATGCCCTCGCCGGCCAGGAACACTCGCGCTACTCCGGTCTTAGGAGACCTCTTGAGGAGTGCGTTCGATTAGCCCTAATTCCAGCGCCAGGGCGACTGCGTGTGTGCGGTTGTGGGCTGCGAGCTTCTTCATCGCGCGCTTGACGAGCGTTTGGACGGTTTCCTCGCAGATACCGAGTTTCTCGGCAACCTCGGAGGTACGCCGGCCAGCGGCGAGCAGGTGGAGGACCTGCAGTTCGCGCGGACTTGGGGTTCGGGCTCCATCTGGTAGCTCGGCGAGTGCAGAGAGTCGTGTGGCTTCGGCTCGTTTGGCCGCTGTGATGTCGCTGATCTGGCTAACGAAATAGGCGGGTTCGCCGTCGTTGCTGCGTACGAGCGAGACCGCGAGGAGGCCCCAGAGGTGTGTTCCGTCTTTGCGGATGTACCGCTTTTCCATGTGATACCAGGTGAGGCGTCCGGCGAGTACGTCGCGGACAGCTTCAAGGTCTCGTTCCAGGTCGTCGGGGTGGGTTAGGTCTTGGAAGGTGAGGTCGAGGAGCTCTTCGCGGCTGAAGCCAAGCAGCCGTGTAAGGGCATCGTTGACGCGGAGCCAGCGTCCGTTGGGTGCGACCATTGCCATTCCGATTGCGGCGCCGTCGAACGCTCCCTGAAAACGCTCCTCGCTCTCTTGGAGTCGCCGCTCTGTCGCTGAGGTTTTGCGCGTGTCGCGCAGGGTTGCGCGAATGCCGGTGATCTCATCGCCTGTTCGGAGTAGCGTTGAGGTCACCTCAACGGGAAGTCTGGCGCCGCTCTTGCTGAGGAGCACGCAGTCGTAGCGGGTGGTTTCCTGGAGGGTCTCGACTTTTCGCTGTCGTTGGCGGGCGGAGAACTCGATCCATTCCGGAGCGAGGAGAAATGTTCCGTTTCGGCCGATCAATTCGCTTTGCCGATAGCCGGTAAGGCCGCAGAAGGTTGCGCTGACCTCAGTGATGAAGCCGGCGGTGTCGCCGATTAGTACCGCGTCCTCGTGGAGGCGAGCGAGTCCGGGCGCGTTGGCTGGACGTTCTGGCTCGAGGACGACCGCCTTGTCACTGTTTTCGGGCACAGCCGCTGCATCGGATCGCGGCTGACTTCGGGAAATACCCCTTTTCGGTGGTTCGTATCGCCCAAATCGGGTCGATGCCGTACTCGTTTTGAACGTCGTGTGTCCCTTGCTCGATGCAGGGGCCTCGACTCCACGAACACAAACCAAGGAGACCGAGATGAGGGCACTGCGGAAACGGACGTTGATCGGCGGGCTGGTCGCGGCGTTCGTCCTCATGGGAGCGTTCGGCGCCTATGCGTACTGGACGACGGGCGGCTCCGGGTCTGGATCGGCAACGGCCGGTACGACCACTAACAATCTGACGATCGCAAGCCCGTCGGTAACGGGGATCACGCCGGGCTCGAGCACGCCGGTGACGGTCACGCTCACGAATCCGAACAGCTACAGCGTCCATGTGGATACCGTCTCGACGGTAATCACGACGTCCGTAGGCGGCTGCCTGCCGGCTGACTTCACGTTCCCGGCCAAGGTGCTGAACACCACGATCGCGGCGCTCGACACGGCATCGTTTACGCAGGGCCTGGCCTTCGCCGACACTGCTGTCAACCAGGACTTGTGCAAGGGCGCGACGGTGACGCTCACGTACTCGAGCAACTAGGGCGCAGTCAGTCCGGCGGCGGACCATGAACCTACTCGGCAGGAAGCGACGCTCCACGATCGCTCTGGCAGCGGCCGTTGCCCTCCTCGGGGCCGCGGTCGCTGCCGCCTTCTGGACCGGCGGCGGCTCCGGAGGCGGGACAGCCTCCGCTGCGATGGTCGGCTCGGTGACCCTGACGCCGGGCACCGCGACAGGGAGCCTCTACCCGGGCCGGTCCGGCGATGTTGCGGTTTCGATCGCTAACGGCAACAGCTACCAGGCCTTTGTCGGTTCGCTCGCATTGGACACGGCCAGAGGCACGAACGGCTTCTCTGTCGATAGCGGTCACTCGGGCTGCGACGTGGCCGGCGCTGTCGTACACGGTGCAGTCGAACGGCGGCGCAGGCTGGTTCGTGCCCGCGGGATCGACGCTCGATCTCGACCTCGCGAACGCAGTCGGTCTGGCGACCACTGCTGTGTCGCAGTGTCAGGGCGCCACCTTCACCGTCTATCTGCAGGCGGCACCGTGAGTCGCACGTCCCTTCGCCGCTCGAGCGCGCGCACGCTTGTCCTGATCGTCGGCGGCGCTGCGGCGTCTGCTTTCGCCGTGCCGACCGTGCTCGGCGCTTTCGGCTCCAGCGACGCCCCGGCGGCACCCGTGGTCTCGAGCGCGCCGCTGCGGCCAACGATCTCAACCCGTGCGACGGTCGCCTTCGACCGTGCCCCGGGCCTCACGTACGAGTGCTCGCTCGACCGTCGTGGCTTCCTTCCGTGCCGGAGAACGGTCGTCTTCAAAGGACTGAGCCGCGGCGGTCACGTCTTCGACGTCCGGGCGCGCGCCGCGACAGGCGTCACGAGCTCCGCGTCGGAGTATTCGTGGACCATCGTGCGTCGGCGCACCCAGGAGCAGCTTCCGTTGCACCCGCTGCTGACGACTGTTCCCGTGCGGCCGTCGATCTCGAGAGACGCCACGTTTGCCTGGCTGCTGCCGCGCTCGGCGACGGCGGAGTGCCGGCTCGACGCCGGCGGCTGGCGGCCGTGTATGAACCCGAAGACGTATCGGGGGCTTCGCTTCGGCACCCACGTCTTTCGCGTTCGTGGGGAGCGCAATCATCGCCGTAGCGGGGTGAACCGGTTCACCTGGAAGATCTACTCGAGCGTCCCGCCCGCTGCTCCGGCGCTCACCTCGAGTCCCGACAAGAACACGACATCGACCGATGCGTTGTTCGGCTTCGAGGTCGCGGCCGGCAACGGCTTCGAGTGTCGGCTCGACCGCAGCGGCTGGCAGCAGTGCTCGAACCCTGCCAGCTACGTCGGCCTCGGGACGGGCACACACACATTCTGCGTCCACGCAGTCGACCCGGCTCGCGTCGCGGGCCCCGACACCTGCTTCAGCTGGATGATCCACAGCCCGACCACGTCGCCGCCGGGCGCATTCTCGATCTCCGGCGTTCTCCCAAGCTTGCTCTCTCCCGGCGTCGGCCAGCCGCTGACCCTGACGGTCTCGAATGGGTTCGACTTCAACCTGAGCGTCACCGCGCTCACGGTCACAGTCACGCCCGGGAGTTCGCAGCCCGGTTGCGACGGGCCGGCGAACCTGCAGGTGACGCAGTCGAACGTGGCGGGAGGATTGCTTTCGATCGTCGTCCCCGCACACGGATCGGTCACCCTGCCGGCGCAGGGAGCCACGGCGCCGCAGGTGACGATGCTCGACCTGGCGACCAATCAGAACGCCTGCAAGAACGCCGACTTCACGTTCTCCTTCAGCGGCAGCGGGACGCGAACGTGAGCACTCGCTGCAGGAGATTCACGATCGTCACCGCGTGCGCAGTTCTCGCACTTGCGGGAGCGGGAGTCGTTCGCGCGTACTGGACGGCTGGTTCCAACCCCGGCGGGAACGGCCGGGCCTCGGCCGGGTCACTCCCGTCGGCTGCGATCCCGTCCGGCTCGCTCATCGGTCGCAACGCCACTGTCAGCTGGGCGCAAGCGATCGTCATGGGCTCGCCGCTCGGGCAACTCGCAGGCGGTGGTTACGCGGTGACCCGCTACGCGGAGAGCGCCCCGGCGACGCCGATCCTGGTCGGCGGCACATGTTCGGGCAACATCTCGGGTGCTCCCGACCCGCTCAGCTGCGCGGAGCCGTCGCTGCCCACTGGCCGCTGGCGCTACACGGTCACCCCGACGCTCTACAGCTGGGTGGGCGGAATGAGCGCCCAAAGTGCAAGCGTCGCTGTCGCACCCGACCCGCCCGCGTCGGTGGCTCTCACGAACGGCGGCGGAACCGGCAACGCCTACATCAACGCGTCGAACGACTTGAACCTCGCGTTCGACGTCGTTCTTCCCGCCACCTCGCTCGCAAGCGACACCATCACGCTCACGCTGACGGACGGCTCGACGATCAGAACGTTGACTGCGGCTGGAATCACCGGCGGTGGCACGCGCACGTTCGCCGGCATCGACGCTTCCCCCTTCGCCGACGGCTTGATCACCGTCTCGGCCTCAGCCACCAGCAGCTACGGCGACTCGTCGAGCTCGACGTCCATCACCCGCACCAAGGACACCGTCAAACCGAGCCTCTTGACGCTGGTGATGCAGGACACCAACACCAACGGCAAGGTCGACCATGCCGTCGCGACCTTCTCCGAAGCGCTCGCCGCCTACAGCGCCGGCACCGCTCCCTGGACACTCAGCAACGTCCCCAGCGCCGGCAGCCTCGCCTCGGTCGCGGTCGCCGGCTCCGCTGCGACCCTGACGATCACCGAGGGCGCCGGCGCAGCCGACACCGCCGTCAACGCCTTCACGATCGCTCTCGCCACCAACGCCACCGGCATCCGCGACGCCGCCGGCAACCAAGCCAGCTTCACCACCACCAGCCCCACCGACAATGCC
This sequence comes from uncultured Thermoleophilia bacterium, assembly GCA_963703445.1. GTDB lineage: Bacteria > Actinomycetota > Thermoleophilia > Gaiellales > Gaiellaceae > PALSA-600. Next base: position 8,383 of record CAVPEK010000003.1, on the reverse strand, counting down.
AAACCCGTCCTTGTTGCCGGCACGCTCGCGATGAAAGACAGCGACGGCAACGGCAAAATCGACCAGGCGACCGTCAGCTTCAGCGAACCGCTCGCCGTCTCCACCGACACGACACCCTGGACGCTCACCAACGTCCCCAGCGCCGGCACCCTGGCAGCCGTTTCGACGTCCGGCACAACCGCGACCCTGACGATCAGCGAAGGAGCGGGCGCCGCTAACACCGCTGTCGGCACCTTCAAGATCGCCCTCGCAGCCAGCGCCACGGGCATCCGCGACGCCGCCGGCAACCAAGCCAGCTTCGCCGCCACCGCCCCCGCCGACCAGGCCACCCCTGTCCTCGTCAGCCTGGTGATGCAGGACACCAACACCAACGGCAAGGTCGACCATGCCGTCGCGACCTTCTCCGAAGCGCTCGCCGCCTACAGCGCCGGCACCGCTCCCTGGACACTCAGCAACGTCCCCAGCGCCGGCAGCCTCGCCTCGGTCGCGGTCGCCGGCTCCGCTGCGACCCTGACGATCACCGAGGGCGCCGGCGCAGCCGACACCGCCGTCAACGCCTTCACGATCGCTCTCGCCACCAACGCCACCGGCATCCGCGACGCCGCCGGCAACCAAGCCAGCTTCACCACCACCAGCCCCACCGACAACGCCAAACCCGTCCTTGTTGCCGGCACGCTCGCGATGAAAGACAGCGACGGCAACGGCAAAATCGACCAGGCGACCGTCAGCTTCAGCGAACCGCTCGCCGTCTCCACCGACACGACACCCTGGACGCTCACCAACGTCCCCAGCGCCGGCACCCTGGCAGCCGTTTCGACGTCCGGCACAACCGCGACCCTGACGATCAGCGAAGGAGCGGGCGCCGCTAACACCGCTGTCGGCACCTTCAAGATCGCCCTCGCAGCCAGCGCCACGGGCATCCGCGACGCCGCCGGCAACCAAGCCAGCTTCGCCGCCACCGCCCCCGCCGACCAGGCCACCCCTGTCCTCGTCAGCCTGGTGATGCAGGACACCAACACCAACGGCAAGGTCGACCATGCCGTCGCGACCTTCTCCGAAGCGCTCGCCGCCTACAGCGCCGGCACCGCTCCCTGGACACTCAGCAACGTCCCCAGCGCCGGCAGCCTCGCCTCGGTCGCGGTCGCCGGCTCCGCTGCGACCCTGACGATCACCGAGGGCGCCGGCGCAGCCGACACCGCCGTCAACGCCTTCACGATCGCTCTCGCCACCAACGCCACCGGCATCCGCGACGCCGCCGGCAACCAAGCCAGCTTCACCACCACCAGCCCCACCGACAACGCCAAACCCGTCCTTGTTGCCGGCACGCTCGCGATGAAAGACAGCGACGGCAACGGCAAAATCGACCAGGCGACCGTCAGCTTCAGCGAACCGCTCGCCGTCTCCACCGACACGACACCCTGGACGCTCACCAACGTCCCCAGCGCCGGCACCCTGGCAGCCGTTTCGACGTCCGGCACAACCGCGACCCTGACGATCAGCGAAGGAGCGGGCGCCGCTAACACCGCTGTCGGCACCTTCAAGATCGCCCTCGCAGCCAGCGCCACGGGCATCCGCGACGCCGCCGGCAACCAAGCCAGCTTCGCCGCCACCGCCCCCGCCGACCAGGCCACCCCTGTCCTCGTCAGCCTGGTGATGCAGGACACCAACACCAACGGCAAGGTCGACCATGCCGTCGCGACCTTCTCCGAAGCGCTCGCCGCCTACAGCGCCGGCACCGCTCCCTGGACGCTCAGCAACGTCCCCAGCGCCGGCAGCCTCGCCTCGGTCGCGGTCGCCGGCTCCGCTGCGACCCTGACGATCACCGAGGGCGCCGGCGCAGCCGACACCGCCGTCAACGCCTTCACGATCGCTCTCGCCACCAACGCCACCGGCATCCGCGACGCCGCCGGCAACCAAGCCAGCTTCACCACCACCAGCCCCACCGACAACGCCAAACCCGTCCCGGTCAGCGTCATCTCGACGAACAACGCCCTCACTGCGGGTCTGATCGAGGCCGGCGACACATTCATCGTCACCTTCAGCGAGCCCATCGCGACCGCGATCGGTCCCACCGCGACGATCACCGAGACAGACCCGAGTGGGGCCGGCAACGACAGACTGACAATCGCCGGCCTCACAGCCCCCGCGGGCATCGTCACCGGCTCGAACGCCTACATCGCCACCGACAACACGAGCGCGGCGTTCAGTTCGAGCACGCTGAGCAAGTTGGGTGCGGTCATCACCGCGACCGTGGCAGGCGCCTGCTCGGGAACCTGCGGCGCGAACATCACCGCCGGCACCGGCGCACTCGCATTCACACCCGACCCTGCATTGCAGGACGCCGCCGGCAACGCCGCCGCAGGCAGCCTCACGACGGCAGCCGCCTTCCGACTTTTCTGATGTTCCCGCATGGTTCGTGTGGGATCTATGCGCGGGCGTCGCCTGGCTGGATGAGGCCGCTTTCGTAGGCGAGGACGACGGCTTGTGTTCGGTCGCGGAGCTGGAGCTTTGTGAGGATGCGGCTCACGTGCGTGCGGATGGTTGCTTCGCTGAGAAAGAGCGCGGTGGCGATCTCGGCGTTGGAGAGGCCGCGCGCGAGCAGCTTGAGCACGTCGAGTTCGCGTTCGGTGAGCTCGTCGAGTGTGTCGGGCCGCGTCCGTCCGGGAGTTGGCCGGCGGACGAACTCCTCGACCATGCGCTGGACGATCGCCGGTGCGAGCTGCGCCTCGCCGGCCGCGGTGGCGCGGACGGCGATGACCAGCTGTGCGGGTGGTGCGTTCTTGAGTAGAAAGCCGCTTGCGCCCGCCTTCATCGCCTCGTAGACGTATTCGTCCGCATCGAAGGTGGTCAGCATCAGCACGCGTGCGCGCGTGCCTGTGGCGAGGAGCAGCCGGGTCGCCTCGATCCCGTCGATCTCGGGCATGCGCACGTCCATCAGTACGACATCCGGGTCGAGCTCGCGCGCTAGTGTGACAGCGTCGGCGCCAGCACCGGCCTCGCCGATGATCTCGATGTCCTCTTGTTGTTCGAGGATCATCCGGAAGCCGGCCCGGACGAGTTCCTGGTCGTCGACGATCAGGACGCGGATCATGCGGGCGCGGTCTCGAAGGGGATCTCGGCGTGTACGCGAAACGTGCCTTCCGCGGTTAGGCCGGTGTCGAGGCGGCCGCCGTACAGCGAGACGCGTTCGTTCATTCCGAGCAGACCGTGACCGCTGCCGTTTCCGTTGGCAAGCGGCGAGACGCCGTCGTTGTGGATACGTACGTCGAGTTGGGCCGGTTGGTAGCGGATGACCACCTCGACCCGTGAGGGGTGCGCGTGCTTGAGCGCGTTTGTGAGCGATTCCTGGACGACGCGGTAGGCGGTGAGCTCTATACCGGCTGGCAGGGGATGTCTTGCCCCTTCGATTTGCAGCTCGACTGGCAGCCCTGCCTCGGACATGCGAGTGACGAGAGCGTCCAGTTGGTCGAGGCTGGGCTGCGGCGCCCTCTCCGGTTCCAGCTCTTCGGCGCGCAGCATCCCGAGCAGCCTGCGCAGCTCGGCAACGGAGTCGCGTGATGTCTGCTGGATTGATCGGAGCACTGGTCGTGCGCGCTCGGGATCGCTCGTGAGCACCTCCTCGGCAGCGCCCGCCTGCACGCCCATCAGGCTGACGCTATGGGCGAGAATGTCGTGCAACTCGCGCGCCATCCGCTCCCGCTCTTGCTCGAGCGCGGCTAGCCGTTGCTGCTCGCGCTCACGCTCGACACGAACCGCCTCCGCTGCGGCTGCTGCCTCCCGACGGCGGCGGCGCATGTACCAGCCGAGCAGCCAAGCGCCCGTCGGCAGGAGCAGCCAGACGAGGGCACCGGCAACGGCGTTGAAGGAGCCGCTGAGACCGCCCTGGGCATTGAGGTAGATGATGTCGTAGGCGACCGCAAGTGCCGCCAACGCAGCGAAGGCACGCCGCGACCAGGGCGCGTGCGCGCCCACCGAGTAGGCACCAATCAGGATCGGCCCCGCGTACAAGAGGCCGGACGGCGGGTGCCCGGCAACGAGCAGCGCCTGCGCGGCAATCGCCGCGGCGATGATCGCGAGCGCCGCGCACGGCCAGCGTCGCCGCCAGGCAAGCGGTAGCGCCACTAGCGGAAGCAGCAGCGCGTTCTCCCACCTCGGACCAGGCACTGTCCCGCGCACCCACACATCGAGCTGCGCAACGGCGGTGAACACAGCCGCCAGCGCAAGATCGCCCAGGTCAGAACGGGAGAGACGCCGAACACGGATGGCGCGCACCTCTGGAAGGTAACTCCGGTCGCGTCCAAGCGCATCATCCGCCACGCTCATCCAGCTCAGCCGCAACGCTGACCACACCTCACTCAGGATCAGCCGGAACACCGATTCGGTCGCGACAAGCAACCGACGACGCCGACGCGCCAGCCTCCTACCGTCCTGCTGAGCCCTGTCCATAGGGCACCCACTCGGAAGGAGAACGCTCATGCAGCTTCGGATCACTCACCTTGTCGTCATCACGGGGGCCGTCTGTGCGGCGGCCGCGGCCACCGTCGCCTACGCCAGCCCGGCGGCGAGCACCCAAAGATTCACGCTCACCGCGAAGACGGTCGACGGCAAAGACAGCCCCACCCGGGTCACCGCCGCCGGACCGATCCGCGGCGTCGGCACCGTCCAGATCAAGTCGAGCAAAGACACACGCATCGACCACATGACACTCCAGCTTGCAGACGGCACCGTCCGGCTGGTCGCCATCGAGAAGTCGTACGCGGTACACCCCAACCTCCGCAAATGCCTCGCGACCACCGTCGGGCACGGAATCTTCACGATCGAAGGCGGCACCAACGCCTTCCGCCGGCGCAAGCGGCCACGGCACCTACGAACGGAGCGGCCTCCTGATCGGCGCCCGCAGCGCAAACGGCACCTGCCTCGCAAGGAAGGCCCAACCAACATCAACGTCCACCACAGTTGTCATGACCGGCAACGCCGCACTCAACTCTCCCTGACCCACCGCAGACGAACGACGGAGGGGCCGGCACTACTCCGACCCCTCCCGCACCAGACGAAACGGCCACTGCTGGGAGTTCCGGTCTCCTCGCTGCGTTCACCGGGGAGGCCGTCGCCGCCAGCAGGATCATGCTCGTTGGCCAGTCGACAGCCACATCCTCGGCTTCACCCTGTGCGAGCTCGGCCATTCGATGCCTCCCGGAGTCGACCTCGACACCGCGGCGGCGTCGGTCGTTCGCTCGCTCTCGCCGACGACTTCCCATATCTGCTCGAGCACGTCCACCAGCACCTCGACGGCACCGACGACGGCGCAAGCGAATTCGACTTCGGTCTGACCCTGATTCTCGACGGCCTGAAACGGCTGCGCTAGCTGTTCCCGCTCACCGGACGGCTCGAGCGAAATCTGCCACGGTTGAACGCGGTCGCCCTGCGGTCTATAACCCGAAGTGTGAGGCGACTCGTTGCGGTGGCGGTGGCTTTACTGCGATCGGCCGGCGAGGGTCGTTTGGGCCACGCGTTCGGATGGCGGAAGAATCCCTCGTTCTGTCCCGTCCTGATGAGATGAGAGCCCTTCGACCAGGTTGCCTCGCGTGGCGTTGAACGCCGGCGCGATCGTCGCCGGCTACCGAGTCGAGTCCGAAATTGGCCGCGGGTCAATGGGTACCGTCTACCTCGCGCGCGACCTCGCCCTCGAGCGCGCGGTGGCGCTGAAGGTTCTCGTCCCGGAACTTGCCCGCGACGAGCGTTTTCGCGAGCGCTTCTTGAGCGAGTCGCGGCTCGCCGCAAGCCTCGAGCACCCCCACATCGTCCCGATCTATTCCGCCGGCGAGGACGACGGCAATCTCTTCATTGCGATGCGGTACGTCGAGGGACGGGACCTCGACGCGATGCTCGCCGGCGTCGGCAAGCTCGACCCCGGTCAGTCGGTTGCGCTCCTCCGGCAGATCGCCGAGGCGCTCGACACGGCGCACGAACGAGGTCTCGTCCATCGCGACGTCAAGCCGGCGAACATCCTGGTCGCGCCGGACTCGCGGGGCGATCTCGCCTACCTGTGCGACTTCGGGCTCGCGAAGCACGCCTCCACGGTCTCGAGCCTCACGGGCGATAGGGCGATCATCGGGACCGTCGATTATCTCGCGCCCGAACAGGTGGAGGGCCGCCCAGTGGACGGCCGGGTCGACGTCTACGCGCTCGGTTGTGTTCTCTATCAGTCACTCACAGGCGAACCGCCGTTCCGGCGAGAGAACGAGCTTGCGACTGTCCTCGCTCACGCGACCAGTCCGCCGCCGCGCATCACCGACCGGGTCGATCTGCCGGCGGCCCTCGACGACGTCATAGCCTCCGCCCTCGCCAAGAGCCGCGAGGACCGGTACGCGACGTGCTCGGAGCTGATCGACGCCACAGCAGCGGCGTTGAGTGGCGAGCACGTCGACGCGCCGATGCGCGCCGCGGCGGTTCGCACGTTCGTGTTCGCTGACCTGCGGGGCTACACCGCCTACACCCGTACGCAGGGGGACGAGGCGGGTGCGGCATTGGCACGTGGGTTCGAGGCGGTTTCGGCCGAGCTGACGCCCGAGTTCGGCGGGACGCTCCAGGAGACTCGCGGCGACCAGGTGCTCGTTGTGTTCGACTCGGCCCGGTCGGCGCTTCGCTTCGCCGTCGCGCTGCAGAATCGCCTCGCCTCGGGCGAGCTCGCACGCCCGGTCGGGGTCGGCCTCGACTCGGGTGAAGCTGTTCCGGTCGTTGGCGGCTTCCGGGGCGGCGCGCTCAACCGCGCGGCACGCCTGTGCGCGCTCGCCGGCCCGGGGCAGATCCTCGCCAGTGACGCGGTCCGCGAGCTTGCCGGCTCGACGCCCGGCGTCGCGTACGGGCTACATCGTCTCGAGCGTTTGAAGGGCTTCGCAAAGCCGGTTGGCGCGATCGAGATTCACCCCGTCGAACGCGCGCCGCGACGACAGCTCCCACGACGTGCGTTACGCGCGATTCGAGGAACGCGTCCGAGGCTCAGACTCGCTGTCGTTTCGATCCTCGTTGTCTCCGTGGTCGGAGCCGCGGTGCTACTCGTTGCCGGCAGGTCGCACACATTGCAGCTGCCGGCCGAGTCCGTCGGCATCTTCGATGCACGGAGCGGCAAAGCGCTCACGAGCGTCGACCCCGGCGCGACGCCGTACGCCCTCGTGCACGGGGCGGATGCGCTCTACGGCATGGACGTCGACGCCAGCTACCTGACGAAGATCGACGTTGCCGGCCGGCGTGCGACCGACCAGTTCCCAATCCCGGCGGATCCCTACTGGCTCCTCCCCCGGACGGCCTTCGGATCGATCTGGGTCACCGACTCGCACGCGCCGACGCTGGAGCGCATCGATCCTCGGTACCGTCAGGTCGTCGCGCGTATCCGCCTCCCGGATGCCATCAACGACGGCTCGCTTCAACGCGCGGAAGGGATCGCGGCGACGCCCAATGCGATCTGGGTGGCGTTCGGATACCCGATCCGGATTGCACGCATCGATCCGGCGACAAATCGCGTCACCCTCGTCCGAGGGTTGCCCGATGGGGCGGCGTGGGGGTTCGACGTGCTTCTTGCGGCATCGGGGCAGGATCTCTGGGCGATTGGGCGCGACGGCTCGCGGTTTGCGCGGCTCGACGAGCGAACCGGCGAGGTGGTGGCGCGCGGAAAGTTGCACGACGGCTGGGTCGAGGACGCGGCCGTTGCAGGCGGCTACCTCTGGCTGCCGATGCAGAGCGACAGCGGGGTCTGGCAGGTCGACCCGACTGGCGCGGTCGTGGGCAAGGTTTCGACCGGCGCCCGGCCGATCGCTGCCGTCGTGGGAGACGGCGCGCTCTGGGTGCCGAACGCGAATGCCGGGACGGTGACGCGGATTGACCCGGGAAGCGGGGCGACGCGAACGTTCACGACGGGGCACAGCCCCGTCGCGCTCGCCGTCACTCACGGGCGCGTCTGGGTCTCGCTGCGACCGAGCGCCTCGGAGCTGCGGGGGCACATCCACGGGACGCGCGTCCTTACCCAGGTTGCGACCGGTGATCCGTACTTCTCCACCGATCCGACCGCCTATGGGTCGAATTTGCTCCAGCTTGGTCTGGCGCACGCGATCCAGGTCAACCTGATGGCCTACCGGCCGGAGGCGGACGGCACGGCGCGTGTCGTGCCGGAGCTCGCCGCGGCGGCGCCGGAGGTCCTCGACGGTGGTCGCACGTTCGTGTTCCGCCTGCGCCCGGGGTTCAGGTTCTCGCCGCCGTCGGGCGCCCCGGTGACCGCGCAGGCTGTTCGCTATTCGCTCGAGCGCGCACTCTCGCCGAAGCTTTCGAACCCGTACTGCAGCCTGGTCCTGTCCAAGCTTGTTGGTGAGGACGACTACCGGGCTGGCAA